>NZ_CP099837.1:5004482-5630043 GCF_024134545.1 Nocardiopsis exhalans
GCCGAACCCAGGGCCGAAGCCCAAGGGGAGCGAGGCGAGCTGCCACGTGAGGGCTTGTCCTACCTTGCGCGAGGCCATCATCCCTGGCTCCCACCAGGTCGGCCCTCACTGCACACGTCTCAGCTTCCTCCTGCCTTTGATGCACAAAGGAGTGCAGACATGGAACTGACCGCACCACCACGGCCCCACCGCCACACCCTCTGTTCCCGGCTCCGCACGGGCATTCGATGCCCCCGACTGAGGTGGGACCGTCAAACCGTTCGCCCCGGGCATGAGGCAAGAAGGTCCCATCAGCTTCGCTCCTGCTCGGTGTTGTCCAGTAGGGGCCGACGTCAGCGCTGCTGACAGAGCTTCATTCCACCAGGTCCGTGGAAGCGAGCTGGTGGGCAGAGACACCCCTTGCAGTGGGGCCCTGAGCGAGGAGCCGAGAACCGATGGATGTGTGCACCAACTGTGGGCGTGCCCGCGGCAGCCAGGCCAAGGACTCCTCATGCGTGTGCATCCCCGCCGCGATGTGGAAGTTGCCTCAGATGGTGGCCGCCGTTGAGCGTTTGGACATCGTCGCGATCATCCGCGTGCTGCGCTCACATCTGTTGACCAGGCATTTGTCCCAGAGCGCGTTGGCGCGCCTGACCGGCACCAGCCAGGCCACCATCTCGATGTGGGAGTCGGGCAAACGCTCTCCCGATCGACGGCGCGCGATCCTGGTCCTGCAAGAGCTCGGGACGCCCGGTGCCGCTGGGGAGCGGAGTTGGCGTCTACCGGATGAAGCTCCCTCTGAACCCTCTGAAGGTCTTGCTCAGGCGTTGCGGGTGGTCATCACTGCTCCTGTGCCCATCGACGTGCAGGTGAGTTCGCACACCGACGAGGGTCCTCTAACAACAGCTTCCTTCCTGGTCCAGGGGGAGCACCCCCGCTTGGTGGTCACCCCTTCCAGCAGCTGGGGCATCACTACCAGCCCTTCGGGGGTCACCACCGCGTGGGTTGCTTTGGAGAACCCGAAACCACCCCCACCGCTTAGATGACCCTATGAGGGCGATGCTCCAGAGCGCTGAACATCTTTGACCACGACTATCTCAGCCCAAGAAAACCGGAAAGGTAGCGACTCAAAAATTTCACAGGACAAATGCTCCACCTCCACCGAGGTGGCTAAGAGTGATTTCGAATTACATGCGCCCACCCCAAGAGCTGATCCCGCCTGAAGAAGTCGATCCAGTCCATTTGCCCCACTTTCTGCACCTATTAGAGTTTCGATGCACAACCGGACGGTTGTGTCATGCGAGCTCGGAAAGCTAGTATCGGCAGGGCTTTCCGGTGATGCCGACCCGTTGCCACAGCGACATTCGGTCGTGCATGATGATGCCGGAAACAGCACTCTTGTAGATATCCAGCTGTCGAATCGGGGTTCTCGCGTGTCACCAAAGACCACCAAGGAAAAGGTTCTCTGCTACATCGTTCGCGATGGAAAGCTGCTGGTTTTTCGGCACACCGACTACTCCTACGAAGAGGTCGGCATCCAGGTTCCGGCAGGCAGCATCCGCCAAGGGGAAACCCCCGAGGACGCCGCTCTGCGCGAGGCGGGGGAGGAGACCGGGCTGAAGAACTTCACGATCGTGCGCAAGCTCGGTGAGACCGAGTACGACATCAGCCCGTACCGGTTCGAGCTCCAGCACCGGCACGTTTTTCACCTGGATTTGGCCGATCCCACCCCGGAGCGGTGGAAGAGCCAGGAGGACCACGACGGCGAGCAGGAGCCCACGCACTTCGAGTGCTTCTGGATCCCGATCGAAGCGGCCCACATCTTGCAGTCCGGCCAAGGCGCGCTACTCGGACGCCTGTTCGATTAGCCCCTTCTCGTAGTAGCCCTAGGAGGCAGCCGATGCACCGCAACACCGCCGATGAGTTCGACCACCTCTACAGCGCCTTGGACGAAGCAGATACCGAGACGGCCGTTTCGGTGATCTTGAAGCTACGCGGTGAGACCTGCGACATCGACTGTCTGTACTGCTACGAAAAGCGCAAGGAAGCCCCTGGGGGAGCCCGGGTCGATGCCGCCCAGGTGCGCCAACTCGCCGAGCTCTTTCGGGGGCGCCCACTCGCTGTGGAGCTACACGGGGGTGAACCCCTCACGGCAGGGCGCGAGCACGTTGAGGAGGTCTTGCGGGAACTGGCCGCCCAACCCACCGTGGTCCGCGTGTCCATGCAGACCAACGGGGTCCTGCTCAACGAGCGGTGGCTGGACTTGTTCGATGAGGTCTACCCGGACCTGCACATCGGTATCTCCCTGGACGGGGACGCCCAAGGCAACGCCTGGAGAGTGGGCTATGACGGCGAAGCCGTCTACCCGCGTGTGGCCGCCGCCCTGCGGCTGCTGGCCGACCGGGGCCGCACGGCCGGAGTGATCGCCGCGGTCACCCCGGCCGTGCTCGGCCGTGCCGAGACCGTGCTGGACCACCTCGCCAGCTTCGATGCGGTCAACGCGGTCAGCTTCGTACCCTGCTTCGATGCCTCCGTGCAGCAACCCACCACGGCCCAGGGCAGGCGGGTGCCCGTGAGCAGGTTGCTGCAACGCCAGGCCGTGGACAACCCCGGCGGCCCCGCGTGGGCGACCACCCCGTCCGAGTACGCGGAATTCGTGCTCGCGGCCACCGTCCGCTGGATCAGCGCCGGGCATTTCTCTCGGCTGAAGCTGGAACCGGCCGTGTCCACGATCCGGCGCCTGCGGGGTTTGGACACCGGGTTCTGCCACTTCACCAACATGAAGTGCGACCACGTCTTCACGCTCTACCCTGACGGTCGGCTCGGCAGCTGTGACGAGCTTCCCTGGCCCCAGGCCCAGCTCACCCACCTCAGCCAAAAGCCCGACCAGGCCGACGTCGTCGCAGCGCAGCGCCGGCTGCCACTGCTGAACCAGGGCAAGGCGTTGATGAGCCGGTGCGCCTCTTGTACGTACCAGTCCTCGTGCGGAGGTGGGTGTGTGGCGACCCGCTGGCGCCAGCGCCAGGCCGGTGACGAGGACGCCTACTGCGACTACCGCATGCGGATGGTAGACGGGATCGCTGCCCTGCTCGCCCAGCCGGCCCACCCTGCAGGTGCCTGGTGCCAGAGCGTGCGCTGGCGCCCGCGGACGCCAAACAGTATGCGCGCGATCGCTGCCTTCGTCGACCGCTGGGACAACGCCCAGGCACCGCGCCCGCCCGTGCGGTTGCGTACCAGCGCGCACGGCAACATCAACACCGTCGGGCTCGCCGGGGTGCATGAGGCCGAGGACGTGGATCCGCACCACCCCCAGTGGCAGGAAGCGATCGAGCCCGGAGTACTCCCCCTGGTCGACGTCCTGACCAAGGAGTGGGGTCTGATCACCTACGACAGCTGCCAGGGCCACCCCTACGAAGGCGCGGATCTAGCGCCCACTGGGCGCAGAGTCGGCATCCTGCCGCGCGATCGAACCGAGTATGCACACGCGGCCGCGGCCTTGTGCCGGACGGTGGCCGCGGTGACCGGCACCCTCCCGGCCCAGCTCCGAGTGATCGTGGGTCGAGCGGAACTGCGGTGTGAGAGCACTCAAACCACTCGTCCGGTGCTCGACCTGGTGTTGGAGCCTGTTCCCGGTGCCGGTTGGCCTTCCTACTTTGAGGTTCTGGAGCGGGCCACCGCAGTTGTGGCGGACGCACTCCACGACCAACGGCCCACACAGGACGAGGGCTGTGAGTGCCCCCTGCCGCAGGCCAAGCTGGCAACGAAGCCGGTGGTGACATGAACGGGGCTACGGACGCCGTGACGCTCCACCAGTTACTCGGGCGCATCGTGTACTTCCACGCCTTGTTCATCGAACCCGCGCTCAGGCCCGGCGCACCGCTCGACCCGGCTCCGGGGTGCTGTGCCCACAGCCCGCACCCGAACCCCTGCGCCCGCACGGTGGGGGAGCTGTTGCCGGGCTCGGCCTGGCAGGTGCTGTGGGAGATCGCCACCCCCCTGGCAGCGCCCTCCAAGGGTTGCCCGACGTCCTGTTCCTCGTGCTGCGCCACCTGCCACGTATCCGCCGCAGCCGCAGTGATCGCCGCCTCGTGGGCACAGACCGAGTACCGCACCTACCGACAGCGCGAACCGGCAGGTGCGCTCGTGGACGCATGCGCGAGCGCCGCGACCACCCGACTCGGACGAGTCTTCGCCCTCCAGCACTCCAGCCCTTGTAGCCGTCTGAAGCGCACCGCACCCCAGGCACTGCCCCCGACCGAGGAGCTACCCCTGACCGGTGAACTGCTGGCCCTGTGGGCCGACCCGACCACCGTCAGCCGCCACCCCGTCACCACCTGGCTCAACCACTGCACGAGCTTGGACGACGTCCAAAGCGTGCTCGCATCGAAAAGGACCAGCCCATGATCCACATCGCCGAAACCGTAGGAGTCGGCAGCGTCGAGAACTTCGTGTCCGATCAGGAGCGAGACCAGCTCCGCGAGCTGATGACCACCTTCCTGACAACCGAGGTGCGCGACCACTTCGGCCAGCACAGAACCAAATCCATCCACGAGATCCCCGGCCACACCGCCGACCAGGCCATGGCCGTGTACGAACCCGCTGGGCGAGTGGAGGTCACCACCATCCCACCGCAGGCCGAACAACTGCTCCAGGAAGCGTTCGACCGGGCTCGCCCGGCCCTGTCCCGCGTCATGCCCTCGATCACCACCTGCCGCCCCTGGACCTACGTCGAGTACGGCCCGGATCAGCACATCACCAGCCATCTGGACGGTATCGCTCCGGATCCGCTGGCCTGGCCGCGTCAGATCGCCGGTATCAGCGTCGTGATCACCGAAGCCGAGGCCGGGGGCGCGTTCTATGTCGAGAGCACCTCCAGCAACCAGCTCTGGCACCCACGACCCGACCACGACCGCGAGTTGGAGGGCTACGCCCAGGGCATGTGGCTGGCGCGCGACGGAGCCGACCACTCCGCCGAGTGGTTCACCCACATGCCCCGTACTCGGTGGAGTGTGCGCCCCGCCCCCGGCGCCGCTTTGCTCTACGGATCCCAGCTCACCCACGGCACCGAACCGGTTCTCCGGGGTAGAGCGGCCAAGTTCATCAGTTGGCTGATCGCCGAGAAGGAGGGGTGATCATGCTCCTGGCCTTGGAGGGGATTGCCGGAGCCGGGAAAAGTACGGTGCGCGACCGAGTGCTCGCGGCTGCCACCGCCGAGGGGCACCTCATCGCGCATGTGGGGCAGTTCTCCTGGTTGTCGCTGGAGGCCACCCGCACCATCATCGGTCTGCGGGCGGGCCGTGCGGCCACCACCAACAGCCGAGCGGCAGCCGCGGTACGTCGGGACCTTGAATTGCACGCCCGGCACAACCTCATCCCCACCTTGTCTTGTGGATCGGTCATCGCTGACCGGCTCACGCTTTCCACAGCCTGCCTGCTCGCCCTGGTCCACCGTCGCCCCGTCGCCCACTACGTCCGCGAACTCGCCCGGGTGCACGCTCCCCGACCACAGTTGACCGTGGTGCTGACCACCGACCCCTCGCTGTGCCAGACCCGGTTGGCCCAACGCCCCACCCCCCGCCGCTTCGGCGAGGACCCGACCACGACCGCTCAGCTAGCGCAGATGTTCGACCAGGCAGCCACCGCGTGGACGCGGGAGACGGGTCTGGCCGTGCTGCGGCAACCGTGCGCCACCAGAACCGACCTGGACCTGCTGGTGAGCGCCTGTCTGGACCGCCTACGCGCTTGTGCTGAGTGCCCATCTCGTACGTGAGGAGTCCGCTGTGCGTCTGCACCCCCTGCACCCCGCCGCCTGGGTCCTGGACCAGCTCCGTGAGGGCGGATGGACCATCCACGATCTGCTCGTCTTCACTCGCGCCAGCACCCTAGTCCTCGTCAGCCGCAGCGAGGCACCTCCGGTCGTACTCAAAGCGGGTTTTGGCAGCAACCACGTCCTGGCCGAGCTCGATGAGGACGCACGCCGGGCCGCCTACGGCTTCTACTGGTATGCCGAACTGACCGAGGATGAGCGTGCTCTGACCCGCCAAGATTTCCGCCACGAGATCACCCTCACCTGGACCGCTTCCGGCAGTCAGCACGTAGTTCCGTTGTTGGAGCAGGGCAGCACCGACCACTTCGACTGGTACACCATGCCCTACCGCGCCGACGGCAACTTCCAGCCCTTCCTCACCGGCTCCCACGGTGATCCAGGCACGCGCGGGCTCAGCATCCTGGCCGACGTGGCCGACGGGCTGCACGCCCTGCACGAGCGAGGAATCGTGCACCGCGACGTCTACCAGGAGAACATCCTGATCCACCAGGGCCGCGGATCCATCACCGATCTGGGCGCCGCCCGCCTTCTGAACACCCCACGCGGGCCCCTGGCCCGCGGCCCCGAGGTGCACTGGCCGCCTGAGTACGCGACCTTCTACAACCGGGCCACCCCAGCCGCCGATGTGTTCAGCCTCGCGGTCCTGACCTACCGCTACCTGTGCGCGGACCTGCCCCGCCACGGTCACTCCCGACTCGACGCCGCCCCTGCTGTGCTGCGCCTACCGCTCACTGCGGCTCTGGCCCCAGCCCCTACAGACCGGCCCGGGATGAGCGAGCTGGGCACGGCGCTGCGCCAAGCAGCCACCGAAGCGGCCCCCCACGGCCGCTGACCCCACTACCTGCAGGACGGAGAAAGAGCTGAATCCGGCCCGCGCACCCCCGCGCTGCCCGATCCACGAATCCCATCACCCGCTTTGAAAGGACGAGCACCCATGAGCCCCAACCCGACCAACCAGTTCGAGGACTTCCTCACGGCCGTGGATGACCTGCGGAGTGAGGACGCCAGCGTCCGCACGACCGCCCACACCTCCAGTGTCTCCGCCGAGGGCTGGCCGACCACCGACCACTCCGCCCCCGAACCCACCCCCGGCACCGCCGCCTAACACCTTTTTGGGATCTCAACCCGGTAGCGAATGCCCCTGGGGCCAGCTCTCACCGCGCTGGCCCCAGGCCCACCCCCTGGAGGCCGCCGCTCATGCGCACGCCCTTGACCACCTTTTCCCTCACACCCATCCCCTCCCTGCACCAGAGGCGCACCCAGCAGATCCGCACGCTCTTGCAGACCGACGCCACCGCCCAGGACCACACCGCAGTCGACTACTGCCTGGCCCACCACGCCCTCGAAGGCGCCGAGAGCGCCGCACGCTCCCACGACGCCACCGCCCTGGACTGGTACCGGACCCATCCGGGCACGAATGCGGCGCAGCTGTCCATCCCCACCCCCGTGGGGCCACGTGTGGTGATCTCCCCCAACCCGGAAGACCTGCCTCGCTCGGCGATCTCCGAGACCCCCTACTACGTCCTGGGCCCCACCACCCAGCCAGCCCCACCAGACCTGCGCGAACTGGCCGCCGACGCCTACGCTGCGGGCGCCCGGTTCGGGTTCGCCGATCTACTGGCCAACCACGCCGTCACCCTCTGCCTGCTGCGCCACAAGCAGCTGGGACAAACCCTCGACAGTTGGACCATCACCCGCCTGCCCGGCACCGTCTTCTGCGACCACGTCGGCGAACCGACCGTGCTCGCCCGTGACCTCGTCCACGAGGCCGGCCACAACTGGCTCAACGACGCCCTCGTCGCCACCAACTGCAAGCTCAGCGATGAGGTGACGTTCTACTCCCCCTGGAAAGACCAACAGCGGCCCGTGTTCGGTTTCGTACACGCTTGCTGGGCTTTCCCCCTGACCATGATCTACACCGCCCGTGCCCTCCCCCACACCAGCGGAGCCCTGCACAGGTTCCTGACCTCCTACCTGGACCAGCAGCGCCCCCTGCTCGCGGCCACTACCAGTGACCACCCCCGCGCCCTGGAGTTGATCACCCATCCGGAACTGCGCGAGCGCCTTCGCACCATCCACAACGAGGCGCTCAGCCTGTGAACCCCACCGGCGCCATGCTCGCCCTCGACGACCCATCGCATGCCCCCGGCGTCATCCTGCGCCTCCACGCCGCTGGCACCCCAGCCACCCAGGCACACACCGGGGCAGCGAACCTCGAACTCGGCGCTCCCATCGAGGACGCCAGCGTCTTCAACACCGGATCTGTCGCCAAGCAGGTCATCGCCTACCTATGTGTGCGAGCCTCCCGCGAGGGGTTGGTCAGCCTGGACCGGCCGGTGCAGGACCTCCTGCCCCGCCTACAGATCGACGATGTGACCCTGGGCGACCTCATCGGGCACCGCGGCGGCATCCGCGACGCCGAATCACTCCTTTCTCTCGTGGGACTTCGCGACCTCGACCACTACACCGCCGACGATCTACTCGAACTCGCCTACCGCCAACGTCACCGCGCCACAGACCCCGACCACTTCCTTTACAGCAACACCGGCTACCTGCTGCTGGCCAAAGCCCTCGAAAAGATGCACGGCACCGATCTCCACGACCTCGCTACCCGCCAGGTCTTCACCCCCCTGGGCATGACCGGTGCCCGATTCAAGACGGACGTGCGCGAAGTCATCCCCAACGCCGCCGCCAGCTATCAACCCACCCCCAGCGGCTGGCTCCACCACGAACGCCCCGTCACCCTGCCCGGCCCTGGCTCCCTGTGGTGCACCACCGCCGATCTCGACCAGTGGCTCACCCACCTGTGGCGAGAGTGGCAACCCGCATCTGGGCGCACGCTTCCCTTCCAAGACAGTGTCAGCTACCGGCCCAGCGATCACCCACCGTTCTCCTACGGTCCCGGCTTGTACGCCGACACCTGCTCCGACCAAGCTGCGGTCTTCCACTACGGACACGAGCAGGGATTCTCCGCTGCCGTGCACCTGTTCGACTCAGGTCTGCGGCTGATCTGCCTGTCCAACCACTCGGGCATCGCCGCTGACCGCCTCGCTGCCACGGCACTGCGCGAGTTCGCTCGCACGCCCGACACCGACGCCCATGAACTCCTCAACGATGCCCTCCTCGCCTACCGCTCCCCACAGCCCAAAACAGAGCCGCCAACCGAGGCCTCATACGCACCGCACACGCCCGTGGGGACCTACGCGTGCGCGGAAGTGCCGGGCACCGTGCGCTTAACACGTAAGGCAGGCGCGCTGTACCTGTGGCGCCGGGGTACCTGTGACCGACTCATCCCCGCCTCCAAGCCTTCGGTGCTCACCGCCAACGGCTACGCGGTGACTCTGCCGGACGATGCCAGGGATGGGCCAGACAGCTTTGTCCTTGACCTGGATCGTGCCCCTGGCCTGCGCTATCAACGACTGCCATGACTACGTTCCGATGGGGTAGGGACGTTCCCCCCGAGTAGTGGACATCTCCGACACTGGTAACACGAGGAGGAGTCCACCCCATGGCCATGAAGCACTACCCACCCGAGTTCAAAGCCGACGCCATCGCCCTGTACCGGTCCCGCCCCGGCGCGACGATCGCTCAGATCGCCACCGAACTCGGTATCAACCGCGAGACCCTGCGCAGCTGGATCCGCAAAGACGACGACCAACGCTCCGCGCAGGCATCCGCACCCACCCGGGCCCGAACCGGTACTCCAGCCCCCAGGGAAAACCTGGAAGAAGAGAACAAGCGGCTCCGCGCCCAGGTCGCCGAGCTCACCACCGAGCGCGAGATCCTGCGCAAGGCAGCCGCCTATTTCGCACAGGAGATGAGACCGTGAGCCGCTTCGGTTTCATCCAGGACCACTCCAGCGCCTTCGGCGTCAAGCGGCTGTGCCAGGTGCTGGGCCTGGCCCGCTCCTCGTACTACGCCTGGAAAAAGGCCAGGGAAGCACGCGCGGAGCGGGCCCGTCGCGACGCGGAACTGACCGAGGCCATCCGCGCCATCCACAAACAAGACCCGGCCTACGGGGAACCGCGCATCACCGCTGAGCTGCGGGAGATGGGCTATGAGGTCAACCACAAACGGGTGGAACGCCTGATGCGCGAGGCCGGGATCGAGGGGCTGCATCTACGCAAGAAGGTGCGCACCACCGTGCCCGACCCCTCCGACCAGCCGGTACCGGACCTTCTCGAACGCGACTTCACCGCCACCACACCCAACAGCCGCTACGTCGGTGACATCACCTACCTGCCCCTGGAAGGGGGCCGGTTCTTGTACCTGGCCACGGTCATCGACCTGTACTCGCGCCGTCTGGTGGGCTGGTCCATCGCCGAGCACATGCGCACGTCCCTGATCGTCGATGCCCTGCGCGCGGCCCAGGCCGAGCGCGGCTGCCTGTCCGGGGCCATCTTCCACTCCGACCACGGCGCCCAATACACCTCAGCGGCCTTCGCTCGGGTGTGTGAACAGCTCGGGGTGGTCCAGTCGATGGGGGCTGTGGGCTCCTCGGCCGACAACGCCGCCGCGGAGTCCTTCAACGCCAGCCTCAAACGCGAGACGTTGGAGGGAAAGGGCCTCAAACGCTGGGAGAGCGTCAAGCACGCCCGTCTGGCGGTGTTCGCCTGGATCAACCGGTACAACACCCGACGCAGGCACTCAGCAAACGGGCAGCTCAGCCCGCTCATCTACGAGCAGAGAACAGCTAGCCTGGAGCTCGCTGCCTAAACATCAGGTGTCCACACTCATGGGGGAACGCCCGTAGATCGATTCCCTTGCGGCTGGGTGTGTGAGGTTGAGGGTCAGAGCATGCTGGTCTGCCAATTCAAACTGAGGGGCAAGTCCGTTTTCTCACGAAACCCTTGAGGATTTCAGCGTCTTACCAGCGACCAAACATGAAATCCCCTCACTCGACATGGGCAGCTTCACCTGCACAAACCCATCATCGGGGTCTGGGGGTAACGAATTCAGGGCATAGTGGCAGCGACATGGCGTTCTATGCTGAGGATTCCTGACATCGAAGGTGGGTGTGTCCCTCGTGCTGTGCGGTCACTGCGGGCGTGCACGCATCAGTGCCCAACGGGGTGGGTGTGCCTGTATCCCCCCGAGCTTCTGGCAGTCCGAACCAGTGCTGCGCGCGGTCCAAGACCAGGACGCGGCCGCCGTGATCCGGCTGGCCTGCCACCAGCTCGCCGGACTGTCCCAGGAGGGTGTGGCCCGCATGACGGGGCTGGCCTCCAGCACCATCAGCCGCATCCTCGCCGGCGCCCCCTTGACCCGCGCTGATCGCGCCCAGCAGGCGTTGACCGGTATGGGTGCTCCGCCGCCCCGACCACGCACCGAGACCGCTCCCAGCCCTGGGCTTGGGCCGGTGCAGCGCCTGCTGGAGCAACCCGAACGCGTCGATGGTGCCGCCGTTACGGTCCTGGGCACGATGTTGGCCGCCCAGCGGCGGCTGGACGACCACGTGGGCGCTGAGATCGTGTTGCCCTCGGCCCGCTCACATGCGCAGATCATGGACGTGGCCGCTGACCGTGCCCGCGGCCCGCACGCCGAGGCTCTGCGGGTGGTGGCCGCTGAATGGATCCAGTTCGAGGGGTGGCTGCTGGCCTCCACCGGGCGGCTCCACCAGGCAGTGCAGGTGCTCGAGCGCGCTGCGGTCCTGGCCCAGGAGCTGAACGAAGGGACGTTGCTGGCCCAGGCGCACAACTTCGTGGCCTACACCGACCGGCGCCGCGGGGATATGCCCGCCTTCTTGTCCGGGTTCTTGCGCGCCTATCACACGCCCGGGGCGCACCCGGCCCAGCGTGTGGGGGACGCGATTCAGGCCGCCCACGGCCAGGCCCTGCTGGGGCAACGGGAGGACGCCCGCCGTTTGCTGGATGAGGCCGCGACTTTGGCCGAGCATGCCGCTACCTTGCCGCCCCCGCCCACGGCCTACTGGCTCAACGAGCAGTTTCACCGGCTGAACCTGGGGTTGGCCCATCACGGGTTGGGGGAGGCCGATGTCGCGGTCGATCTGATCTCTTCAGGTCTGGCGGGCCTGCCCGCGGACCAGCGTGCAGCGGACTGGACAGTGGAGTACCGCGAGGCTTTGGAACGGGCCCGTCAGTAGAAGGTGGGAAGGGACAAGCGTGGTCTGCGGTAACTGTGATCTGGCCTGGAGAATGTGCCGGTGTGTTCCCGCCTGGATCGTGGCCGATCCTCAGTTCCGTACCTGGGTGCGGGCACGGGATCTGACCCCCATCGTGCGGTTCCTGTTGACCCACACCGAGCTGCGGCAAACCCAGGTCGGTGCGGTGTTGGGCGGGTTGCGCCAGGGCACCATCTCCAAGATCAACTCCGGTGCGCTGCGGGTGCAGGACCGTCGCACCCTCGAACATGCTCTGGCCCGGTTTCAGGAAGAGCCGCTCCCCTCCCAGGTGTCAGCGCCCGCCCCCAGGGAACCCTTGACGGGAGAAAATCCCACCTGGGGGGAGCCTGGCGCCTTGGCCTGTCTGGACACCGCACTCGCACACCAACCCACACGACGCTCGGCCATGGCCACCGCGGGCTCGGCCCTGGTGATGGGGTGGGCCCTGGCCGATACCCCCTCTACCGGATCGGTGGCCGATCCCCCCGTCTCCGATGCGCTGTGCGAGCAGATGGCCGAGCTGGTCGATGCCATCCGCATGGCTGATGCCCAAGGCGGGGCCAGCGCCGCGCTGCGCGCGAGTGTGCGCCCCCAACTGGAGTTCTTGCGCCGCCTCCTGGACGAGGCCGCAGTCACCCCCGCTCAGCGGCGTCAACTGATGAGCATCACCGCCGACCTGACCGGCCTGGCCGGATGGATGGCGGTGGACGCCGGCGATACGGACGCGCAACAACTGCTCACGGCCGGGCTACGGCTGGCCCATGCCGCCCAGGACCCGCTGCTGGGCGCCGGCATCATCTCCTACCTGGCCGTGCACGCCTACAGCCAGGGCCAGGGCCAAGAGGCCGCGCTCATGGCCTCCACCGCACTGCACCGTGTCCAAGGGCTGGCCAGCCCGCGAGTGGAGTGTTTGCTGTGGATCCGCCAAGCCCGCGGCCACTCAGCCTCAGGCGATGAGCTGCGCGCCCGCACCGCCGTGGAACAGGCCCAGCGCGCTTTCGCCCAGGGGCCCCGGGAGGATGATCCCCGGTGGCTGTACTGGATCGACGAAGGCGAGGTGGCCTGCCAGAGCGGGACCGTGCTGTTGGAAACCGGACACCCCGAGCAGGCCCTGGCACAGATCGACCGGGCCCTGCTGGGGTACAGCCCCGCACACCGACGCAACCAGGCCAGCGCCCAGGTCAGGGCAGCCAAGACCCTGATCGGAATGGGTGAGCCCGAAGAGGCCAGCGTGCGCGCCCACCGGGTCTTGGACCAGATCACGGACCTGAACTCGGGCCGCACCACCAAGCAGGTGCGGGACCTGCTCGCACAGCTATCCCCCCACCGCGACCTCACCGATGTGGCCGAGGTCTTCGACCGTGCCCGCCCCCTTTTGGAGCCTGCCCCGTGAGCTCACCCGTCCTGGTGCTGTGGGACATCGACCGCACCCTGCTCTACGTCGGCAACACCGACCGACTCATCTACCGCGAACTCGCCCACGACCTTCTCGGCCATCCGGCCCAGCACCTGCCGGCCAAAGGCACCGGCCGCACCGTGCCCCTGGCCGTGCGCGAGCTGCTGCAGCGCAACGGGGCTCCCGAGGCGGACCTGGACGCCTTGGTCAAGCAGGCCCTACAGGAACTTCCCGACCGACTCGATGAGTACCGATCGCACATGCTCGAACACGGGCACCTCCTCCCGGGGGCCGCACAAGCCGTGGAGGCCGTGCACGCCCACCCCGGGTGGGTGCCCAGCGTGGTCACCGGCAACCTGCAACGCAGCGCCCAGATCAAGCTGGAGGCCTTCGGACTGGCCCCCTGCATCGACACCGCGCTGGGCGGCTACTCCAGCGACGACCCCCACCGCCCCCATCTGGTGGCCCGCGCCCAACAGCGCGCCCAGGCCGCGCTGGGCACGACCTTCGACCGCACGAACACGGTGATCATCGGGGATTCGCTCGAAGACGTCACCACCGGAGTGGAAGGCGGAGCACAGGTGATCGGCGTGGCCTCGGGCACCACACCAGCCCAGCAGCTACACCAGGCCGGCGCTGACCGGGTGCTCGCCGACCTGACCCAGGTAGAGGCGCTCAAGGAGGCCATCACTGCCCTGAGCCACGTCTGCGAGTAGATAAAGGGCGCAGTCCAGGCCACGTTTATCGAAAACACAGAACGCATTCGAACACCAGGAATAGGAAGAATACTAGGAATATTCCTGTGTGCAATGGAGTGATCACCGGCCCGCTCCCATAGTGGTGGGCATGGCCGAACACACCCCTTCACCGATTCCAGCGGTGCCCGACCTTGTGTCGGACTTCGCCGCCGCCACCCCCGGTATCGAGCATGTCGTGGTCTTCACCCACGACAGTCTCGTGCACGCCTACTCGTCGGGGTTGTCGACGCAGCACGCCGAACAGTGGGCTGCTCTGCTGGGCAGCCTGTGGTCCATGGCCGACCGGTGGGCCAGGGTCGCCGACCGCGGCGCCTGCTCCCACATCCTGCACAAGGACCAGGCGGGTCGTGTCCTCATCCTCCCGGCCACCGCCGGGTGCGGTATCGGCCTGCTCCTGAGCTCTGAGTCGGACACCAAGCAGGTCGCCTTCGCCGCTCAAGTCTTCGTGGACGCCCTGGGGCCCCGTCTTCCCCAGGAGGTCCCCACCACGGTGGGCGCCGCGATCCACCTCAAGGGGGCCGCCGCATGAGCACGGCGCACTTCACCCCCCGCTCCCAACGGCCCCGGGCCACCGCCCGCGCCCCGAGGCTGCGGATCAGCGAGTTCACCCTGGTCGCTCCGGCCTTCCACTCCCTGGCCCCTGATCTGGACGCCCAGGACCCCCAGTCCCGCATCCTGGCGCTGGCCTGGCAGTCCCCACGGCCTGCCTCGGTGGTCGAGCTCGCCGACCAGGCGGGCTTCCCCGTCGCCTTGACCATGGTGGCCATCACCCATTTGATCGACGAGCACCGGCTCGTGCCGTGCTCACCGGTGGCGGCCTCGGGCGGCGCGGGCGCGCTGGAGCAGATCCTGCAGGCCTTGCAGGGGCGGCCTTTGCAGACCGAGACCGCCAAACTCCTGGTGGCTGCCCCCTCATCCGGGCAGCAGGAGCTGCGCGCGCTGCTGGGCCATGTGGGGCAGATCCACCCCAGTACGGGCCAGGGCGCCGAGGTGCTCTACGCCCTTCAGCGCAGCACCCACACGCTCAACCTGGCCATGACCGGGGTGTGCGGCCTGCCTGCGCTGGTGTCCCTGTGGCCGGACTTGGCACGCAACGCCGAAGCCCTGGTGCTGCTGGTGCGCGACACCGACCTGGACCAGGGCTGTGACATCGCGGCCTGGCTCAATGAGCGAACCGAGGTCCCGGTTGTGGTCGCGGTGCACCTGGACAGCGAGAGCGAGCTGGACGCCCCGCAGGTACGGCAGGCGCTGTCGGTGCCCGAGCGTGTGCCGGTGGTGATGTTCGACGCCCACGAGCCCTACTCACTGACCTGCCTGCTGCGCGATGTGTGCCATTACCTGACCCGTCTGGAGGGGTGGGGATGAGCCGCATCATGATCGCCGGGGCCGGGCACGCCGGTCTGGGACTGGCCACGCACCTGGTGCGCTCTGATGCCGACCTGCACGTGGACCTGTACACCATCCACACCACCGAGGAACTCCTGCGCGCCCCCCGGCTGACGCAGATGAGCTTTCCCACCGTGTACGAGCTGGAACAGAACGCTCACCTGGACTTTTGGTCGGGCCTCTCACCAGTCTTTCGTGACATCTCCTTCGCGGTCTCCCCAGGGGATGGGACCCGTCAGTCCTTCGTGGGCCAGCAGCGGCGTGTGGGGACCGCGATCGACCACGGCGCCAAGACCGCGGCCTGGTTGCAGCAGGTCGAACGCCAGGACACCAACCCGGGCGGGGCGTTCATCCACGTGCAAACCGTGCAGGCGCAAACCCTCGCCTGGTTCGCGAAGAGCGGCATGTATGACCTGGTGATCGTGGCCACCGGCGACAGCGACACCCAACTGGGTTCGTTGTTTTCACAGGTGTCCGTCTCTCCCACCACCCGGGTGATCGTCCAGGCCCACTTCGAGGGCGCCCCGAGCGGCCCCGACGTGCAGGTGACCACCACCCCGCACGGGGAGATCTTCGCCTACCCGGTGCTGGCCGCCCACTGGGAACCGGCTCAGCCGGGCCAGGAAGCGCCCGCGCCGGAGCTGGTTCCGGCCACCGCCGTGCAGGTCTACGCCCGCGCCGGTGGGCCGATGGACCCCACCACCGAAGGCGTCACGTTCTCCCGGCGCGCGGAGAACCTGAGTGCGGGCTGGGCGCACGCCCACCGCACCCTGGCCGAGCACACCCCCGAGCTGGCCGCCTGGGCCGCCCAGGCTCCCTGCCTGGAGCAGTCCCGGCTGCTGCGACCCATCACCCCGCGGGTGCGCCGCCCGCTCACCCAGCTCAACGGCACGCCCGTGTTGGGGATCGGCGATGTGGTCCTCACGGTCGACCCCACCTCCGGGCAGGGCGCCAACGCCTCCACCCGGGTCGCGCACGTGGTCGCCGAGCACATCCTGGCCCGCCTCGAACAGGGCAAGCCGCTGGCTGATGCCGCGTTCTTGGAGGGCGCCTACCAGGACTACTGGGACCAGCACGGCCAGCACACGAGCGTGTTCAACAACCTGGTCACCGACTTCTGGTCCGGGAAGCTGCCGCCGTACATGACCGAGCGCTTCGCCCACAACTTCACCGACCAAGACCAGGCCGACCGCATGGTGGTCGGCTGGGACGACCCCTCCACCCTGGACTGGCTCCTGACCCCCTAACCCCTTTCTCCCCACCCCCCTATGGCGGCCCGGCCGCCGATGCGAGGTACCCCCATGCCTGAAACCGCCCCGCCCCGCCCCAACGAAGCCAACCGCAGCGTCTACAACCGCCTGGTCATGCAGGTCATCTACACCCTGTGGGTGCACTGGATCTGCCACCGGCTGGCCTGGGGCATCTCCAACCGGTGGATCCGCCGCGCCTACCGCACCTGGCCCGGAGCCGCGCACCTGACCATCGGCCCCGGCAACGGCCGCTTCCTGCGTTTCCTGCCGCCGCGGGTGCAGGTGCTGCACCTGATGGACCTCAACGCCTCCTGCCTGACCATGGCCGCCCGCGTCGTGGGCGGGCGCACCCTCACCCCCCACGCCCACCTGCAGGACGTGCTGGCCCGGTGGAAGGACCTGGACGAGGCCAGCCTGGACAGTATCGACTGCATGATGGTCATGCACTGCCTGCGCGGGGCCTCCATCGCCGACAAGGCCGCCTTCTTCGCCGAAGCCCGCCGGGTGTTGAAGGAGGGCGGGGTGTTCTTCGGCGCCACCGTCCTCTCCGGCGGCAGCGGGGTGCGCGTCAACCGCTTCGCCCGGCTGCTCCTGAACCTGTACA
This sequence comes from Nocardiopsis exhalans, assembly GCF_024134545.1. Taxonomy (GTDB): domain Bacteria; phylum Actinomycetota; class Actinomycetes; order Streptosporangiales; family Streptosporangiaceae; genus Nocardiopsis; species Nocardiopsis exhalans. The sequence continues at coordinate 5,021,804 of NZ_CP099837.1, forward strand.
ACGGCCGCAAGAACGTCTTCGCCAACACCGGCGACACCTCCGACGACCTGCGGGCCCAGCTGCGCTTCCCCTTCCCGGACGTGGACTTCCACGTGCAGGGCTGCACCGGCACGTGGGTGGCGGTGAAGCGATGACCACCCCCAACACCGGCGAACCCGCAGTCGCCGTAGTGGGCCTTGCTTGCCGCCTGCCCGGCCACATCCGCTCACCGCAAGCGTTCTGGGACGCGCTGATCACTGGCCGGGACCTGGTCACCGACCACACCGACGCCCACCCGCGCGCCGACATCTTGCCCGCGGCCATCCTCACCGAGACCGAGCAGGGCTTTGATGCCGCCCACTTCGGTTTCTCACCCACCGAGGTCGCAGCGATGGACCCCCAGCAACAGATGCTGCTGGAGCTGGTCGACGAAGCCTTCCAGGACGCCGGAATGGCCCTGGCCCACTGGCGGGGCAAGCGGGTGGGGCTGTGGGTGGGCTCCTCCTGCCTGGACCAAGCCCTGCTGCGCCTAGGCCCCGGCCAGGGCGGCACCATGGTCGACACCGCCGGCGCCCTACCCTCCATGCTCGCCAACCGCCTCTCCCGCCACCCCCACATCGACTGGAGAGGCCCCTCCGAGGCCCTGGACACCGCCTGCTCCGCGTCCCTGGTCGCCACGCACCGCGCCCACCAGGCCCTGCTCACCAGTGAGGTCGACCTGGCCGTGGTCGCCTCAGCCAACACGTTGAGGTTGGACACCCACACCCGCATGTTCGCCGCCTCGCGAGTGCTCTCCAACGACGGGCACGTACACCCCTTCGACCAGGGCGGCAGCGGGTTCGTGCGCGGCGAGGGCGGCGGGGCCCTGATCTTGCAGCGCACCGCCGACTGCCCCACCACCGGCACACGTCCGCGCGCCCTGGTGGCAGCCAGCCTGACCAACTGCGACGGCGCCGGAGCCCCCATCGGCACCCCCAACGTGGCCGGGCAGATCGACCTGCTCACCCGCACCTACGCCCAGGCCGGGCTGGCACCGGACCAGGTGGACTACGTCGAGGGTCACGCCACCGGCACCGCGGCCGGGGATGCCGCCGAGTCCCGCGCCCTGGGCAGGGTGCTGGGGCGGGCCCGCCCCGAAGGCGAGCCGCTGCTGGTGGGCGGGGTCAAACCCAACGTGGGCCACCTCGAAGGCGGGGCGGGCCTGATCGCGCTGATCAAAGTCGTCCTGTCCCTGGAACACGGGGTGATCCCGCCCACCATCCACCACACCCACCCGCTACCGGCGCTGCAGCGGATGGGGTTGCAGGTGCCCACCACCGCCCGCCCCTGGCCCCAGCGCGAGCACACCCCCACCGCCGGGGTGTCGGCGTTCGGGTTCGGCGGCACCAACGCCCACCTGATCCTCCAACAGGCCCCACCCGCCCCCAACCCGCCCAGCGCACACTCCGATGAGGACCAGGCCCCCCACCTGATCCCGCTCTCGGCCAGCAGCACCGCCGCCCTGGCCCAGAGCGCAGGTCTGTGGTCGGCGGCCATGGGCCAGGCCGGTTCGGTACGCCAGGTGGCCGCTACCGCCGCCCACCGGCGCGACCACCACCACGGGGCGCGCGCGGTGGTGCTCGCTGACAGCGCCCCGCAGGCCGCTCAGGCCTGGGACGCGGCGGCCCAGGGCCGCACCCACCTGTCGTTGGCCGGGCCGCGTCGCCCCGCCCACAAGCCGCTGGTGGTGTTCGTCTACCCCGGCCACGGCGCCCACCCCGCCACCTTGTCCGGCCACCACGGTCTGGAGGCCGAGCCGGTCTTCACCCAGGCTCTGGAGCGGGCCCGCCTCGCGACGTTCCTCGAGAGCGACCAGGGTGAGGCGGACGGACTGGCGCGGGTGCAACCGGCCCAGTGGGCGTGGCAGGTCGCCGCCACCGCCCTGCTCGCCTCGTGGGGTGTGCGCCCGGACGTGGTGGTGGGCCACTCCCTGGGCGAGCTCGCCGCCGCCCACACCGCCGGAGTACTGACCCTGCATGAGGCCGCCCTGGTGGTCGCCCAGCGCAGCCGCCTGCTGGAACAGACCGCCCCCAAGGGTGAACTGCTGGCCACCTCCCTGGACCCGGCACGCGCCCAGGAGCTGGTGCGTTCCTTGCCCACGGTGGCGGTGGCCTCGATCAACGCAGCCAACGCCACCGTCCTGTCCGGACCCATCGGCGAACTGGACCTCCTCGCCGACCAGCTCGCCAAGAGCGGGGTGTGGACGCGCCGCATCAGCGACGCCCCGCCCGCCCACGGCCCGCTGGTGGCCGACCAGGCCGAGCAGTTGCCGGACCTGGTCAAGACCATCCGGCCGAGCCCCGCAATCACAGCGCTGTGGTCCACCGCCACGGCCGCCCGGGCCCAAGGCCCGGAGTGGGACGCCGCCTACTGGGGGCGCCAGCTGCGCTCCCCGGTACTGCTGCACAAGACCGTGCGGGCTCTGGCCGAGCAGGAGCGGCCCGTCGTGGTGGTGGAGGTCGGTGCCCGCTCGGTGCTGGCCAGCGCCCTGGCCTCCACCCTGGCCCAGGCCCAGCGCCGCTATGAAGTCGACCCGCCTTTGGTGTGCACCGACGGGCCCGCCGCCCCGCGCGAGAACCTGCTGATGGCGCTGGGGCAGCTGTACACCTTCGGGTTGAACCCCAGCTGGCCCACACCCTCAACCCCCACGGCCGCACCCCTGCCGTTGCGGGCCTGGACCCACCACAGCTCCGCCGCCCCTCAGAACGCAAACCAGGTGGTCGAGCTGAGTGCGCTGGAGCCCGAGCGGGCGCGCACGGTCATCACCGAACAGGTCACTGCTCTCGTGCGGGGTCTGCTGCCCCAGGGCAGTGCCCTCCCGCAAGGGGACGCGGTGCTGGCCGAGGCGGGGTTGGGGTCCTTGGCCCTGGCCCACCTGCACATCCAGCTCATCCACCAGCTGCCCGACCTGGCCGGTCTGCCCGCCCATGTCGTGCACCAGGCCACCACGATGTCGGCGCTCGTGAAGGCCATCACCCAGTTCTGGGCACCCGCCCACCTGGCCCACTCCTGAACGGAAAGCACAGCCACCATGTCACCCCAGGTCCAGCAGCAGAGCGTGATCGACGCGGCGCTCATCGGCATGAGCATGCGCCTGCCCGGCGCCATGACCGCGCCCCAGCTGTGGCAGCTGCTGCTGGACCCGGCCCAGAAAGACCACATCGGGTTGGAGAGAGGGCCCATCACCCACACGCTGGTCCGCCAGCTGGCCATGGACGCCCTGGCTGATGCCTCCCTGCCCACCCACGCCCTGCAGGGCACCCGCACAGGGGTGTACTTGTGCACCCACCCCGACTCTGCTGCCGAACCCGAGCTGGCTGAGGCCCTGTGCACCTACTTGGGGGTGGAAGGCCCGGCGAGCACGGTTCGTGAGAGCACCGCGGTGCCGCTGCTACACACCGCTCACCATGATCTGCGGGTGAAAACCGTGGACCACGCCATCGTCTTGGCCCTGGACGAGCACCACGATCTGACCCGAGCCATCGCACTGGTGCTCACCGCCGCCCCGCTGTCCGAGCGTCACCGGGCCTATGCCCACATCACCGGCACCTGGACCACCACCGCCCCGCCCCACCACCAGACGCACACGCAGGTGATGGGCCAGGCCCTACGCCACGCCCAGACCGGCTTCGCGCGGGTGTGGTGGTGGAACACCACCGTCACCGACCCGACATCCTCCCCCTCGGGTACTGACCAGACGCGCGTCCTACCCGAACCCTTGGCCGACCGGGCTGGCGTGAGCGGTCTGACCTCCGTGGCGGCCACCGCGCTGGCTCTGCACCACCGAAGGCGCCCCGCCGAGGGCACCGGGAACAGCTCGATGTTTCCCCCCTACGACCCCTTCGAGGCCTATACGGCCGCAACCTTTGAACACACGCCCCACCAGCGGTCCGCGACGGTACTCACCAACGCCCCCCGGCTTCCTTTGCCCGCCCACCACGATCCGGTTGCCCTGCCCCGTATGCACCCCCTCTCTGCTTCCTCCCACGCCGACCTGACCCGCGCGGCCCGCCTGCACGCTGAAACCACCCCAGCCGCGGGCAGCGTCACCACCTTGGCTGACACGGCCCTGGAACACGCCGACCACCACCGGGTGCGGGCAGCCGTGGTCAGCGACAACCTCGGCACCACCGTGCAGGGCTTTCGCTCGATCGAGGACGGACAGCCCAACAGTCACGTCATCGGCCCCCGGGTGGTGCCGCAGGTGCCACCGCGGCTGGTCTACGTCGCGACCGGCGTGGCGGGTGTGCACCCCAACGCCGGCGCCGCCCTCATGCGGCTGAGCGAGTACGCCGAGGCGGTCGAGGAGACCCGCCAGGCACTGGCCGAGTACACCACCGAACCGGTCTGGGGCCCGGGCGAGCGACTGACCACGGTGCAGGACCACCACCAGGCGACCTACGTCACCCAGCTGGCGCTGGCCGCGGCCTGGCGCGCATGGGGTCTGGAACCAGAGGTGGTAGTGGGGTGCGGCGCCGGTGAACCCGCCGCCGCGGTGATGGCCGGAGCACTGTCGGTCCAGGAAGGGGCCCGCGTGGTGGCCGCGCGCAGCACCGCTCTAGCCCAGCTGCCCCCCACTCAGCTCCTGCTCATCCACGCGTCACGATCCCAGGTCCAATCCCTGCTCGCCCCCCGCCGCGATCAGGTGCACGTGGCACTGCACCTGCACAATCGGCTGTGGTGCATGGCCGGACCCACCGACGAGCTGCTCCAGCTGCTCCACACCCTGCGTGAGCGCAAGATCAGTGCCCGCCTGGTGCGGGGGGATACCGTGCACACCCCACCCGCTCTCGAACTCGGCTCCCAGGTACGTCACGCCCTGCGCGGGCTACGGCCCCGCCTAGCCACCCGCGCGTACCTGATGAGCGCCACCGTGCGCCCCTCCAGCGCCCGCTACCTCGATGCCGACTACTGGGCCAACCAGCTCGGTGCTCCCGCGTACCTGGGCGCCGCCCTGCGCCTGGCCACCGACCGCACCCAAACCAGCGTGCTGGTGGAGGTGGCCGCCCGCACCACCCTGGCCCGGCCCCTGCTGGACTCCGTCGATGCCCGCAACGACGTCGTCTCGCTAAGCGCTGACCCCGCCCAGTACGCGCACGCCCTGGGCGAGCTCTACACCCGCGGCCACACCCCCCGCCCTCGACCGGCGCACAGCCGAGCCAACGCCCATCTGGTCCTCCCACCCGCCCCCGCGCGACAGGAGACGACCTCCGTCTGTTCGGCGCCGGCCCCCGAACACGTGCAGGACGACCTGCTGCGCCTGGTGGAGCGTCTGGCGGACCTGGACGGGCCCCCGGCCGCCGCACACTCCTGGGCCCAGCTGGAGCTGAGCGAGTACGACCTGGTGCGGCTCATCTGTGAACTGCGCCAGATCCCCGCCTGGCGGGCGGTGACCAGTAACGACTTGGACCCGCACCAACCGCTGACGGTGTGGGCCAAACAACTGGCCACCCGCCTGGAGGACACCAAGGCCACCACGCCGTCGCAGCCCGCACACCACTGACCACCCCTGGACGGGGCGCTGACCGTTCTCCCCTGATCCCGGACGGTGCCCCAAGGGGTGCCCTCGCTCCACCCCGAACCCGGGGCGGGGGCACCCCAACCGTTACCAGCACACCACTGAAGGGACCACTCTTGCCTACCACCGAAATCGCCGCCGAGTTGATCTACCGCCAGGGACAGGAGGGCCTTCTGATCCAGGAGGCCGAGCACGCAACCTGGCAGTACATGCCCCTGGGCATACCGGGTCTGCTCCAAAACCCGGACTACGCCCGCGCCGTGCACACCCAACTTCCGCACCTGGGTGAGGCCAGCCAGGAACAAGTCCGGCTGCGGATGCAGCGCGCGGAGCAGATGCGGGCCCTGCCCCACCTGTACCACCGGTTCGTGCTGGGCTCGGTCACGCTGGCCCACCCCACGCCGGTGATGCGCGCCCAGCTCGCTCACCTGCAGGAGCTGGACCAGCTCCCGCACATCGAGATTCGGGTACTGCCCGCAGGTCCGGTTATCACCGACCCCAGCGGGTTCACCCTGCGTGCTGATCAGGTGTGGATCGAGGCCGCCGACCTGTACTTCACCGCCCCGGGTCACAGGGCGCTCTGGCACGCGGAGTGGGACCGGCTGTGGTCGAAATCGGCCCCGCTCAACGCCGCTGAGGTCTTCTCCTGATCGGGGGAGCGCCGACGCCCCCTCGGGGGTTTGTCACTCCCCCGGACCGAGGCTGGCCAACTCGTGTAGCCCCGGCCCTAGACCCTCAACCGCATGCGGCCCCGCAGCCGCCCCGGCTCGTGACCACGTCTGAACGAGGCGCTGCCCGCTCTCCCCTGAACTCGGATGGCACCCCGCCCGCCACCCCACTTTCGGAGGTACCCCCCATGGTTCGACCCCTGGCCGTGACCACGTTGGTGTTCGGCTACCACCACGCCCTGACCAGCGCACCCGAGCAGGACTTTCGCCCGCACAGCGGCCACCTGCGCCAGGTGCTGGCCGAACACGACGTCATCCTGCCCCAGGCCGCGCGCGCCGACTTCGACCGTCACCTGATCACCTGGCAGCGCCTGGCCCACGCCAGCGCGCTGGCCGACCTGATCACGATGGTGCTGTCCCGCCACGGCATCGACCAACCGCTTCCCGCTGCGGAGTTGGCGGTGCACATGTGCGAGCGGGCCGGGGACGCACCCGTCACCTCTCAGGCCGCCCACGTCCTGACCCGTCTCGTGGGGCAGGGCTATGGGGTGGTGGTGGCCACCAACACCTGCCGCCCCCAAGAGCAGCGCGCCAAAGCGCTGGCCGACGCCGGCCTGGGCGATGTGCCCCTGGTCACCTCCAGCCAGCTCGGGGTGGCCGCACCACACCCCGAGTTCTACGAACACGTGCTGCGCCGCGCCCAGTGCCCGCCGGGTCGGGTGTTGTGGGTGGGCTCCGATCCCATCGAGGACGTGGCCGGGCCCCGCGCCCATGGCATGCACGCCGCAGCCGTGCTGCCCACCACCGCCGCTGGCCGCCGTGAGCGGGCCGCCCGGGCAGGAGCCCACACCGTGCTGACCTCACTCCAGGAGCTACCGGACGTGCTGGTGCCCCTGGCCCGCCCCTAAGCCCACCCCACCCCCTTCTGTTTTGGACCTAGACATGGACCCCTTCACCGACGAACGCGCCAAGTGCCGTGATGCCGCCCCCGACGCCCTCTTCGTGCAGGGCAGGGCCCAAAACCGGGCCAAGCTCATCTGCCGCCCCTGCCCGGTACGTGCCCGGTGCCTGGCCGAAGCCCTGGACGGGCAGATCGAGTTCGGGGTCTGGGGCGGGATGACCGAACGCGAACGCCGCGCCCTGCTGCGCCGCCGCCCCGAGGTCACCGACTGGGCGGGCCTGCTTGCGCAGGCGTGGGAGGACTACCAGCGCTCTGAACCGTCCCCGCCCCAGCATGCCTTGCCCGCCCCCGCCTGAAAGAGAGGAACCAGCATCATGTCGCCGCGCCGCCCTACCAGCCCGCGCCCCCGCCACGTCGTTGGCCGGGTGAGCGCGCTCTGGACCCCGACCGGTACCGGCAGGCCGAAGAGCTGGATGCGGACCACCCCTACTGGTGGATCCTGTGGGCTCCCTACAGCCACAAGTACGTGGCGTTCTTCCTGGGCCCTCAACGTGTCGAACCCATCGGCGAAGAAGACCCGCAGGAGCTATGCGCGGAGCTGGCGCGCGTCGAACACGAGCTGTTCGCCCCACCAGTCGCCTTGTTGCGGTCAGGCCCACGGGCCCCGGGCGGGGGGTGAGCGGTGATGCCCGGATTCAACCGACCCACCACCACCCCCACCGACCCGCTGGCCACCGCTGCCCGCAACGTCGGGCTGACCCTGCACCGCCAGGGCGGCCACCTGTACCTGAGCAGGGTCGCAACCCGCATCGGCATCCATGAGCACCAAGGCCACTGGTGGATCCGTCTCACCGCTACCGAGGAACTCGGCCCCTTCACCGACACCGACGAGCTGATGCGTGCCAGCGTCCAGGCCCTGGACGCAGCCCGGGCCCGCTCACGCGAGGGGCTGGTGCGTGGCCGATGACCCCCGCACTCCGACCTGCTCCTGTGCCCGCCACCGGGCCGGACCTCAAACGTCGCGCGGCGACCGGCCAACCCCTTGCCCGGTTGCCGCGCGGCCCCCTCACCTCGTGTGGTGCGCGGCTGAGGGACCCCGCCACCCGGTGGGGTCTGCCCTCCTACCGCACCGGGTGGGTGATCCCATGACCACCAGCACCGATCTGCCCACCTGCACCATCGCCGACCTGCAATCAGCGCTGCTGGGCGCCAACGCCAGCCCTGAAGCGCGTGCACATGCGCGCCGCCTGCACCAGGTGGCACCGCGGATGTGGGAGCTGGCCCAGGCCGGACGGGACTGGGCCGGGAGCCTCCTGCACCAGCTCAGGCCCTGGGATATGGAGCAGGTGGTGGACCTGGGGTGCGGCATGCCCCGCCGCACTCCCTCCAGCGGCCCCGCTGCGGTGGACACCCACGAATACGCCGCCGCTGCCGGGGTGCGCCGCTGCGCTTACGTGGACGTGGACCCGGACGTGGTCCGGGCCCGCCAGAACCTGGCCCGGAGCACAGATGGGGCGGTGATGGCCGACATCACCGACCCCGAGCATCTGCGCCACCAGTTGGCCACCTGCGGTATTGCCCCCCACCGCCCCACCCTGGTGCTGCTCGGCGAGGTGCTCGCATGCATGGACGACGCCCAGGTCGTCCACGTGCTCGGCCTGGTCGACAATCACTTCACCGCGGGGTTCATCGCACTCTCGCACCTGTCCGGTCTGGGGCCCGCACCCGCAGCACTCACACGCGCCACCGGCCACCGCGTACGCGCGCGTTCGGCCGAGGAACTTCTGGCGTTGCTGGACCAGGCCGGGTTGGCCCCTTACCAAGGCCCGACCCCGGTGGCGGCCTGGCCGCTGCCCTCCTGCCCGACCCCGGGCACCGACCTTCTGGGCACTCTGGCACGGACCGGAGGCAAGCCGTGAGCGAGGATCCGAGCCTGACCCGGGCCCTGGCCAGGTTGCACAAGCACAGCACCCCGAAGGAGTTGCGTGCCGTCTACGAGACGCACACCAGTGTCACTGTCACCCGGCTTGCCGCCGCGACTGGCCGCTCCAACGGGTGGGTGTCCAAGCAACTGCACCGGGCCGATACCCGCATGCGCCCACGTGGCTACCGAAAGCGCACCCCGGCCACGCCGATCGCACCCCCCGTGCTCGGGCCTTCCCCCACGGTGCTGCGCCACAGGCTCTCCCAACGCCTGGCGGAGCTGCGTAACCACGCGGGCCTGAATCAGACCGAGGCCGCTGACCTGGTTGGTGTCTCCCCCGCCACAGTGATGCGCGCCGAGAATCCGCAGGAGTCGCCGACCAAACACCTCCTGCGCACGCTGTGCACCTGCTACGAGGCACCACCCCAGGTGTGCGACGAACTCCTGCAGCTCTGGAAGGACAGCCGCGCCCCAGCCTGGTGGACCCGGCAGGACCTGCGTGTGTTCGGAAGCAGACAAACCGAGCTGGGGCTGCGCGCTGACGCGCGGCGCGTGCACGGCTGGTCTGACCGGCTGGTACCCGAGCTAGTGCAAACCGCCGCCTACGCCCACACCATCGAAGCCGCTCGGGGCACCGAGGAACCAGCGGAGATGGCGGTGGCGGTACTCATGGCCGCCCAGCGCCGGGTACGCAGGCGCGGTATCGACCAGCGCTACGTACTGGACGAGGCCGTCATCCGCCGCCGTGTGGGCGGAGCCCAGGTGATGGACGAACAACTCACCGTTCTACGCACGCTGGCTGAGCGTGGCCGCATACGGGTGCTCACGTGGGACAGCGGCCACTGCATCCCCGAGAGCCCGTTCGAGCTGTGCTCGATCCCCCCACTCGACGAGACCGCGCTGTGCTTTCCCCCCTTCGGCAAGGTCTACCTGGGCGAGCCGCCCCCGTCCGCCCACCCGCTGAGCTTCTTCCAGAACACCATGGCGAACCTGTGGGAGCGGGCGCAAGGGCCTGAGGCCACCGTGGCCCTGATCGAGAACGCCCGCACTCAACTGTCTGGTGCGGGCACCGTTTCCACTTCAACCTTCACGACCTGAAAAGACTCATGTCCCACTCCTTTGAGCACCGCACCTACGGCCCCATGGACGACTCGCCCGCGGACCTGGCCGCCACCACTCACACCACTGTGACCAGGTGGGGTGTGCACGCGTCGCAGGCCCTGATCGTCTCCGCGCGGGTGCGCACCCTGGCCACGCTGCTGACCGCCTGCGAGGCCAGCGAGTTCCACCTGCACCTGCACTACGCCAGCGGGCGCGTGCGGGCCGAGGTCACCACCCCCACCGGGGCGCTGTGCCACGACCTGCCCGCCTGGCAAACCCAGCGCGACCAGACCCACACGCGCTACACCACCAGCGCCCAGGCGCAGAGGGAACCGGGCGTAGCCACCGAGTCCGGTCGGTTCCTGACGAGCACACCGCGCGATGAGCGCAGAAGCGCGTGAGCCACCGCCTCGCCGCCGAGGCCGGCGACCCCCACCACACCGACCACCAAGTTCATCACCACCACCAGCCGCCTATCCGGCAGGGCCAGGGCTTTGACCTAGTGACCTGGTGATCTGCGTACCGAGGAACCCAACCACTATGACTCATCCACCACCCGCTCCCAGCTCTGAGCAGGCGGCCCGCCTGGTCCGGACCCTGGTCGCCCAGGACCGCGACGCGGCCGCCTTGCTCACCGCCCACCCCGGCCCGCATTGGACACCTGGGTTGGCCGCAGCCCTGTGGGACCTGCCGCTGGGAGAAGCGCAGGACCGGCTGGACCGCCTGGTGCACCTGGACGTACTCCGCCCTCACGAGGCCGGGCACCACACCATGGCCATCGAGGTGCGGGCGGCCCTGGAGCGCACCGCCACCACGGTGCTGTTGCCCGGGTGCCGCCGTGCCCGCAGTCGGGTGGTGGCCTATTACACCGATCAGGCCATCGCCGCAGATCTGGTCCTGGATCCGGGCCGGTGGCGATGGCACCCGCCCGCGGTCGAACAGATCCGCCACACCAGGGCCCGGGTCGCCACCCTGGAAGAGGCCCAGGCATGGCTGGACGATGAGCTAAACAACCTGGTGGCAGTGGCTGAGCTGGCCCACCACACCTGCCACCACCAGCAGGTCATTCTCATCGCTGATGCGATCAGCTCCAGTGAGGGCGTCGCGCATCGGCCCGCCGCGCTGCGCAGGATCCTGGAGTTTGGTGCGGCCTCCGCCGAGGGCTCAGGTGATGAGGGTGCCCAGGCGGTGATGCATCAGGCGATGGCCGCTCACCACCTGCGCTGCGACGACGCCGAGCAGGCGCTGGCCTGCGCCCAGTACGCGCTGGCTTTGTGGGCCAGCGCCGCACCCCGGCGCGGGCGTCCCTACCACGAGCGGGGTCTGGTTCACCTGTACCTGCTGCTGGCCCAGGCCCACGACCAGGCCGACGATGTGCTCTCCGCGGCCCGCTATACCGATCTGGCCAAGAGCGTCAACGCCACCTACGACCACCCACGCGATACGGCCCTGGTCAGCTACCACCAGGCGAGAGCTCTGCATACCGACGAGCGGTTCCAGGACGCAGCGTCGCTGTTGCGCTCAGCCCTACCCCCTCTGGCTCAGGCCGGTGAACAGGTATGGGTGGCACGTGTGCACCGGGCGTTGTGCGAGGTGGGCATGGACCTGGAGCAGTACAAGGCCGCCCGCGAGCACGGGCAGGCCGCCCTGGATGCGCTCTCGCCCCCGGTCGCTCCGCTGGTGTGCGCCCACGTTCACGAGTCCCTGGCGTGGGTGGCCCACAAACTGGGCGAGTCGGCCCGGGTTCGGGACCATTTCGAGCAGGCCAGGGCCTATTCGGCCTCCGTAGCTCCCGCCTACGCCAGGCAGATGATGGCTGCCCGCGATGAACTCGGCCCCATCCCAGGGGGGCACCTGTGGCCCTGACCCGCGCCTACGCCGCGCTGACCCCCAAGGCCCGCACCTTGCACCAGCTCCTCGTGCTGGTCCCGGGTGAATCCTTCGCTGTTGAGGCCGCCGCCGCTCTGATGGATCTGCCCCTCGCCCAGACCCAACCGCTGCTTGATGAGCTGGTTGCCCAGCGGCTGCTCACCCATGCTGAGGGGCGCTACCGCCAACACCCCCGAGCCCGGGCCCATGCGCTGGAGGTGAGCCGTGAGGCCCACCCGGCCCCAGCAGAGACGGCCCCGGCCCTGCACCGCCTGTTGAGGTGGTACCTGCACACCGCCTCAGCCGCCTCTGCTGTCCTGGACCCACACCACTGGCGCACCACCCCCCTGCCCCCGACCCGCGTCTTCACCCCCATCGGGGCGCTTACGTGGTTGGACGCTGAGCTCGGCGCGCTGCGCCTGGCGGTGCGCCTGGCCTCCGAGGTCGGCCACCCCAGCCTGTGCTGGCAGTTGCACGAGGCGATGCAGCCCTACCTGCGGCTGCGCAGATCCTTCACCCTCTGGCAGGAGACCGTGGGCTGGGCGCGGGCCGCCGCACGCACCGCAGCCGACACCGTCGGCCAGGCCCTGACCGTCACCAGCCAGGCCACTCTGGCCCGCGACATGGGAGATGGTCAGGGCGCGGCCAGGGACTACGCGCACGCCCTGGAGCTGTGGGACCGCACCGGGCGCATGGCGGGCTACGCCCACACCCTGATCGAGTACGCGCACCTGGAGGTGTCCTCTGACCGGTGCGGGCGGGCAAGGTTGAAATTCCTCGACGCGCTGGAGCTGGCCCAGAGCGAACAGGACCCGGATCTGGAGTTGCGGGCCTGGGCGGGGTTGGGCCAGGCCGAACTGGGCCAGTGCCGCCCCAGCGAGGCGTTGGACTGCCTGGAGCAGGTCGTGGAGGCTCCCGCCACCGCACCGGGGCTTCGCCTGCAGGCCCTGACCGGCATGGCCGCCGCCCACTTGCAGCGCGAGGATCCGATCAGAGCCGCGCACCTGCTGCAACGGGCCGACCTGCTGCCCGTTCTGGACCCGGTCGCGGTCGCTGATGTGGACCTGGTCCGTGCCCACCTGCACGCGGCGACCCCCGAACATGAGCGCACCCATCTGGTGCGCGCCTACACCGTGCTGCGCAGCGCGGGCGACCCACGTGCGGACGCCCTCCAAGCCCAGCTCGACGAACTGGGCGGGTGAGGCCGATGTCCACCTCCGCCCAGCTCTGGCAGAGCAGGGGCCGATTCCCCCTCGCGCTCACCTGCGAGCTCCCGTACTGGATGGTGCAGCTGGGGGTCTACCTCTACGCGCTGGATCTCCTGCTCGGCTGGGGCGCCCATCCAGGGCTGAGCTGGGTGGCATTCCTAGTGGCCTGGGGCGCCACCACCGCTCTGGTGCCCTGGCAGGTGTGCGTTCTCGCGGTAGACGAGAGTGTGCGCCGAGCCCAAGCACGCGGCCCCTACCGTCCAGGACCCGTCTCGTGGATCTGGGCGCTCCTGATCGCATCGCTGTGGATCTGCTTCTGGGTGGAGCATCCCCTGGCGGCCACAGTCATCGTCGTGGTCTCCGGGCTCGTGAGCTTGCTGTCGATCCGGCGTTCCCGCGAAACAAGCAAGGGCTGGAGGTGAGCTCCCCTTCGTCAACCACCCGCGCAGACGCGCCCTTCTCCCGCTCAGCGGCCGGTCGAACACCGACCGGTCAAGCCCGGCCCGGTCAGGGCCAGCAACCCACCACCACAGGAAGCCGCACCATGGACACCATCTTTCGCTGTATGTCCGCCAACGTCTGGCGCTCCGCAGTCTTGACGCCCGAAGGCACCCGCCAGAACCGGATCCCGGCGCTGTGTGAGGCCATCACCGCCCAGTCCCCGCACCTGCTCGGGGTGCAGGAAGCCAACGAGTGGGCCAAACACGACCACCGCCTCCTGAACGAGGTCACCGAGCGGATCGGCCTGAGCGCGGTCCCGGATTCCTTTGCCCCCGACCGCTCCACCGGGCTGCTGTATGACCCCCAGGTGATGGGGCTGGTCGAGTGGGAGCCCGTCTTTGAGGCCAACGCGGGGTTCGGCGGCACAGCACTGTTCGACGTCGGAGGGCCCTGCTTCCTGTCGGTGATCGTCGTCCACCTGTCCCACCAGAGCGCCCCACGGGCCCTGCACCAGGCCAGCCTGGTCAACGACAGGGCGCGGCGCGTAGCCGACCGGCGCCAACCCCCCGGCACGGTACGCGCCGAGGCTTCCCTGGTGTTCGGTGACGTCAACCAGCCCGACCTGTTCCACCCCGGCGCCCCTCCCGAACCCGCGCCGGAGTCCCTGCCCGCGGCCAACCTCGCCTACCGGTTCAAGGGACGGGCTGGCGCGGAAACGGTGAATCGGGACGTGGCCGAGCTGTTCGAGCGCTGCCGGTGGCACAACGTGGCCCATCTGCTGACCGAGCAGACCGATGACCCCGGAGAGCAGGCCCGGCTCTTGGCGCCCACCGGCCACAACGGCGGGTTCGCCGTCGACCGGGTGCTGGTCACCCAGTCGGTAGCGCCCGCGGTGAGCAACCTGCGCCACGTGGACATCCCCAGCGACCACCGGGCCCTGGTGTGGGAGCTGGCCCCCGAACTGATCGACCCCGCGTTGACCACCCGTCGCCACATCTAGCCCATCCCAGGGGGCGCCCCTCGGGCTGCCAGACCCGCCCCCTTTTTTCCTCTTGTGACTGGTCAAGGAGTGCACACCGCTGTGAGCTTTCGCCCCCCACTGCCCGTTGGTATCGCCGTGGCCCCTCACGTGTCCGGGGTCTGGACCTGGAGCGTGCACACCCCCACCACACGGTGGAGAAGCACCGACGCGACCGCGGCCAGAGTGGGCGAGTTGGCGCCGGTGATCGGCGAGCAGATCACCACACGGATGGGCAAGCACATGGTCCTGGTTGGCCCGCCCGAACTCGGTCTGGACACCCCCGGCTCGGCCGTGGTCACCGCGGACCTGATCGAGCAGGCGCGCTCTTTGGCCACCCAGGCCGTCTCCGATCTGTCCACGGGCCACTTTCGCACCCTGGATCTTGGTCTCCTGCCCGCTGACCCGGGTCGGCTGCCCGGCCCGGCGTGGACGCTGGCGGTCCACGCCATCAGCGACACCGAAGGCGCGGACTGGGCCTGGGTGAGCGGTGCGGGATGGTACGCCATCGGCACCCACCCGCAGGTGGGAGCGCCAGCCGACCAGGTGGCTCGCGCTGGCATCGAACACGCCGCTTCCATTTCGCCTCTGGGCGGGCGGGTGCGGGTGCTGTGTGACGACTACGACGCAGTGCAGGCGGCCGCGACCATGGCGCGGGCCGCCCACCAAGCCCGCCTGCGGGCTGATCCGCGAGCAGTCGCAGAGCTGGAGATCGACTGGATCGAGGCCGACTCCACCCCTGAGCACACCGCGGCCATGGACCTGTGCGAACAGACCATGGCGCCCCTTCCGGCCCCGCCCGCTTCCCCCGACGCGGCCCTGACGGAGCGCCCGGCGCAAACACCCTTGGTTCCTTCACCACCGCCAGAGCCCGAACCCGAGCCTGAGCCCGAGCCGGTGCAGGTGCCGGCCCAGGTGTCTGCGTCACCGGCACCACACGTTGAACCCTCGCCCCTGCCTGCCCCACCCGCACCGGTCCAGGGTGGGCTGGAGTTACGCCCTGAACAGCGCGCGGCCATCACGCAGATCGTGCGGCTGTGGGAACGCGATGGCCTCGCCCAGCTGCGGTGGCCCTGCGGGTACGGCAAGACCGTGGCCTACGCCGGCGCGGCCCTGGCGGTGAACGCTTCCTTGACGGCGGTGGTGGTCACCACCCTGGAGCTGGTGGAACAGATCGCCCGTACCTGGCAGGGGTTGTGGGGCGCCCAGTTGGACCGGGTCGTGGCTGTCTGCTCCGACCAGGAGATTCTCCAGGCAGATCAGGCCCGGCCCACCGACGCCTTCGACCAGGAACTGTCGGTGTTCACCGACCCAGACCTGCTGGTCAAGGCCTGCTCAGAGCCGGGCCACACCCTGGTGGTAGTCACCTACCAGAGCCTGGAGGTGCTGCTCAAGGCGTGCGCCAACGGCCTGGATCTGGGGGTGTTGGTCGCTGACGAGGCCCACCACACCGCGGGGCCCGAAACCTCGGTGTGGACCCGGGTACACCAGATCGACGCGCTGCGCCTGTACGGCACCGCCACCCCCCGCTTCATCGAGGCCGCCCCGGATGGGCCTCGCTATTACTCCATGGAGGACACGAGCACCTTCGGCCAGGTCGCTGATGAGCGCACCTTCGGCCAGGGCATCGAGGAGGGGCGTCTGGCCGATTACCAGGTCATCGCCTCGGTGGTCGACCAGGCCAGGATCCTGGCCGCCATCCAGGGCCGCGAGGAACTGGGCGCCAGCCACGTGCGGTTGTCCGCGGACCTGGTGGCCGCCCAGGTCAGTGTGCTCGACGCCATCACCACAGGCGACCTGCGCAGCCTGATCTGCTTCGCCCCCACCCTGGCCTGGGCCGAGGCGTTCACCGGCTCCCTGAATGAGATGGCCACGCTCGTGGGAGGACAGGCGCCCGACCGGGAGCTGGTGGCCCTGCACATCAACGCCTCCTCCGGCGGCCCGGCCCGTACCCGAGCGCGATCCTTGCTCGCCGCGCCGGGCGAAAGGGTCGTCGTGGTCACCGTCGTGGGCTGTTTCGGTGAGGGGGTGGACGTGGCCGCGGTGGACGCGGTGGGTTTGTTCAGCGCGACCGCGTCGTTGGAACGGCTGCTCCAGCAGATCGGCCGGGCCCTGCGCAAGGGCGGGCGAGCGGACAAGGTCGCCCAGCTGATCACCCCGATGTACACCACCGCCTCAGATGATGCGTCTGCGGTTTTGGAGGAGACCTCCTACGCCGCGCTCGCCCAGGTACTGCGCGCCCTGCGTTTGGTGGACGCCCGTTTCGACGCCGCCGTGCACACCCACTTGCGCACCGGACAAGGGTTGGAGCGGTGGGTGCGCCCGCGTCAGCTAGCGTCCGGTTCCCCGCAGATGAAGGTTGATCTTCCGGCGCTGGCCGAGGCGATCAGCACCGTCATCCTGCCCGATCTGAACTCCTCCTGGTGGAGAAACTTCGCCCTGTGCCAGAGGTGGGTGCGCGCCCACGGCACCCTGCGCGGGGACACCGCCTTCGTCACCATCACCGGCTCCCCGATGCGGGGGTGGCTCATCTACCAGCGTCGGCTCTACCGGCGGGGCCTTTTGAGTCAAGACCAGATCGCGGCGCTCACCGGTCTGGGCTTCGTGCTGGACAGCTACCGGGGCAGGTTCTGGGACCGGCTCGTCGCCGAGACGACCCAGTGGCGAACCCACCAGGATGACCTACTCCCCAGCTCTGATCACCCTTTCAACGCCACGCTGAACTACGCCCGCCAACTCCGCAAGTGCAACTTCTTCACGACCGGGCAACTGGCGTGGCTGGACGAACAGGGCATGATCTGGGATCCCCTTCACGCTGAGCGCAGCAACCGCATCACCGAGCTGGGCGAGTTTCTCGCTGCCCAGCAACGCCTTCCCGACCCCCTTTTCACGGCTCAGGAGCAACGGCTGGCCCGGTATGTGGCCATCCTGCGTGAGGCTCATCGTGCAGGCTCCCTGCACCCCGACCACGCAGCGCAGTGCCAGCGCTGGCAGGTACCGCTGAGTACCGGCGGCTCCCGGATCCCCCCGCCCTCACCGGACCGCCGCATCCAGGTGGTGGGCGAGCTAGCGCCCAAAGCCCGGGTGGAAGAGATTGTGGACGCGGTGGGCAGGGGGGCGACCAACGACGAACTGGCTCAGGCCACCGCAGTGGCCGCGCCCTCGATCTCGACTCGGCTCACCCGCAACGGCCATCCTCCGCTCACGCGTCTTCGTGAACAGGCGCTGGCCACCCACGCCGCCCAGGCCAGCTGTGTGCAGGACTTGGTGGGCATCGCTGGCCGATTCCAGGTCACCCCGTCCCGGGTGGCCCGCCTGGCCCCCGACCACCTACGCCAACAGGTCGACCCATGACCTTCACAGGCCAACACCGCAACCCCCTTGTCGGCTTCGCCCCCGGCCAGAGCCCGTACCCGCCCCCGCAGCTTCCTCACCCCTGATGGAGATCGACCATGTCCGCCCCCTCCAGGTTCGGCTGCCTGAGCTGGACCAGCATGCCCTGCCGCCCCTTGAGCGAGCAGATCGCCCTGGCCGCAGCCCCCGGACTGGGGCAGCTGGAAGTGCACCTGCCCCAGGTGCTGGCCGAAGGGGCCCAAGCGGTGGCCAGCGCGCTGGCCCGGCACCGGGTGCGGGCGGTGGCCGCCACCGGCCTGATGCCCGGCTCCCTCCTGCACCAGGACCTGGACCTGCCCCGCCTGCGAGAAGGGTTGGCGGCCTTGGATCAGATCGGGTGCCCGGTGGCGGTGCTGACGTTGGACCACACCATCACCGCCCCCTACCCGCAGGCTGAGCAGGAGACCCTGAAGCGGTTGCGCGCCCTGGTCGGCACGGCCGCCACCTACGGTGTGCGCCTGGCCGTGGAGGCGCTGGGCACCCCCGGCGGACACACCCCGGCCCAGGGCAGCGGCCCCGAGGCGGGGATCCGCACCCTGCTCCAGGTCGCCGAACTCCTGGACGGGCTCGGCCGCAAGTCCACCCGGGTGGGGGTGTGCGTGGATGCGGTCTCCTGGGCCGCCACCGGCGCCCACATCGAACACATCACCGGTCTGGGCCACCCCGTGCGACACGTGCGGGTGGCTGACGCCCCCTGCCCACGCCGACTTCCCGTGGCCCAGTGGCGGCCCGCCCACCGGCTCATGCCGGGTGACGGGGCCCTGGACTGGACCTCCTTTGGCACCGCCCTGGCCCAGGCGGACTACAGCGGCCCGTGGGCGTTGGCCGTGACCAACCCCGGCATCCGTTCCCTGCCCGGGCCAGAGCTGGTGGCCCGAGCCCTCGCGGCCACCCAGTACCTGCACTCGAGCACCACCACCAAGCCTTCCGCCACCCGAGCGGCCTGAGCCAGACACCACACGAAAGGACGACCACCCCTATGAGCAGTGCGGCCACGCCAGAGTTGCCCCAGCAGCTACTGGACAGTCAGACCTGCCTCAGCGCCGACGAGCGCCAGGCCAGCATCGACGCCTTCAGCCCGGCCATCGTCCCAGGCCCGCTACAGACCCCCGCCTAC
Organism: Nocardiopsis exhalans; assembly: GCF_024134545.1. GTDB lineage: Bacteria > Actinomycetota > Actinomycetes > Streptosporangiales > Streptosporangiaceae > Nocardiopsis > Nocardiopsis exhalans. The sequence continues at coordinate 5,040,980 of NZ_CP099837.1, forward strand.
GCGCGCGCCGTTCTGTCCGCCTGCGGAGTCACCAACCCCGCCACTCTGGAAGAGGCGGTGCAGCTGAGGATGGGCCGCGGCCACCATGTGCGCACCGATCACGGACACCCTCACCGCTACCTGCTGACCGAGCAGGCCCTGCACACCCCCTGGCTGGGGGCACAGGAGGTGGGTGAACAACGCGCGTTTTTGCGCGAGTGCGTTCAGCTTCTCCACCTGCGGGTTCGGGTCCTGCCGACATTCAGCCCCATCCCCTGGACCGGAGCGTTCGCGATCCTCACCTACGCCGAGGGCGAGGCATCGGTGAACGTGGAAACCCCCACGGGCAGGTTGGTGGCCCCCCAGGAGATGATGCCCGCCTACCGGGCCCACTTCGAGGCCTTGTTCGCTGCCGCCCAGCCCCTGTCCCGCGTGCTGGCAGCACACGAAGGGACCGGTCCCCAGTGACACGACCCAGCGCCGAGCCCACCAGCACTCGGACCACGGCCAAGAGCCGATACATGGCCTTGGCCAGGGAACTGGCGCGTGCGTGGGCCGATACGCCACCGGCGCCCCGCGAGCTCTACCAGGAAGGGCACTGCCGCTCACACCCCGACCTGCCTCCCGAGGCCTGGTTCCCCGCCCAGGGCCTGGGAGAGGTCGCTCGTCAGGCGCGCAAGGTGTGCCGCTCATGCCCGGTGCGGGACCTCTGTCTGGCGTGGGCTCTTGAGGCCCAGATCGCCGACGGCATCTGGGGTGGCACCAGCCCCACCGATCGCAAATGGATCACGACCTCTGACATACCCGCCTACCTGCACAGCGAGGCTTTTGCATGAACCGCGCACACGAGCCCGCCCAAGTCCCCGAACCCCTGACCGGAGCCCCTTCCATGAACCCGCCGACCCGGCGCCACCGTGAACAGGACTGGGCGATGGTGGTGCGCAGGGCCGCCGCCCTGTGGGAAACCGAACCCCGCGACTGGCTCACCCCCGTCCAGGCCCGCGCCATCACCGGACTGGGCCCACAGCCGCTCAGCCAGCTCGCCGACGACGACCAGGTACGCACCCAGCGCACCTCGGGCGGGCACCGCCGCTACAACCGCGCCCACCTGATCGGCTACCTGCGCGAGCACGGTCATCCCCTCACACCCCTGGAGGGGGTGGTCGAACACGCCCGCATCCACGGCGCCGCCTTGGATCGCCCCGCCTACCACCAGCACGCCGCCCACACCCGCCGACGCTGCGATCTGAGCGGACCCATCTACCGGCTGGACCTGCACACCCACGCCGGGGACGACCAGGACCCCGCCTGGCAGGCCTGGCAGGAAGGAGATCGGGCGCGGGCCCAACAGCTGCTGAAGGAGGAGCTGCCCGCCCTGCAGGCCCAGCACCGTGCCGAACAGAACCGCGGCCTGCCCTGGCGCCGCATCTGGGTCGTGGACGCCCTGTCCACTACCTACCTGGAGTTTTTGGCCCGCGCCCACCGAGTAAAGGCCCAGGCGGGCGGCCAGATCCGGGTGCTCAACCCCGACCTGCTGCGGTCCTGGCAGGTGGACCAGTGGCCCGAGCTGGTCCTGTACCCCAACCGGCTCGTGTACGTGCTGCGCCACGCCTCGACCGGGCACCCCGAGGGTGCCCACCACGCCCTGCTGCCCGACCCGTTGGCACAGGCCGCCCGGCTCCAGCTGGAGCTGATGTGGCAACAGGCCGGACCTCGCTCCCTGGACCATCTCCTGGGCCGCCACAGCGGGCCCTGACCACCCCGACCGTGCTGGAGGCCACCAGGTCAGAACACACCCTGCGCGAGGTCGGGGTCGGGAAGGCCGCGACCACAACCCCGCACACGTCGGGGCGGTATCGGCGCCGCTTTCGGGGGGTGACTATCCCCCCGATTTTCCCGGGCACCACCAGCCCGGGCTGGTGGCCGAGAGCGCCCGGGGCCACCACCGGTTGGGGTCGCGAGCCCGGCCCGCCTTGTAGTGGCACCGATCTGGTCGGCCCAGAACACGAAAACACCTCGAAGAAGGTCACCGCCAGCGGACATGATCGCTGGCGTCCACCACCATCCACGACTTCAGGGAGACCCTCATGCACCGACATCGCCACCACGCCACACCCCAACCCCGCCCGCCCCGCATGGAAGGACCCTTGCGTGACCAGTGCCGCACAGCACACCCCCACCCCCACCGCCACCAGTACCAGCGCTGACCCCGCTGATGAGCACGAAGACCTGTCCCTGCCCGAGCTGAAGACCGCACGCTACTTCCACTTCCAGGAACAGGTCGCCACCGCCTCCTGGGCGACGATGGCCCGCCGCATGCCCTCCCTGCTCCGGCACGCCATCGTGCTGGCCTGGCAGAGCAGCCCCCGCGATGTGCTGGCCACCACCACCTTCAACATCGGAGTCGGTGCCGCCACCGCCTGGGCCCTGGTCGCCACCACCAGCGTGCTGGACCAGCTCTTCTCCACCGTCCCCACCCCTGACCGGGTGATGGCGGCCCTTCCCGCCCTGGTGTGGCTGGCGGCCGCGCTGGTGACCCGCGGGGCGTGCTCAGCTCTGGCAGGCCGGGCCCAGGCGCGCCTGGAACCGCAGGTGGTGGTCACGGCCGAGGAACGCTTCATGGGCGATGCCACACACGTGGAGCTGGCCGCCTTCGACGACTCCGACTTCCACGACCACCTCTTCCGCTGCTACCTGCGCGGCTGTGACGAGGGCGGCGCGCTGGTGCGCCATGCCACCGACGTGCTGACCGGCCTGGTGAGCGTCGTCGCCGCGGCCGGGGTCCTGACCGCGCTGCACCCGGTGCTGGTGCCCCTGCTGCTGCTGACGATGGTGCCCCAGTGGTGGGGGTCGGCCGCCGCCTCACGTCTGCGGTACCGCACGATGCTGGCCATCACCCAAGGGCGCCGCCGCAAGCACCTGGTCGAAAGGCTGATGATCGACCGCACCACCGCTGCGGAGGTGCGTTCCTACACCATGGCCGACCGGTTGACCTCGGCGTTCTCCAAGCTCGCCCGGCACGAGCTGGCCGTGCACATGCGTCTGGCCACCCGCATGGTCACCATCCGCCTGGCCGGTGACACCGCCAGCGGCCTGGTCATGGGCCTGGTCTTCGTGGTGTTGGGGTGGCTGCTCGTGCAGGAGATCGTGCCGATCGCGACCGCCGGAGCCGCGGTGGTCGCCATCCAGGTCGCCCGCGGCGCACTGAGCCGGGCCCTGTCCTCGGTCGCCCAGGTGTATGAGTCGGGCCTGTACTTCTCCGACTACCTGAACTTTCGCCAGGAAGCCCGCACCCGCCTGCCCGGCCAGGACCTGGCCCCGGCCCCGGCCGGTTTCGACCAGATCTTGGTCGAGAACGCCACCTTCACCTACCCGCAAAGCGCCGGTGAGGACGAGTCGCCCGCACCCTGGCCACAGGGGGCCTGAGCGACGCGGCCGCTCTGGTGGCCCAGCGCACCGGCGACACCTCCCTGCTGGGCGCGACCGGGCGCGGTCGATGCAGGGTCGACCAGTTCTGGATCACCCCGCCCCTGGTGCCCGCCCTCACCGACTACGAGCACCACGCCCACCCCTACTCCGACCACCACCTGATCCTGACCCGCCTGGACCCGACCCTGGTGGACCTGAACGCCGCACTCCCGGAGTGGATCTGATGCTCCGCCCCCTGGATATGGCCTCCTCACGGTGGCCGGACCGCGCCGTGCCGCACCTGTACCTGCTCCCCGACCTTGCCGATGAGCACAACGCCGGTTTCGCTCAGCTGGCCGCAGGCTGCCACGACCTGCTCGCCCACCAGTTCAGCGCCCTGATGGAGCCGGTACCGACCCGGTGGTGGCATGCCACCGTGCGGATGCTCTCGCCCCTCCACGCCACCCCGCCCTCACCGGAAGCGCTGCACGCCCTGGCACGCGAGCTGCAGCCGCACCTGGACCACCAGCCCCCTCTGACCTTGCAGGCCACCCCCGTCCTGGGCCCTGGAGTGTGCGGGTGGGGCTGGAGCCCACCGAGCACTTCACTGACCTGGTCAGGGTGTGCACCCAGGTAGCGGCCCGGGTCCTGGGACCCGAATACCCGGGGGATTCCTACCGGCGTGCGCACATCACCGCCGGCTACTGCCACACCGCAGGCGATGACGCACCGTTGAGCGCGGCGCTGCGCGCCCTGGGCTCCCGGCCGCTGCGCCTGTCCTCGCTGTCGCTGGTGATGGCCGTCCAACGCCAGGGGCCGCGCCGTTTCGAATGGGCCGATCCGGTGGCGACCCTCCCCCTGGGAGGTGCTCTGCAGCAGGACCCGCCGTGAACAGGCCCACCCCACCACCCCCGTGACAGACCACAGAAAGGACGGCCCGTGCACCCCTTCATCGGCCAGGGCACAGCCCAGTGGCCTCCCAACACCTGCGTCCCGCACCTGTACCTGCTCCCGGACCGGCACGACCCAGCCAACGCAGGGTTCTTCGATCTCGCCCGCCGCCACCGCACCATCCTCACCGGGTTCACGGACCTGCTCACCCCGGTCCAGGAGCCGTGGCTGCACGCCACGGTCCAGATGGTCACCGACCCCCATACCCCGCCCCTGGGCGAGCCGGTGATGGGCGAGCTCATCACCCATCTGCGCTCACGCCTGGAGCCCCTACCAGAGTTCACACTTCAGGCCGCACCGCACGTGGGCAGGTACGGGCCCGGCCTGGACCTGGCACCGGATGACGATTTCGACCAGCTCGTCGAGGTGACCGGCACGGCCTTGGACACCGTCCTGGGCCGGGCCCGCGCCTCCTACCGCACCGGCCCCCCGCACATCACCACCGGCTACTGCCACACCAACGGCGACTCCGGGCCGGTGGCCAGCGCCCTGCGCGCCTGCCGCCCCTCCCGCGCCGAGCTGGTGTTCTCCCAGGTGGCGTTGGTGATGGTCACCCAAGACGCCGACCGCCACACCTACCAGTGGGAGCCCCCGCTGGCCCTCTTCGACCTGCAGGGGGCCGCCCGGTGAGTCTCATCCGCTCCGCCGTGGCGGCCGGCTCTGCCCACCGCCCCACCGAGGACTGGATCCGCGCCACCCCCACCGCGATGGTGCTGCTCGATGGGGCCGGCGGCCCCGCTGAACTGGCCACCGGCTGCTCCCACGGCACCGCCTGGTACGTGCACCAGCTCGGTACCGCGTTGCACGCCCTCCTCGCCGCCCCTGACCACCACCACACCGGCCTGCGTGCGTTGTTGGCCCAGGCCATCACCACCGTCGCCGCCACCCACCCCGACTGCGACCTGACCCATCCGGGCACCCCCTCAACCACCGTGGTGGCCCTGCGCCACCGGCCCGGCCAGGGGTGGGACCACCTGGTGCTGTCCGACTCCACCCTGATCCTGCAACCCCCCGGCCGCGACCTGAGCGTGGTGTGCGATAACCGCATCGACACCGTCGCCCCCACCGAGAAAGCCGCGATGGAATCCCACCCCCTGGGCAGCAGCGCACACCAACGGCACCGCATCGCCAAAGTCGAACGCGAACGCACCATGCGCAACATCGTGGGCGGGCACTGGATCGCGGCCGCCGACCCCACCGTAAGCACTCAGGCCCTGACAGGCTCCGTGCCCTGTTTGGACCGTGCGGTGTTGCTCAGCGACGGCGCCGCACGGTGGCTCGGTTTCACCCACCGCGGCCCACGAGAGCTGCTGCGGGCCCTGGACGAGGTCGGCCCGGACGAGCTCATCGGTCAGGTACGCACCTTCGAAGCCCAGGACCCCACCGGCACCCACCTGCCCCGCCCCAAACCATCTGATGACGCCGCGATCATCGACGCCCACCTGAACGGGAGCCCCGTATGAGCCACCCCCACACGAGCACGGTCCGGGTGCTGATATTCAACGTCCGCAAGCGCGATGAGCCCCTTCAGGGCTCTGTCCCCGACTTCACCGACCACGTGCAGGCCATCACCGCGCACGACCCCGATGTGGTCCTGCTGCAGGAGCTGGACGGCACCACCGGCAAACCCCGAGGAGCCAACGGCCGCCCGCTGCCTGGGGCCGCGGTGGACACCCGCCAGGCCGACCGGCTCGCCCACTGCCTGGGCATGCGCATCCGCATCGCCGACTCGCCGACCTCTACAGTGCACACCGCTATCGCTTGGCGTCCCGACCTGGAACTGCTGCGCTGGGAGGAGCTGATCGACCGCCCCTTCCACCACGGCCAGGCACTGGCGGTCCTTCACGGCCCCGGCTGGGCCCATCCCCTCACCGTGGCTAGTGTCCACTTCGACCCGTTCAGCGCCTGCCATGCTGCAGAGGAGGGCCGCCACCTCATCGAGCCGCTACTCAAACCCAACCCGCTCGCCTTGGCGGGCGGGGACTTCAACACCCCCACCGCCACCGATGTTGAGCGGGGTGTGGACTGGGCTGGCCTGCCCCCGCATAACCGCTCTGCCCGTCTGGTGGCCGACGGCGGGCCGCCACGCCCCAACCTGGAGCTGGACCACGTACTGGCCCTGGCCGACCTAGCCGACCCAGCCGAGTACTTGCACGCCCAGAGCGGCGACCCCGAGCTGATCGCCGCCACCGGCAAAGGAGGGCTGCGCGTGGACCGGTTCCACCTCACCCAACCGGTGTTGGAGTACGTGGTGGACTGTCGTCCCGTGCCAGGCCACGGGGCCAGCGACCATGTGCCGGTCCTGCTCACCCTGGCCCTGCCCACCCTCGCAGCAGCCACATGAGGCCGCACGAGCAGTCCAGCCTGGCCGCCTTCGTCAACAGCTGCACAACCATCGGGCTGTGCCTGATGGGCGCGGCCGCGCTGATCGTGATCACCAGTGCTCCGCCCGTGCTGTTGATCGCGACCGCGTTGATCACCGGGGCCGCTGGTGGCCTGTGGACCACTGAGCTGTTGGGAGCCCGGTCACGCAACATCCGTTGAGGACGGGGTGGCGGCCCTCACCGAGGGTCTGCCACCCCAAGCGCGTGTTTCCTCGAACGCCGGTGTGGCCGCACAAGAGCGCGAGCGCTCCAAGACCCGGCCCCAGCCGAGGTGAAGGTCCAGGCCAGCACCAGGACCACAGGGGCGGCGGGGCGATGACGTCTGGGCGGTGAGTCTCTTCAAGCGGGCGGGGCACTGCGGCAGGGCTGGTTCCTGCGGCACGGAGGGCGCGTGTTCAGGTGTTCGTCTCCTTGGCGGGAAACGGTGACGTGGGCGCGAGCTGGTCGGCGTTGAACACTTCGCCCTCGCCGTGCGGACGCTGTTGGCCAAGGTGCACCCTGTACTGGGTCGGCGGCCTCAACGACTCCATGGCCTGAGCACTGTCATGCACCCGTGCGGCCACCACGGTCCCGGTGCGCTCGGCGTGTCCCCCTGAGACGACTTGCACCCGGGCGCCCAGGGGGATCGCACCGATGGCGCGGGCCAGCGCCGGCGCGGCGATGTTCTCCGCCCAGGGGGTGAGGAGAACATGCGCGGCGCACTGGGATCCTCCCCAGGCCACCCCGCGCGCCAGCCCGCCGTAGCGATGACGGTCGGTGCCGTGGAGCGTCGGTGGCCATTCCCGGTGCACCCAAGCCCAGGCCGAGGAGACTTCATCAGCCAGGTCGCACTGGTCCACGTCGTGCCCCAAACCCCGCAGAGCGGCCGGGACGAGCGCGTAGAAGCGTTCGTGGCTGCGCAGCAGCCACACCGTCCGGGCCAGCAGCTCGTCGTTGTCGGCGTCGGGGTGTTGGGCGGCGACCGTGTAGCGGGTCAGCGCCAGCAGGGCACGCACCCCTGTGCCGTCCCAGCTGTGTGCCCCCCAGTGCGGTTTGGCCTGCTCACACATCTGGTCCGCGTCCTGCCAGGCCCGCCACCACGGCCCACGGCGCTGAATCGGCTCCACCTGGTGGGCGGGGACCTGGACTTGCGCGGCCGAGCCGACCCATTGCGCCAGGGCGGCCCAGGCCAGGCCACCGTGGTCCAGGTGCTGGTCGACCGCGGTTTGCACCACCACGGTCCGCTGCCGTTGCCATGGCTCGGAGAACGCGGTCTCCATCGCCGCGACCGCTTCCCTTGCCCGTTGCGGGGCGTCGCGGTGGGCCACCATCTGCGCCAGCGCTGCGAGCCGTTCCTGGTCTTGCGCACGCGGTTTGCCCGCACGCTCATGCCACCACAGCAGGGCGAGGACCCCTAGCTGGTTGGTCAGGTGATCATCGGTGCCCGCACTCAGGTGAGGGGCCAGCATGTCCACGACCGTGAGCACGTCGTGGTCCCAGGACTCCACCAGGCGCTGCTCCCCCAACAGCAGGGGTTCCCAGACGGGGTAGAGGGATTCCACGCTCCGCCCACGTCCCGGAGGGTGTGCGCGGCCTGCCACCCGCGCCAGAACGGTGTGTAGGTGGCGCTCGATCATCCCCGCGTCGCCTTCCAGCACCGCGTGCACAGCATGGGCGGGGATCATGTCGCAGGTGGGAAGACACGCCTGCGCCGCGGCCATGCTCGCCAGGATCCGCACTCGTGTAGTGAGGGCGTCCTCGGCCAGCTCCAGTTCAATGCGGGGGGTGAGGATCTCGGGGTCGCTGATCCACCTGCGGAGGTGGGCGTAGGCTCCGGCCGACTCCGCGAGGGCCCCTGCCCGCTCAGGGAGCGGGTCAGGTTCGATCAACAGATCGGCGATCTGGGGGCAGGGCGGCAGGGAGGCGGTGACGGGTACGGGAGCCAGGCAGGCCCGGTACCTCTCCGGGGTGGGTTTGGTGCGCACCCAGGCCAGAGCGAGAGCGTAGGCGGCGGCCCACCCCGCTTTGTGCCCTTGGCCCAGCAGCTGTGCCACCGCTTCGTCGGCGCGCGCCTGGCTGCCTGCGAGCGTGGTCAGCAGCGGTGCTACTTCTGCCGGGGCACAGGCAGGATTCCCGGTGCTGTCGGTGGGCAGGTAAGCGAGGAGCTCGTCAACGGTGGCCACTCAGGAGGCCCTTCATCGGAGGGGCGCGAACGCGTCGTACCTTACTTGCCCGCGTCACGATCCCAAGCAGGTGTGAGGACGCAGGGCTAGGGCCTGTTCCGCGGATCTTGGTTCTCGAATCTGTGGCTCTGAGCGTCGGTGTACAACCGGTATATGAGCCGCAGATTCGAGCTCACTGACCAAGAGTGGGACCTGATCAGCCCCCTGCTACCCCCGATGACGCCCCAACGCGGAGGCCGCTGGCGTGATCACCGCCAGGTCCTCAACGCGATCATCTACCGGACCCGTACCGGTATCCCCTGGCGTGACCTGCCCGAACGCTATGGCCCCTGGACCACCGCCCAACACCGGCTCCAACGCTGGGAAGCTGATGGCACCTGGGCCCGCATCGAACAACACCTCATCGACACCGATGAGGACACCGACCTGGACGCCCAGATCGACTCCACCGTGGTGCGTGCCCACCAACACGCCGCCGGAGCGCGAAAAGGGGGAAGAGTCCTGAGGACTCACGAGTCGCCCAGGGCCTCGGAAAGTCCAGGGGAGGTTTGAGCACCAAGATCCACACCATTTGCGAGGGCAACGGAAAACCCCTGGTCACCACCCTGACCCCGGGTCAGGACGCCGACACGTTGCAGTTGCCGGTGCTGGTGGGGCTGGTGCGGATCAACCAGCCCGGGCCCGGTCGTCCCCGCACCCGTTTGGAAGGGCTGGCCGGGGACAAGGCCTACAGCTCCAAGGCCAACCGGGACACCCTGCGCACCACGCGGACCCGGTGCACCATCCCCGAGCGTGAGGATCAAAAGACCAACCGCCGCAACCGCGGGTCGGCCGGCGGTAGACCGCCCGACTTCGATCGGGAGGTCTACCGCCAACGCAACCGGGTGGAGCGGTTGATGAACCGGCGCAAGCAGTACCGGGCGCTGGCCACCCGGTATGACAAGCTCGCCACGACCTACCGGGCCACCGTGCGCGTCGCGGACATCCTCATCCGGTTACGCGCACGACCCGACCGCTCCACCCCACAAGATCCACGGAACACGCCCTAGCTTGGCGTTTAACCTGCTTGCTTGGCTCCGGGGTGCCCCGTAGTGCCCGTTTTGTTCTTCTTGGGAACCCCGTATCGGGGAGCTGGACGCTTGTTCTGGCTCCCCACCGGACGCCCCGGACCAGGCCCGCAGGATTTCGGTGCACCCACACACACCGGCAGGTCAGCGCGAATGTACCGAAACCCCCGACGCACCCGCGCCGGACTCATCCGGTCCGCTTCCACCAGCCGATGCCAGGGCAATCTGACCTGACGCGCCAACAACCGGGCCAGACGTAGCTGGGTATAGGCCACCACGACCAGCCAGGACCACCGGTCCGCCGATCGCGGGTCCCGTAGCCGGGGTGCGTTCCACCCCAACGACTGTTTGAGGAAGCGGAAGGTGTGCTCGATGTCGAACCGGCGCAAATAAGCCCACCACATCTGACTGACCTGCTCTGAGCGCATGCCGGTGGCTGAGGACCACAACCACAACGGTTTGGGATCGCGCCGCGAGGGCAAAGCCTGCACCTGCAACAACACCAGGGTGCCCTCGATCACCGGTAGCTCACCGGGGTGCTCGGCCCAGGCTGAGCGGTGGGTCAGCCGGGGATGCATCCGATCCCAGGAGCGCGCGGTGGCACTGCCGTAGCGGCGGGTGGCAGCGGTGGTCACCGTCTCCGGCTCGGGCCAGGTATCGGGGGCGGCCATCCGTAGGGCAGCCCCGTGTTTGGGCGGGCGCCCGTTGGCTGAGATCGGTCGGTGCTCGGCTGGGCCGTAGAGCACCCGGTTGGAGGGCAACCGGCCCACCACCTGAACGGGCAGATCAGCGAGCAGATAGGCCAGACGAGGACTGTCATAGCCCGCGTCAACCACCACCACAATGTCGGGATCGCCCTGCTGGTGGTGTTCAGCCCTGATCAATCGGGCGATCAGCTGGCGGACTTGGTGGGCGGTGACGGTGGTGGGGTCCTCGTCACTGTGCAGGCGGCGCAGGTCCAGGGGCGCGGTCCAGGAGGTGGAGCCCTCTTCCAGTGCGACGATCATGGAGTAGGGCCAGCCCGGGACCATCTCGGCCTGGCCGGTGCCGCGCCCGTAGGTGTGGCACCAGGCCCGGTCAGGGCTGGTCCAGGCGTCCGGGCGCAGCCAGGGGGAGACATCGCAGGCCAACACGATGCGCCCGTGGAAGCGGGGCAGGGGCAGCGAGGCCAGGATCGATCGCAGTTGGGTGGTGTCGATGCTTCCGTGGGCCAGGGCGGCGTAGGCCGAGCCGTGGCCGCGGTGGTGTTCGGGCTCCAGGGAGAGTTGTGCCAGGTGGCGCACGGGGGTCGGGGTGCTGACCAGGGCTTCGCAGACCTCGAAGAGGGCGTCAGCACGTGTGGTCAGGCAGGCGTGGAACTGGGAGCGGAATCGGGCCAATGTCGACAGTGGCTCGACAGGGGTGTGCTGGTGCAGCAGACTCATGGTGACGGCCTTCGTTGTGATCAGGTGTGTTCGTGGTTGAAGCACATGATCACGCGAAGGCCGTTGTGCTGTCCGGGAAACAACGAAGCCCGTGACCGGGACGGTATCCGGTCACGGGCTCGAGGTTAAACGCCAAGCTAGCGCACGTGCAGGAGCAGCCCCCGCAGGAGCGCGCCCCTGGACGTGAGTCGATAGCCCACGCCGTCGGGATCTGGCTGGTAGGCGAAGGTGCGCAGCATCGTGGCCGGCGGCTCGCTCTCGACCCACCCGAGGGGGTCGAAGCTGCGCAGCTCCTCAATGTGCGGCAGGTAGGACATCGACTGGGCGATGCCGGTCATGTCCACCCGGCCCGGCCCGGAGTGCGGCACGACTCCCCACAGCTGTGCGGTCGTGCCCTGCTCGTACAGGGCTTCCGTGGCGATCCTCAGCATGGACACAAAGAAATCGTCGGGGTCGTAGCCGCTCTCCAGACGTATCCACTCAGGGGAGCGGTCAGCCAGTAGACGCAGCAGTACGCCCACCTGCTCCCACACGAAGGCGTGTGCATGCGGTGAGGCCACCCCCTCCAGCAGCACACCAACAGGCGGCCGGACTTGGCTGTGCGGGGTGATGCCGGACAGGAGCTGGGCGGGTTCTTGCCCGGTCAACGCGACGACGGTCTCGCTCACACGGCCAGAGGCGTTACCGATCACGACGAGGTCGTCCTCGGGGCCGACCGGCGCCCAGGGCAGTGGCGCTGTGTCGAGGGCGAGGACCACATGGGTTACCAACACGATCTCCTCAAGGGGGTGGGTCTTGGCGTTCGCACACTACCGAGAATGGGGCAGGGGACGATCGGCGGATATCTCGTCGGGGACCAGGCGGCTTCACCCGCAGACCGGGGCGAGGGCTGCGGCTCGGGGAGCCCTGTACAGCGAACCAGGGAGTGACTGTGTGGTGGATGCCAACGACGGAGTCCTGATGCCCCACCCCACCCCCACCCCGTGCTCTCGCCCCAGGAGATGAGAGCCACAGGCGACTGAAGGCGACAGCTACTACAGGGCCACCTGCGTAACGATCTCCCACCGGGTGCAGCTGGCCCACGCATCAAACCGCTGGCGGACCACAGCCAGGGACTCGAGCTCAACCGTGATCGGTGACGGGCGGCCCAGTGCTTCCACCAGCTCCTCGACCACTGCGGGGGTGTGGCACCGGGCCAGCGGCATGTGCGCGGTTGCGGTGCACCCACCACGGGCGCCCATCATGCCCAGGACCCCTTGAGCGAGTTCGCGTACGAGGCGCTGAACAGCCTCCATCCCTTCGGCGAACTCGTCCAGGTACAGGCCCACCTCCCTGGCATTCGCCATGGGGATCAGTCGCAGAGCGCCCTGCACCGACAAGGTCTGCCCCGTCGCCGCGACCGTGTGCTTCAGGGCCTCAGCCAACGCGTCCACATCCGCCTCGGGCAGGTCCCGCCCCCAAACGATGGGCCACGCCACCTCACCGGCCGGGACCGCGCTCACCACATGTGAGTGAGCGGCCCAGGTGGGCAACAGTTGCTCCACCACAGCAGTGAGCTCACCCCCTTGCCGTGGGAGGGCCGCGATCACCGTGATCTCACCACCAGCACGCACCCACTCGTCACCCACCCGGGACATGACCGGAGCCCCAGGGGCCGGGTCCGGCTGGCCCGGGTCCGCCAGAGTGTCCAAGTGCAGCCCCGTGATGACCGGCCCAACTCTCACGTGGCGAGCGATACGTGCCAGCAGGTCGGTGTTCTCTCCCAGCACCGCAGCCGCCTCCCCGCGGGCGACCTCCTCAGAAACCGGGTGCCGTACCGAGATATAGGCGAGCTCGTCCCGAGCAACATCCGCGACCCCACCGAGCGTCTGCTCGTCGACACCGTGTTCGACCAGATGTTGGAGCTGTGCGTGTGCGGCGGCAGCGAGCATACGCGCCAAAACCAGTGCGGAAGGTGGGTCGGTGCTCAGGGTGGTCCGTAGCTTCTGACCCACCTCCCGCAGGGCGGCGTACCGCACTCCCACGCCCGCCCGGTGAGCCGCCAAGAGCATGGCCGCGAGCCGGTGGCGCGCTGCCTCACCCCATACGGTCTGGTCAACGCCTGGGCAGTCGCGTGGATGTTCCAGAGTCAGTTGGAGGGGGCGGTGGGGGGCTTCCATGAAGTCAGGGTAACCACCAGATTGTCAGGGGTCACCAGAGAACCCCCAGAGGGCGATCAGTTGTCGCTTCTCGTGGTCGACCAGACTGGCCGTTCCTCAGTCGTGCTGAATCGTCTGCTCCACCAAGCGGTGATAGGAGTTCATGCGCTCGTTCCGCTTTCTTCTTCGATCAGGTCCTGGCACAAGGAGAGGTAGGCCGGGCTCAGCGCGGTTGGGGCGGGGCGCGATCGCCCCGTCCGGTGAGTCGATCTGCACGGCGCATGCGCGGAACCGGACGATATCCCCTCATCCTCCGTTTGGAAGTGGAGTCGGACCAGCGTGGGGAGGCGACCAGGTCGGCTACTGCAGAACAGATCCTCTTGTCAGCAGCAGCGAACGCGCTACACGATCTCTCCCACGAGATCGCCGGGGACCAGTAGGTTCATTCGCGAACCATAGTGACCGGGAAGGACCAGCCCATGGCCGTGGACGCCGCCCACATCAGTGCCCTGCTCGACCAGGCCGTGACCGACAAGGTGACCCCGGGTGCGGTCTGGCTGGTGGGTGGCCCGGAGGGGGCCGAGGCCGGTGGTCAGAGCGGTTTCCTCGACCCGACCGACCCCACCGTCCCCATGGTTGCGGACACCCTGTTTGATATCGCTTCCCTCACCAAGGTCACCGCTGTCTGGGCAGTGATCGGCACCCTGTGGGAAGACGGTGCCCTGCGTCTGAAGGACCCCCTCGGTGTCCTGCTCCCTGACCTGTCGGAGGCGCCTTTGGGTCAGGTGACGGTGCACCAACTCCTCACCCACACCGCCGGGGTTCCGCCACGTGCACAGCTGAAGACCCTCTACGGAACCGACCCGACTGAAATCCGTCACGGTGTCCTGCACGAGCAGCTTCACCACACCCCCGGGGAAAAGGTCCAATACACCGACCGTGCCGCGCTGATCCTGGGGTTCCTCGCCGAAGGGCTCACCGGCACGGGGCTAACCGACCTCGCCCACGATCGTGCCTGGGCTCCCCTGGGCATGTTCCAGACTCGGTTTGGCCCTCTCCCTGAGGATCTGGTGCAACGTACCGCGCCCACCGAGCTGGACCAGGAGAGCGGCCAGCATCTACACGGTGTCCCTCACGACTTCTCAGCCCGTTTGTTGGGCGGGGTAAGCGGGATCGCCGGGGCTTTTTCCACCGCCCCTGACCTGGGGCGGTTTCTCGCCCACATGCTCGCGCCGGGGAACGGGGCGACCTTCGGCAAAGCGTGGGTGAATGAGTCTCTCCAGGTACAGACCGGAGGGCTTGAGCCGCTGAGGGGTCTGTTCTGGCATCCTGCCCCCGGGACGTCCCCGGCAGAGGACATTTGGGTGCACTACGGTTTCACCGGCACAGGGGCCTGGGTTTGTCCGCGTATGGGCAGGTGGGGTGTTCTTTTGACGAACAAGCTCTACTACACCCGGGACCGGGGGCCGGTCACTGAACTGCGTGGCGCTTTCCAACAGGCTGTGTTCTCCTGATAGCCCTCAGTGTCTGACCCAACCCCGTCTGCCGTGAGGTGGGCGGGGTTTTCACATTCCAAGACCTTGAAGAAAATAATCCGAACCCTCCCCTCTGGCATTGCGCGTCCTAATTTAGGACGCTAGAGTGGCATCAATAGACCAGGAACGAGAGCCTTCGGCCAGACCGGGAGGAACCGGCCATGACAGTGACCACCGAATTCGGAACCTGGGTCAACCACGGAGACCGGTGCAACGTCAGCGTCGAATCGACTTTCGCTGGCTACATCGGAGGAGCTGACCCCGAATGGCGTGAGCGGGTCGAAAACGACGGCTATTTCGACAGCATGGTTGCCGCGTTTCGCTCCGAGATCAACGCCGCCCTCCCCACCAACGTGGCCCTGTGCGGCAACGACTTCTACGGCCCCTACTACACGGCCGACTGCGACTTCGACGGATACCCCACCGACGAACACGGCGCCCTGGACATCACCGACATCATCGCGGGCATCGATCTCGAGCCAATTCTGGAACGGTACGACCCGGATCTGGTCAAGCAGGACGCCACCCTCAGTGTCGGACCCAACGGATGGCACACCCTCACCATCGGTGACACCGCCGTCGACCTCCCGGTCCGGTCCAACGAGGTCATCTCCGTGCCCCTACTCCACGAGCTCGCCGTTCAGGCCCTGACCGAACACGAGTGGGAGCTCACCGGCGTGTGGGAACGCACCCCTGCCGGGTTCACCGCCCCAGCCACCCTCAGCGCCTAACACACCCCATTTACCGGGAGGCCCGAACGAACACAGGCCCCCACGCAAGGACCCCCATGCGATTCCTGCCCCACCTGCGCCACCACTCATCCCGAATCGGCTTGGTACTGCTGTGTATCAGTCCCCTTCTCCTCGGAGTGCACCACCAACTCGCCGCTCTGGTCATGCTTTTCAGCCTGGCCCTGATGCTTCTGGGAGCACGACATCTCGTAGGTCGGCTGTGTGAACTCTGCTTCGCCGCCATGCCCTTGGACGCGAGCGCCGCCGCAACCCAACGCCGGTGGATGCTGCGTCTCGTGCACCTGATTCTCTGGCACCGGCCATGGAAGATCTTGGTCGGGGGCGTGGTCTTCATGGTGATAGCCCTGGCCGCTGCCACCCACCTCTCTTCGGCCACAGTGGCCGTGTTCAACCTGGTGGTGGGGGTCGTGTGGCTAGCGATCGAAACGCACATGCGTTACCAGCCGTGGTGCCCCTGGTGCGACCACAGCGGCGGGGGCGGTGGAGGTCACGACCCGGCCCCGGCCCCGCCCACCGGCCCCACCGCCAAACTGCATGTAGCCGCACGCTAGCCCTCAACCTCCACCAGCAGGAGGTCACGGTGCCTGGGATGATGCCCCGGTTGATGTCACACACCATGACCGGAGCCAGAACCGTGACCCCTGCTGAACTCAAATCCCTCCGCGAACACCTCGGCTTCACCGGTAACGCCCTCGGTGCATACCTGACCTCCCCAGCGGCGGGCCGGACCGTCCGCCGCTGGGAAGAAGGCAAGCACCCCATCCCTGAGGGTGTCGCAGACGAAGTCCGAGAACTCGCCAAACTTACCGACACCTACGTGCAGGAAGCCGAGAAGTCCCTGCACGCCCAGGCCAATCCGACCCTGACCGTGTACCGCGACGACGCCGAGTACCACCACGCACACCCACACATGGCCCGCTTCCCCGCTGCGTGGCACCGTGCGGTGGCTGTCCGCGCCGCCCGCCAGGTCGAAGGGGCCCGCATCGTGTTCCCCGACTAGAAAGACACCACCATGGCCACCCAGTTCGGCCCACCCATCGACCTCAGCGCCCTCCCCGGCTGGAAAACCACCACCCTCCGCCCTCAGCGGGCGGTGTTCGCTGGCCGGGTCTCCACCAAGGACCAGCAGGACCCGCGAGCTTCCATCCTCCGGCAGGTATCGGCCGCCTCGGAACGACTGGAGGACGATGCGGAGTTCGTCGCGCACTTCTACGACGTCGAGTCTGGGATGCTGCCCCCGGAGCTACGCGGCTTGGGCTCGTCGGAGATGTACGAGGCCCTCGCGATCCCCGTCCCCCGCGCCGGCGGCCTCCAGGAGCTGTTGGACCAGGCCGAGCACCGCGGCATCACCCACGTGATCGCTGAGCGCTCCGATCGGGTGGCCCGCGCCATGCTGACCAGCCTCACCGTGGAACACGAGCTGGAGAAGCTGGGGGTGGAGGTGGTGTACGCCAACGAGCCGACCGGCGGCACGAGAACGGGTCAGTTGCGCACCCGCCGGTACAGCCAGGTCGACGCGGAACTGTACAAGCACGCGCTGGTGGAGATGTCCATGGGAGGGCAGGTTCAGCACGCCCTCGCCGGGTGGAACCACGGGCGTCCCCCGTACCCCTACATCACGGTCGTGGATGAGCACGCGCCCGTGCGGGACACGTCCCGGTTCGGTGAGAATCGTCCAAAGAAGAGACTGGCCCCACACCCCGACCCGCGCCGGTTCGATGCGGCCCGGGAGTTGTGCCGCCTGCGCCGTGAGGAGCACCTCAAGAGCGCGGACATCATCGCGATCCTGTCCGCTGCCCCGGACCGGTACCCGATCACGGGGAAGTGGACGCACAACCTGGTCGAGGGGCTGATCGCCAACCCGAAGCTGACCGGGCACATGGTGTACAACCGGCGGGCGACCCGCACCGGCCGGGCCGGGTTTTCCCGGTGGAACCCCATCTCCGAATGGGTGTGGTCACCCGAACCAGTACACGAACCCGTGGTGACCGTGCAGGAGTGGGCCCAGGCGCAGGAAGTGACCGCGGCTCTGCGGTCTCGCGTGGACGCCGAGGCTCGCGGGCTGTCTCGTATCCGTGCCACCGCACACCGACTGGGGCACACCGTGATTCAGGTCGACAGCGACGGCTCGCACGCGGTGTACCAGGTCGGGGGGCGACGGTTGGTGCTGCCCACACCGGTGCCGGACATGATCGTTCAGCAGGTAATCGAGGACATGGAGCGTGGTGCGGTATGAGCGAGGTGATCAGGTGCCTGGCGCAGCGGCGGGCGCGGATTTGGACGGTGGCTCTCACCGAGTTCGGGGTGTACGCCCACGGCAGGACGTTGGCGGTGTTGCAGGAGAATCTGGTGGGGGCGTTCACCCTCGCTGGGGTGCCGTTTTCTGGGGTCGAGGTCGTCGCGGATACCCCAGGGTTGGAGGCGATGCGGGCCGCTCACAGCACGTATGAGGCGGCGTTGGAGGAGGCGGTGGCGGAGTTGGCGGTGCGGCGGACGCCGCTGCGGGACATGGCGGCGGCGACCGGGGTGTCTATGGCTGAGGTAAAGCGGGTTCTCGCCGCGAGGGCGGAGAGCGCAGAGGAATCTGCTGAGTTTCCCCAAACGCTGGAGGGTTCCAGCGAAGGCGGCTAGTGTACGTGGTGTGTTCCCTGCGCACGCGGGGATGGACCGGTGACCTTGCGGCCGTTGGCCAGGCCGGTGACGTGAGCCCCGCGCACGCGGGGATGGTCCCAGGTCGTAGGCGATGTTGTAGACCGACTCGCTCTACTCCCCCGCGCACGCAGGGGTGGTTCACTCCCAGATTCACAACCCAGCAGGCCCCTGCCACTGTGGGGGTCTACTTATGTCCGCCCTCGGCCACAGCAACCCCCTCTGCCCTACATCCCAGCCATAATCCTCTCCATGGAGTACGGGGACGCAGACAGCTACGGCATCTACGGGCAACTCACCACCGGAAATGACGGCGGCCTGATCTGTCACGAATGCGGCCAGGAGCGGGCGTTCCTCGGGCGCCACGTGCGTGTCCACGGGCTCACCGCAGCCACCTACAGGGAGCGGCACGGGCTCGGGCGGTCCACACCGCTCGCTTCCGAGGATTTGCGCGGACGCCTCGGGGAGAAAGCTACCGCCCGTGTGGGCTCCCCCGCCTGGGGCCGGTTCGAGGCCGCACGCGACACCGACGCGGCAAGACAGGAGTCCGTGCGGGTGTGGCGCGAGGAGCCCCCGCGGCCGCAGACCCGTCACGCTCGCGCGGCCAAGGCCGTGTCCGTGTCTCGGTCCCGCAAACCTCGTTGGTGTGGTGTAGACGGGTGTGGGCGTAGGCACGTAGCGGATGGGTTGTGTCGCACTCACTACGAGCGGCGTAAACGCAAGGGAGATGTGCAGGCGGACATCCCGGTGAGGGCACGCAAGGGCGGACCGCAGCGGAGCTGACGCCAGATGCGAAATCCACAGCGGATGTGGAAGCGACCACGACATCGACGGGACGGTCGAGCAGGCAGTGGCTTCCCTGGGCGTGACCGCGGGTGAGGGCGCCCGAGCCCAGAGGGCGAACTCCTCAAGCGCCGTGGTCAGGGTATACAGGTCAACGACACTCGTAGGTCCGCGGAGAGGTTCGGGGGCGGAAACCCGCTGAGGCGACACGGCAGCGCTCGGTGAATCAGTACCGCTTCTATGGTCGCTCTGGCCTCAGTGCTGGCCAAGCTGATTGCTCGCCTGAGCGAGAACGCCGATACCGGCTGAGGCCAGGTCGCAGGCGTGTGTCGGGCTGCGACCTGGCCTACGGCGGCTGGTAGCCGCTCACAGGTGGGTGCGGTGTTTCTCGGCGCGGGTAATGACCACGGCGGTGGACATGCTGGGGTGGTGCACCGCGCAGCACGCGCCCACCGACACGGCCAACTCGTCAGCGGCCACCGCAGTCGATGGCCACAGAACGGTGCTGATGACGACCGCCCGGCGGGAAGAACGCGCCGACGAAACTTCCCTCGCCCGCAGGGCTGGCGGGCTAGACTCGCGGGCAACGGCCAGCCCCCTGGCCTCCCCGTGTGGCGTGCCTGCGGGAACAGAGCATTACCACCGGCGCATCGGCGCCGGTGAAGGACACCCCGGGCCCCTTCCGGGAGGTGTCGTGGCGGCCCCGCCTCCGGGGCCGAGGATTGCAACGCACCCTGCGCACCAGGGGCGGCGGGCCGGTGTGCCCGCCGCCCGGCAACGGACTCCTCGGCCGAAAGGGAACGCCCATGGCACCAGCAGAAGAACAGCACGTCCGAACCGCGTTGACCAAACGCGCCGGGGACGGGCGCACCGTGCGGGTGGACGTCGTCCACACCGTCCGCCACAGCGACCTGGGCCGCCAGGATGAGGCGTTCCTCGTCGCCTACCTGGACGGAGACAAGTTGGGAAGCTTCTACGGGCTCTCCTACCCCAAGAACCTGCCTGCGGGGGCGACGGCTTCGCTGGGCAGGGCTGCGTTCAGCGCGGTTGAGGCCGAACAGATCGAGTCCGTGCTGCGTGAGGTGCGCTCCAGCCTGCCCCCGGACCCGGTGCGGGCCCGGGCCCGGCTGGTGGAGGCGGTCAACGCCGCACGCGATACCGCAGCGGCGGCCGCCGAGCGCGCCCACGACGCCGGAGAGCTGGACCCCTACCTCTCACCCCGGGGCGCATCTGGCCGTCACGAGCAGGCGGTCACCGACGCCGTCCAGGCCCTGGCCGAGTTCGACCGAGAGCATCCTGAGCTGGTGGCGGCGCTGGAGCGCCGACGGCAGCAGGACCTCAGGCGGTGGGCGCAACAGTAGTTCGCTGGTCCTGTTCGTGGTGGGTGAGCCAGGTCCGCCACGCTCCCGGGTCGGTGCCCACGCCTTCGGGGATGCCGATCTGGGCCAGCGCCCCGGGGTAGGCGGCCTCGTAGGCGGCGTTGACGGCACTGGCGTGCTGGGCCGAGCGCAGCAGCCACGGGGCGGGCAGGCGGCGGCACCACAACAGGTCGGGGCGGTCCTGGTCCCAGTGGGCGTCGATGACGCCGCGGGCGATGAGCCCCTCAATCAGGGCCCGGCGGTGGCGGGCCCGCTCGGCCGGGTAGCGGCCCTCCTCTCCGCGCCCCGGCTGGTCCTCGTCGTCCTTGACCAACAGGTACAGGTCCACGACCGGCGACGGGGCACTCTGAGCCAGGTGCGCGGCCACCCACGGCACCCCGGCCGCGCGCAACAGGTGGGTGCGGTGGTTGCCCTCGCTGACCTGGTAGAGGGGTCCGGCCCAGCCGGTGACGCGCTCCAGCTGCATCGGCTCGGCGAACAACCGCTGGGTGAAGGCTCCCAGGTCCTCCCGCGTGGCCAGGTCCTTCAGCACCTGCACGGGCACCTCGGGACGGGCGCCAAGGCGCCCCCAGACCGGGTAGTGCGTGCCGACGATCAGGCGGGAGGGCACCCACGCGATGGCCTCCACCCTGGTCTCGGCGTGATCGTGGTATCCCGGCGGCAACTCGAGGGAGAGCCCCAGAGGCAGGCTGCACTGGGGGTGCGAGGCCTGAAGCGCCGCAGCCTGCTCACTCCACCAGGCCCCCAGGTCCTGGACGCCGGCCACGCGGGCGCGCAGGCGGTCGCAGTCGGCCAGGAACTTTGTGTAGGCGGGCTCGGACTCATCAAGCAGGTTTTCGACCAGGGCGGGGTCGATGAGGGGCTCCTTCTCGGCGGCCTCGGCCACTGGCCGTGCGGCGCCGGCGGGCCGATCCGGCACCACCCGGCTGCCTGGCCCGGCGAACAGGGTCGCCGAGCGCACTGCGGCCGCCAGGGTGGGGGCCTGCCCTCGGGCCCGGGCCACCCCCGCATGACCCTCGCCCTCCGGGGTGCGTAGCCGAAAGAAGCCGTCGGTGCGGTAGTCCAGGCGCCACACCGGCGCCCCGGCTGCGGCCAGCGTCGGCGGTGTGGTGACCCGTACCGCGGCGTCCACCCGCTCGGCACGCAGCACCCGCAGCGCGCGGTCGACCTCGGCCGCCGAGGCCCCCGCCCCCACCAGCTCGCGCACCCGCTGTTCCCGGCAGGCCTCGGTGAGGACCGCGGCCAGGTGCTGAGCCCTGTCGCGGGCCTTGGCCACCTGCTCCACCAGACCGAGCACGCTCACACCCCCGGGGCCCGAGGCCGCGCGGGCGCGCAGCTGCTCCAGCACCTGTGCGGTGGTCTCAAGCTCGACACGGGCCGCCTCCAGGTCCAGGCGCGCGCCGGTGGAAGGCTCGACCGGGGTGGTGGTGTGGTCGGAGGCGGTGACTAGGCGTTGGGCCAGAGGCCACCGCTCAACGGCCGGGATTCTGGGGGCCAGGGCCGTGACGATGTCGACGGCGACCGCGGCTAGCGTCCGGCGCGGGTGCGCGATGCGGCGCACCGCGTGGGAGGGGGTCAGGCACAGGTGCTGCACACCTGCGCCGCACACAGGGCAGGAGATCGCGAGGGGATAGACCATGCAACCCACCCTAGGACCGCCCCGCGCTCGAGTTCGCGGCCACCAGGGGACGGCGTCCCCGGCCTTGGCCGACCGTGTTCTGTCCCCAGCCGGGGGTACGCTCAAGGTTTGCGGCACCGACTGCGTTGTCGCACCGCTCCAGCGCCAACGCTGGTGGCGCTCATCATTGTCCCTTCGAGGGGTCCGCCTGCTCCGCCCACACCCGGGCAGAGCTTTGTTGCTCCCTTGAACGGAGACCACGATGCCCTTCACCGTCGACACCGCCCTGGTCCGCTACGCCTTCGCCGACTCCCCGACCCCGCTACACGAGCCCCCGACGCTGGGTCACCTCGTCCGTGTGGACCTGGCCCGTGAGCGCATCAGCGCCCAGCTCGCCTTTCCTGAGAACCTGACCGGTCACCACGCCCACGGGCTCGCCCCGGTCCCCCCGCCGCGCCCGGGAAAACCGCTCTTCCAGGACTTCGCACTGGCCCTGCCGCCCGCTCCCGCCGATGCTGTGGAGGCGTGGCTGACAGGAGTGCTCGCGCCCCTGGCGGAGACGACCCGCACCGGCACCTTCTGGGCCGGGCCGATCAACCCGCACGCCGACCAGCCCCTACAGCGGCTCGTGGACGGGTTCACCCCGCAGGCCACCGCCGCCCTGGCCGAGCTGTCCCACGCCCAGAGCGCAGCCTGGGACCAGGGCCTGGCCACCTCGGTGGGCGTGCCACAGCCCTGGCGGGCCTACACCTGGTGCCACGCCCGCCTACATCAAGGCGACGAGGGGCAGCACGGGCTGCTGGGCGGGTTCACGGTTGACGGCGCCCGCTACCTGCGCGACCTGGGAGGGAGTATCCGGCAGTGGTGGCCCGGCACAGCAGCGGAGCTGGCGCATCTGCTGGTGGAGACCACACCCCACTGGGCGCACCGGCCACACCGAGCCCACCGCAACCAGGGCCTGGCCGTGCTGGTCTGGGACCAGGGCGACCTGATGCTCGAGGTGAGCGACATCCGCGACGGATCCGCTCCCCCGCCGAACGCGGTGGCCCAAGCCGTGATGGAACCGAACCCAGCCCGGTGAACCCCCGGCCCAGCGCAGCAGAATGCGGGCCACCTGGTGTTGTCCGGGGGCGCCGTGCTCGTACACGGTCAACGCCACCTCGGCGCCGGCGTCTTGTCAGGTCAATACAGCTAGGGCGTACCTACGTCACTGCCCGCCCCACGTCGAAGTCCAACCCGGGTAGCACCACCAGCCCGTCAGCGTGTTCGCCGACCACGTCGGGGGAGGGTGATAGCGGTCGAGGACACCTGGGGAAGGGCTCGGTGACCGGGCGGTACAGCGACGCCCACCCGGCGCTGCCGTGGGTCAGCACGGTGACACGGTCGCCGACCGGTAGGGCCCAAGCTGGGGTCAGGCGTCACCACCGGGAGTGGGTCTGCTTGCGGTGGGCACGGATGGTGCGGGTGGCGAGGTTGAGGGTGCGGCGTGACAACGCCAGCG
This sequence comes from Nocardiopsis exhalans, assembly GCF_024134545.1. Classification (GTDB taxonomy): domain Bacteria; phylum Actinomycetota; class Actinomycetes; order Streptosporangiales; family Streptosporangiaceae; genus Nocardiopsis; species Nocardiopsis exhalans. The sequence goes on from NZ_CP099837.1 coordinate 5,064,710, forward strand.
CGGCAGGGTAGAACAGCAAGAAGCCCCTGGTGCTGGTTTTCTTGGTCGTTAACTCCTCTACCAGGGGCTTCTTGCTGTTCAGAAGAGGCCTGGAGAGACCAGTAAGGGGCTGTGAACTGCACCTTCAAGATGAAAACGGCTCACTGTCAGCATCCGCAGTTGCCTTGTTTCGTTTCCGAAGCCGGTCCAACGCCACCCAGATCACCATGACCAGCAGGCTCACACCCACCGTGGCATCTGCGGTCTCCGCAGGCGGCCAGACCCCGGTCACCGTGCGGTACGCGGCCACCATCACCATGACCGCAGCGCAGACCCCGGCGAGCACCTCGATGATCGGGTTCTTGGCATGGATGAACCACACGCCGAATGCGATCCCCACGATGGCCATGCCTACGACCACAGCTGATTCGGGAACCCCCGTCGACATGGGGTCAATCATTGCGCCTCTGTACGTTCCCATTTGAAATACCTATCACTCGTCCTTCCAAATGGGAACGGACTCAAGCACCTGACCGAACCCGAACGGGCCCTGCCACCCGACGGCGGTCGACAGAGGCGAGACGAGGACTGGCGAGGGCGCGAACCCTCCCGAGAGGACAGCAGGATGACTGTTCGACCGTATGCATGAAGGCCTCGCGGGGGACACGACCCACCCGTTGTGGAACGCGCTACTCGAGACCATCGAAACGGTGCCCGAGGACGACCAGCTCCGATGACAGCGCAGCAGGATCGCCAAATTGAGACGCATAGCCTTCCCCAGCTGGCCACCGGGCGAGGACGATGGGCGGCTGAGGGCGGGAGCATGATACCGACGACTAATCTCGCCGCCGGTGCCAGCTTCGTCGCAGGAGCAGTGCTGTTCCGATGAGGTGTTTCGTGCGTCTTTGGCACGCGGACCCATCCGGGTTTTCCGGCACGGGCCGGGTTCACTACTGGCTGCGAGTTCAGCAACGGCACCGTGGTCCTGCACTGGCTTGGCGAGCACTCGTCCACGACCGCCCGGCAGTCCACTGCCAGCGTCATCGCCGTCAACGGGCACCAAACCGCGCCGGACGCGGCGGCAGTGAAGAAGAGTCCCGGGCCCACCCCCTGGACTCTTCTTCACTTTCACCCATGCATTGATTCGTCTTTTAATCACTACTCTTAGTCATCCATCAGATAGACTCGAACTGGTGAGTGAGTCATCTATTCGACAGGAGGCAGCATGACTGTCGGGATTTTGATGGAGAAGCCGTCTGCGGCGCGCAACGGGAGCAAGGCGTGGGGCGGGACGAAGGGCACTTTCGATGGCGAGCAGTACGTCATCGCCCACGCCAGGGGGCACCTCTACGAGTTCGTCGCCCCGGACAAGATGGTCGACCCGTCGCTGGCTGGCAAGTACAAGAACTGGGACCTGACCAACCTCCCTTGGGATCTCCGCGACTTTTCCTGGGCCAACGAACCGATCAAGGACACCGCCCAGGTCCGCAACAACGTCAAGCAGGCCCTGTCGGGCTGCGAGGAGATCGCCATCGCCACGGACTGGGACGAGTCGGGCGAGGGCGACGCCATCGCCATCAACGCGCTCGTCGAGCTAGGGCTGACCGGCAAGAAGATCTCGCGGCTGCACTTCACCGACGAGTCGGAGAAGTCCCTGCAGCAGGCGTTCAAGGACCGCCGGCCGGTGCAGTCGGTGTACGAGCACCCGGCGTTCAAGAAGGCCCGCTTCCGCTCAATGTTCGACTTCGCCTCGATGCAGTGGTCGCGGGCGGCGACGATCATGGCCCGCCAGTCCGGCCAGGACACGGTTCTGCGCCAGGGGCGGCTGAAGTCGGCGATGGTCAAGCTCGTCGGTGACCAGCTCAAGGCCTACAACGACTACGTGAAGCAGCCGTTCTTCCAGAACCGCTTCCGCGACGAGAACGCCGTTGTCTACACCAACCCGGACGAGCCGCGCTTCGACAGGGCCGACCAAGTGCCGCAGGAGTACACCGCATCGCCGGTCATCAGGGACAGCGTGGAGATGAGACGGACGGCTCCCCCGAAGCTGCTCGACCTCGCGGCGCTGTCGTCGATGCTCGTGAACAAGGGTGTGAAGGCCCAGCTCACGCTCAAGACCTACCAGGCGATGTACGAGCAGCAGGTCGTGTCCTACCCGCGCACCGAGGACAAGACGATCACCCCGCAGCAGCACGCCGAGCTCGCGCCGTTGGCCGACCGGATCGCCGCGGTGGCGGGCGTGGATACCAAGCACCTAACCCACCGCGAGCCGAGGAAAACCCACGTCAAGCCGGTCGGCGCGCACGGCGCGAACCGCCCCGGCCCGAATGTGCCCTCCTCCCTCGATGACGTCGAGCAGCGTTTCGGGACCGTCGGCCGCCTCATCTATCAAACGCTGGCGAAGAACTATCTGGCCATGCTTGCCGCTGACTACGAGTACGAACAGCACAAGGGCCACGTCGAGAAGTACCCCGACTTCAAAGGCCTCGCCAACGTGCCGAAGAAGATGGGCTGGAAGTTGGTCTTCGACCCCGACGCCGGGGACGAGGATACGGCCAGCGACGAGAACGAGTCCGCTCATGGCCTGGGCACCGGCGCCGAGCCGTACGTGCACGAGGGCGCGAACAAGCGCCCGGAGCACCCGAGCATGAAGTGGCTGATGAAGCAGCTCGAGAAGAGGGACGTCGGCACCGGCGCAACGCGGACGAGCACCTACTCCGAGGTCACCAACGCCAAGGCGAAGAACCCGCTGCTGGTCGAGAAGGGCAAGAAGCTCACCCTGGCCTCGGCTGGCGAGATGAGCTGGCTGCTGTTGCCTGGCACCCGCATCGGCGACCTGTCGCTGACCGAGCAGATCTACGCCGACATGCGCGCCGTCGCCGAGGGCAGCGCTGATCCCGACCAACTGCTGACCCGGGTCGCCGACTGGGTCCGCGAGGACATCGAGGTGATGACGAGGAACGCTGATGCCATGCGTGCGACGCTCGGCCTGGCCAAGACCGAGGTGTCCGCCCGCGCCGAGGGCGTGTGGGCCGCCGCCCCCGACGGGGCGAAGAAGGTCTCGTTCAAGAAGGTCTGGGCCGGCCACGAGTTCACCGATGACGAGATCGGCCGCCTGCTGGCCGGTGAGGAGATCGCCTTCGAGGCGACGTCCAAGGCTGGCAAGTCCTTCTCGGCCAAGGGCAGGCTCGGGGTCAGCGAGTTCAAGGGCCGACGCTACGTCGGCTTCCAGCTCGAGGTCCCCGACCGCCCCGAGGCTTGGTGCAAACGTTCGTTCTCCGAGGACGAGAAGCAGGCCTTGGAGGCCGGTGAGATCCTCGAGCTCGACGGCTTCGTCTCCAAGAACGGCAAGACCTTTCCCGCGAAGGTGAGCTGGGACGCGAAGGCCAAGCGGATCGTCCCCCACTTCGACGACAAGAAGTCCAAGCCGCGGGCGAAGGCGCGCGTCTGATCTAGTGACCGCTCGAGGCTGCTGGCCGCCCGGACGACTCGTCCAGGCGGCCAAACTCGTTTCGATGATCCACAAATCGCTATCAATCACCAGTCGATACGATACGGTTTCCCTATAGATCATTCATCTATGAAGTCATTACAATGATCGAGTAATGCATGATGGAGAGGTGAGCGGGCGGATGCGAACGATCACTGAGCCGACGGCGGGAGTGGGTGCGCGGCATGCCTGAAGTCAAGAGTGCGTACAAGGTCCCGGTCAGCCTGGCCAAGGGCTTGCCGGATCATGAGATCGGTCTCGGCGGCAACAGCTGGCAGATGCGGCCGATGCCGATCAAACAGATCGGCTTCTTCCTCGGCGGGAGTATCGTCGTCGCCTGGTGCGCGACCTCGACCTTCATCGCCGACTCCGGCGCGAAGTTCATCGCGCTCTTCGTCTTGTGGTCGGTTGTCTTCGTCCTCTACATGGGTCAGCTGACCAAGACCGAGGAGCTGCGGATCACAACCGTGCCGCCGCTGCTGGCCTACCTGCCGAAGTCTGCGCGCCGGGTCTTCACCAGGCGGGACTCGAACCCATCGGGCTTCTACTCGATTGTCGGCATCGAATCGATCGACAAGGACGGCCGGATCTACTACTCCGACGGTGGGCAGGGACAGGTCTACCTCGTCGTCGGGTCAGCGAGCTACCTGCTCTTCGACGAGGACCGTGTCGGGATCCTCAAGCGCAACGACGACTTCTGGAAGAAGGTCGAGACGACCTGCGAGCACGTCTTCATCACGACGAAGGAACCGCAGCGGATCTACCACCAGGTGGCGAATCTCGAGCGACGCAACCGGGCCTTGGAGGTCCGGGACCCCGATCTCATCGAGCTGCAGAACGAGCAGTACGACATCCTCACCCAGCACGTCGGTGGCAAGTTCGCATCAATTCACCAGTACCTGCTGCTCAAGGGCAAGAGCGAGGATGCGTTGCGTCGCGGGCACACGATCCTTCGGGCCGAGGTAGAGAACAGCGATCTGATGATCAAGGAGGCCACGATGCTCGATCGCGAAGAGACCCAGCCGATGCTGCGGGTCTTCTACTCCGGCATCGATGATCAGCTCAACCCCACCGTGACCTGAGTGAGCTTCCTCCTCCCCAACGAGACGACGAAGTAAGGATGCGGACGAACCATGGCGCTGATGATGAAGAACAGGAAGCACCTGGGTATCTCGAACGGTACCAAGCCCGAGACCGAGCAGAGCGGACCGGTTGAGGGGCCCGAGCCCCAGATGACGACCGCCACTCGGCGCGGCTTGCTCGGCTGGTGGGCCCGACGGCAGGAAGAGCGGCAACTGGCCGGATCCTACTTTTTTTACCCGCACCTCATGGCGCTCAAGCCCAAGGAGCGCCTCTTCTTCCGCTCGGACTACTTCGAGGTCGACTCCTCGGTCGCCTGCGTCCTCGGCTACTTCCACGACGACGCCTCGCACGACGCCTTCGCCCCGTTCTGGGGCATCGACAGGATCCCGTCGGGGCTCGACGAGCGGGTCACGGCGGTCGTGCTCGAGCAGGTCGTGCGTAAGGACGACAAGTGGGTCGACCAGTACACCAAGCAGTCGGAGAAGCTCGACTCTCTCGAGACCAGCGAGCAGGAAGCCTCGGGCACGACCTCGTCAAAACGCAAGGCCGCCAAGGCCTCGGCCGACCGCGAGGCGATCATCGGCGAGCTCCAGGACGGAGCGGCCTACCTGCACGTGCACAACCGCCTCTTCCTCAAGGCACCGGACCTGGAGACCCTCGAGGACACCATTGAGCGCATCACGCGCCTCTACATCGACCGCTTCGGCACGCTCAAAGCCGCGGCCTACGTCGGCGAGCAGCGCCAGGAGCTATCGAGCCTGTTCAAGAACAACGACAAGAAGCGCGGCAAGGGCTTCCACTACACCTCGACCGAGTTCGCTGGCTCCTACTCGCTGGTGACCAACGGGCTCAACGACAAGGACGGCGAATACGTCGGGTTCATGGTCGGTGACGTCAATTCCTCGGCCGTGCTCATGGGTGTCAACAACTACGCCCACCACGTCGTCATCGCCGACCCCACGCTGTCGGAGTACCTCGACCGCGAGCGGGTGTCGAACATGTGGTGCTCGAAGCTGTCTCAGTCGACGATGCTCGACAACGGCCGCGTCGTCCACCTCGTCCTCGACGGGGCCAAGATGGACAAGCTCGGGCCGACGTTCGAGCGCCTGACCGCCCGCGTCGACCTCAACTCCGGCGACGTGAACATGTTCGAGATGTTCGGCGAGGAGAAGGACGAGCTGGCGATCTTCTCCACGCACATGGAGAAGCTCAAGCTCATGTTCGAGCAGCTCTACGAGTCCTCGGATGGGGCAGTGACCTCGATCATCCGGGGCAATCTCGAGCGAATCGCCACGGACTTCTACATCGACCAGGGCATGTGGCGCGAGAACGCCCAGCACATGCGCAAGAAGCTACGTGTGGTCGGCATTAACCACGCGCATGTGCCGAAGCTGCAGCTGTTCGTGTCTTACCTCGACATGGCGCACAAGCGTTTGCTGGCCTCGGACAAGAGCGACCCCGACCAGCTCCGGGCGCTCAACCTGCTCCAGACCATCGGCCAGACGATGCTCTCGACCAACGGCGACCTGTTCAACAACACCACGGCTGCCGCGATTGACGGGATCCGCGACGCCCGCCGGGTGCTCTATGACTTCTCGCGGCTGATGACGCGCGGGCGCGGCGTGGCCATGGCCCAGTTGGTCAACATCGTCGGCTTCGCCGTGGCTGAGCTCGGCGTGGGCGACACCGTGATCATCCATGGAGCCGACCTCATTGACGACCGGGTGAAGACGTACATCACCGAGCAGTTCGAGCACCTCTTCGACCGGGGAGGGCGCGTCGTCTACAGCTACAACGACGTCGACAAGATGCTCTCGGACTCGAAGTTCAACAAGTTCGACGCCGCCGACTACACCGTGCTCGGGCCGATGCGCGACTCAACGGTGCTCGAGTATCAGAAGCAGCTGGCCCAGCAGATCCCCCGCGACCTCGCCAACCTCATCACGACTCGCGGCGAGAGCTTGTCGTACCTGCGCCGCGGCGTGACAAACGTCGTCTTCCACCTCGACCTGGCCCTGGGGATCAACCCCTACCGGGAGGCCCAGCGGCGCAAGGTCCGCCTCGAGGCGGCCCGGGCCGAGGAGGCCGAGCGGATGGCCCAGATCCTCGACGACGAACCTACTCCGGGCGCGAATCTCACATCATTGGGCAACAAGAAAAATGATGATTTGGACGATGACTCGAATGACGGACCGGCTGAGGATCGAAAGGTGAAGCCGGCCGCGGGGCTCGCCAAGAAGGCCCCGCGCCGTGGCACGACGAAGAGGGGCAAGCGAACGAAGCTGGCCAAGAAATGAACCGAGGGGACGCGATGGAACGGTTGGGCACGGCGATCACGCGCGTGCGAGGGGGGTTCGGCGGCGTCCTGCTCCGGCCGAGGTGGAGCAGGGTCGTCGGCGTGCTCCTCGTCATGCTCGTGACCCCCCTCCTGATCGGGCTCTTGGGGAGCACCACGGCTCTGGCCAACGACAACGCTTCCGAAGACGAGGACAACTACAGCCTGTACCAGCTCGCGTCCAACGGCGCAGGCTACTTCTCCAACTCCAACGAGCCCGGCGAGAGCCTCGGCGGAGCGTGGGGGGACATCGCGGAGTCCGAGCCGGGGGCTGCGGGCTCCCTGCTCGGCTACGGCGACCCGACGGTCTCACAGTTCAAACGCTGGCTCTCGGCCGGACTGTCGGGTTCAACGCAGACGATCACGCACGAGACGCTGGGCAAGGGGGGTGACGCCTTCCTGGCCTACGGCCAGTTCGGGGCGGTCAACAAGGACCTGGGCTTCGACTCGATGTCGAGCGGAGTCATCGGCGACATCATCGGTGGCTTCGCGGGATCGGTGGTGTGGTTCTGCTATGGCGTGTCCCTGCTCATATCGGGACTCTTCTTCGCCTTCATCGAGCTGCTCAAGTTCCTCAACCCCTTCGCATGGTTCTACACGGCCGTCGCCGACGTGACCACGGCCGAAGGGACGAGCGGGGGCTACCAGCAGGGCCTGGCCGACGGGATGCTCAACAATTGTGAGGGCGGGGACTGCGGACCTCCTGGGGCCCTGTCGGGTGTGGCCAACTTCATCGGCGAGTGGTACGGCGTGCTCGTGGACCTGTCGTGGAACTTCCTCGTCCCGCTCTTCCTCGGCTTCCTTCTCATCGGCCTCGTGCTGTTCAAGAAGATGGACCGCGGCTCGGCGATCAAGAAGTTCGTCGTGCGTTTGCTCTTTCTCGGCTTCGGCCTGCCCGTCTTCGGATCGATGTACACCGCCGTCCTCGACGGCTTCTCCGAATCCGGCGTCGACGCCTCGGCCGGTGCCACCCAGGTGGTCCTGTCCAATTACGTCGACTTCGACGCCTGGGCGATGAACTCCCGGCTTCTCGTGCCCGAGGATGCGACCATCGGCTGGAACGCGGACAAGGGGCAGGCCGACCCGAAGTCGACGATGTCGGCGCGGACCTCGGCGCTGGCGATCAACATCGCCTCCCACCCGGTCTACCGCGACGCCGGCTGGGACGCCGGAGGTGTGTCCAGCAATGCGAAGGACGCGTGGACGGGCGCCTCGAACGTCGACCTGACCCAGGAAGAGCCGGGCTCGTGGCAGCAGGTGGCCACGACGCTGGACATCCTCAACCGCTACATCAGCGGGCAGGAGACGCCAGCCTCGAACTTCGAGTCGGGTGTGAAGAGCTGGCTGTCGGAGAACGCCGATGAGGACATCAAGGAGGACTGGTTCACCAACACGGCCAGCTACGGCGACGTCGAGAAATTCGGTGACGAGGACGACCCGCAGGCCTCCGAGGCCCCGATGATCTCGACCCAGGGTGAGGGCCTGCAGTCGGAGGTCTCCGACGGCGTGCGGACGTTCACGACGAAGAATCAGGAGGACTCGGCCAAGGACTGCGGCTTCATGGTCACGACCGACAACGGCGACCCGGCGCAGTGCAGCATGTCGCCCCTGTCGATGTACAACTACCTCAACAGTTCGTTCTCCTCGGAAAGCCTCACTTCGTTCAGCTCGGAGAACGCGATGTCGGGTCTCGTGCGCGAGAACCACTCCTCGGTGAGCCAGGTCGGCTCGGGACCGGCCTCTTTCATGTACTGGGCCAATACCGTCACGCTACTGGGCAGCGTCTGTCTGCTGGGCATCTGGTACGCCTTCGGCATGGTCATCGGCGCACTCAAGCGGACCTTCTCGCTGATCGCGGCGATCCCGTTCGCCACTTTGGGCGCGATCGCGGCGATCAGTAAAGTGATCATCTACTCGGTGGCGATGATCCTCGAGGTCATCCTCACGATCTTCCTCTATCAGCTCGTCGCACGACTGATCATGGGCGTGCCGGCGATCGCCTCGGGGCCGCTGACGAACCTCGTGACCGAGAACGGGCTCCTGTCCAACCTCGGTCTGGGCCCGGTGGCGGTGGTCCTCCTCACCTTCCTGTCGACGCTGCTCATCATCGCCGTGACGTTCATCCTCCTGCGCGTGCGCAAAACCGTGCTCCAGGCCCTGGACGAGGCCGTGACGAAGCTCGTCGACAAGTTCCTGGAGACCGACACCGCTCCGAAGGCGAGACAGGGCGGGGCCATGCAGGCCGCGGCCGGGGGCCTCGGCGCCGGTGCGGGCATGGCGGCGGGCAACAAGCTCGCCCAGGCCACCGGCGGCAAGCTCGGCGGGCTGACGAAGCCCAACGGCAGCGGCCAGCCCGGCCCCGGCGGAGGGGGCAAGAACAAGCCCAACGTCGGCGGAATCCCGAGCAACGCCCAGCTCAAGGGCGGCAATACCAAAGCTCTCGGGTCAGGCCAGTCCGGTCCCGGGGAGCAGGGCCCCGGGGGCAGGAGATCACCTCAGGGCGGCCCGGGCACCTTCAACGGGCCGAAGTCCTCGCCGAAGGAGTCGTCCAACGAGCAAGGCTCGGCCGGTCAGCCGGGGCAGAGCAGGAGGGGAGGACCGCTGCAGCTGGCTGGCGCGCCTCCGGGATCGGCGCAGGAGGACAGGGCTGCGGCCGATGGTGTTGATCGGCAAGGAGGCCTGTCGAGGCTGGGCTTCGACGCGAAGGACCAGCAGAAGGTCGAGATCCCTGGCGGCGGCGTGACGACCGGCGACGTCGCGGGCTCGGACCCAGGTCAGCAGGTGCCCGGCGGCCAGGGTCGGGGCGCCCAGGGCGAGGTCGTCCCCAACCGTCCTGGAGGCCGCGGGCCGAAGGGCGTCGAGCCCGGCGCAGGTCAGACGAACTTCTCCGGCTCGAACCCCGGCGACCAGCAGACCCGATCGACGCCCCGTTCGGGCAGCAGGAGCGACGGTACATCGGTTCCGACGCGGTTCGACGTGCAGGCCGGACCCGGGGGCCAGGCAGGGACCCCGGGCCTGAAGCCGGTTCCGCAGAGCCCGAGAAGCCCCGGCGGGGCGATCCCGCTGCCAGCCGGTCCGACCCCCGCTGCATCAACCGTGCCCGCGGCCGCGACGCCGAAGGCACCGTCGAACGCCGGTCCCACGGTGATCGGCGGGCCGAGCACCGGCGGCGGCGCTCCCAGAGGCAACGGGTTCTCGCATCGGTACTCGAGCCCGTCCGGCTCGGGGGCGCAGGGCTCGCCGAAAACCAGGGACTCGAAGGTCGAGGCGGGCCCCGGCCAGAGGACCAGTTCACAGCCCGGGGCCCGCAAGATCGCGGAGCGCCCGAAGCCGGTCAAGCGGCCGGACGGCTCGTAGGAGCCGATCGGATGAGGTCTCGTCCGGCAGGGGAGGCGGTCGATAAGACCACCTTCCCTGCCTGCTGTCAGGAGGTGCGATGGGCTTGAGGACGGGACTACGTAACGAGTTCCCCCGCGGCTGGTGGCGCTCGGCGCCGTGGTGGCTGGCGGGCCTGCGGGAGATCGGCCTGGGGGTCGTGGCCGTCGTGGCCACCGTCGCCCTGCTGCGCCGGGCAGTGCGCGGACTGCGCTCACGGGACGAGCCGGGGGCGCTGTCGGTTTTCGATCGATGTCTCGAGGGCTGTCTGGCCGGACTCCTCGCCCATCTCGCCGGTCTCCTCGGCCTGGCGGTGCTCGGCCTGCGCGGCGAGTTGACGGCAGTGCCGGCGCTTCTCCTTGTCCTGTCCGTGGCGTGGGCCTTGGTGAACGCGGCGACGGCGGGCCTGGCCCTATTTCTCGTCGCCCGCTCGCGGTGGGCCAGGCAGGCGGAGTGGTCGGTCATCGACTTCGTCGCCGCCTGGGCACCGCGCTACGGTCGGCCTCCGGAGACGATCGAAGAGTACAAGGCCGAGCGGCTGCGGGGGACAGATGAGGAGGTGTGAAGAAAGAAGAGGCCCCGTGAGCGCTGGGCGAATTCCAACAGTCGTCGCAACACGTGAAGTCAGTTGCTCGCCGTAAGGAGCTTAGCCAGACGCTCGGCTGGGGTATCCCAGTCGAGCGTCTTGCGTGGGCGACCGTTGAGCTCGACGGCCACCGCCTCCAGGTGTTCCCGGGAGTGGACCGCTAGGTCCGTGCTCTTGGGAAAGTACTGCCTGAGCAGGCCGTTCGTGTTCTCGTTGGAGCCGCGCTGCCAAGGGCTGGCCGGATCGCAGAAGTAGACGGGGATATCGGTGGCCAGGGTGAACTCGTGGTGGCGTCCCATCTCCGCGCCCTGATCCCAAGTCAGCGACCTGCGCAGATGGGCAGGCAGCGTCGCCATGGTCTGGGCCAGGGCATCACGCACATAGTCGGAACGACGGCCCTGTTCCAGGTGGACCAGCAGCGTATAGCGGGTCGAGCGCTCGACCAGGGTGCCGATCGCCGAAGCACCGTCAGCACCGATGATCAGATCGCCCTCCCAGTGGCCAGGAATGGCCCGGTCAGCGGCCTCGGGCGGGCGCTCGCTGATCATCACCATGGGCGCGGTGAAGCGCGGCTGGCGTTGCTGAGCACGGCGGCGAGGCTTGCGCACGGCTCGGCCGGTGCGCAGCGCTCCGGCCAGCTCGCGACGCAACTGGCCGCGGCCTTGGACATAGAGCGCTCGGTAGATCGTCTCGTGACACACGTGCAGCTCCGGCCGATCGGGGAAGTCCCGTTTGAGCCTACGGCTGATCTGCTCCGGGCTCCATCTTGTGTCGAGCAGCTCCTGGACCCGGGTGCGCAGCTCGGGGTGCAGGGCGAACGCGGAGGGCTTGGGTCGAGGCCGGCGGGCCTCGGCACGGGCCTGGGCGGCGTAGGGCCGGTAGGCGTGGACCCTGGATGCGGCGTAGTAGGAGCGGTTGCGGCGGATCTCCCGGCTGATGGTGGAGGGGTTGCGGCCCAGTTCAGTGGCGATCGCTCGCACGGTCTTGCCCTCGCGGTGCAGGTCAGCGATGTGGAGCCGCTCGTTCTGGGATAGGTAGCGGCCTCGCTCGGAGGTGGAGGGGAGGGGACCAGGCCGGGCCGGAGGCTGGTTGGCCTTGCGCCCGGTCCTGGTCTTGGTGACGCCGAACCGCCACCGGTAACCGGTCTTGCGGTTGATTCCGACGATTCGACACGCCTCGCTGGTGCTGTATCCCTTGGTCACCAGAGCAAGATACGCCGCACGCTCGTTTTGGAGCTTCTTGCGTCCCTGTGGTGATCGGATCTTGCGGGCCTTGAACTCGAAGTCGTCCATCGCACCCCTTCAGAGATGGGGTGTTGCAACGACCACTAGAACTCAAGCTGGACTCACGGGGCCTTCATCGTCGCTGGCGGTGTCAGTCGCACTCTTCGGCCCGATGTTTGTCGAGCATGGCCTTGCCGGCGTCGCTGTCCACGCGAACGTAGGTCGTGTCGCCGAGAGTGATCGTATCGTCGGTCATGCTCAACGTCTCGGTCCCGGTGCGCTCATTGCGCTGATCGTCGCCGATGGTGATCCAAGAGATCTGCGAATGGTCGTCGCTGAACTGGCCCGTCGACTCGACGTCGGCCTTGGTGTAGACCGCGTCGCACTTGTACTCGTTGTGCGTGACGTCGTCGCCGTCGACAACCAGCTGGCCGAGGTTGGACGTGCCGTTGACGTCCTCGGCGTAGTAGGTGCCGTCGAGCACACCGCCGCCCGAGCAGGCGGTGAGGGAGAGGCTGAGACCGACCAGGACAGCACTGACGGCGGTGGCCCTGGTCCGTACGGCGGCCCTGGGGGTCTTCATGGTTTTCGTCCTTGTTTGTCGAGGTGGCGGGGGTCAGCTCTGATGCAATCGCTCCAGGACTCGCGCCCACGCCCGGAAGCCAAAGCTGAACCAAAGACTATACACATGACTATCTAATCCACCCCCGCCTCTATCGACACAGGCAGTACTTGCTGCTCTAATTGCCTCAGAGATCGTGTACCACTTGTACCACTTGGGCATTGCTTGCCTGAGAATCCTCGACTGAACTGGGGGTTCATCGGGATTCACACTGTGTCTGATCTGCGGTAAGCCGAGCACTCACAGTCTCAGACGAAAGTTGATGGAGCACTGGATGCAGGTCATCGTGTCGGCCCTCCCCTTGACGGACACAGCGACGAGCGTCGACCCGGCATGTGGGAAGCCCCCGGAGCAGAGCGGCCAGGGGCTTCGTCAATGTCGCGGGCGAGGTGTTGTTAAGCGACGCGGTGCTCGCGCAACCATGTGTCGAGATCGTCGATGAGATAGACGACGCGCGATCCGATGCGGACATAGGCCGGACCATCACCGGTCACGCGCCACTTCTTCAGTGTTCCATACGAGAACCCGGTGTAGTGTGCGGCTTCTTCGGTAGACAGGGCAGCAGGGTCGATTCTCACGGAGGTCGTACGTCGGCTCGTGGTGGACCGGCCCGTGGTGGACCGACCCGCTGCAGTGGGCATCGTAGGTTCTCTCTTTCGTCTTTGGCACCGATCCACTCCGGTGCACACGTCGGACAGTCTATCCGAATCATGATTGATAGACCACTCATGTAGTGAGCTATACGTGATTCAGATAAGCGCTCATTGGTGATTATGCGTCATGCGTGGCCCATGCAGAGGCGACAGCAGCCGATGTTTACACTGACCCAATGACACGCGCGACGACAAGCAAGCTGGCTCCAGGGGAGCACACTGCCGAACGCTCGACCCCGAGACAGCTGGCCGATGGTACGTATCGGATGACCTGGACGCTGGTCCATCGCGATGGACGCAAGGTGCGGAAGGATTCCTACGGCGCGACCAAGGGTGAGACCCGGCGCAAGGCGAAGCGTAAGGCCGAGGAGCTGTTGCGCACGGGCGGCGGCACCTGGCGTCTGTCAGACCAGCTGTCGGACTACATCAACAAGGTGACCCGGCCGGCACTCGAGAAGGCCAAGCTCGAGGACCTGAGCCGGGCGAAATACGAGGCGGGGCTGCGGTTCCTCCTCGGAGACTGCGCGAAGTGCAAGAGCAAGGGCAAGCGCCACCAGCATGGGTTCAACCGGCACACCATCGGGTCGGGCACGACCCCTCGAGCCCTCGAGGAGACCTTCACAGAGATCGCCCAGCTACACGGCCTGTCCACGGCGAAGTCGTGCCGCACGGTGTGGAACAAGTACATCGCTAAGCGCCTCGTTCGCGACGGGATGATGGACTTCAACCCCGTGACGGAAGCAAGTCTGACCGACCTGACCGGCGTTCAGAGGCCGCAGAGGAAGCGCGGGGGTCGAGCTCTCATGCGCCAGGAGTACGAGCTCACGCTGCAGTGGCTCCTCGATGCCGATCCCACCGACTGGCCGGTTTCGCACAAGAAGCACGGGTGGATATGGCGCCCTGAGCTCCAGGTCGCCACCTTCCGCACCAGCATCGACATGACCCTGCTTCAGGCGACCACCGGGCTACGGCAGAGCGAGGCTCGTCTGGTCGACTGGTCCATGGCGCACGTTTCCGGCAACGGGGTCCTGAGCATCGACGTACCGGAGCACGTGGCTAAGGGCGACCACCCGCGTGTCGTCCTGGTCCTTGATCAACGGGTGACCGAGCGACTCCTCAAGCGCCGTGATGAGCAGGGTGGCGAAGGGTTCATCGTCGGTGCGCCGATGGATCCTCTGAAACCCTGGCATCGACAGAGGTGCGGTGAGGTGTGCCGGAAGCTCTACATGCGCATGGCCAAGGCGACCAGGATCGCACTGTTCGAAGAGCAGCGCTCGCACTTGTGGCGCACGACGTTGCGCTCGTTCTTCGTGGGTCAGGTATCTGAGGCGGTACTCAACTCCCAGTTCGGCCACTCGACCAAAGTCGCCAACCTCTACTACACCGATGCCTCCGACCTCAACGGCCTCGCCCAGGCAGCCAAGCTGGTCGACGATGAGTAGCGTCGGCCGCTGGAGAGTCCCGCACAGTACCGCGCAATATCCCGCACAGTGTGAGTAACGTGCGCCCACCCGGAGCACCTCCGGTCACCCTAGAATCACATGATGACTGAATCACTATGTGGGGATCACATCATCCGGATCGAGCCGAGGCATGCTCGATGGCAATCCAGACAGCGTCCGAACGAGGCGTTCCGATGCAGAAAAAAGCTCTCTGACCTGCGGATATGCAGGCCAGAGAGCGTGATCCAGACGATCAGACGTTGAAGCCCAGCATGCGCAGCTGGTCCCGACCGTCGTCGGTGATCTTGTCCGGACCCCACGGCGGCATCCAGACCCAGTTGATCTTGACCTCGCGCTCGAACTCGTCCAGGGCGCTGTTGGCCTGGTCCTCGATCACGTCGGTCAGCGGGCAGGCCGCGCTGGTCAGGGTCATGTCCAGGGTGATCGACGTGGCGTCGTGGTTCACCCCGTAGACCAGACCCAGGTCGACGATGTTCACGCCGAGCTCGGGGTCGATCACGTCCTTGAGGGCCTCGCCGATCTCCTCGGCCAGCGCCTCCTGCTCAGGGGTGAGCGGGGCGGCCGCGGCCTTGTCGACGGTCTCGGCGGACTCGACGCTCTCGGCCTTCTCGTCGGTCGTCGTGGTCTCGTTGTCACTCATTCAGGCGCCTTCCTTCTCCAAGGACTGCGACACCGCGTCCTTCCAGGCCATCCACCCCAAAAGGGCGCACTTGATCCGAGCCGGGTACTTGGACACGCCGACGAACGCCACGGCGTCCTCCAGCACGTCCTCGTCCGGCTCGCCCTTGCCCTTGGACTGCATCAACTCGGTGAACGCGTCCAGGGTCTGCATACCCTCGGCCACCGACTTCCCGATCAGGAGGTCGGTGAGCACCGAGGTGCTGGCCTGGCTGATCGAGCAGCCCATCCCCTCGTAGGAGACATCGCTGACGACGGCCTTCTCGTCCAGCTCCGAACCGGGTGCGGGGGTCAGCGCGACCCGGAGTGTCACCTCGTCCCCACAGGTGGGGTTGATGTGGTGCGCCTCGGCGTTGTGCGGATCCCGCAGCCCCTTGTGGTGCGGGTTCCGATAGTGGTCCAGGATGATCTCCTGGTACATCGCGTCCAACTGCATGGTCAGGCAGAATCCTCGTACTAGGCCCTGGTTCCGAAGAACCTCTGGGCGGCCCGGATGGCCTCCACGAGCGTGTCCACGTCCTCAATCGTGTTGTAGAGGTAGAAGGACGCGCGCGTGGTCGCGACGATACCGAGCTTACGGTGCAGCGGCCAGGCGCAGTGGTGACCCACCCGGACCTCGACGCCCTTGTCGTCCAGGACCTGTCCCAGGTCGTGCGGGTGGATGTCGTCCACCACGAACGACACCGCGCCACCGCGGTCCACGGCCTCGGTCGGGCCCACGATCCGCACGCCCTCGATCGCGCCCACGTGCTTGAGGGCGTACTCGGTGAGCGTGTGCTCGTGCGCGGCGACCCGGTCCATACCCACCTCGGAGAGGTAGTCACAGGCCGCGGCCAGACCGACGGCCTGCGGGGCCATCGGCACCCCGGCCTCGAAGCGCTGCGGCGGGTCCGCCCAGGTGGAGTGGCTCATGTGCACCACGCCGATCATCGAACCACCGCTGATGAACGGCGGCATGGCGGCCAGCAGCTCCCGGCGCCCCCAGAGCACGCCGATCCCGTTGGGACCGAGCATCTTGTGTCCGGAGAAGGCCAGGAAGTCGACGTCCAGCTCGCGGACGTCCACCGGCATGTGCGGCACCGACTGGCAGGCGTCCAGCAGCACCATCGCGCCGACCTCGCGGGCCCGGGCGGTGATAGCGCCGACCGGGTTCACGGTGCCGAGCACGTTGGACTGGTGCGCGAAGGCCACCAGCCTGGTGCGCTCGTTGACCAGATCCTCGATGCCCGAAAGGTCCAGTCGGCCCTCTTCGGTCACCGGGAACCAGCGCAGCGTCGCGCCGGTGCGCTGGCACAGCTGCTGCCAGGGCACGAGGTTGGCGTGGTGCTCCATCTCGGTCACGACGATCTCGTCGCCGGGACCGACCTGGAAACTACGCAGCTTGTCGTCGGCCGTGGCCGCGTTGCTCATCGCGTACGCGACCAGGTTCACCGCCTCGGTGGCGTTCTTGGTGAACACCACCTCGTCGGCGTCGGCGCCGATGAACCGGGCGATGGTCTCCCGGGCTGACTCGTAGGCGTCGGTGGCCTCCTCCGCGAGCTGGTGCGCCCCACGGTGCACCGCCGCGTTGTGGCGTTCGTAGAACTCGCGCTCGGCGTCCAGCACCTGGCGCGGTTTCTGCGAGGTCGCCCCGGAGTCGAGGTACACCAACGGACGCTCGTCGCGGACGGTCCGGGAGAGGATCGGGAAGTCCTCCCGGATCGCCGCGACATTGAGCAGGCCAGTGTCGGGCTGACCGAGCTCGCGGAGGGTCATGGTTACGCGCCCGCCTTCACGAACCGCTCGTAGCCGTCGGCCTCCAGCACGTCGGCCAGTTCCTTGCCGCCGGACTCGGCGATGCGGCCGCCGGAGAAGACGTGCACGAAGTCGGGCTGCACGTACTTGAGGATGCGGGTGTAGTGCGTGATCAGCATGACGCCGAGGCCGTTGGCCTCCTGGGCGCGGTTGATGCCCTCGGAGACGACCTTGAGCGCGTCGACGTCCAGACCGGAGTCGGTCTCGTCCAGAACGGCGATCTTCGGCTTGAGCAGCTCCAGCTGGAGGATCTCGTGGCGCTTCTTCTCACCGCCGGAGAAGCCCTCGTTGACGCCGCGGGCGGCGAAGGACGTGTCGATGGACAGGTTCTTCATCGCGCCCTGGAGCTCCTTGGAGAACTGGCGGAGCTTGGGGGCCTCGCCGCGCACCGCGCTGACGGAGCTGCGCAGGAAGTTGGACATGGACACGCCCGGAACCTCGACCGGGTACTGCATGGCGAGGAAGACGCCGGCGCGGGCCCGCTCGTCCACCTCCATCTCGAGGACGTTCTCGCCGTCGAGGAGGACCTCGCCCTCGGTGACCTCGTAGCGCGGGTGGCCGGCGATCGCGTAGGCGAGGGTGGACTTGCCGGAGCCGTTCGGGCCCATGATGGCGTGGGTCTCACCGGAGTTGATGGTGAGGTCAACGCCCTTGAGGATCTCCTGCCGCTCGTCCTCGTTGATGAGGACGTCGGCGCGCAGACCGCGGATTTCGAACTTCGTCATTTCAGGCCTCAGGAATTCTTCTCATCCAGCGACACGAGCACGTCGTCGCCGTCGATCTTCACGTCGTAGGTGGGGACCGGCTGGGTGGCGGGCGGGTTGATCGGCGCCCCCGAGCTCAGGTCGAAGCAGGAGCCGTGCAGCCAGCACTCGATGGTGCCGTCCTCGACCTCGCCCTCGGAGAGGCGGACCTCCGCGTGCGAGCACACGTCCCGCAGCGCGTAGACCTCGCCCTCGGTGCGCACCAGCGCGATGGGTGTCTCGTCGTCGGTCTCGATCCCCAGGACCCCCTCCTCGGGGATCTCGTCGAGCTCGGCGACCTTGGTCCAACCGCCCTGCTCACTCATGCGTGGCGAGTTTCCGCTCGACCTTCTCCATAACGTGGTCGCGCAGTTCCTCGTCGTCGATGCGGTTGACGATGTCCAGGAAGTAACCACGGATGATGAGGCGACGGGCCTCCTCCTCCGGGATACCGCGCGAGCGCAGGTAGAAGAGGTGGATGTCGTCGAGACGACCGCTGGCGCTGGCGTGACCGGCGCCGGCGACCTCACCGGTGAAGATCTCCAGGTTGGGCACCGAGTCCACGCGGGTGTCGTCGGTGAGCTGGAGGTTCCGGTTGTTCTCGTAGGAGTCCGTACCGGTGGTGCCCTCGCCGATGATCACGTCACCGATCCACACCGCGCGGGCGCCGGAGCCGCTCAGCGCGCCCTTGTAGTCCACCCGGGAGCGGGTGTTGGACACGTTGTGGTCGATCAGCGAGCGGTGCTCGTGGTGCTGGCCCTTGCCGGCGAAGTACAGGCCGTACAGCTCGGCGTTGCCGCCGCGCTCCTCGTAGGACACGCGCGGGGAGAGCCGGACCACGTCACCGCCCAGGGTGATGACGATCGACTTCAGGCTGGCGTCCTTGCCGATGCGCGCGTTGTGCTGGCTGACGTCGACGGCGTCGTGGTCCCACTCCTGGAGGCTGACCAGGGTGAGCTTGGCGCCCTCACCGACGTGGACGTCGAGGCTGCCCGCGCGCACACCGGTACCGGTGTTGCTGATGATCACGGTGGCCTCGGCCAGCGGCTTGACGTCGATGACCAGCTGCTCGAAGGAGGTGCCGCCGAGCGCCTTGCGGTCGATCCGGATCGCCTTGTCGGCGGCCAGCGACTGCGGCACGGTGACGACGGTGGCCTGCTCGAAGGAGGTGTAGGCCTGGGCGATCACGCGGTTGACGGGAAGGCCCGCCCTGCCCAGACGCTCGTCGCCGCGGCCGACCTGCTCGACGGTGACGCCCTCGGGGGCGTCCACGGTGACCTCGTCGGTACCGTCGGCGGTGCCCTTCCAGTCGTGCAGGCCCTTGAGGCGGCGCAGCGGGGTGAAGCGCCACTCCTCCTCACGGCCGTTGGGCACGGGGAAGGCGTCCACGTCCTTGGAGCCGTGCGTGTCGAGCTTGGAGACAGGGATCTGCCCCAGCCCGTGACTGTGCGCCTTGGGCTCTGTGTTCGCGGTCGTCAACTTATCCCACCGATCCTTCCATCTGGAGCTCGATCAGACGGTTGAGCTCCAGTGCGTACTCCATCGGGAGCTCCCGTGCGATGGGCTCCACAAAACCTCGAACGACCATGGCCATGGCCTCTTCTTCGCCCATCCCCCGGCTCATCAGGTAGAAGAGCTGGTCCTCGCTGACCTTGGAGACGGTGGCCTCGTGCGCGAGCTCGGTGTCGTCCTCGCGCAGGTCGTTGTAGGGGTAGGTGTCCGAGCGGCTGATCGTGTCGATCAGCAGCGCGTCACACTCGACCGAGGACTTGGCGCTGTGCGCGCCCTCCTGGACCTGGATCAGGCCGCGGTAGGAGGAGCGGCCGCCGCCGCGCGCCACCGACTTGGAGACGACCTTGGAAGAGGTGTTGGGCGCGCAGTGCACCATCTTGGCGCCGGTGTCCTGGTGCTGGCCCTCGCCCGCGAAGGCGATGGACAGGGTCTCACCCTTGGCGTGCTCGCCCATCAGGTAGACGGCCGGGTACTTCATGGTGACCTGGGAGCCGATGTTGCCGTCGACCCACTCCATGGTCGCGCCCTCTTCGGCGATGGCGCGCTTGGTGACCAGGTTGAAGACGTTGTTCGACCAGTTCTGGATGGTCGTGTAACGGCAGCGCGCGTTCTTCTTGACGATGATCTCGACGACCGCGGAGTGCAGCGAGTCCGACTTGTAGATCGGCGCGGTGCAACCTTCGACGTAGTGGACGTAGGCGCCCTCGTCGACGATGATCAGCGTCCGCTCGAACTGGCCCATGTTCTCGGTGTTGATCCGGAAGTAGGCCTGGAGCGGGATCTCCACGTGCACGTTCTTGGGAACGTAGATGAAGGATCCACCACTCCACACGGCGGTGTTCAGCGCGGAGAACTTGTTGTCACCGGCCGGGATGACGGAGCCGAAGTACTCCTCGAAGATCTCCGGGTGCTCCTTGAGAGCCGTGTCGGTGTCCAGGAAGATGACACCCTGCTCCTCCAGGTCCTCACGGATCTGGTGGTAGACGACCTCGGACTCGTACTGGGCGGCGACGCCGGAGACCAGGCGCTGCTTCTCCGCCTCGGGGATGCCCAGGCGGTCGTAGGTGTTCTTGATGTCCTCGGGCAGGTCCTCCCAGGAGGTGGCCTGCTTCTCCGTGGACCGCACGAAGTACTTGATGTTGTCGAAGTCGATCTTGGACAGGTCCGCGCCCCAGTCGGGCATGGGCTTCTTGTCGAAGAGCTTCAGCGACTTGAGGCGGAGCTTGGTCATCCACTCCGGCTCGCTCTTCTTGTCCGAGATGTCCCGAACAACGTCTTCGTTGATACCGCGGCGGGCCGTGGCCCCAGCGGCGTCGGAGTCGGCCCAGCCGTACTCGTATGTTCCGAGCCCTTCGAGCTCGGGGTGCGCGACAGAAGTCATGCGCGGACTCCTCCTGGACTCAGACGTCCTTTTGGTGAACTGAGCCGCCCGCCCGCTGGCGGATGGCCTTCATGGACGCGGGGGTGCCGTCCTCCCCGCTCGCCCCGTCCCCCCGTGGGGTGACGTGCGTGGTGCACACACCGTCGCCGTGGGCGATGGTGGCCAACCTGCGCACCGGGGTGCCCAGAAGCCGCGCGAAGGCCTCGATCTCGGCCTCACAGAGTTGCGGGAACTCGGCGGCCACGTGCGCGACGGGGCAGTGGTGTTGGCACAGCTGGTCGCCGCCTCCGGGTGCGGGCGCCTGGCCCGCGGTGGCGGCGTAGCCGTCGTTGGAGAGCGCCTCGGCCAGCAACCGGACCCGCTGTTCCTGGGGAACGGCGTCCAGCAGGGGCTTGTAGCGCCGCTCCAGGTCGGCTACCTGACTCTGCGCGAATTCGCTGACGGCCTCGGGACCAGCGGTCCGCGCAAGGAAGCGCAGGGCGTTGGAGGCGAGGTCGTCATAGGCGTGGACGAAGGCGTCACGCCCGGCTTCGGTGATGGCGAAGACGCGGGCGGGGCGACCCCGGCGACGGCGGCCGTGCGTGGGCCGTGCGTCGCGGGCTTCGACCATGCCCTCGCTGGTCAGGTTGTCGAGGTGGCGGCGGATGGCCGCCGGGGTGAGTCCGAGCCGCTCTCCCAGGGAGGACGCGGTGATCGGGCCCTTCTCCAGGATGAGGCGGGCGACGCGGGCACGGGTTCCGTGGTCGGGCCCGCTCAGGGGTCGGGGTGCGCTCGACACGTCAGTCACGGCGACCCCCTCCCGTTCGTCCATCGGCTCCTGGTTTAGACAACATCAGTGTGTCCTAAATAAGTCCACCATGGCAAACCCGGATTCATGCGCTTCGTCACGAAGGTCAGGCTTGCCTAACCTGGGCCTTCATCTGGATGTGACACAGGAGAACCGTTTTACGGCTGCCCGAACCTTTTTCGAGTTCTCAGCCAGTGGGATGGACGTACCACCATTCGGCCATTCCGTTGGAGGAACCCACGGAGGCAACGCTGATACGGCTCGGGCGCGGCGGACCGGAATCCGAACGGAACCGCGCACCTCCGGCAACCGTGCGCCACCCGATCACAACCAGACACGGCGCACCATTCTTCCACCGCCGGAGAAAAAAGAACCCCCGTGTTCCGCCTCATCCGGATCAGGACGTTCGGTCCACACACGAACACGACTGTCCGCGTTGAGGCGGGGCGGTGAAGCCCGGCACCGCGGCGCACGTAAACTCAGGCCCCATGGACACACCCGCCGTCGAGGTCGTCGACCTGGTCAAGCGCTACGGCGCCACCACGGCCGTCACCGGCCTCACGTTCACCGCGCGCCGCGGCGCGGTGACCGCCCTGCTCGGCCCCAACGGCGCGGGCAAGACCAGCATCATCGAGATCTGCGAGGGCTTCCGCCACGCGGACGGCGGAAAGGTGCGGGTCCTGGGGCTCGACCCGGTCTCCGACGCCACCGAGCTCAAGCCCCGTGTGGGCGTCATGCCGCAGTCCGGCGGTGTGCCGACGGGGGCCCGGACCGCCGAGTGGCTCCGGCTGATGGCGTCCTTCCACGCCAGCCCGATCGACCCCGACGTCCTCCTGGACCGCCTGGGCCTGGCCTCCGCCGCGCAGACCCCCTTCCGCCGCCTGTCCGGCGGCCAGCAGCAACGCCTGTCCCTGGCCTGCGCCGTGATCGGCCGCCCCGAACTGGTCTTCCTCGACGAGCCCACCGCCGGACTGGACCCGCAGGCGCGCATGGCCGCATGGGACCTGGTCTCGGCCCTGCGCGAGGCGGGCGTGGCGGTGATCCTGACCACGCACTACATGGAGGAGGCCGAGCGGCTCGCCGACCACGTGGTCATCATCGACCGCGGTTCCGTGGTGGTCGAGGGCACCCCCGCCGAACTCACCCAGGGCCGCCGCGAGGTCCGCTTCAACACCGACGTCCCGCTGGACGCCGAGGCCCTGGAAGCGGCTCTGCCGGCCGGGAGCCGCGTACTGGCCACCGCCGCGGGCGGGCGGCACGAGTACGCCGTCGCCGCCGACGAGCCCGACGCCCTGGGCCCGGAGTTCCTGGCCACCGTCACCGCCTGGTGCGCCTCCTCCGGTGTGCTGGCGGAGGACCTGCGCGTGCGGCGGCGTACCCTCGAAGACGTCTTCCTCGAAACCACAGGCCGGGAACTGCGCGACTGATGACCGAGCACACCTCCGGGACGGCCCGCGCGGCCGTCACCGACGCCCCGACACCCGCCCTCGACGCGAGCCTGTTCATCCCGGCGCCCGGCGCCGCCCCGATGTGGCGCATGATCGCCGCCCAGGCCCGGATGGAACTGCGGGTCATGCTGCGCCACGGCGAGCAGTTCCTGCTCACCATGGTCATCCCCGTCCTGCTCCTGGTGGGATTCAGCCTCGTCAACGTCCTGGACGTGGGCGAGGGCGCACGCGTGGACGCGCTGACGCCCGGTGTCCTGGCCCTGGCGATCATGTCCACCTCCTTCACCGGCCTGGCCATCGGCACCGGGTTCGAGCGGCGTTACGGGGTGCTCAAGCGCCTGGGCGCGACCCCGCTGTCCCGGTTCGGGCTGCTCGCCGCCAAGACCCTCGCCGTGCTGGGGGTGCAGGCCATCCAGGTGGCGGTGCTGTGCGCGGTGGCGCTCCTCCTGGGCTGGTCGCCGTCGCTGGAACCGGCCGGTGTGCTCGCGGTGCTCGCTCTGGTTCTGCTGGCCACCGCGGCGTTCAGTTCGCTGGCGCTGCTGATGGCGGGCACCCTGCGCGCCGAGGCGACCCTGGCCGGGGCCAACCTGGTGTACGTGCTGATGCTCGGCCTGGGCGGGGTCCTGTTCCCCACCAGCAGTTTCCCGGGGCCGATGGAGCAGGCGGTGTCGCTCCTGCCGATCACCGCGCTCAGCTCGGGCCTGCGCGACGTGCTCGCCTACGGCACCCTGCCGGGCCCTGGCGTCTTCGTGGTACTGGCCGTGTGGACGGTGGTCTGCGGTTTCCTGGCCTCCCGCCTGTTCCGCTGGGAGTGACCGCCCGGGTCCGCGGTGACCGCTAAGATACGGCGTCACCGCTCAGGTCTAGGGTGTCGGTCATGACGATCGACATCGACGCGGTGACCGAGATTCTCCGCGAGGCCGCCGACACCGCGGTCCTCCCCCGATTCCAGACCCTGCGCGAGGACGAGGTCTCGGAGAAGTCGCCCGGGGAGATCGTCACCGTCGCCGACCGCGAGGCCGAGGCCATCATCGGTCTGCGGTTACGGGATCTCCTCGACGTGCCCGTGGTAGGCGAGGAGGCCGCCTCAGCCACCCCCGACCTGGTCAGAGCCCTGCGGAACGAACCCGCGGCCTGGCTGGTCGACCCCGTGGACGGCACCAAGAACTTCACCCGGGGCAGCACCGCGTTCGCGGTCATGGCGGCCCTGGTCCGCGAAGGTCGGGCCGTGGCCTCCTGGATCCTGCACCCGATCGAGGGCACCGTCTACACCGCCGAGCTGGGATCGGGCGCCTGGCGCGACGGGACCCGCCTGCACCGCGAACCCGCGCCCGAGAAGACGAGCGAGCTGCGGGGCGCGGTCCAGCGCCGCTTCTTCTCCCCCGCCGAGCGCGATCGGGTGGAGGCCGTGGCCGCCGAGTTCGCCGAACTGGGCGGGGGCGCCGGATGTGCGGGGGTGGACTACCCGCGGCTCGCGGAGGGCGGTCTGGACTTCATGCTGTTCTCCCAACCCATGCCCTGGGACCACGCCCCCGGCGGGCTGCTGCTGAGCGAGGCGGGCGGGCTCAGCCTCCGGCCCGAGGGCATCCCCTACCGGCCTGACCAGGACGAACGACTCCTGCTGGACGCCGCGGACCAGCGGACATGGGACAGAGCACGTTCACTGCTGCTGCCCTGAGCGCGGATCACGGCGGCCGGGTCTCTACGCTGTCGTTCATGACGATCGATTTCGACGCGGTGACCGAGATCCTCCGCGAGGCCGCCGACACCGCGGTCCTCCCCCACTTCCAGACCCTGCGCGAGGACGAGGTCTCGGAGAAGTCACCCGGGGAGATCGTCACCGTCGCCGACCGCGAGGCCGAGGCCATCATCAGTCCGCGCCTGCGGGATCTGCTCGACGTCCCCGTGGTGGGTGAGGAGGCGACCGCCGCCGACCCCGAGCTGGTCCGGGCCCTGCGGAACGAACCCGCGGCCTGGCTGGTCGACCCCGTGGACGGCACCAAGAACTTCACCCGGGGCGAGCGGGAGTTCGCGGTCATGGCGGCCCTGGTCCGGGAAGGGCGGACCGTCGCCTCCTGGATCCTGCGCCCCACCGAGGGCACCGTCTACACCGCCGAACTGGGGTCGGGTGCCTGGCGCGACGGGACCCGCCTGCGCCGCGAACCCGCGCCCGCCGAACCGGCCCGGATGCGCGGAGCCGTGCTCTCCCGATTCCTGTCGCCCAGACAGCGCGAACACGTGACCGCGGTGACCCCGGAGTTCGCCGAGGTGGGCGCGGGCGCGTACTGCGCCGGGGTGGACTATCCCCGGCTGGCCGAGGGCGAGCTGGACTTCGTGCTGTTCAACCGCACGCTGCCCTGGGACCACGCCCCCGGCGGGCTGCTGCTGAGCGAGGCGGGCGGGGCCGCCCTCCGCCTGGAAGGCGACCCCTACCGGCCCGACGACGACCGGGTCGGCCTGCTCAACGCCGCCGACGAGACGTCGTGGCGGACGGTGCGCTCCCTCCTGTTGCCGTCCTGAGTACTGACCTCCTGAACCGGGGTGTGGTGGTGCGCCTCGCGGTGAGCAGTACGGTCACGGCCACCAGTACGAGCACCGCACCGATCAGGGGGTAGCCCGCGCTCGGCGGGGCGACGGTGAGGAACAGGCCCACGCCCGCGCCGCCCACCGTCGAACCCGCGTTGTAGGCGGTGTTCACCCAGTTTCCGGCCCGGGTCCGGTAACCGGGGGCCACCGACTCGTCGGCGAGCAGGTAGGCGGTGGTGAGCAGGGGCGCGCCGAACACCCCGATCACGAACAGCAGCGCCACCAGGACCGGGACCCCGGACACCAGGGCGGCCGCGGCCACGCCCCCGCCCAGTGCCAGCCCGAGCAGCGCCAGCCTGGTGCGGGTGCCGGTCCGCCAGGCGACGGCGCCGTAGGCCAGCCCGCCAAGGGCGCTACCCGCGGTCTGGGCGGACTCCACCAGGACGACGGCCTCGACCGCGCCCCGCTGCTCGGCGAAGGCGACGTTCAGCAGTACGGCCGAGCCCAGGGTGAGACCGGCGGCGCCGGAGATCGCGACGGCGGACAGGAAGCCCCCGCGCGCGGTCGGGTGCGGGTCGTGCGCCCGCCCCCCGCCCGGATCAGGTTTCGGAGCGGGTTCGGTGGCGGAACCGGTCCCGGTGCGGGCGGCGGCCATGGAGCGGGCGGCGGCCGAGGTCACCAGGCCG
Source organism: Nocardiopsis exhalans (assembly GCF_024134545.1). Lineage (GTDB taxonomy): Bacteria > Actinomycetota > Actinomycetes > Streptosporangiales > Streptosporangiaceae > Nocardiopsis > Nocardiopsis exhalans. The sequence goes on from NZ_CP099837.1 coordinate 5,091,074, forward strand.
ACGGTCCCGGACACGACCAGGACCGCGCCGAGCGCCAGCCCTGCGGAGGGCGGCCACACCCACATCAGGGCGCCCAGGAGCAGTGGCCCGGTGAAGAAGATGAGCTCCTCGGTGACGGTGTCCAGGCTGTAGGCCCGTTGGAGGAGTTCGCGGTCGGTGATGAGGTGGCTCCACACGCTGCGGGTGACCGGTCCGAGCGGGGGCGCGCAGGCCCCGGCGACCGAGGCCAGGGCGACCAGGGACCCGAGATGCGCCCCGGGGTTCCAGGAGGCGGCGGCCAGACCCAGCAGGGCCGACGCGTGCAGGAGGGCCATCGGGAGGAGGGCCCGCAGCAGGCCGTGGCGGTCGATCAGCAAGGCCCGCAGCGGCGACAGGACCGCGACGGTGAGGCCGAACAGGCCCATCACCAGCCCGACGCGGGCGTAGGAGCCGGTGGTGTGGACGACGGCCAGGATCAGGGCGAGCGAGACCATCCCGTAGGACAGGCGGCCCAGCATGGCGGGGGTGAGGAAACGGGGGACCCCCGTGACGCGCAGGACGGCACGGTAGGTCGGCGCCCGGTCGGGCGAGGGCATGGGTGTTCTCCGTCAGGAGGGCGGCGCGCGTGGTCAACGCCGCGGATGTGCGTGGACGCCGAAGGACCGCGGGGCTCAGGGCCTGGCCGCGGTCGGGGGCGTCGCTCTACGCACAGGGGGAGAACATGCGAGCGAGGGTAGCAGCGGGGCGGCGGGTGTCATCCCTCGCCTCCCCGGGCGTCACCCTCGCGCTTGTGGTTCCTCCGGCTACTCGTCCTCTTCGGCGGCTTCCGCGTCCAGTGGGATCAGGCGCCACTGCTGGTGGGCGTGGCCGCCGTCCTCGCCCTGGGCGACCAGGGTGCCGTTGTCGGGTCCGCCGCCCTGGCCCTCCAGGGCCTGGCCGGTGGCGCGGTTGAGCAGGCGGACGTGGCCCGGGCCGAGCTCCACCACCCGCCAGTGCTGGTTGTGCTGGCCGGTCCTGGTGAGCAGCGCCGAACCGGGTTGGGCCTCCTCGTCGGCGGGGATCTCCAGCAGTTTGCCGCTGCCCACCCCGACGATCTCGTAGAAGTCGTCTTCCACGTGGACGAACCGCCACTGCTGGTGGCCCTCGTCGTGACGGTCCCACAGGTGGATGTGGGCGCCGTTCTGGTCGGAGCCGCCGGCGACGTCGGCGACCCGGTCGCCGTGCACGTTCTGGAGGACGTAGGTCAGCTCGGGGTCGAGCTCGGCGGGATGGGTCTCCTCTTCCTCCTCGGGCTCCTCGGGCTCCTCGGGTTCCGGTTCCTCCTCGGGGGCGCCCGGGGGCTGGACGAGGATGCCCGAGACCACGGTCATCTCCTCGGGCTCGGCCTCGGTCTCGGCGACGAGCACCCCCGCGACGTACCCGCCGAGACCTACTACCAGGACCAGGGCGGTCGCACCGGCCAGGACCGGCCACCGGGGAACGTACGACTCCGTGGCGGCGGCTCGCGGGGCTCTGCGTCGGGACCGGGACATGGCGGGGGCTCTCCTGTGGGGGACGGGGCTTCCGTGGGACTAAGGACTCGCACCATTTCACACCACTTGCCATGCTTATCGCACGTTCGGGGTTTCCTGAGGGCCCTTGTTCTCTGAGCACCTCCCTGTTTCCCGGGGCGTTTCCCGGAGCCTTCCCCGTGGGTCCGGCCGCGAGCGCTCTCGATAGGCTGTGCCGCCATGGAAACCATCGGAGTGCCCTGGTTCATCGTCGTGCGCTATCTCGGCCCGCCCCTGTTCCTGTTCGTGGCGGGCGGGGCTCTCCTGCTCTGGCGGCGGCCCGCCCGCTCCGGACTGGCCTGGGCCGCGCTGGCGGTGAACCTGTTCGCGGCGGCGCTGCCCTTCCTGTGGATCGGTGCGCAGGTCCTCACCGGGCAGGCCGACCTGACGGTGATCGGCTTGGTCATGACGCTGCTGCAGCCGGGTGTGGTGGCAGTTGCCTGGCTGTTGCTCCTGCTGGCGCTGGTGTCCCAGCCGAAGATCGAGGTGGCCGTTCCCGGCGACCGGGGCGACGGGGGCGAGGCGGACAGCGGCGAGACGGAGAGGGCGCCACAAAACGTAGGATGACTGATCATGAGATCCCGGACCGGCTCGACGAGCACCCTCTCCCCCAGCGCCGCGTTGGGGTCCCTGCCCCCGGTCTGGCTGGTGATGGTCAGCATCGTCTCCGTGCAGACCGGCGCGGGCGTGGCCAAGAACCTGTTCGACGCCCTGCCCCCGGCCGCGGTGGTGTGGCTGCGCCTGGTCACCTCGGCGGTGCTCCTGGTCCTGCTGGTACGGCCCGCGCTGAAGGCCCGCAGCCGCGCCGACTGGATGGTGGTCATCGGCTACGGCCTCGCCCTGGCCTCGATGAACTACTTCATCTACCAGGCCTTCGCGCGCATCCCGCTCGGTATCGCGGTGACCATCGAGTACCTGGGGCCGCTGGCCATCGCGATCCTCGGTTCGCGCCGCCGCATCGACCTGCTGTGGGCCGGACTGGCCGGGCTCGGCGTGGTCGCGCTGGGCGTGGAATTCGCTGAACTCGACCCGGTGGGCGTGCTGTTCGCCGTACTGGCCGCCGTCGCCTGGGCCGGGTACATCCTGTTGAGCGCCGCCACCGGGCAGCGGTTCAGCGGGGCCTCCGGTCTGGCCATCGCCAGCGTGGTGGGCGTGGTGGTGATGGCTCCGGCCGGGATCGCCGAGGGCGGTGCGGCCCTGCTGGACTGGCGGCTGCTGCTGTTCGGCCTGGCCGTGGGCGTGCTCTCCTCCGTGGTGCCCTACACGCTGGAACTGAACGCGCTGCGCCGGATGCCGCCGAGGGTGTTCGGAGTGCTGATGAGCCTCCAGCCCGCGGCCGCCGCCATGGTGGGGCTGGTGCTGCTGGGCGAGCTGTTGACCCTGTGGCAGTGGTTTGCGGTGGCCTGTGTGATCACCGCGAGCGCGGGCGCGACCCGCGGCGCGGCCAAACGCGAGGAGCGCCTTCGAGCACAGGACGGCGTCGGCCACCAGGGGCGTACGGGCGCGGGCCCGGAGGGCTGAGGTACACCCTCGGCGACAGGTGGAGCGGGTACTGGCCCGCGCGGCACCCTACCCGCTCCGGTCGCTTCAGTGGGCGTCTCAAGACGGCGGGACCGCCGGAGTAGCACATCCGGCGGCCCCGCTCCTGTTTCCCGAGGTTCAGTGACCGCCGGCCGTGCTGCCCGTCAGCTCCTTGTGCAGGCGCTCGCTGGGCTCGTTGAGGCCGGTGATCTCCACCTGCACGCCGTGCCTGCGGAAGTGCTCCGAGACCTGGTCCAGCGCGGCCACCGCCGAGGAGTCCCACACGTGGGCCCCGGCCATGTCCACCACGACCTTGCTCAGCCCTTCCTCGGCGTAGTCGAAGCGCTGCACCAGCTCACCGGTGGAGGCGAAGAAGACCTCACCGTTGACCGAGTACACCCGGGTACCGCCCTCGGGGTCCAGGACACTGGTCACGTCGGCCTGCATGGCGGCCTTGCGGGCGAAGAGCACCATCGACACGATCACACCCACGATCACGCCCAGGGCCAGGTTGTGGGTCCAGACCACCACGGCCACGGTGACGACCATGACCAGGGTCTCGGTCCAGGGCATGCGCTTGACCGTCTTGGGCGCGATGCTGTGCCAGTCGAAGGTCACGATCGCCACGAAGAACATGACCGCCACCAGTGCGGCGATCGGGATCATCCCGACGATGTCGCCCAGTCCCACGCACAGGATGAGCAGGAAAACCCCGGCCAGGAAGGTCGAGATCCGGGTGCGGGCACCGGACTTGATGTTGATCATGGTCTGGCCGATCATCGCGCAGCCGGCCATACCGCCGAAGCAGCCGACCAGGATGTTGGCGATGCCCTGCCCGCGGGCCTCACGGGCGTGGTTAGAGCTGGTCTCGGTCTGGTCGTCGACGACCTTGGCGGTCATCAGCGACTCCATCAGCCCCACCAGCGCCAGGGTGATGGCGTAGGGCAGGATCAGCAGGAAGGTCTCGGCGTTGACCGGCACGTTCGGGATCAGCGGGACCGGGAACGTGTCGGGCAGCTCGCCCATGTCGCCCACGGTGCGCGCGGGGATGCCCATCGCGAGCGCGCCGACCGTCAGCACGACGATGGCCACCAGCGGGGCAGGCACGGCCTTGGTGATCAGCGGCAGGCCGAAGATGATGGCCAGCCCGATCGCGACCATCGCGTAGATGGGCACTCCGACCCCGGCCAGGTGCGGCAGTTGGGCCAGGAAGATGAGGATGGCCAGGGCGTTGATGAACCCGGTCATCACGCTGGGCGGTACGAACCGCATCAGCTTGGACACGCCCAGCAGGCCCAGAACGATCTGGATCACACCGGCCATGAGGGTGGCCGCGATGAGGTAGTCGACCCCGTACTCGATGGACAGGGGCGCGGCCACCAGGGCCATGGCACCGGTGGCGGCGGAGATCATCGCCGGACGCCCGCCCAGGAAGGCGATGGACACGGCCATGACGAAGGAGGCGTACAGGCCCACCCGGGGGTCGACACCGGCGATCAGGGAGAAGGCGATCGCCTCGGGGATCAGCGCCAGGGCCACGACCAGTCCGGCCATGACGTCAGCGCGGATCTGGGCCGCGCTGGGGATCTTGGACTTCAGCGACCCTCGGCGGGTCTTCAACAGACTCATGGAACCCATCTGGTCCGGGCAGCCCGCGTCGAGGACCGCGTTGTTCACGTCAGGAGATGCGTTGTTCACGTCAGGAGGTACGGCGACGGCGCGGGGGCGCCGCTGAACCCGGCGCGGGGCCGCGGCGGGGCACCCGGGTCTGCGGTGCGGCACCGATGGTGCCCCGGAGCGCGGCTTCGTCGCCGCGTGCCCGGTTTCGTCCCCGAAGGCGAGCCGGGAGGCATGCGGAGGTTCGGGCTCGGTGCACGGGACCAACCCGAGCCAAACTTACAGTTACGTGAGGGTTGGAATCACGCAGAGCGACTGAGACAACCATCACAGGCAGCGGAGGCCGCCGTACCCAGGCGGCCCAGCAAGGCAGAACACCCGGACCTGGAACCGCCTGCGCAGGAGGTCGCGACGGCGCGCAGAGCAGAATCCCCGGTCAGCTTCGGCTTACCGTCGCCAGCGCTGGCGCGGGCGGCGAGCACGAGGATCCGCTACCTCTCCGCCTCCCGGATGACCTGCGCATCCTGCCCTCCCATGACCGGTAACAGCGTCGTGACGGCCGCTCCTGACGGGTACCGGGCCTCAGACGGGGGTGTTGGCCCTGGCTCGTTGCTCACGCAGTCGCCCGGCGAACTCCTCGGCCATGGCAAGCTGCTTCCGCAGGGCGTGACAACGGGCGACGACAGCCGCTTCGAAGGCGTCGAGCCGCTCGCTCAGGGCTTCCCGGTCTTGGGCCGGGGTCTGCGCAGCTCCCAGCCGGTCGAAGGTCTCCAGCAGTTCGCGGGTCTCCTCCAGGCTGAACTCCAACGGCTTCATCCGCTTGATGAGGTTGAGCCGGTCCACGTCCTCCTGGGTGTAGAGACGAAAGCCCCCACGCGATCGAGCCGAGGGTTCGACCAGACCGACCTCACCGTAGTAGCGGATGGTCCTCAGGGACAGGCCAGTACGTTCGGCCACCTCACCGATCTGCATGTGGCCCGGTTCGGGCATCGAGGCACCCCTTCTCATTGACTCCACACAGACGTCGGGATCGTTCGCGTGGTGTTTGGCAGCCGAAGGCGCAATGTTAGTGCGCTCCCGCACCTGAAGGATGGCATGCCACGTGCGGCGGTCCACGCCGAGAGGGACAGGGGGTTCCTGCGCGAGAACGCGGGCCGAACTTCGAGGGAGGTGAAGGTTGAAGGTGGGTTCCTGCGCGCCCCGGTCCGCGACCGGACCAAGGAGCGAACGGGACTGGACAACGGGACACCATGGCTCCGCCTCCCCGACCATCAGCTGGGCAGCACAACGCCACAGGGCGGGCAAACCTCGCGCGGGTCGCGTTTCCCCCCGCCCGGGTCAGGCAATCGTTGCCTGCGGGACGGCCGACCCATTCCTGAGCACTCGCATTCGAAGGGAACACCCATGCGTATCGCCGCCAAGCTCGCCCTGACCCTGTTCTTCACCGCCAGCCTGCTCGGGCTGGGGGCCGGGGCCGCTTCCGCCGGCACGTCGGTCTACCAGCAGTGTGTCCAGGAGCAGCAGTCCCTCGGTCTGCTCAACCTCAACCTGAACCTGCTCAACCAGTGCATCGCGCAGAACAGCGGCTGGTAGGAAGAGCAGCCTGGCCGAACGGCCCGGCCGAGGGGGTCCCGGAGCGCGCTCCGGGACCCCTCCCGCGTTCGGAGCGGGTGTCGTCCTCGCAGGTGGCGACGTGTGGCAGGGGCGCGTCAGGGAACGGCCGCGCGTGTACTACAGTCTGTCGTATGTTTGCATCCCCGACCTCCGCGGCGACGGTCACCCACGCTCTCTCACCGCTCGCTGCGGACGAATTCGAGGACATCGTGCTCCTCGGCGTCCCCTTCTGGGGTTGGCAGATCGCCCTGGCCGCCGTGGGCGTCCTGGCCCTGGTCCTGCTGGCCCGCAGTATCTGGAACCCGACCCAGAAGTCGCTGCGCGTCTGGGCGCTGGGCAACATCGCCGTCAACGCCGGGATCGCCGTCACCGGCGCGACCGTGCGAGTCACCTCCTCGGGCCTGGGATGCTCCGAGTGGCCGCAGTGCACCCCGGACAGCTTCGTACCGATCGACACCGGGCACGCCGCCTTCAACGCCGCCATCGAGTTCGGCAACCGCACGCTGACCTTCCTGGTCCTGGCGGTCGGCGTGATCACGCTCATCGCCGTCGCCCGCATGATCCCGCGCCGACGCGACCTCTTCGTCATGGCGGCGATCATCCCGTTCGGTGTCATGGGTCAGGCCGTGGTCGGCGGCATCACCGTCTGGAGCAACCTGCACCCGGCCGCGGTGGCCACCCACTTCCTGCTGTCCATGGTGATGGTCTTCATCACCGTGGCGCTGTACGTACGCCTCCAGGAGCCCGAGGGCAAGCCCCAACTGGCCGTGGGGCCCATGCTGCACGCGGTGAGCATCGGACTGGTCGTGGTGGGCTTCCTGCTCCTGGTCGCCGGGACCGTGGTCACCGGCACCGGACCGCACGGCGGTGACGCCGCGGCCCCGCGATGGAACCTGGACCTGCCCGCGATTACCCAGGTGCACTCGGTGCTGGCCTGGCTCACCCTGGCGGGCAGCGTCCTGGCTGCCGTCATCGCCTTCCGCGGCGGCGCCTCCCGGATCGTGCGCACCAGCAGTGCGGCGCTGCTGGTGCTCGTACTCCTCCAGGGGGTCCTGGGCTACACCCAGGACGCGCTGGAACTGCCCGAGGCCCTCGTGGTGCTGCACGTGCTCGGCTCCGCGCTCACCTGGATCGCGATCGCCCGCCTGTACTTCGCCACCACGCGCCTGGTCCCCGGCGGTGACAAGCCCGGCGAGGAGACCGGTACCGAACCCGGTGACGAGCCGGGGGCGGAGCTCACTTCGGCGGCTGACCGTGGCGGGGAACGTAGTTCCGCGGAGCCCTCCGCTGGGTCTGCTGAATCTGGGCCTGCTGAGACCTCGCCTGGGCGATGACGTGCGCGAAGTCGGCTCGGCGCATGAAGCCCGAGTCGGTGGGGTTCTCCGCCCAGCCAGGGGTCACCGGCTGGGGCAGGCGCCCGAGGAAGGTGTCCCGGGCCACGTGCATCAACGCCAGGAACGAGTCCCGGTTGACCTTCCAGTTCTCCCGGGACACACCCGCGTCGAGCTTCTGGTGCAGGAGCGCGAGCTCGGTCGCGGCCAGCTGGTAGTCCTTCATCGCGGCGCGACCCCTCGTGCCCGCGTTGCGTGAGGCCCACTCGCGGGCCTGGCGCCTGGCCGTCATCGAACTGAGCATGGTGATGTCGGCCGGGGTGACCAGGCCCGTGGAGATGTAGGGCGGCAGGTAGCGGTCGATCGCCGCCACCTGGCTGCGGCGGTCCCGGGCCGCGATCGCCAGGATGCCGAGCAGCACCACGAACAGCACCAGGTAGGCCACGCCCAGGCCGGTCCAGCCGTAGTAGGTGGACGCGTTCCACATACCGTGCAGCAGGACCGCCGCCACCCAACCGCCGAACGGCGCCAGGAACCGGAAGCGGCCGGTGCGCATGGCGGCGTAGGCCACCCCGAGGCCGATCATCGCGGTGTAGAGCGGGTGGCCGAACGGCGCGATCAGCCCTCGGATGGCGAAGGTGGCGACGAGCGTGCCGTCGAAGAAGGCACTGAGGAAGTAGAGGATGTTCTCGGTGAAGGCGAAGCCGGTCGCCACCATTCCGGCGTAGACCACACCGTCGGTGAAGGTGTCGATCTCGTGGCGGCGCCGCCACAGCAGGATGAGCAGGACCATGCCCTTGGCGCTCTCCTCCACCACCGGTGCCACCAGCGACGTACTCAGGAAGTCGGCCACGCCGTCACCGAACACCGGTTCCGTGAGGTAGGCCAGCCCCCAGCTGTTGAGCAGGAACGAGGCGAGGACCGCCACCCCGGCGCCCCAGACGAAGGCGAAGAACAGCACCCAGCCGGGTTCGGGTTCGAGGCGGTCGAGCATCAGGATGAGCGGCACGAGGATGGCGACCGGGATGATCGCGGTGACCACGCTGACGAAGAAGCCCGTCGCCCCGTCGATCCCGGCCGCCGTTCCCCCGGCGATCGCCAGCAGCCACAGGTACCCGAGCATGCCGAGCATGCACACCACGCTGACGGTGGTGCCCAGGATGAGGGTCAGGGAGTAGCGGGAGCGGCGTCCTTGCAGGATCGCCTTGCTGTCGAGTCGGGGCATGAGCACAGATCGTAGCGGTTCAGCGGGCCTGCGGCAGCGCCCGCGGTCGTGGTCGCGGCGCTACCGGAGCCGTGGTGGCCGCGGGGTGTGAGCCGCGGTTTCGGCGACGCGCGGGAGCTTCGCTGACTCCCTGTCCCGGCCGGGGCCGGTGCGCGAGAATCTGATGTGTCGCCCGCCACGGAGAAAGGCCGCACCATGGATCCGAACACGACCGCCGAGCGCACCCGAAACCCGACCTGGCTCCTGCTCCTGCGCATCGCGGTGGGGGCCAGCCTGGCCGCGCTCCTGTGGGAGTTCGTCACGGCGGGGCAGCTGATCACGTACAACATGGACGCATTGCCACTGCACTACGGCGGCGCCTTCGCGGTGCACGCGGCCTCGGGGGTGCAGCTGCTGGCCGCGATCCTGGTCTGGCGCCTGCCCGGGGCTGGCTCGCCCGGCGGCCCCGGGCACGACCGGCTGGTGGCCGTGGTGAGTCTGCTGGCGTTCGTGGTGGGCTTCCCGCAGGCAGCCGTGGGCACCTACGGACCGCTCCAGGCGCACGTGCCGCTGGCGATGCTGCTGGTGGCGCTGGTCGTGTGGTCGGCGGTTCTGGTCTTCAGCCGACGCCGCACCGGATAAGGACGACCGGCGCTCCCGCGCGGCGGCGCTCCCTCGCGCAAGGAGCGCCGCCGCCGGTTTCGTACCCCCCCGGGCGCCGCTAGAGGAGGAAGCGCGCGATGAGCGGGTCGATGGTGACGGCCACGAACAGCAGCGCCAGGTAGGCGTTGGTGAGGTGGAAGAAGTTCATCGTCTTGAGCTGGGCTCCGGTCACTCCCGCCAGGGAGCGGCTGAGCAGGCGGTGCGCCTGGATGACCAGCAGGGCGCCCAGGACCAGGGCGACCACGCCGTAGAACCAGCTGGTCCCGGCCACCGGCCAGAAGATCAGGGAGACGATCACGGTCGCCCAGCTGTAGAGCACCGACTCCAGCAGCACCCGGCGGTCGCTGGCGACCACGGGCAGCATCGGGACCTTGGCGGCCGCGTAGTCCTCGCGGTAGCGCATGGCCAGCGTCCAGGTGTGCGGCGGCGTCCAGAAGAACACGACCAGGAAGAGCACGAACGGCGCCCAGTCGAGGCTGTTGGTGACGGCGGCCCAGCCGATGAGGACCGGCATGCACCCGGCGATACCGCCCCACACGACGTTCTGCGCGGTGCGCCGCTTGAGCAGCATCGTGTAGACGAAGATGTAGAACGCGATCGCGAAGACCGACAGCACGGCCGAGAGCGTGTTGACGAACACGAGGAAACCGACCGTGGAGCCGATCGCCAGCGCCAAGCCGTAGACGAGGGCCCCGCGCGGGGTCACCAGGTCCATCGCGCCGGGGCGCTGGCGGGTGCGACGCATCTCACGGTCGATATCGCGGTCGATGTAGCAGTTCATCGCGTTGGCGCTGGCCGCGGACATGGTGCCGAAGACCAGGGTGGCGACCGCGGTCCACAGCGGCGGCACACCTCCGGCGGCGACGAACATCACCGGAATGGTGGTGATGAGCAAGAGCTCGATGACGCGGGGCTTGGAGAGCGCGACGTAGGCACGGGCGTGCTCGCCGAAAGAGGCCTTGCGGGGGGCCTCGGCGGCGGCTGCGGGCTCGCCGGTCTCTTCGGTATGGGGTGCGCGGTTGGTGAGGGCCATCAGTTCCGTGTCCTCACGTCCGGAAGCACTCGTGTCCCCTGGGGGGCCGGCTCGGTTTCAGACACGCGGATACCTCGACAACTCTTAGGGATTTCGACACTGCTCGCCACGCGGGGTCGACCGGACCGACAAAGCGGCAGGATCAGCGAAAACCCCGTCAACGACATACTGTAGTACTTCCTCGCGCAAACCAGTGACCAGCCCCCTCCGTACGGGTGGCCTCCGCCCCGGACGGCCCGCGGCCCTGGTCCCGGGCGCCCGTTGCCTCCCGCTTGCCCGGCGCCCGCGGGTGTACAGAAGGTTCGCACAGGCCCCACCGTGCTTCCAACGTGCCACGCGCCCCGGGAAGGGACCGACGCGCGCCCCACGCGCCCCCAACGGAGCCCCAAAGGGGGCCCAAGGGGGGCCCAAAGGGCGGGCACGAAGCCGCACACCTCGCGGGTTACCTCCCGGTAAGGGGAGGTGTCGGGCAACCACACCCTCGACCACGGACGATAGGCTCACAGTCGGCCCTGTTCTCGGTCCCTTCACCGTGGGACCGCGCTCCGGTCGCCATGGCCAGACGCTGGGGCAACGGCGCTCTGGCCCGGGTGACCAGGCCGAAACTCCGTGCCACGGGTGCCACGGAGTCACGTCCACAGCCGAAGCCGAAGGCGACCCCGCCCTCAAGCACTCCCCCCGTGGTCCGCCCGACCGGCGGGTCGCCCGCAGGGTGCCCGGCGACAACCATGCACACACAACCCACACCCGCCCCGGAACCGGGTGCACGGGTGCCCGAGAAGGAGAACGAAAGTCCGTGAACGCCCACACCCCGCAAAACCTGGAGTGGTCGGACCTCGACCTCCGTGCCGTCAACACGGTTCGGGCGCTGGCGATGGACGCGGTAGAGAAGTCGGGTAACGGCCACCCCGGCACCGCGATGAGCCTCGCGCCCGCCGCTTACCTCCTCTTCCAGAAGGTCATGCGGCACGATCCCGCCGCGCCCGAGTGGGTGGGCCGGGACCGCTTCGTGCTGTCGATCGGCCACTCCAGCCTCACGCTGTACATCCAGCTCTACCTGGCCGGCTACGGCCTCACCCTCGACGACCTCAAGGCGCTGCGCCAGTGGGACAGCCTGACCCCGGGTCACCCCGAGGTCGGCCACACCGCCGGTGTGGAGACCACCACCGGCCCCCTGGGCCAGGGTGTGGGCAACGCCGTCGGCATGGCCATGGCGGCCCGCCGCGAGCGCGGCCTGTTCAACCCCGAGGCCGGTCCGGGCGCCAGCCCCTTCGACCACCACGTCTACGCCTTCTGCTCCGACGGCGACGTCCAGGAGGGTGTGAGCCACGAGGCCAGCGCCCTGGCCGGGACGCAGAACCTGGGCAACCTCATCATGATCTGGGACGACAACCAGATCTCCATCGAGGACGACACCCGCATCGCGCACAGCGAGGACGTCGTGGCCCGCTACGCCGCCTACGGCTGGCACGTGGAGGAGGTCGACTGGACCGCCACCGGCGAGTACGTCGAGGACGTCGACGCCCTCTACCAGGCGATCCTGCGCGGCAAGGCCGAGACCGAGCGCCCGACCTTCATCCGTCTGCGCACCGTCATCGGCTGGCCCTCGCCCAACAAGCAGAACACCGGTGGCATCCACGGTGCGGCGATCGGCGCCGACGAGATCTCCGCCACCAAGGAGATCCTCGGCCTGCCCGACGAGCCCTTCGGTGTCGAGGACGCCGTGATCGAGCACACCCGCAAGGCGCTGGACCGCGGCCGCGACGCCCACGCCGAGTGGGACAGGGCCCTGCACGCCTGGCGCAAGGGCGCCGAGGAGCACGGCGAGCTCTTCGACCGCCTGCAGTCGGGCAAGCTGCCCGAGGGCTGGGAGAAGTCCCTGCCCACCTTCGAGGCCAGCGACAAGGGTGTGGCCACCCGCAAGGCCAGCGGTGAGGTGCTCAGCGCCGTCGCCCCGGTCCTGCCGGAGCTGTGGGGCGGTTCGGCCGACCTCGCCGGTTCCAACAACACCACGCCCAAGGGCGAGCCGTCGTTCCTCCCGTTCGACCGGGCCAGCTCGATGTTCCCGGGCAACCCCTACGGGCGCGTGCTGCACTTCGGCATCCGTGAGCACGGCATGGGTTCCATCCTCAACGGCATCGCCCTGCACGGCCCCACCCGCCCCTACGGCGGTACCTTCCTGGTGTTCAGCGACTACATGCGCCCGGCCGTCCGCCTGGCCGCGCTGATGAAGCTGCCGGTCACCTACGTGTGGACGCACGACTCCATCGGCCTGGGCGAGGACGGCCCGACCCACCAGCCGGTCGAGCACCTGTGGGCCCTGCGCGCCATCCCCGGCCTGGACGTGATCCGTCCGGCCGACGCCAACGAGACCGTGGTGGCCTGGCGCGAGGTCATGGCCAACGCCGACCGCCCGTCCGCGCTGGCCCTGACCCGGCAGAACGTGCCCACCCTGGACCGTGACGTGCACGGCTCCGCCGAGGGCACCGCCAAGGGCGGTTACGTGCTGGCCGAGGCCTCCGGCGGCAGCCCCGAGGCGATCATCATCGCCACCGGCAGCGAGGTGCAGCTGGCCCTGGCCGCCCGCACCGAGCTGGAGGAGGCCGGTACGCCCACCCGCGTGGTCTCCATGCCGTGTGTCGAGTGGTTCGACGCCCAGAGCGAGGAGTACCGCGAGGAGGTCCTGCCGTCCTCGGTGCGCGCCCGCGTGTCCGTCGAGGCCGGGATCGCCATGGGCTGGCGCTCCTACGTCGGCGACGCCGGCGTGTCGGTGAGCCTGGAGCACTTCGGTGCCTCCGCTCCCTACCAGACGCTGTACGAGAAGTTCGGCATCACCTCCGAGGCCGTCGTCGCGGCGGTCCGCGACAGCCTGGCCAAGGCCGGAAGCTGACGACGCGGGCCCCGCCGGGAGGATCCCCGGCGGGGCCCGCCCCGCTGTGTGAACCAGGGCCGACGAGGCCCCGTGAGGAAGGCGTGAGAAGCACATGAGCACCGCTCTGAAGGACCTGGCCGAGGCCGGTCAGTCCGTATGGCTGGACGACATCAGCCGTGACCGGCTGCGCACCGGCAACCTGGCCGAACTGCTGTCGACCCACCACGTCACCGGAGTCACCTCCAACCCCTCCATCTTCGACAAGGCGCTCGCCGAGGGCGACGCCTACGACCTCCAGGTGCACGAGCTCGGTGTGCGCGGAGTCTCGGTGGGCGAGGCCGTCCGGCTGCTGACCGCCTACGACATCCGCTGGGCCGCGGACACCCTGCGCCCGGTGTACGAGTCCTCCGACCGCGTGGACGGCCGGGTCTCCCTCGAGGTGGACCCGCGCCTGGCGCGCGAGACCGAGCGCACCGTCGCCGAGGCCAAGTCGCTGTGGTGGCTGGTCGACCGGCCCAACCTGATGATCAAGATCCCGGCGACCGTCGAGGGCCTGCCCGCGATCACCCAGGTGCTCGGGCTCGGCATCAGCGTCAACGTGACCCTGATCTTCTCCCTGGAGCGCTACCGCGCGGTCATGGAGGCGTTCCTGGAGGGCCTGGAGCTGGCCAGGGAGAACGGCCACGACCTGTCCCGGATCCAGTCCGTGGCGTCGTTCTTCGTCAGCCGGGTGGACTCCGAGGTGGACAAGCGCCTCAAGGAGATCGGCACCCCGCGCGCCGAGGAACTGCTCGGCCGCGCCGCCATCGCCAACGCGCGCCTGGCCTACCGCGACTACGAGGAGGTCTTCTCCTCCGAGCGCTGGAAGACCCTGGCCGCCGAGGGCGCCACCCCGCAGCGCCCGCTGTGGGCCTCCACCGGGGTGAAGGACCCTGCGTACTCGGACACCCGCTACGTCACCGAGCTGGTCGCCCCGGGCACCGTGAACACGATGCCGCAGGCCACCCTGGACGCCACCGCCGACCACGGCGAGGTCACCGGCGACACCGTGCGCGCGGGCTACGACTCCGCCCAGGCCGACCTGGACGCGCTGGCCGAGGCGGGCGTGGACCTGGCCGACGTGACCCGTCACCTGGAGGAGGACGGCGTGGTCAAGTTCGTCGACTCCTGGGAGAGCCTGCTCGGCCGCCTCACCATGAAGCTCGACGAGCTCTCCTGACCCGGGGCCCGCTTCCCGATCACCGACCCGCGTCCGCGCCCGAGCCGCGCGGACGCGGGTTCCACCAGCCACCACCAGGCCGTTCCTGACAGGAAGAGACGGAACCCGTGAAAGAACCGGTGATGCCGGGAGCGGTACCCAACCCGCTCCGCAACGCCCTGGACCGAAGGCTCCCCCGTATCGCCGGGCCCAGCGTGCTGGTGCTGTTCGGCGTCACGGGCGACCTGGCCCGCAAGAAGCTGCTGCCCGCCATCTACGACCTCGCCAACCGCGGGATGCTGCCGCCGGGCTTCGGCCTGGTCGGGTTCGCCCGCCGCGACTGGGAGGACCAGGACTTCGCCGCCGAAGCCTACGAGGCGGTGCGCGAACACGCCCGGACCCCGTTCCGCGAGGACGTGTGGCGCCAGCTCAGCGAGGGTGTGCGGTTCGTGCAGGGCGACCTGGACGACGACGCGGCCTTCGACGAACTCGCCCGCACGGTGCGCGAGTTGGACGCCGACCGCGGCACCGGCGGCAACTACGCGTTCTACCTGTCGCTACCGCCCAAGCTGTTCCCCACCGTGGTCACCCAGCTCAAGCGGTGCGGTCTGGCCACACCTGAAGAGGGGGAAGGCGTCGGGGGCGTCACGCCGTGGCGCAGGGTGGTGATCGAGAAGCCGTTCGGCCACGACCTGGAGAGCGCCAAGGAGCTCAACGCGGTGGTGGACGACGTCTTCCCGCCGTCGTCGGTGTTCCGCATCGACCACTACCTGGGCAAGGAGACGGTCCAGAACATCCTGGCGCTGCGCTTCGCCAACACCCTGTTCGAGCCGCTGTGGAACCGCAGCTACGTGGACCACGTGCAGATCACCATGGCCGAGGACATCGGCGTGGGCGGTCGCGCGGGCTACTACGACGGGATCGGCGCGGCCCGCGACGTCATCCAGAACCACCTCCTGCAGCTGCTCGCGCTGGTGGCGATGGAGGAGCCGGTCTCCTACAGTGCCGACGCGATCCGCGCGGAGAAGGAGAAGGTCCTCTCCGCCGTCACGCTCCCCGACGACCTGGCCAAGGGCACCGCGCGCGGTCAGTACGCGGCCGGGTGGCAGGGCGGCGCGGCGGTCCGCGGCTACCTGGAGGAGGACGGTATCCCGTCCGACTCGGTGACCGAGACCTACGCGGCCCTGAAGCTGGACGTGGGCACCCGCCGCTGGTCGGGGGTGCCGTTCTACCTGCGCACCGGCAAGCGGCTGGGCCGCCGGGTGACCGAGGTGGCGCTGGTGTTCCAGGCCGCCCCGCAGCAGATGTTCGCGCGCAGCGACGTCAGCGAGCTCGGCCAGAACGCCCTGGTACTGCGTATCCAGCCCGATGAGGGCGTGACCCTGCGGTTCGGGTCGAAGGTGCCGGGCGCCTCCATGGAGGTGCGCGACGTGAGCATGGACTTCACGTACGGGCAGTCCTTCACGGAGGCCAGCCCCGAGGCCTACGAGCGGCTCATCCTGGACGTGCTCATCGGTGACCCGCCGCTGTTCCCGCGCCAGGAGGAGGTGGAGCTGTCCTGGCGGATCCTGGACCCGGTCGAGGAGTACTGGGCCAAGGCGGGCCAGCCAGAACAGTACGGTTCGGGCACCTGGGGACCCGAGTCCGCCCACGAACTGCTCACCAGGGACGGCCGCCAGTGGCGCCGCCCGTGACCACCGTCCGCCCCGGGAGGAACAGATGACGCTCTATCTTCCGCGCACCACGACCTCGCAGATCACCGAGGCGCTCATGGCCGAGCGGCTCAGTGTCGGCGGGGGCGCCATGAACATGGTGCTCACCCTGGTCATCGTCACCGACGAGGCCGACCACTACGACGCCGTGCGCGCGGCCACCGAGGCCGGACGCGAGCACCCCTCGCGGGTGGTGGCACTGATCCGCCGCGACCCGGGGGCCGAACCGGCCATCGACGCGGAGATCCGCCGCCCGGGCACCTCCGGTCCCGGTGAGGCCGTACTGCTGCGCCTGTACGGGCCGCTGGGCGAGCACCCCGACTCGGTGCTCACTCCCCTGCTGGTCCCGGACGCGCCCGTCGTGGTCTGGTGGCCCGGCCAGGGCCCCGCCGACCCGGCCGCCGACCCGGTCGGCAAGCTGGCCCAACGCAGGATCACCGACGCTTTGCGCGCCCCGGATCCGGTAGCGGACCTGATGGAGCGGGTAGCCCACTACCGTCCGGGTGACACGGACCTGACCTGGACGCGGCTGACCCCATGGCGTTCGCTGCTGGCCAGCGCCATGGACCAGCCGTGCGGCTGGGTGACCTCGGCCAGGGTGACGGCGGAGTCGCACTACCCGAGCGCCGAGCTCCTGGCCGCCTGGCTGTCCGAACGACTGGAGGTGACCGTGGAACGCGGTATCTCCGACGGGCCCGGCCTGACCGAGGTCCGGCTGACCACCGACCAGGGGGACATCACGGTCTCCCGGGTGGACGGCCGAGTAGCGACACTGTCCAGGACCGGGCAGCCCGACCAGACGGTGGCGCTCGCCCGACGCGGCGCCGCCCTGGCGCTCGCCGAGGAGCTGCGCCGCCTGGACGCCGACGAGACGTACGCGAGCGCGGCCCGCCATCTGGGGCCGATGCTCGCTGGAAGCGGAGTAGAGGGATGAGCGAACCGGAGATCGTCCGCACCATCGACGCCGAGCAGCTCGCGCAGAGCGCGGCGGCCCGACTGGCGAAACTGATCGTGAGCGCCGAGGCCGCCGAGCGCGAGTTCCACCTGGTGCTCACCGGCGGCGGTGTGGGCATCAAGACCCTCGCCGCCCTGCGGGACGAGGCCAAGGGCAGCGGGATGAAGTGGTCGCACGTGCACCTGTGGTGGGGCGACGAGCGCTTCCTGCCCGAGGGTGACCCCGAGCGCAACGAGACCCAGGCCTGCGAGGCGCTGATCGACGACATCGACATCCCGGCGCACAACGTGCACCCGATGCCCTCCTCGGACGGGACCGACGACCACGACGCGGTGCGGGGTGCCACCAAGTACTCCCAGGCGCTGTCCGTGGCGGCGCGCGGGCGCGGCCCGGTACCCGAGTTCGACGTGTGCCTGCTGGGCGTGGGCCCGGACGCGCACGTGGCCTCGCTCTTCCCGGGGCTGCCGGGCGTGCACGAGGACGAGGCCGCCGCGATCGCGGTGCACGACGCCCCCAAGCCGCCGCCGACCCGGATCAGCCTGGCCCTGCCCTCGATCCGCAGCGCCCGCCAGGTGTGGCTGCTGGCCTCGGGCGAGGGCAAGGCCGATGCGGTGCGCCTGGGCGTGGCCGGAGGCAGCGTGGACGAGGCCCCGGTGGCCGGTGCGCGCGGCGCCGAGAAGACGGTGTTCTGGGTGGACGAGGCCGCGGCTTCCAAGCTGTAGCGACACACGAACGCCCCGATCGAGGAGATCTTCGGTCGGGGCGTCGTCATGCGGGGGGATCAGATCCAGACCACTTCCCCACCGACCCGGTTCGCGAGGGTCTCGGGGTCCCTGATGAGGTGGGTACCGCCGCCCGCGATCCGGCGGGCCATGCCGCCGTCACCGTCGGGGTGGGTCACCCCGTAGTAGCAGTGCTCGGTGGTATCGGTGTCCTCGTCCCAGACATCCACATAGAACGCGCGGGGGTGGGCGGGCTCGTCGGGCTTCTGATAGACAGAGTCGAGTCGCGGTGGTGGTCGTCCTGCACGGGCATCCCCTATCAGTGGCTCACCAGGCCCGGACGGTTCGGTTCCAAGCTCTCCGTCCGGGCCGCCTTCGTATCGGCTTGAAAGCCACCCTCTCTGTGATGGCCATCTCACCTTCTGCTATGGTGGCACTCAGAATCTCATTACACAACTCTGTAGAGAAAGATTCTGTAGAGATACTCAGGGGGAACGATGGCCCGGCCCAAGAGGAGTAATCGTGTGACGCTACGAGGCCGTTGGCTCGGCCAGAGGTTGCGCGAGCTGCGGGAGGCAAACGGCCAGACGCTCGAGCACGTCGCCGAGTTCATGCAGCGCACCAACGGGACCATCAGCCGTTTCGAGAACGGCGTCTACCCGGTCCGCCGCCCGGACATGATGGCGATGCTCGACCTCTACGGCGTCAACGACCCCCGGCAACGCGACGGCCTCCTCAAGCTGGGTGAGAGCGCCTGGCAGACGGGGTGGTGGGACGGCTACGCCGATGTCTCCGACGAGTTCATCGACTTCGTCTGGTTGGAGGAGGTTGCGGCCGAACACTGGCTGTTCGACAACACTGTCCTCCCTGGCATCCTGCAGACGGGAGCCTACGCCGAGGCGACCATCCGCACGGTGGAGTTCGATGGATCCGAGCAGCGCATCGAGCGCGGCGTGGAGCTGCGGTTGGAGCGCCAGAAGCTCCTCGACCGGGAGCAACCACCCATCATCCGCACCATCCTGGATGAAGCCGTGCTCCGCCGAAGCGTCGGTTCCAATACGGTCATGCGTGACCAGCTCACACACCTCGTGGAGTCCGCAAAGCTCCCGACGGTGAAGCTACGGGTGCTCCCCTTCTCCGCCGGAATCCACGAGAGCCCGACCGGGGCGTTCCAGTATTACCTGATGGACGACCCCTATCCCGACCTGGTGTACGCGGAGACCCCCAAAGGCGCCGTCTACATCGAGGAGCCAGATACTGAGCGATTGGCCGCTGGGTATGATCGGTTGTGGGAGAAATCCCTGTCAGAGAAGGATTCCGTCGAGTTCATCTCGACGCTGATCGAGGAGCCATCGTGACCCCCGAGCCGACGTTCCAGCAGCTCTCCGAGCGGGAACGCGCCACCATCAACTGGCACATCAGCACCTACAGCTCCAACGGCGGCGCCGCCTGCGTCGAAGCAGGTGCGCTGAGTGATGGGTCAGGTCGGGTCGCCGTGCGCCACAGCCACCACCCGGAGGGCTCCTACATCGTCTACACCCGTCAAGAGTGGGAAGCCTTCACCAGCGGCGTCCGCGCCGGAGAATTCGACTTCCACAGCTGAACCCGAGCACAACGAGGCGGCCGTTTACGCGGCCGCTTTGTCATGTCCGCAACCAGCGGTCAACGGTCAGCACCCTCCAGTGTCCCGGAGAGAGCTTCCCCCGGGATGCTGAGATAACAGACGATCTCCCGGTAGCCGGACTCTTCCCAGTCCGAAGCCTGCGGAACCAGCGACCAGGAGTAGATCTCGGAGCTCAGGTACTCGACACCCACGAAGCTCTCGAAGTTCTCCCCCTCACACGCCTCCACGGCAGCCGCGCTCACCGCCGCCTCCCCGGGAAAGTCGCCCTTGGGGAGCTCCTCGACATGAAATACCTCGAACTCGTGCGGCTCGGAGCAGTCAACGACCTCCACTTCAGAAGCGCTAACACTTGCCGGAGCATCCTGGTCGAAGCAGTCCCCAGTCCTGACTCCAAAGGAATTGTTCTCCCCAAACAGGCCACACGCAGTGATACCCATGGTCGCCACAACAGCCATTACCGAAAGCGACCCGAAACGAACAAAATGGGACAGCAAAGGCATCAGAGTACTCCAGAATCTCCGAAAATAGAACTACCCGAAGGGGGCATCCGCTGACCAGCAGTCACCAAGAATCACCTTTTGGCTGACTTTAACTCAACAAACTTCACCGAAGCACTCGGCTAACAACCCCCGCCCACATCCAGGAGTGCGTCACCCAATGACACGTCAATCCTTTGGCCATGGCCACTCTACAAATTTTTTATCAGCATCGAAGAACTCGGAAACAACATCACACTCTAAATTTCCCACCAAAAGGCCGTACAAGTATTCACTCAAAGGCATATTATGCTCATCCCACCATCCGTCCCTCGCGTGAGCGACAATGCTCCATTCACCCGACGACCCATTCACATACCAGTAATAATCACCACCCAGGTAGTCTTTTCCCCACTTCAAAAGTCCCGGAACTTTCGGATGGAAATCGAATACATAAAGATGATTCCCCAGCGGGGATCCATCTTTTCTATGCGGCTCGGAAACCACGTCAGGATCTTCAATGTAGAGATCAATGAATATCTCTTCACTAGCCTGAGTAGCATCCAGGAGATCGCGATCACCTGGAGTCCCGGGGCGGGGCGAGACCAGGGAAATCGGACCAAGATTAAAGGTGAAGTACGTTGAAACCAACACCTTGTAGTCCTCGGGCAGGGCCAGACCCAGCGACCGCTCGACTTCCCCCCAGCGCACCGGCTCTTTATTCGGAACGGTGCTTTCCCCAATAATTTCCTTGATTTTATCCACAAATTCCATGCGGGATCCTCGATTCTCAAATGCGCTAACTCATATCTGCAGGCTTCGGCCCTTCGCACACACTTCCGTCGGCACGCCCACCTGATCGGAAAAATTTTCCGTTGTTCAAGATACAATGATCCCAGGTGTCGCCGTTTTCAGCAATACCCGACATGCGGATAGCCCAAGGGCGATTCTCTGAACCCTGGTAGATCGGCGTAACTACGTAGACCAGCTCCTGGTCCTTCTCCAGCTTCTTCTTCACCTCGCCCTCAACCTTTGCCATTCCAGACTTATTTGTTCTTGCGTACGTGGCCACAATATTCTCATCCTGACCCGAACCAAAGAAGTTGCTTGCGATCAGGTGTGCCCTGTCATCCTGCCCACTGACAAACCCCGGAGGATCGTTTCTTGGGTGATACCTACTTCCATAGTTCACATCCTGGCGACCGCAAAACTTCCCCAGCGCAGTTCCACGCTGCCCATAGTTGTTGATTTCACTGAATTCAACAAAGGATTCACATGTACCATCATCACTGCTGAGATCGAACGAAGATACGCCACCCAGACCCTCCAACGCCTCCTGGTACCCTTCGTAGTCAGAAATATCGAAGGAGACATCCTCGATTACCTGGATATCCTTTTCGCGTTTCTTTCGATATTCATCGACTCGACTCTGATTCCAGAGGTTCCGAATCGACGGGCGCTCCTGTGGAGTGTTCAGGATTTCCCGAAGGATTTCCTTACGATTGTCCACCACAATCGGAACGAAGATGTACCTCGCTTTCGGCCCTCCAGAGGAGGATCCCCCCGAAGCGGCAAGTACCCAGTGCCCACCACCAGAGCCTCCGCTAATGCTATTAGCAGTCACTCCTGGAGGAAATCCCAGGGAATTTCCACTTGCCGAAGACGTCTGAGGAAAAAAATCAGCGCAAGGGCCGGGACAAGTTGGCGCGTGAGCGTAAGGAGGCCTCTCAGCAAAATAATGAACCGCTGTAATAGCCGCCCTGACAACTGCATGCCGCTTGGCTATGTTCGTTACAGCACGCGCAGAAGCACGCGCCCTGTCCCTATTCCTATTGGCATAATCTTCGGCCTGCTGAATTCCCCTGGCAATGTAGTCCAGAGAGACGCAAAGTCGACCACAGGAAATAGCACTCCCCGACTTGTGACCACTCGGGTCGATATACCGCACCGGGTTCGCGTTTCCATACGTGAATCGGTTGGCCTGAACCGACGGGAACGGCTCCAGCGTCACCGTGTCGCGAGAAGCGAACCGGCCGGTACCGGGCTGGTACCAACGGGCGTACATGTTCACGTCACCGGTGTCCGGATCGGTCCACTCGCCTTGATAGCCCACCGACGACGCGAGAGCACCGCCGAGCTGTTCACCGAAGGGCCCGAAGTCGGTGGAGGTGACCACCACACCCGTGCTGGTGTGGGTGGCGATCAAGTCTCCGTGGGAGTTGCCGTAGGCCAGAGCCGGGGCCCGCCCCTGATCGGCAACGCTGGTCAAACCGCCCGAAACGTCGCGCCCGTACTGGGAAACCGGGGTGTCCGTTCCGTCCAGGACAGCGGTCGGGTTGTTGCCCAATCCTTGGTAGACAAAGGTGTGCTCCTGGCCTCCAGCTTCGCGTTCGGCCACCCGACCCAACGCGTCGTAGGAGTACTCCCCGGAACCGTTCCCCGCGCTGACCATGCGCTCGAACCCGTCGAACTGCGGAGTGCGCAGCTCTCCGTCGACGAACTGGGATTTGAGGGTCCCATCGGGGTTGTAGGACCAGGTGTCTCCCCCACTGGAGGAGAGGAGCCGGTTGCGTTCGTCGAACTCGAAGGTCTCCGTACCGGCCTGAACACGGTTTCCGGAGGCGTCCCAGGAGTACTCGGTCTCCTGCTCGTCCGGGGAGGTCCAAGAGATCAGGCGTGATGCCTGGTCGTAGGCGTACTGGTGTCTCCCGGAAGGCATGGTGCCCTGTGTGGAGCGCTCGGTGGTGTTCCCGGCGGCGTCATAGGCGTAGGTGGTGGACACCGTCGTGTCACCCGCAGCGGAGACCAGGGTGTCCTCGATCAGCTGGGACAACGGGTCGTAGCTGAAACTCCGGACCGCTCCGTCATCGGTGGTCACGGAAGCGACTTGACCGGTCTGGTCGTAGTCGACGCTCAGATCCGTGCCGGTCACCGGGTCGTGCTGCTCGATGACACGACCGACGGCGTCGTAACCGAAGGTCGTGGTACCGGTGACGACGTCCAACCTGGTGTCGGCACGGCCTGCCGCGTCGTAGCTGATCGTGGTTCCCGGAGCCATGCCCTCGAAGGAAACACTGTCCGGTCCCAGGAACTGGACCTGGTTGCCGCGGTCGTCGTAGACGATCTCGATGTGCCCGTCCGGGGTTCCGATCTGGGTCGGACGGCCCAGGAGGTCGTACCCGAAACCCCGGTCCTCGGTGGTGACCGCGGCGCCCGTCGCGGTTTCCCGGGTCAGTCCGCCCAGTTCGTTGTAGGTGCGCTCACGCACCACACCGCCGGGGACCTCCTGACGGACGGCGTTGCCTCCGGCGTCATAGAAGGTGGTCCAGGTGCGGTCGGCCAGCTCTGGAGCCGCATCGGTCGCGGGTTCGATGAGGTCGGCGACTTCCCCGGTGGGGGTGTAGGTGGTGTGGGTGCTGTTGCCCCGGCCGTCGGTGATCCGGGTCTGCTGCCCCAGCGCGTTGTAACCGAAGCCGGTCGTGATGGTCTGGGTGTCGCTGACCGGTTCGATCAAGCTGGTCGGCAGCCCCTGAGCGTTGTACTCGGTACGCACCACGTTGCCGTTGGGGTCGGTCTGCTTGATGGGCAGCCCTGCGGCGTCGTACTCGGTTGACTCACTCCGGAGTTCGTTGTCCTCCGAGTCCAGGATCCGGGTCCGAACCAGGTGTCCGGCAAGGTCGAACTCCGACACCGCCTGTGTTCCCGCCGGATCAGTGACCTTGTGCAGGCGTCCGGACAGGTCGTACTCGAACTTCGTGGCCTCCCCAGCGGCGTTGACCTCTTCGATCAGTTCTCCCAGCGCGTTGTAAGCACTGGTGCTCGCGTTGCCCAGGGGGTCGGTGACGGAGACCGGGTTTCCCATCACGTCGTAGGTGAAGCGGGTGGTGTAGGCCGCTGCGGCGGGGAGCCGTTCGATCTGGGTGTCGGTGACCTGTCGGCCGAGGTCGTCATAGGTGGCCTCGGTTCTGGCCTCCAGAGGGTCGACGGCGGCGAGCATCTCCCCGACGGGGTTGTGGAAGTAGATCCACTCACCGGCTTCGGTGTGTCCCGTCAGTTCAGGGTCGGTGATGCGGGCGAGGTGCCCCAGTTGATCCCAGGTGTAGGTGCGGGTGTTGCCCAGGGCGTCGGTTTGCTCGACCATCCTGCCCAGGGCGTCGTAGCTGGTCCGCGCACGCGGGGTCACCGGTTCGCCGTCCGCACCGTCGAAGGTCGGCGCCTGGGCGTCGGTCTGCTGTCCGAGCAGGTCGTAGCCGAAGACCGAGGTGTTTCCCTCGGCGTCACGCTGGTGGGTGAGGTTGCCGACCAGGTCGTAGCCGAACCTGCTGGTGGGGCGGCCCGTGGTGGTCGGTTCACCGTGGCGTTCGATCTCGACCTCGGGGAGGCGTTCCTCGGTCAGGCGACCGAGTTCGTCGTAGGCCATCCGTGTGGTGAAGTCGGCAGCGCTGGCTCCGTCTTCGTTGCCGCGCGGGTCGGTAATCGCGGTGACCAGTCCGAGTTCGTTGACCTCGTAGCTGGTCAGAAGCTCTTCGCCGTCGGCCTGGACGGCTTCCTCGATGAGGCGCCCGGCCGGGTCATAGGCGTAGCGCACCCGCTCGACGCGGCCGGACGGGTCGGTCAGAGCGGCTTCGAGGACGTTGTCGAGCGCGTCGTAGGTGTAGGAGGTGGTTCGGGCCAGGCCTTCGGGGTCCAGGGTCTCGCTGGCCAGTCGGGATGCTTCGTCCCAGACCATGTCCGTGCGAGTGGTGCCGTCCCCGGTCACCGTGCGGACCGGGTTGCCCGCCGGGTCGTAGAAGTGCTCCTCCAGGACCACGTCCTGGGGTTCTTCACTGTCGTTGAGCATCGCGCCGGTCGCGATGGTCTGCGCGGGAAGCCCGTCGGCGTAGTAGGTGTAGGAGGTGGTGCGGCCCACCGCGTCGGTGGTCGAGGCCAGGTTGCCGTTCGGGTCGTAGGAGTGGGACTCCAGCACCAGCGGTGCCGGGGCGTTGTCCTCGTCGGGGTGGCCGACCCAGCCTTCGACGATGTGTTCGGCCAGGTGTCCGCGGTCGGTGTAGGTGGTGCGGAACTCGGTGCCCGCGGCGTCCTGGTGGTAGGTCTGCGCTCCGGTGAAGTCGTAGCCGTAGTGCTCGGTGTTCCCCTCGGGGTCGGTTCGGGCCACCAGGTGCCCGTAGCGGTTGTAGGCCAGCATCGTGAGTCGGTCCGGGTCGTCTCCGGTCAGGTCGCTGACCGTCTGGCGGACGGGGTTGCCGTCCTTGTCGTAGACGTGGCTGGTGCGCTGCTGGTGGGTGGTGCCGGTCAGTTCGTTGGTGACGGCGGGGCCGGTCTCGGTGAGCACCCGCCCTGCGTTGTCATAGGTGAAGGCTGTGGTGATGCCGTCGGGGTGGTCCTCGGTGAAGACCGTGGATTCGACCACCCTGCCGAGCCCGTCGTAGGAGTACTCGGTGACCAGCCCGGAGGGCTCCCGTACCCGGGTGATGTCGCCGTGGGTGTTGTAGGAGAACCGGGTCTTGCCTTCGTCGGCGTCCCAGGACTCGACCAGGAGTCCGGCCGGGGCCGTCCCCCCGTCCGTGGCCGGTTCGGTGTCGTCGGTGTAGAAGTAACGGACGGTACGGCCGTCGGGGAAGTCCTCGGTGGCCGGTCCGGTCTCGGAGATCTGGTCACCGTAGGAGTTGTAGCCCCACCAGGTGCGGTAGGTGGTGTCCAGGAAGTTCTCGGACCGGGCGTCCATGCGCGAGACGAGCTGGTCGTTGCGCGGGTCGAAGGGGTCGTCCGGGTCGTGGTGGTAGGAGAACCACTCCCAGTGGCAGTCCGTCGCCTCCAGGTCCCGACAGCTCATCTGTCCGAGGCGGTTGCCGCGCTCGTCGTTGAAGAACCGCAGCTGTGCGCCGTTGGGCAGGGTGGTCTCCGCCAGGAACCCGCCGGTGTCGTAGTCGTAGGTGGTCTGGTGCCCGAGCTGGTCGGTGTCGGTGACACGACGGTGGCCCGCCAGTGCGTCGTAGCGCGATGAGGAGGCGGCCCCGCGCGGGTCGGTGATGGTCACCTCTGCGGTGACCTGCGCTTCCTCGTCGTTGACGTCACCGTTGTAGAGCCGGTCGGAGTAGACCCACTTGCCACCGTTGTGGTCGTTGTGGATCTGGACCCGTGAGGTTGACTCGTCGAAGGACAGGTGAGCCGCCCGATTCCCCTCGGGTGTGATGACCTCTTTCAGCCGGTCTGCCGGGTCCAGGCCGGAGGCGTGGTGCAGCGCGACGGTGTCCGGGTGCAGGGGACGCTGGTAGATCGCGACCTCGTCGATCTGCCCTTGGAAGGGGAAGTTCCCCAGGGAGGGCAGGGTCGCGGGCCATCCGCTGTTGCCCATGCCGTGGCCGGCATAGACGAACTTGGTGTTGCGGTGCTCGACCTGGCCGCTCTTGGTGCCGATCTCCTCGCCGTCCAGGTACAGCGTCTGGGTTGTACCGTCCGAGGTCAGGGCAACGTGGTGCCACTGTCCGTCGTTGACCGCACTGTCGGTGGTGATCGGGTCGACTCCACCGGTGGTGGTCCAGAACTGGGCCCGGAGCCTGCCGTCGGTGCCCACATAGATGAGCTGAGAGCGCTCTGTGGGGCTGGTGGGTTTGTCCAGAGCGCCGATGACGGTGCCGTACTCGGTGGTGGAGAACCAGGCCTCCACGGTGAGCCGGGTACCGATCCGGTGCAGGATCGACTCGGGCAGCTCCGCGTAGGCGCCCGCACCGGCGTCCATCGCGTTGGTCTCCATTCCCGTGAGCACGCCGTCGGCTCCCGTCGGGTCACCGACCATGGTGGCTTTCTCACCGCCCAGGGAAGAGGGGACCTCGTTGGCGAAGGCATCCCCGCCCATCTCCTCGAACCGCCAGTAGCCGTAGGGGTTGGCGTCCATCACCGCGGCCCGGTAGTGCGAGCCGTCCTCGTAGGTGTAGGAGCTGCACTCCTGCTCGGGGTTGCAGGCCTCGATCAGGCGTTGGCCGTCATAGACATAGGTCCACTCAGCGGAGTCGTCACCGCCGCGTGCGGTCACCGAGGTGACACGCCCGTCCGACCAGGTGAAGTCCAGGGACCGTCCCCCGGCGGAGGTGACCGTGGAGATCTGACCGGACGTGTCATAGGCGATGGTCTGGGAACGGCCGCGGTGGTCGGTGACCTCCAGCAGACGACCGGTGTCGTCGAAGACGTAGGAGGTGGAGGCCTTGTCCATCAGCCGCCATCCCGAATCGGTCTCGGCCAACACCGCGTGCATCCCCGAGGGAGGCGAAAAACTACCGTCGGCGTTGCGCGCGAACCGGTGCTGACTACCACCGGGGTAGGTCACGACGACGTTGCCGGTGCCGTCCACGTCCTGGACCAGGCGCATATCGAAACGGGTGGACCAGCCCGCACCGAACATGCCGTCCTGGCGAAGGTCAGAAGAGTTGTAGGTGCGGGTGACGCTCAGCGGCGGACCGGCCACGGGCACGGCAGCGTCGGTCACGGTCTGGGTGTAGTTACCGATGAGCGCGTTGACCGTGCCGTGTTCACCGGAGCCGCCGCTCGCCAGGTTGGCGGTGATGGCGGGCTGGTCGGGCTCGGCGATCAGCCGCAGCCAACCGCTCTCCACGTTCTGGCTGCCGTCACGGACGAAGACGTTCCACCAGTACTGGTTGCCCCATTCCATCCTGTCGTCCGGCAACTGCCAGGAGGTCTCCTCCTGCCATCCGGAGTCCACGCACTCCCAGTCCGGCCACT
This sequence comes from Nocardiopsis exhalans, assembly GCF_024134545.1. Taxonomy (GTDB): domain Bacteria; phylum Actinomycetota; class Actinomycetes; order Streptosporangiales; family Streptosporangiaceae; genus Nocardiopsis; species Nocardiopsis exhalans. The sequence goes on from NZ_CP099837.1 coordinate 5,118,882, forward strand.
CCCCATCACAGAAGTTGAACCAGAACTCCATGTCGTCGGTGGGCCAGGCGTCGTTGTTACGGCCCAAAGCGGTGAACTCAGGAGTCAGCGTCGCCACCCGGGCACCGTCCCGGGGGCTGTAGTCCAACAGCTGCGGCGGAAGGTCAGGGACCACCAGCTCTACCCCTCTTGAGAGAGGCACACCCCAGGCCGCGAAAGACTGGGCCTTGTGGGTCATGTCGAACAGAATCGTCCAGGTTCCCGGAGGCAGCGGATCGATCTTGGCCCGAACCGTCGCGCTCTGACCCGTGGCCACGTTCCTGGGCATCTTGGTCGTGGGAGCCACGTGGTAGACGCGATTACCATCCTCGTCGAAGACCTGATAGCCGAGCTCGTAGCCGTTGGTGGGCGTCCAGGTCGCATCGCCCCGGTTGGTCACCCGGACATCGACATTGGTCCCCCGGTTAGCCTGAGGCGCGGGGTCGAACTCGGGAGGGCTCTGCGCGAAAGCGTAGTCAGCGCGGTAAGGGCTGTAGGTGACCGTCATGTACGGCGCACCCCAGGACTCGCGGCTGCCGAACTTCTTCCACCCGCTGCTGCTGGTGTTGGAGGCACGGACGGTGATGCCGTGGTTGGGCTTGTCGCCGTCCGCCCAGGCCTGGACCAGGTCGCGGCCACGCGTGCCCAGATTGATGGGCTCATAGCGAGCAGGGCAGGAGCTGGAGCTGGCCCCGGCGGGCATCCAACCACGGGCGAAGCTCGCGCTCCCGAGAGGAGTGGAATTGTAGCTGGGGCCGGGGAAGTTGGAGATGGACGTCTGCGACCAGGACTGGGTCACCTCATGCACATACACCGGGCTCGGGGTACACGAGTAGGACCAGTGGTTGAACAGGTAGAGCTCAGCCTCGAAGATCTTATGGTTGCTGAGCTCGTTGACCATCGCGTTGAACCGCAGGTACGAAGCGGCCCGGGTGGAGCCACCGTTGTAGGTGCCGGCCTTGAGTTCCTGCTCGGTGTGACGCGAGGTGTTGAACCCGGTCTGGACGTAGGTGTCCTGGGAGGCCGTGTAGTTCCACGCAGCGGTGGGATCCACCCCGACCGGGTAGACCCGCTCATCATCGGTGAGCCAGTCGAAGTCAGCACTGACCTGGAGAACCCAGCCCTGTTCTTCCTGCAGGAGTTCGAAGTCGACTGCTTCGGACCAGGCCCCGTCCCCGGAACGGGGATCGATGTCGGAGTCCTCCATGTAACCGGCGGGGATATGCCCGACAGATTCACCCTTGTCATCGATCAGGTCGATGCTGCCGTCCTCCAGCAGGACGGGCTCCAGACCTTCGAGTTCCAACGGGAACCGCCAAACCGCGTCCTCGTTTGAGGCAGGGGGCTCGTAAAGCCAGATGGTCTCCTTGACCCCGCCTCCCTTGAGGGACTTCAGCTCGATGTCCGTACCGGGTAGGGCTTCGGGGTAGACGATGGTGTCAGGCTCGTCTTCCAGGACCTCACCCTGAGCGCCAGCGGCACCTTCGAGTGAGAAGGACAGGCTGTACCCCTCCTCCAGTTCCATCCGAGCGAGCTCGTCCGCGTCCGCGTTGGCCGCGAAGGACACTTCCTTGGCACCTGCCGCACTGGTCCAGGTCAGAGTGTTCTCGGGGACCAGGCTGGGATCCAGTTCCTGCCAGGAGCCGTCTTCCGCCTCGAAGTGCAGGGGTTCCTGGGAGAAGTCGGTGGAATGGGTGCCGTCCTCGTTCTCGAAGGTCCGCGAGTACTCGTCGCGTTCCTCTACGAGCTCCACACTCGTTTCCGGGTCGAAGCCCGTGACCCGGGGTTCAGGCTCTTCTTCGGCGAGAGGCGTCGCCGGACTCTCCAGGTCCGGCGGGGCCAGAGTGTCCGCGTCCTCGGGCAGGTCCGGCCACTCATAAGAAAGGGCTCCGTCCGGGGCATCCGCGTTCGGTCCCGCACCCGTCGGCTCGGAGGAGCTGTGGACCAGGGCGCTCTCCGCCTCGTGGCTGAGCCCTTCCGCAGTGCCGTCTTTCTGGTCCGGTGTCTCGACATCCGCCGCGGACACAGGAGTCAGACGGGGCATGGCCGGGTTGGCGGGCACGCTCGTCATGGAGTCCGTCAAGAGGAGCCCCAGGACGCACCCGACAGCCGTGGTCTTGAGCAGCCTGCTGCTGACTTTCTGGCGCCACTCCTGGGTGTTTTCACCCTTAGGAAAGAACCGCGCGAGAGCTGTGCGCACGGACGACTGCTGGCCGGTCGACACGACCGGTCACCTCCGGATCACCCAGGGCGAGCCGGGTACGGAAAGCACACACCTGCCCCCAGGTATGCACACTTCCCCCAAAGCCCGCAGATCCGGATCATCGCCTCAAACCGACAAGACCGGGCGTAAAGTTAGCATAAATAGAACCGGGTTCAGTAAGGCACGATGACTCGAAGCTCACCTGTTTCCGAAGCGAGACACCCCAAGAAGCGCTCCGGACCAGCTTCGATGGCGGAGACCGAACCCCGCCGCGGCCGAATCCACGTCACGCCCCTCTCACGCAGAACGCCCCAGCCGTATGCGTCTCCGGCAAGGAGGTCTCATACGGGGGATTTGCCAGCCAACTCAGGTCAAGCCCTCGGCCTCACCTAGAGGGCGCAATCGCATCGCGGTCTCCACACCGTCTTCGTGCAGGATGTGGCGCAGCCCGGAGAAGTCGGGGAAGAACCCCTCCGGGGCCTGGGTCACGAGTCGGGAAACGGCCGTGCTGTACTTGGGCATCGAGTTGCGGCCAGGGAGTTGGATCGACAGCTCCTCCCGAGCCTCGAAGGTCTGCACGTCCACCTCTTGAGCCAAGGCCGCGAGCGCCTCGGCGTCAGCGGTGACCGGAAGCTTGGCCAGCCAGTGCGGACCCTGTTCGGTGCGGGCCTGCTCCTTCTGCTCAGTGGTTTCCCCGGCCCAGCTGAACCAAGCGGTACCGGCCACGCCGGCGCCTTGCCCCTCAGCCAGGGTGATCAGCTCTCCCACGGTGGCTGAGACGGCGGCGGTGACCTCCTCCCAGTCGTACCGGTCGGGCTGGCCCCGCCGCCTCCGCACGGCGACCGCCGGAACGGCCTTCGACAGCACCGTCGTCCCCGGTGTCTCCTTGCGCTGGACCTCGGGCCAGGAGACGAGGAGTTCGCGGGCGGTGGCGACCGCCTCGTCCTCGGCTTCGCGCTGGCGCTCCAATGCTTCGGCGTGTTCCTTGAGCAGTGCGGAAGCGGTGTCTGGCGCCTCCAGAGCGCGACGAACGAGCTTGACGCTCATACCGGTGCCCCGCAAGGCGGTGACCAGCAGGGCGGTCTCGACCTGTTCGATGGCGTAGTAGCGGTACCCGGTCGCCTCATCGACCTCGGCGGGGACCAGCAGGCCCTCGGAGTGGTAGAAGCGCAGCGTCTGCGGCGGCAGCTCGCTCACCTCGCTGAAATCCTTGATCGAAAGGCTCATACCGCCAGTCTCGGGCTTGCGGTAACCGCAAGGTCAACCCAGTGCGCTGATGTTGCCTGTTCGCCGAGTCAGGCGTTCCCCCTTGACCCGCTTCGCTGGGACGGCGGTGGGCGGCTGTCGGGAAACGGGGAGGAGCGGTCGGGGTTCAGCCCCTCACTGCGCGGCCTTCGGCCGGAGCCCACCGGTCGGACGTGTCGCGGCCGATCGCGCGTGCCACCGGACACCCGGCGGCGAGGATGGGGTTCGGCGCTGGGGTGCTGGCTCTGGGCAAGCCGGGGTGTCCGTAACCCGCGCCTGAAGCTGTCCACTGCTTCCGAAACCCCCTCATCCCCGGTGATCTTGCTACCAGGAGCGAAATCAGCGCCGAACTTGCTACTGGTAGCAAGATCATCTTTGAAAAGGGGGGCGAACCGTGCCCGGGGGCCTGGGGGCTCCTGCCTTCGCTGCCGCTTTTCCGTTCGGGTGAATGACCGGCCGCGACACGATCGGGCGTTACCCGCAGGCCTGGAGGACCGACGCTCAGAACGTCAGAACTCAGGCTCAGGCTTCCTTCTCGGGGTGGAAGGCCAGGCCGTCGATCTCCGTCTTCGGGCCGGTGGTGACGACTCCGGTGATTCGATCCTCGGGGCCTTCCTCGAAGAGCACATGGGCGCCGGGGAGCAGGACCTCGGTGCCCCGCACCGGTACGCCCAGCAGTCCGCCGAGCCAGGTGGCGGAGTGCCGGGGGTCGGCGGTCTGGATGACGATCGCCGTGATGTCGTGCGGACCCGGGTCGAACCTGCCCTTGGCGTGTTCGGTGAAGATCTGCTCGCGCGGCGGATCGTAGGTGATGAGGAAGGGCGCCCAGAAGGGGGCGTCGGGGAGGAAGACCTCGCGGAAGCTCACGTCGTAGCCCTCCGGAGAGGCCACGATCTCCTCGACGTGGTGGTCGGCGAGGCGGAGGCGCTGGGCGGCGGCCGCCGCGTCGGTGACGTTGACCGCGAAGGTCATCGCGCCGCCACCGCGGGCGGCGATGTCCTCGATGGCGGGGCGCAGGAGCGTGAGGGCTCTGCCGAAGACACCTTTCCCGTAGGCGCCGTCCTCCAGGACGGTGAAGATCTCGACGTAGCGCTCGTCCAGCCGCCAGAGGCCGTTCTGGAAGCCGTTGGCGGCTTCGCCGGCGTGGGCGGGGAACCCGGCGGCGGTGTACTTCGCCGACGCCTCCGTGACATCGGGGACCCAGTGCAGAAGATGGTCGAACTCGGGTCGCTCAGCGATCACGCCACAGCCTCCTTTGATTAGGTGAGGCTAACCTAATCAAAGGAGAGGGGCGTGCGTCAATGCGCGGCGACGACCTCGTGCACGGTGGTCATGTCGTCGAAGGGGAGCATCTCGTCACCGACGATCTGGTAGGGTTCGCAGCCCTTGCCCGCGATGAGGACGACGTCACCGGAACGGGCCACCGAGAGGGCCCGGTCGATGGCGGCCCGGCGGTCGGGGATACGGGTGAACGGGGTGCCGGTCTCCTCGATGCCCTCGGCGACCTGCTCCATGATCGCCTCCGGGTCCTCGTGGCGCGGGTTGTCGGAGGTCAGCACGCACCGGTCAGAGTAGGTGCCCGCGATCCGGCCCATCTTGACGCGCTTGGTGGTGTCGCGGTCGCCGCCACAGCCGAAGACGGTGAAGACCCGGCCCGGGGCGAAACCCCGGATCGTGGCCAGGACCTTGTCGAGGGAGTCGGGCGAGTGGGCGTAGTCCACGATCACCGAGACCCCGCGCGGGGCCGCGAAGTGCTCGAAGCGTCCCGGGATCTGCGGCATACGCTCCAGCGCCGCCACCAGTCCGGCGAGGTCGTGCCCCTGAACGTGGCAGGCGGCCAGCGCGGCGAGCGCGTTGGAGACCGAGAAGCGCCCCGGCATGGGGATCGCCGCCGGGTACTTGCGGCCGTCGTGGTGCAGGACGAACCGGGTGCCCGAGGCGTCCACCACCAGATCGGTCGCCCGGTAGTCCGCCTCGCTCTCGACGGAGTAGGTGACCGCCGCGCCCGGCATCATCGCCGGGATCGTGGCGCCCACGGGATCGTCCACGTTGACCACGGCCAGACGGCACAGCCCTTGGAACAGCCGCAGCTTGGCGTCCCGGTAGAACTCCATCGTCCCGTGGTCGTCCAGGTGGTCCTGGGTCAGGTTGGTGAAGACCCCGACGTCGATGTGCGAGCCGTCCACGCGGTGTTCGAGCAGCCCCATGGAGGTCGCCTCCAACACCACGCTGAGGGTGCCCCGGCTGCGCATGCGGGCCAGCAGGTACTGCAGGTCCGGGGCTTCGGGGGTGCTGAGCACGGTGCGGGGCATCGGGACCGGGTCCCCGCCGGTCCGGGCCCCTGAGGTGCCGATGACCCCGACCCGGGCGCCGTTGGCGATCTGCAGCAGGGACTCGTACATGGAAGCAACCGAGGTCTTGCCGTTGGTGCCGGTGACCGCGACGACGTCCATGCCGGAGCCGGGTTCACCGTGGTACCGGGCGCAGACCAGGGCAGCCGCGACGCGGGCGTCGGCGACCCGGACCACACAGGCGCCAGGTGGCGCGTTCAGGTCCTCGTCGGGAAGCGGTTCTTCGGTCAGGGCGGCGACGGCGCCCCGGGCGAACGCGGTGGCGATCCCCTCAGGGCCGCCCTGGCGGTGACCTGGGAGCGCGAGGTAGAGGGAGCCCGGCGCCACCCGGTCGAGGTCGGCGCAGGGCGCCGCGGCGATGGGGATGTCGGGGTCCCCGTAGATGACCTGGTGGGCATGGCCGTTGAGCAGTGCGCTCAGTTGCAGGGGGTGTCCCTTCGAGAGGCGGTGCGGCCGCGGGCGCGACCCACACCGGTATAACCCGGAGTATACGCGCCCGCCCGTCAGCCCTCAGGTGGCCCTGGAGGTCTTCCAGAACACCGGGATGACAGCGGCGACCACCAGGTGGGACAGCTCCAGGACGACGATGGTGGCGACCGACGCGTCCGTGAGCAGCGGCGGCACGAACATCACCAGGAGGGCGAGCACCGCGGCGACCGTCCACACCAGGCGGCCGCGCCCGGCGCCCAGGAGGCGTTCGGCCAGGGCGAGGACACCCCAGCCGAGGAGGGCGAACCCGGCGCTGAAGAGGGCGAAGTCCACCAGTGTGAGGGTCATCGGGTCCTCCCCCGGGGCCGCGACCACCAGGTCCGCGCCGAGCAGCGGCGCGAGGAGGGCGAGGAGGGCGTTGACGACGGCCACCGCGACGACGGCGACCAGGCGCGGCTGCCAGGACGGGCGGATGGCGGGACGGGTTTCGACACGGGTATCGGTCATGGTCGTTCCTCTGTTGTCGTAGATACGACTTTGACCGTACGAGCGTTCGGCAAGACTTCCTATGCGTGAAAAGCTCCTTCCCATACTCGATCGTCTCCTCATAGTGCGACCATGGATACGGTGGAACCATGGACGTTCTCAGTGACGTGATCTCGACGGTGCGCACCGGGCAGCCGCGGTCGGCCCGGGTCGCGTGGCACGCACCGTGGGGTATGCGTTTCACCGGAAGAGAGTCACCCGCGGCCGCGTTCCAGGTCGTGCTCCAGGGGTCGTGTTGGCTACTGGTGGACGGCAGTGAACCGGTCCAACTGGGCGCGGGCGACGTGCTCTTCCTGCCGCGGGGCCACGAACACTCCCTGACCAGTGACCCCTCCGTGGCGCCTCTGGACCTGAACTGTGTGGACTTCCTCCGGGACCGGAGCGAGCTGATGCTGCCCGAGCCGGGTGAGCCGGTCCCGAATCTGGCGTGCTCCAACGAGTTCCCGCAGCCCTTCCAGCGGTTCGGCGCCACTTCCGTCGGGAACACCGCTTCGGGGGAACCCACCTGTGTCACGGTGGGCGGCTTCTACCACGCCGGTCCCAGCCGACCGCACCCCCTGCTCGCCGAACTCCCCTCCGTGGTGCACCTGCCCGCGCGGGTGGGCCAACGCTCCGAGCTCCCGCTCGCGGTGGGTCTGCTCGGCCGTGAGTTGGGATCGAACCGGCCCGGCGGGGACACACTGGTCCCGCACCTGCTGGACATGCTGATCGTGTACATCCTGCGCACCTACCTGGAGGAGGCCGCCGCCGAAGAAGGCCCCGGGTGCGGTTTCGCCGGTGCCATGCGGGATCCGTCCGTGCACGCCGCGGTTCAGGCCGTCCACCTGGACCCCGCGCACCCGTGGACCGTGGCGGAGCTGGGTGAGCGGGCCGGACTGTCCCGGGCGGCTTTCTCCCGGCGCTTCACCGCGCTGGTGGGCCAGTCCCCGTTGGCCTATGTGACGTGGTGGCGGCTCACCACCGCCGGGAGGTTGCTGCGCGAGAGCGACGCGCCGATCAACGCGATCGCGGCGCGGGTCGGGTACTCGTCCCAGTTCGCCTTCGCCAACGCCTTCAAGCGGGAGTTCGACCGCTCCCCGGGGCGTTACCGGGAGGCCGCGCGGCTGGACCCGCCAGAGGGTTTCGGCCCCGCGCCGGCCGAGCGCTCAGGGTGAGGGCTCCGAAGAGCACTGCCCCGGGCAAGGCGTAGGGGCCGGGCCCCAGGAAGAGGGAGGCCGGGTCCGCGCCGAAGAACAGCGGCGCGAACCCGACCGCGCTGAGCAGGAAGCTGAGCAGCGCGACGGTGCCGGTGACCCAGACCAGGTAGCGCCTCGGGGCCCGTCCTGCCCCGGGGCGTACCAGGGCGAGGGCCGCTGCGGCCAGCCCGAGCGTGACGACGAGCGGGCCGATCATCCAGACCAGGTAGCCCGGCGAGACCTCCTGCTGTCCGGAGATCGCGAACCAGCCGGTGACCAGCAGGTGCGCTACCCCCAGCAACAGACCCGCGGCGGCTGCCGCGTAGCCGAGCCACACGGGCGCGGTCCGCCTCGGACCGTCCCCCGTGACGGCCCTTCGCACTCCCGGCTTCCGCACGCCCATGACACTGTCCTCACGCTCGGCTTCCCTGCTCGTGTCCGAGTCTGTCGGCTGCGAACCGGATCCACCTCCCCCGCACGGGGGAACCAGCTCCTTCCGTGGAGGGACCGGGACCGGAATCAGTCAGCGGACAGCGCCAGGCTGGCGGGGATCGCGGCGAAGGCCTCGTCCACCCGCCGCAGCAGGCGTTCGCGCCCGCCCCGGACCCGGACAGCGGTCGCAGCGTCGCGGGGGTCGGGGGTGGCGTCCATGGCCGGATGTCCGGTCTGCCCGGGTTCGCGGCCCATCACCCATTCCTTGGCTCCGCACCGCCAGGCGCTGAGCGCGAACTCCCCGAGCATCCGCAGCCGCACGTCGGCCTCGGAGCTGATGCCCAGGCGGCGTTCGAGGATGGCGGTGAGCTCCGCCTGGGCGTGGAACGAGGCGAGGACGGTGTGGTCGCGCAGCGCCGGAGTGGGACTGTGCGCGGCCAGCCGACGGCAGGCGTAGAACCGTTCCTCCCATCCCGGTGGCATCGCCTCGACGGTGTCGAGCAGGGCGGTGCGCAGGGTGTCCAGCACGGCTCCGCGAAGGGGCCGGTCAGCGACCTCGGCGACGTAGCGCTCCCACAGCAGCCCCTCAGGGGCCAGGGCGACCGCCTCCTTGGACCCGTAGTAGCGGAAAAACGTCCGTTTGGAGACCTCGGCCGCCGCCACGACCTCCTCCAGGGTGGTCGCCTCGAAGCCCTGTGCCTCGAAGAGTCTGGCCGCGCAGTCGGCCAGTTCCTCCAGTGTGCGTTGCTTCTTGCGTTCGCGGAGGGACAGGGGTGTGCCTTCGGTGTCATTCACGGCCATGCCACGCATCCTAGCCAGCCCCTTCCTGGACTCCTGGAAAAAATCAGCCCCCAGGTATACAGTGCCTCCAAGTAACTAATGCCACTCAGTGGCACTTTTTTAAGGACCCCCCATGCCCGAAACGGCGATCCCAGCCAACCCCTCAACACAACGGCGGCACGGCACACTGGCTGTCCTCCTGCTCGCCTCCACTCTCGGTGTCATGTCCGGCACGATCCTCATTCCCGTGCTGGAACTCCTCCGCTCCGGTCTGGGGATCAGTTCCACCCAGGCCGGGACCCTGCTCACCCTCAACGGGCTGACCATCGCCGTCGTCAGCCCTCTCACCGGATGGCTCGTGGACCGGGTCGGGGTGCGCGGCCCGATGTTCGTCGGTCTGCTCGTCTACGGGCTGGCGGGCGGGGCCGGGCTGGTCACCGACGACTACACACTGCTGCTGGCCAGTCGGGTCGTGTTCGGGATCGGCACGGCCATGGCGCTCTCCGCCCTCACGGTCGCCTTCCTCAACGGGTACCGGGGCCGTGACCGCGACCGTGTGATGGGGTGGCGGACCACCGCCGTCAGCCTGGGCGGCGTGGCCTGGCCGCTCCTCGGCGGCGCCCTGGGCGGGATCTCCTGGCAGGCGCCGTTCGCCGTGTTTCTCATCGGCATTCCCATGGGTGTGGCCGCGCTGTTCCTGGTCAGCACACCCGAAACCGGACCGGCCTCCGGCACCGGCCGGTCAGCTGTCGGAGCGACCACCCTGCGCGCGGCGCTCGCTGCCCAGCCCGCGCTCCTGGGTGTGTTCGCGCTGTCCAGCGCGTACATGGTGATCACCTACGGGCTGCTCGTGTTCCTGCCCCAGCGGCTGGCCGAGCTCGGCGTGCACGACCCGGTGGCGGTCTCGGTGAACGTGTCCCTGCTGACCGGGACCTCCGCCCTGGTGGGGCTCTTCTACGCCCGCCTGCGCCAGGCCGTGGGGCTCAACGCGCTGCTGAGGACCACCGCCGCACTGTGGACGGCCGCCTTCCTCCTGCTGGGGTTGGTCGACGCGGTCCCGGCCCTGGTGGCGGCCGCCGTCCTGCTGGGTGCGGGCGGCGGCGTGTGGCTCACCTCGCTGACCGTGCTCATGGGTGTGCTCGCACCCGCCCCGGTGATGGGGCGGGTGAGCTCGGTTTCCAGCACGCTGGTCTTCGTCGGGCAGTTCCTGTCCCCGCTGCTGCTCGGCCCTTTGATGGCGGCCACCTCGATCGCCACCGGCCACCTGGTGCTGGCTACGGGCGTGGGGGCGATGGCCCTGGTGCTGCTGTTCGTGCGTTTCCCGACGGACACAGAAGAACGAGGCGAACAGGGTCAGAGCTCGCCCGGGCAGGAGGCGCCCGCCTCGGGGAGCTCGCCCTCCAGCAGGTAGGCGTCCACCGCACCGTCGACGCAGGCGCGCCCGCCCGCGTAGGCGGTGTGCCCGCCGCCCTCGTAAGTGAAGAGCCTCGCCGTGACCAGCTGTTCGGCCAGCTCCTCGGCCCACACGTACGGGGTGGCGGGGTCGTTCAGCGTGCCGATGACCAGGATCGGCGGCGCCATCAGGGCGTTCACCCCGGTGGGGACGAGCTCGGTGTCGGGCCAGTGGGCGCAGGGCAGGAACGACCAGACCTCGCCACCGCCGAAGAACGGGGAGAGCTCCGCGGCCCGCTGGGCGCCCTTGCGGTAGGAGCGGGGGTCGGTGGGCCTGACGTGGTCGGCGCACTGCACCGCGGTGAAGGCCGACTCGGTGGCACCCGGGTCCTCCTCCTGGCCCGCGACGTAACGCGCCAGGTAGGCCTGGACGAACTCGTCCCCGGTGTCGCCCGCGGCGATGCGGGCCAGGAGGCGGGCTTCGCCCTCCCACTGCCGCTCCAGGTACAGCGAGTCCCTCAGCAGCGCGAGCATCTCGTGTCGGCCGATCGTCTGCCCTTCGACGGCGATCGGGTCGGCGTCGAGTCCGGCCAGGAGCGCCTCGGCCTCGGTGGGAGCCTGTTCCGCACCGGTGAACGGGCACTCCGGGGCCCCGTCCAGGCAGTAGGCGACAAAGGCCTCCCAGGCGATCTGCGCACCCTCGCTCTGCTCCATGCCGTCGGCGATCACGTCCCGTTCGAGCTGCACCGCACCGTCCAGGACCAGGGCGCGGGTCCGCTCCGCGAACATCTCCGCGTACAGGGCGCCGATGTGGGTGCCGTAGGAGTAGCCGACATAGCTCAGCTTCGGGTCGCCCAGGGCATCGCGGAGCAGGTCCAGATCGCGGACCACGTTGACCGTGCCCATGGTGGCGAGGAAGTCCGCGCCGACCTCGTCCACACAACTCCGGGCGAACCCCCCGGCCGCGCGATCCAGCTCCCGAAGCCGCTCCTCACTGACCCGCGCGGGTTCGACATCCCGGACCCGTGCCAGGGGCTCTTCCATGGCGTCCCACTCCGAGCAGGTGAAGCCCGAGCTCTCCCCCACCCCGCGCGGGTCGAAGGAGACGAGGTCGAAGGAGTCGCGGATCTGCCTGCTCACGGGCAGCGGCCCGGACCTGAACCGTTCGACCCCCGCGCCACCGGGTCCGCCGAAGTTGAACACCAGGGAGCCCCGGTGCTGTTCGAGGGTGCCCTGGGCCGGGTGTCGGACCACCGCTGTCTCGATCGTCTCGCCCCGGGGGTCACCGTGATCGACGGGGACGGTGACGGTGCCGCATTCCAACCGGGCCGTCCAGTCCGGGTCCCCCTCGGCCGGTTCGGCCGCCGCGAGCTCCTGCGGGGTGAAGCACGGGGCCCAGTCGATGTGCTGGCCGTAGAACGTGCGCTGACCGTCCCACTGGTCGGCCGGGGCGAAACCGGCCGTGACGACCAGTACCGCCGCCAGCCCCGCGGCCCCGAGTACCCGCCCACCCGTACAGCGCACCCGCACATCCACCTCTACTCCGAGTAAGGAACCATCGAAAGTTCCATACTCGGAGTGGTCATGGCTGGAAGCGCGGAGAACATCCCGGTGGGCGGGTAAACAGTCCGTGCCGCCGCCCCTTTACCAGGCGGGACCTACCAGGCGGGGCAGGAGAGCCCGGCCTGCGGAACCTCACCTTCCAGCAGGTAGGCGTCCACGGCCTCGTCTACGCAGCTCATCCCGTAGCCGTAGGCGGTGTGCCCGTTGCCCTCGTAGGTGAGCAGGGTCGCGGTGGCCAGCTGGTCGGAGAGTTCCTCGGCCCAGGTGTAGGGGGTGGCCGGGTCACCGACCGTGCCGATCACCAGGATCGGCGGGGCGTCGGGGGCGGAGAACCCGGTGGGCGCCTCCTCGGTGTCCACCCAGTAGGCGCAGGGCAGCTGCTCCCACACCAGGCCGGTGCCGAAGAACGGGGAGTCCCCGGCCGCCCGCTGGGCCGTGTCCCGGTAGACGTCGGGATCGGTCGGGTCGACCCGGTCAGCGCAGTTCACCGCGGTCAGGGCGGCCTCGGTGTCCGGTCCGCCGAACTCCGGGCCGGGCTCCCCGGAGTCCCCCGGCTCGGTCGGCGCCGGTTCACCGTCCTCCGCCGGCTCCTCGTCCTGACCGTAGGTGTCGTCGTAGAGCCGCTCCAGTTCGGGGCCGGCCTGCGCCGGATCTTCGGCCACGGCGGCAAGGGCCTCGGTCAGGTCAGCCCAGGCGTCCTCGTGGTACAGCTGGAGGCTCACCATGCCCAGCAGTGTGACCCCGTCCACCGGCATGTCCCGGACCACCGGCGGTTCCGCGTCCAGCCGGTCCAGGAGTTCCCCCATCTCCGCGTCCGCCGCGTCCGACCCGCTGAACGGGCAGCCCGGGCCGCTCAGGCACTCGGCGACGAACAGGTCCCAGGTGGTTTGGAAGGCGTCGGCCTGGTCGGCGGCGATCTCCACGTTGGGGCGTTCGGTCTCCACCGCGCCGTCCAGGACCAGCGCGCGGGTGTTCTCCGGGAACATCTCCGCGTACAGGGCGCCGATGTAGGTGCCGTACGAGAATCCCACGAAGGTGAGCTGCTCGTCGCCCAGCGCACCGCGGATCAGGTCGAGGTCGCGGACCACGTTGACCGTGCCCATGTTGGCGAGGAAGTCCTCCCCCACCGTCTGGGCGCAGTCGTCGGCGTAGGCGCGGGCGCTCTCCTCCAGGGCCGCCAGGTCGGCGTCGGTGACGTCCCCGGGGTCGGTCACCGCCCGGCGGGCCTCGTCCATGGCGTACCAGTCGCCGCAGGCGATCCCCTCGCTCTCACCCACCCCGCGGGGGTCGAAGCCCACCAGGTCGAAGGCGTCCTGGATCCGTTCGTCGAAGAGCGGGTGGTCGAGCATCGCCACCCCGGACTCCCCGGGGCCGCCGGGGTTGAGCACCAGGGAGCCGATCCGCTCGTCGGCGGGTCCGTCGGCGGGCCGCCGGGTCAGGGCCAGTTCCACGGTGCTTCCGTCGGGGTCGGCGTGGTCGAGCGGGACGGCGACCGTCCCGCACTCCAGGTCCTGGAGCCAGTCCGGGTCACCGCCCCGCTCGGGAGCCTCGTCCAGTTCGTCTTCGGACAGGCAGGGCGCCCAGTCGACGCTGCCCGCGTCGGGCGCCCCCGTGTCCTCGTCAGACGCGGTACACCCCGCGACCAGCAGTACCAGCACGGCCGTCGCCGCGATGCCGTTCTTGAACTTCATATCCCGCCGTTCCACTTCTCGCGCGACCTGACGGCCGCGCCCCCTGGTCCACCATCCTGGAGGACGAAGAGTGGGAAGCCGTGGACAGCGTCCCGGTTCCGGCGGGGCAATGTGATCAATACGGGGTCGGGAGAGCGGAAGTGACGGTCTCGTCCCCGGTCTACTGGCCGAAGAGCACGCTCTCCTGCTCCGCCATCACCACGTCGATCGCGGCGCTGTGCTCGGAGCAGTCCTCCTCGACGTAGGCGCGGATGAAGGTCCGAGCCGACTCGGCCGCGTCGTCGCCCTTGCCGACGGTGGCCATCCCACCAGCCATGCCCAACTGGATGACGATCGGCCTTGAGTAGTTCAGGCTCTGGTTTCCCTCGGCGTCGGGCTCCCCGTAGTCGAGGTTCTCATCGGCGCTGGCGCACAGTTCCGCGGCGCCCTCGTGCAGGGTCTCGCGCTGGTCGGCGTCCAGGTCCTCCCACCAGTCGTCACCCGCCATCAGGAGCTCGACCGCCTCCTCCGTGGTCTCGGGAGCGGACTCCTCGGTGGTTTCGGCGGCTCCCTCCGCGGATTCGCCCGCATCGGGCGAACAGGCTCCGAGCATCAGCACGGCGACAAGAACAAGGGGGACATTGCGCATGGTTCTTCGACTTTCCACAGGAGGGGGCTTGCACCCAGCGTGGCATACACAGAGGGTGAAGAATCACCCGTGACCGCTTATGGTCACGCGGGGCCTCCGATGGCAACCTTCCCATCGTGCGAGGCGTCTTCTCTACCCCCAGTGACAGTGGAACCCCGTACCCGGTCAGCGACTCTGGGCGATAAAACGGGCCGGTTCCAGCTCAGAGCAGGCTGACATCGGTGGCCAGAACCTTCGGCGGGCGGGCCGGATCGACCACCACGACCAGCGGCCGCAGCGGTTCACCGAAGTTGAGCTCTTCCGCGAGGTCAGGGGCCTCGGGATCGGCCTGGGCGATCCAGTCGACCAGTTCCCCCGCCCGGGTCACGTTCCGCCCGGGCCGGGTCAGGGCCAGTACCCTCCCGGCCACGTCGCAGCGCGCGTTGAGGTGCGTGGTCGCCGCGAACACGCTCTGCGCCCACGCACCGGGGCTCACCTCCCGCAGCGGCCCCTCGGCGGTGCGTCGGCGCAACCGCGCCGGTGCGGTCAGCCCCACCGCGCGGTCGTCGAAGGTCAGCACCAGCCCGGGCCGCTCCTGTGCGGTGAGGAACCCCTGCGGGTCACTCAGGGAGACGTCCCACCACACCTCGCACTCGCCCGTGGCGGCCGCGACGAGAGCGGAGCCGGCCAGCTCCAGCAGAGCGACGTCCACCTGGTCCCGGGCAGGACCGGTGACCACCTCGCTCAAGGGCGCGGGCAGGGGCTCGTACCCGGACAGCACCAGTGACCAGTCGATCCGGGCCCGTCCCGCCAACCCCCTGCGTCCATGGGTCAGGCACACCACCGCCCGTTCCCTGGGCAGCTGGTAGGTGGCGCAGGCCCCGCCGTGCCGGGCCGCCCGCGCCAGGCCCAGGCTCATCGCCTTGGTCCCGGTGGTGATGTCCACGATCACCGGGCGGGAGCGGGTTGAGTCGTCAAGCAGGGCATGGTCGATCGGCGGAGCAGCATCGTGCCCGTCTGCTTCCCGTGCCCGTTCGCTCTCGATCCACTCCTGGACGGCCCGCTGGACCGCGCCGGAGTCGTAGCCGTCCACCGGGTCGGCGGCCAGGCGCACCCGGTCCCGGTAGCCCTCGGCACGCAGGGCGGCGCTGTCGGCCGGGGGCGCGTCCGGGCGCTCGGCGGCGCGCAGGGCCCGCGCGGCGGCTTCGCGCACCCTGGCCCGCAGGCTCTGTTTGGAGGGCAGGACCAGCGCGCGGGCCGGGCGGTGGGCGTGCATGGCGGCCAGCGCGCCCAGGCGGCTTCCGCCCAGCGGGGTAACCAGGAGCGGGGCCTCCTCAGGCCCGGGGTGGTGGACGGGCGGCTCGGTCAGCGGCGGCCCGGGGTCGGGCACGGGACCGGGTTCGGGTGGGAGCACGTCGGGGACGGCCGCCCTCGCAGGCGTGTCGGCCAGACTGGGAAAGAAGGCGTCGCGCACCGCGTCGAAGGAGTTCACGCGCTCGGTCAGGGCGTCCAGGTTCCACACGTGCACGTGGCGTGCGGACAGCGCCGGGTTGTAGGCGGTGACCTGGTCTCTCAGGTCGGCCACGACCGGGCCCGAGTAGACGAAGAGGACGTGGGTGGCCCCGCCGAAGACCCGTCGGGCCTTGGCCACGGTCCAGCCCGCGCGGGCGACCACGTCCTCGGCTCGGGACTTGGTCTCCACGCACAGCACCCGGTGCCGGTGCCGGACCAGGATGTCGAAGTCGGCGATGGAACCGCCGGGGCGGAAGGGGTCGGCGACCCTGCGCGAGCCCAGGACCTCGCTGTCGGGCCGTCCGCCCAGCAACCGGCGCAGGTGGGCGAGCACGCGCCCCTCGGCGGCGATTCCGTTGAGTTCGCTCTCGGGCAGCTTCGGAAACGCCTCGGCCAGGGCGGCCGGGCCGCCGTCCAGGAACAGGCGCAGGGGCTTGGGGTCGCGGTCGGCCAGCCAGCGGGCGCCGTGGATCCCGGCCAGGGTGCGCAGGTCGACGCCCTGCCCGGTCACCGGGCGGCCGGGGCTCGCGGTGTCGGCGCTGCGCAACAGGTCGCTGTGGGAGTCCAGGTAGAAGCGCCAGGCACGGGCCTCGGGCGGCAGTGCGTGTTCATGGTGCAGCGCGGCGGCCACGCTCATGACCTTGGTTCCGCCGGTGTAGTCCAGGTACCAGGGTCGGCCGTTCAGTGCGGTGCGGACACTCTCCAGTAGTCCGGCGACCCGGCCGGGGTCGTGCGGGTCCGAACCCACGCTGAGGACACGTACGGAGCGGTCGGCGGCCAGGGCTTCGACGGCGCGGGCGACCCGGCGGGCCACGGCCAGGGTCCCGTCGCTGGCGACCAGAAGAAGGTGGTCGACGGGCAGGGTCAGAGCACTGAGCAGGGCGGGGGTGGGGTTCTGTCCTACGAGGACGACGGCGACACTGGGGGCGGCGGCCACGGTTTCCTTTCCAGGACGCGCCGTTTGCGGCCGTCACCAGACAACAGGAACGGGACCACAGTACTCACCCGTGTCCGCAGTGCTCGCATTTAACCGCTGTGCTTACTTTTAACCGCAGTGGATCACTGGAGAACTTTCTCCCCTTTGTACCCGTACTCGCGCTCGCACACCGGAGCACAGGTGAGGACGAAGGAACGACACCCCCTGACCACGCCTTTGTCATCACGCACGAGGTCAGAGGGGACCAGCAGGTCGTGCCGCTCCGGATGGGCCGAACTCACCACGGAGGAGACGATGAACCAGACCCCCTCCACCGGATCGGGCAGGCGGGCGCGGGTGCGCTCCTCCGCCAGCAGCGGAATCCCCTCCACCTCCTGGAGGTGGACGCGGACGGCCTCGACCCGGGCGGGGTCGGGCGACCCCTGCCAGGTCCGGATCACCCTCGCGTGTTCGTCCAGGACTGTCACATCATGCGGCGTCAGATTGACCACGGACATCCAGCGACCTCCCGTAACTCTTGTTCCCCGCCGACCGCCCGCTTCGCCCGGACCGCCGCGACGCACCCCGCTCCGAGGCTCTCACCGCCCTCTCTCGGACACCCTTTCGGGCGATGGGCGCCGCCACCAGGAACAAAACACCGCTGTTGTTTCTGAGGCCACTGTTTTCTATGACCGTTTTATTAGCCTCTTCGACAGCTAGTCGCATTCGGTTCCATGGTCGATAATTGACAGTTCAGCCACACTGGCCATATTTTGTTGTATGACCTCCCGTTAACGCAGGAGTGTCATCACGAGTCTCACGCCTCGTTCGCACGTTTCCCCGGAAGGGCTGGGGGAGCGTCCCAGCCCCGGAACATCCGGGGAGAAGAGTCCGTGAGCAAGCACCACTGCTCCGCCGGGGAGCTGTTCGGTTCGGCCACCTTCCTGCACGTGTTCACGCGCGTGCTGGGATGCGGACCGTGCTCGGCGGACGGAACCGCGCAGGGCTGCGTCGGCCACTCAGAGCAGTTCTGCGACTACGTCGACCTGTGCTTCGAACACTGTCCGTGTGAGCGGCACCGGGGCGATCCGCACAGCGTCATCGCCGTGCGCATGGTCGCCGTCATGACCGATGCGGCGGCTGACGCAGGCGCGGGCGCGCTCGCCGCCGTGCCCGAGAAGCGGCGCGCGGTGGGCGCCAAGAGCGTGTCCGGCGCGGGCACAGCTGTGGGCTCGGCCCCGGGTACCGCGCACGCCGTGGACCGCACCGCCGCGCACCGGCTCCGTGACGCCCTCGACGACGAACGCCGCGACCGGTCCTACAAGAACCTGCGCCGCGTCTACCCGCAGCCCGCCCCCAACGGCAAGGTTCGCTGCGCCTTCTCCGAGCGCCCCCGCCGCTGGGCCCAGCGGCGCGATGTCGCCCGGGTCGCCACCGACGTGGTCGAGCAGGAGGCCCTGGCCATGCTCGTGCTCACCGCCGGGTGGGGCAACCCCGCAGCCGACCTGCCCGAGGACATCCACCCCGGCGAGTCGGTGTCCTTCACCGAGGACGGCAGCGCGGTCCCCGTCGCCGACCTGCACGGGCGCCCGCTCACCGCGGTCAAGGAACCCCCGATGGTCTCCACCGCCACCGGCGACTACCTGCTGCGCAAGCTCGCCGAACTGGCCGCGGGCCGTGACGCCGACCCCGGCCGCACCCCCGACCAGCGCCGCCGCCTGCTCCTGCGCGGGCTCCTGCCGAACCTGAGCGGCGAGGACGTGGCCCGGCGGCTCACCGGGGTCCTGAGACGGATGGCCGTCAACATGCCCGGCCACTTCGAACTGGTCCAGCGCGCCCGGGGCCGGGCCCGCAGCGCCCCCTACACCCCCGTGCCCGACCTGCCCGGGCCGACCGAGGGCGACGCCGAGCACGGTGACGGTCACGACGACGGTCGCGGGCGACCGCGCGAAGTCCTGTGCGAGGCCGAACAGGCGTGGTTGGGCTGGCTCGCCCAGGAACTGGCGGCCGAGGCCCAGGCCCACCGGGCGGCCTTCGACGCCGACCCGCGGGGTTCCCTGGACGCCCTGCTGCGCCGCCTGCTGGAAGAGGGGCCCGAGGTTCCCGAACTCTGGCGCGGCGCCCAGGACGACTCCGACCGCCGAGCCGACCTGCTGGAGGCGCTCGCCGAGACCATCAACAGCTGACCTGGAGGCTGAGCCGGAAGCCGGGCCGCAGACTCAGCCGAAAAGGAGCCCCTCCCGGGGTGGGGAGCGACCCGGGAGGGGCGGGGCTCAGGGGGGACTGAGCTCAAGGAGAGAGCGGGGCAGGGGCCGGGGAAGCCAGGGAGATCGTGGGCTTCCCCGTGCCCGCGCTCTGAGCGCCCAGCAGGCGGAGCGCGTCACGGTCGGACTCACCGCGAGCGGTGTAGACCTCCAGGTGGTGGTCGGGGCTGTCGGGCTGAAGCCAGACCTGGTAGTCGACGTCCAGCTCGCCGACAGTGGGGTGCCGCAGGAGCATCGTGCCCACCGTGCAGTCACGGACCTCTCCCCTGGCCCACATGGCGGCGAACTCGGGGCTGCGCATGACCAGCTCGCCGATGAGCTCGGCCATCCGGGCGTCCGTGGGGTGGCGACCGGCGGTCAGGCGCAGGTAGGCCACGTGCACCAGGGCCAGCTCCTCCCAGTTGCGGTGCAGGTCCCGGCAGAGCGGATCCAGGAAGAACATCCGCGGGACCGACGGCCGGTTCTCCACGTCCTCGGGGGCGTCGAAGTCCAGGTGTTCGGCGACCAGGGCGTGCCCGGCCCGGTTCCAGGCCAGCACGTCCCCGCGCCGCCCCAGCAGGACCGCGGGAGCACCTTCGCCGAGGGAGTCCAGCAGTGCCAGCACCCTGGGGTGCGGCCGCTCGGGTTCGGGCCGGACCAGTCGCGGCACCGCCGGGCGGCGGGCGAGGTTGTGCAGGTGGACGGTTTCCGCGTCGTCGAGCCGCAGCACCCGGGCCAGGGCGTCCAACACCTGCTGGGAGGCGGTGCCCGCCTGATCCTGTTCCAGACGTGTGTAGTATCCGTGGCTGACCCCGGCGAGCTGGGCCAGCTCCTCCCTGCGCAGCCCGGGCACGCGCCGCGGACCATAGGCCCGCAGATCCACGTCCTCGGGGGTGACCCGGTCGCGCCGGCTTCTGAGGTAAGCGCCCAGACTCTCCAGTTCCATGTCTCGCATCGTAGGTCGGCGGGCCCGGGCCGTGCCTGCACCTGCCGGGGATACCCACGGCGGTGGTCTGGCTGATACCCGGGGCGGCGGGCACCGTCGGAGCCATGACAGAACGACTCTCCCCAACCGAACAGCTCACCTCACCCGCCCCGAGTACACGATCCGACCGCCGTGCGTGGCTGGGCCTGCTGGTCGTCCTGGGCCCGGTCCTGCTCGTGGCGATGGACAACTCCATCCTCCACCTGGCCATGCCGCGCATCAGCGAGTCCCTCTCCCCCAGCGCGGGCCAGGCACTGTGGATCCTCGACGTCTACGGCTTCGTGGTGGGCTCTCTGCTCATCACCTTCGGCAGTGTCGGGGACCGCTACGGGCGACTGCGGCTGATGACGGTCGGCGCTGTGGTCTTCGGCGCGGCCTCGGCCGGAGCGGCGCTCTCCTCCTCCCCCGAAGCCCTCATCGCCTTCCGCGCGCTGATGGGGATCGGCGGAGCGACCCTGCTGCCCTCCGGGCTCGCGGTGATCAGCGAACTGTTCCGCGACCCCCGGCGACGCGCGCAGGCGATCGGGATCTTCGCGGCGACCTTCGCCACCGGTTTCGCGATCGGACCCGTCACCGGCGGGCTGCTGCTGAGCGTGTTCCCGTGGGGGTCGGTCTTCCTGATCAACCTGCCGGTGGTCGTGCTCTTCCTGGTGTTCGCCCCGACCGTGCTGCGGGAGGTCCGCGGGACCCGGCCCGGGCGGGTGGACGTGCTGAGTGTGGTGCTGTCCTCCGCCGGGCTGCTGCTGACCGTGTACACGCTCAAGGACGCCGCGAGCCACGGCCTGGGCTGGCACCAGGCACTCACGGGGCTGGCCGGAATCGCGCTGGTGTGGTGGTTCCTGCGTAGGCAACACCGGCTCGAACACCCGCTGGTGGAGCTGGGCCTGTTCCGGGAGCGCGTCTTCGCCTTCGCGATCGTCACCGGGCTGCTGTCCCTGCTGGTGTGGGCCGCGGCGAGCTACCTCACCGGGATCTACCTGCAGTCGGTGCTGGGGCTGGACGTGCTGACCGCCGCCCTGCTGGCGGTGCCGGGCGCCCTGGTACTGACCGTGACGTGCGTCGTGACGCCCCGCTTCTTCGAACGGATCGGTAGGAGGATCGCCCTGGCGGCCGCACACCTGTTCGCCGGGGCGGGGCTGGCGCTCCTGCTGCTGGCGGGCACAGAGTCCGGGGTCGGCTGGTTCGTCGCCTCCACCATGATCGCGGGTATCGGCTACGGCATCTCGTTCAGCGCGGTCGCCGACGTCGCCGTGTCGGCGGTGCCGCCGGAGCGGGCGGGGGCGGCCGCCGCGATCGCCGAGACCAGCAACGAGCTCGGCAACGCGCTGGGCATCTCCCTGCTGGGCGCGACGGCGGCTCTGGTCTTCCGGCTGAGCGGCCCCGATGTGGCGGGCACGCTCAACGAGACCCTGGCGGTTCCGGGGTTGGCGGAGGGCGCGGCCGAGTCCGCGCGGGCGGCGTTCCTGAGCGGGATGCACGTGGCGGTGGTGATCGGCAGCGCGGTGTCGTTCGCCGTGGGGCTGCTCATCCTGCGTCTGGTTCCCCGGGCTGCCCGGGTTTCTCAGGCCGCCCCGGCTTCCCGGCGCGTTCGGTGAGCCGGAAGCGCTCGGTGAGCGGGGGCAGGACCGGGTACTCGGCGAACTGGCGCAGGGACATCACCGCCGTCTCCGACCACGGCAGGCGCCCGCGCCAACGACTGGCCAGGAGCACGTCCACCACCTGGTCCACCTGGCGCCAGTCATCGACCGCACGGTACTCCACCAGGGCTGTCGAAAAGGCGTCCAGGAAGGCGGTGACCTGTCCGGGGGTGGCGGCGGTGACACCCGCGGCGGGCTCCAGGGACAGGTCGGCGGCGCGGGCGCGGCGGTCCACCAGGTGGAGTTCGGGGCGCAGGTGCACACTGCCCATGCCCAGGGACTTGCCCATGCCGACCTTGTGGGCGTACTCGGGGTCGTCGGGGTCTCCGCCGTCGACCGGGTTGGCCAGGAGCAGCGCCCGCAGCAGCGCGCCGAGTTCGGCGTCGGTGAGGTTGGTGAAGGTGATGCGGGAGCGCAGTGTGAGACCGTCGCGGAGCGGGACGATGTCACGCTGGGTGTCCCGGGGCGGCGCGGCCTCGGATCCTGCGGGGATCACCTCGAGCCCGAGTTCCTCCTGGGCGCGTTCGTCGTAGCGGACGGGCGAGCCGAGGCGGGGATCGTGCCGGTGCAGGTAGGTCTTGTATCCGCCCAGGCGGATGCGTCCTTCGTGGGACCACGTGACGATGTCCGGTCGCTCCCCTGCCGCGGTGTCGGGGCCCTGGACCAGGTAGTTGGCGAAGCAGCCGCGCTGCGGGGAGAGCAGTTGGACGCGCAGGGTGGCGCCGTCGGGGTAGTCGGGACCGGGGTCGGGGTGGTGGGGGTTGTCGGCGTGGCCGGGGAGCAGAACCGGGTGGCCTGGTTCGGTGGCCAGGGCCGGGCCGAAGGAGACCCGGCCCTTGAGCGCCCCCGCCTCCCCGGCGAAGACGTCGACGTCGCCGAAGACCGCCCGGCACACGTCCACGGTGCGCCCCGCCCGGTCGGCGCGGTCGGGGTCACCGGGCTGGGGGCCGAGTACCGGACCGGGGACGGCGCGGCGGATCGGGTTGTCGTCGCTGACCGCGATGCGGTAACCGCCGGAGCGGCCGAAGGACACCACGTGGCCGGCCGGGTCCACGTCGAACCAGACCGGTTCCAGGCTCCGGCGGGGCAGTCCGCCGCCCCCGGTCCCGGCGACGGGCGGCCGGGCCGGGTCACCGCCCCCGGCTCCCAGCGTCTCGGGGAAGGCCACGCGCTGGTAGCCGGTGACCTGCTCGGCGGACTCGAACAGCTCCACCATGGCATCGGGGACCGGGAGCCGGCCGGTACGCAGGTTCGGGGGCTGGGGGAACAGGTAGGCGTTGCGCCGCTCCCCGGCGGCGGCCCCGGTCAGGACCACCAGGGCCGGGATCACCCCGCCACCGCCGCCGGACCCCGTGTGCGCGGTCAGGTGGGCGAGGGCTTCGCCGCGGGTGGGGGCGACCGCGGCGACCCCGCGCTGCCCTGGCAGGTGGACGGCGTGGACCCAGCGGTGCTGGAGCCGACCGTGCTGTTCGTGGGTGGTGGGCACGTAGGTGTTGCCCCGGGGCGGGTCGGGGAAGTCCCCGACCCCGAAGTCCCAGGTGCGCAGGCTCTCCCGGAGTACCTCGAAGGGCACCTTGAGCACCCGGCCCGGTTCGGGTTCGAGCGCCGTGGCGGGGACCTCGACGACGTACCAGCCCGTGTCCTGGGGCGACCGGTACAGGAAACCCTGCTTGGTGTGCGTCCCGGCGCGGCGTTTGCGGTAGTGGTCGTGCTGCTGGGCCATGACCTGGCGGGCGCGCGTGGACAGGGAGCTGTCGGTGCTGCCGGGATCCACGCGCACCGGGGCGCGGAAGAACAGCATGGGGGTGTTGACCGGGCCGCTCTCACCGCTGGTGAGCATGCGCAGCGTGTTGCGGATCAGGCCGCGCAGGGTGGAGCCGGGCACGACGGGCACGGAGCGCTCTCCGTGGGGGAAGCGGGCGGAGTGGTGCACGCGGTCCCGGCCCGGGGCCTGGCCGACGAAGGTGGGGGTCAGGGTGGTCAGGGTGAGATCGATCCACCCGGTACGGGTACCCGGGACGGTGCGGTCGTGCGAGCGGAGCAGCTCCCGGGTGTCGTGGTCGGGGTGCAGCGCGGCCGCGGGCACGGGGACCTCGGCCAGCCGGACCAGGCCGTAGGGCGCTGTGGCGCGGAAGGGGGCCCTGGTCCGGCGGGGGTCCGCGGTCTGGTGAGGACTCTGGCCGGCGGTGATCTGTCTCGGGTCCACCGTGACTTCTCCCCTCCCTGAAGGGAGGGGCTTCATTCCCTCGCGGGAACGATCTTCCTGATTCATCGGGACGTGCCTCCCCGGAGCTCTCCGGGACCGGTCTTACCGTTCCTCCACAGACGTTTTACTTGTCCGCCAGCCCGGCGGCCAAGATGTTGTTCGCCGCATTGACGTCGCGGTCGTGGACAGTGCCGCAGCTCGGGCAAGTCCAGGACCGAACGTTCAGCGGCATCTTCTCGTTCACGTGGCTGCACCCCGGCGTGGAGCACAGTTTCGAGGAGGGGAACCATCGGTCCACAAGCAGAAGATCCCGCCCGTACCACTCGCTCTTGTACTCCAACATGCCCCTCAGCTCGGACCAGGCCGCATCCGAGATGGCGCGGGCCAGGGAGTGGTTCTTGAGCATGTTGCGGACGGTCAGATCCTCGATGGCAATGGCTTGGTTCTCGCGTACCAGTCGAGTCGTGATCTTGTGCAAGTGGTCGCGTCGCCGGTCCGCGATACGCGCGTGAACACGAGCGACACGCAGACGGGCCTTGGCCCGGTTCTTTGAGCCCTTCGTCTTCCGGCTGAGGTTCTTCTGCGCCTTGGCGAGCCTGCTCCGATCGCGCCGCTCGTGACGCGGGTTCGAGACCTTCTCCCCGGTGGACAGGGTCAGCAGGTGATCCAGCCCGGCATCCAGGCCGACCACCGCACCTGTCGAGGGCGCGGGCGTGATGGTCTCCTCCACCAGCAAGGACACGAACCAGCGGTCCGCGCTGTCGCAGGAGACCGTGACCGTGGACGGCTCCGCGCCCTCGGGAAGCGGCCGGTGCCACACGATGTTCAGCGGCTCGGTGGTCTTGGCCAGCTTCAGTGCACCGTCGCGGAAAGTGAAGGCGTTGTTCTGGAACGTCGCCGACCTCCGTGACTTCTTCCGCGACTTGAACCGGGGGAACCGTGCACGCTTGGCGAAGAAGTTGTTGAACGCCACCTGCTGGGCCCGGAGCGTCTGCTGCAACGGAACGTTCGACACCTCGCGCAGGAAAGCGGACTCCTCGTCCTGCTTCCACGCGGTCAGCATCTTCGCCGTGTCCACGTAGGTGGTGTTCTTGCCCTCGTCCTTGTGGCGGCGTGTCCGCTCGGCGAGCGCCTTGTTCCAGACGTACCGGACGCAGCCGAACGTGCGGTGCAACAGCTCCGTCTGTTCGGGGGTCGGGTAGAAGCGGTACTTGAACGCCCGCTTGATCGTCTTGGACACGCTTAACATCATAGCGTGCTGTTGTGTTAAGACTCAAAGCGCGGGCCGATTCCGGCCTATCCTCGCCCTGAAGGACGGGGTTTGCAGCCTGTAGTTCCATGATCAGCGTTCTTCCTCCCGTCCCCGGTCGTGTTCCCGGCCCTCGGGTTCGACCTGGTCACCGGTGCCGACGTCGAACTCCGGGCCGGTGGGCTTGGTCCCGGCGCGCAGCCCGGTGAACCGGTGGAAGGCCACCCCCACCGCGCCCGTCACGGGGTCGGCAGCCCAGTACTCCCGGACGGTCAGCCAGGTACCGGTGCTCTCCAGCGCGGCCCGGCCCCGCTCAGGCAACGGCCGGAGCCGTCCCGAGAAGTCGGTCCAGGCCACCGGGAGCACCGCCTCGGCCCCTGACGGCTCCCTGGTCACGGATCGGGGCACCTCCCCCTCCAGAGTGCGGCTGTGGTCCGCCCCGGACCACCCCTGCAGCAGGAACGACCGGTCTCGGGGACGCAACCACTCCGGAACACCGCCCGGCCCCTCGGCCCCTCCCTCGGTACTGACCCACCCCGATCCCGCCCCCTCACCCAGGCGGATCTGCGCGTGCGGACCGAACACCAGGACCTCCAGCACCCGCCACCGGTCGGTGCCGGGATCCAGTGAGGGAGCCGAGAGGTGCTCGGTGGGCGGGGTGTCCGAGCGGGACCAGCGGTCGCCGGGGCAGGCCCCGGTGATCCGCCCGTCCCCGAGCTCGGCCAGCAGCCACTGGGGGCCGCCTGAGGTTCCCGCAGGTCCGGCCGCATCGAGCGCACGGCAGCGCCGGGCACGGACGAACACGTCGTCGAGGACCTCGTCGATCACCGCCCCGGAGAGTGCTCTCACGTCCACTCCGACCGGAGCGGGGGGTTCGTGGGAGTACCGGTTCATGAAAGCTCCCCGTCATCGGCTGGTCCGGGTGCGGAGATCCTGCGGTGCAGGGCAGGCAGCCAACCGCGTGCGACCTGGGCGTCACGGCCGTGCGGGTTCGCAAGGGCAGCGATCAGGTCCACCTCATGCGGCTCGGAGCCGTCTCCTTCGTGACTGACCAGCACCGCGCGGGTGGCGACGAGCCTGCCGTTTCCGCTCCCGGTGCCCGCGCCGAGTGCGTCCAGGGGGACCGTGGCCAGCTCGCGCACGACCAGGGCGAGCAGCCCTCGGACGGCGTCGTCGGGTTCGGTGATGTCGAAGACCACCTCGGCCGACCCACCGCAGTGCAGGTCGGTGGTGAACAGGCGCCCGTCCACGGCGTCACCGAACAGCGCGTCCACGGTCAGCCGGGTGGTGGTCAGGGCCGCACCTCCGGTGAGGGCGGGGGTGGCGCGCAAGCGCACACGGGAGGGGGCGGGCGGGGCGTCGGGGCGCTGGTCGCCCCCTCCCACGTGCGCCTGCGCGCCCCACCAGTACGCGTGCCACTCCCACCAGGCGGCCTCCTCCCCCGCCAGGTGTTCGGCCGCGTCGCGGACGATCCGACCGCCGATCCTTTTGAATAGGGCGAACAGTGCGCTGTCGCCCAGAACCGGACGCAGCTCCACTGCCGGGTCGTTCCCGGTCTCGGAGCCGGCGCCGGTGACGACCGGGCGTCTCCGGTGAGCGCGGTCGACCTCGGCCAGTCGGTCGTCCGCGGGCGTGTCGCCGATCATCAGCAGCCCCGGTCGCAGTTCCCGCGAGAGGGGTGGCCGCCCCGTGGGAAGGGGTTCAGGGCGCTCGGCCACGTGCAGCCGCATACGCAGTTCGGCCCGGTGCCGACGGTCCACGCCCACGGCCCGGGCCGCCAGATGGGCCGCGGCAGCGACCCGGCCGTGCTCGCGCAGCAGGGCGTCCAGGAGCCCGGCCAGCTCCGCGCCGGACCGATACTTCGGGAGAGTGTTCTCGAAGAGCTGGGCTTCGGTGGAGCGGTTTCTGGTGGATCCGACCGGGTGGGGAGGGCGCCCGGTGGGCTGCTCGTCGGGGGTGGCGAGGGCCGATTGCCCTTCCTGCCAGCGGGTGGACCAGTCACTTGCGTGGTAGGCGAACCAGCCGGGTTCGTCGGTGAGGTCGTGGCGGCGGGCGGCCCAGCGGACGGCCCGGACCGCCCCGTGGCCCCGGCCCGAACGGGCACCGATCCGGATGCCCGGGCCGTCGTCTCCCAGCCCTCGGGCGGCCAGGGCCAGCAGGGTGAGCAGATGGGCCTCCTCGTCCGGTGCGGTGACACGCAGTCGCAGGTGAGCCGTGAAAACCGTGCCCGCCGGCAGGACCTCCCACTGCCACATCCGACCGGGGTACACACTGCCGGTGGCCGGGTCCACCCGGGTGCCCACGCGAACCGTGACACCGGCTTCCTCCGGCAGGGTGGCGTGGGAGTCATCGATGTCCAGGGGGCTGGGCAGCGTCGTGAGAGCGCTCTCCCCGGTGGCTTCCCCCGCGTCACTGGACCCCAGCAGGGCGGCGGCGCCGACGGGGTCGGCGGTGCGCACGAGCAGTTCGTGGCGGAGCAGGCCCGCGAGGGTGGTGGCGCGCAGCCGGGGCACCCCGGTGCGCGGATCGCGGTCCAGGTGCAGGTCCACGTCGCTCTCGGCGGCGTGCCGGGGGGTGGCCCGGGCCGCACCGACGTGGGTGTCGGTGAGCAGGAGAAGCCGGACGGCGAACTCCCAGACCGGTCCGGCCGGTCCGGGGCCGTGCGCGGGTTCGGGCTCGGGGCTGGGGCCGGTGTTCAGCACTGCGCGGCTCCGGCCCGGTCCGGTTCGGTACGCAGGACTCGCGCGGCCTCGGCCAGCCAGGAGGAGACCAGCAGCAGACACAGGCGGGCCGAGGCGCGGCGCTCCCACTGTTCCGCACCGGCTGAGAGAGCGCTCTCCCGGGTGGTCGGGGGCAGACCGTCGGGCGAGGCCAGGTCCACGGCGGCCAACGCCTGGGCGTAGGCCGGGTCCTGTGCGAACCGGGGGCGGTTCCGCTGCCACCAGGCGACGGCGGCGGTCCCGCCCGAGAGCCCGCTCAGCCAGGTGTGAACCGCGACCGGACGCTGCTCCCCCGGGTGGACCAGCCGGGCCCGTTCCAGTGCCCGCACCGCCCGTTCCCGCAGGATCTTGTGGGCGGTACGGCCGTCCTCACCGTTGAGGGTGTCCCCGAGAGCGGTCAACGCCTCGTCAGCGGTGCGGTCGGGGTGGGACACCACCTCGCGTAACCGCCCCAGGAGGCTGGGGGTGAGCGGGGCGAGGGTGAGCGCCGAGGCCTGGGCCAGGGCCCGGGCGTGGTCTCGGACCCGCTGGGCGGCGGCGTTCCACAGGAGTTCGTCGTAGAGGGTGCCCAACTCGGCATCTGGTTCGGGGGGCAGCGGTGCGGGGGCGGGCAGCACCCGCCCGTCGGGCAGGGTGACGGTGCCCTCGCTGCGCGCGGTGATCGGTTCCGAGGTCGGTGGGAGCGGTTCGGGGTGAGGCGGCGGCGGGTCGACCAGGGCGAACTGGCCGTACCCGTCCACGAGTCGCTCGCCCAGCGGGTGGGCCTCCAGGTCGCGGACCAGGGCGGTGGTCAACTCCCGTTCCACGCGCAACCGCACCACCGAGCCGGGGGCGGCGGCCCACCGCTGGGCCATCGGGCCCCGGTAGGCGCGGTGGTAGGCGCCGACCAGTACCGGTTCCACATGGGCGGCCACCACCGCCACCGCGGTGCCGGGCAACCGCCGGGCCAGGAGTTCGCGTACCGCGGGGACCAGGGCCTGGGGGCGGCCCTGGCCCTGTTCGCCCACCAGCAGCGCGGGCGACAGAAGCAGGAGGTCGACCTCCTCCCCCGCCCGCCGGGAACGGTCCGCCCCCGGCCACTCCACCCGGTCCGGGGACAGTAGCCGGTCCGGGCGGACCGGCCCCACCGTCACCCCGCCGTGGGCCCGGGTGCCGCCGCCCCCGAGGGTGAGGGTGCCCTCGGCGTCGGTCAGGACGGTGACGATCCGCTCGGCGAGGTCGCGCAGGAAGGCGTGGTCGGGGCCGCGCAACTGCCACCGGGCCTCGAAGACCTGTCCCGGGTCCAGGCTCGTGGTGAAGAAGGGCACAGCCTGGCCCGTCTCCCCGGTTCGGGAGCGTCCGAGATAGCGCTCGGCGGTGGTGCGCACGGCCGCCCGCAGTGACCGGTCCGGGGTGAGCGGATCGCGGACCGCCCGGTAGGGGACGCCCGGCCGGTCCGCTCCGGGGGCGAACACGTCCACGAGGGTGTCCCCGTCCTTTCCCGGGGTGTACAGGTGGGCGGGCGGCGGGTGGGCGACCACCTGTACCCCGTCCCGAGCGTGCTGTTCGAGCCGGGGGTGGGCCGGAGCGAAGCGCACGTGCTCGCCCCTCGCCACCCATGCGGTGAGTTCCTTCTCCAGCCCGGCCCGTCGCAGGGCCGCCGCGAGCATGCCGCGCTGTGCGCGCCCGCTCACCGTGGTCTCGGAGTCCACCCGCAGGGGGTCGAAGGAAGTACGCACCGCCAAGGAGTCGGTGAGCACATAGCGCAGGGGGAGATAGGCGCTCACGGGATCGGACGGCAGGCGCTGTTCGGGACCTGCGTGCTCTTGGGAGTTCAGGGGCCCAGGGAGGCGGGCGGGTTGGTCGGGGTGCACGGACCGGGTCAGCTCCGAGAGACGAAGGGGGTGCGAGTGGGTGGAGGGGGTGGGCCCCGCGGTGTGGGTGGGGTCCAGGTGCCCGGCGGGGGTGGAGGTTCGATCGGGGGGCAGGGATCGGGTGGAGGTCATGGTCGTGGGTCCTCCCCTGCCCGGGCCGGGGGCGCGGCCAGGGCCAGGGTGGTGGCGCGGGGGTCCGGGTCGTCCGGGAGGGCCAGGTGCACGTCCACGCGGCCGCGGCCCCGGCTGGCCTTCCGACCGATCTGATCGGTGGCCAGACAGGCCCGGGCCAGGCAGCGCCAGTGCTCTTCCTCCGGCGGAACCGCCCAGGTCAGGGGGGCGATCAGGACCAGTCCGGGCAGGAGCACCCGGTTGGTGCGCAGCCGTCCCGGTTCGGGTGCACCGTGCGGGCCGACCTCGATACCCGATTCCAGGGTGGTGTGCGCGTCGGTGACCGCCCGGCGCAGGGTGGAACGGATGGGTTCGGCGCGGCCCGCCAGCGCGTGGGCGACGGCGGCGCGCACCTCGTCGCCGGGGACCGCGTGGCCCGTCCTCAGGATGCGGTCAGCACCGTGGGAGCGGCTCCGGCCGAATACCCGGTCCACCGCTTCGGCCAGGTCCGGGGCGACCCGAAGAGCGCTGAGCGCGCCCGTGCGCAGTCGGGCGGCGAGCCGGTGGCGGGGCAGGTAGGGCAGTCCGTGCTCGTCGGTGACCACGTCGGTGTCGGCTCCCGTGCCGTCGGCGCTGGCCCCGACGAACAGCGCGGGAGAGGCCAGACGCACCACGATCCGGTCCGGATCGGTCATCGCGGCCCACCCCCGGCGGGCAGGCGGGGGTCGAGTGCCGCGGACAGTCCCGGATCCACGTGCAGGTCCATCACCCCGACCGCGTCGAGCAGCTCCCCGGGGGTCCACCCCTCGGGCAGCGCCACGGGGTTCCCGGTCACATGGGCGCGGCGGGCCAGTTCCGGGGCGGGGTCCGCACCGGACTCCAGCAGGGGGACCAGCGCCGAGACCAGCCAGCCCCGGTGGCGGGTGTCGCCGTCCGCGACCGGACCGCCGTGTGCGGACAGGTAGCGGTCCAGGAAACGGGCGAAGGCGGTGCCGGTCATCGGCAGGGCGGTGCGCGGGCGCTCGGCCCTCAGGGCGAGTTCGAAGCGGCGCACGACCCGGTCGACCCCGTCGAAGCGGGTCGTCCAGGCCACGACGTGTTCCTGGGCGGCGGTCGGGTCGGTGGCGGCCGCGGCCAGCCGTCGCGCCTTGGCCAGGCGGCACATGGCCTCGCACAGGTCGTACCCGAGGGAGAGCGGGGCGCCCACCGGTTGCACCGCGATCCCCGCACCGACGGTGGGCACGCACGTGGTGTGGCGGCGACCGTCGGCGGCGGCCACGGTGCGGCCCGGGACGCGGGCACGGGCCAGAGCGCGGTGCAGGGCCACCCTGGGGTCCCCGGGATCCCCGATCGCCTCCGGGTCGGCGTCCAGCCAGTCCAGCGCGTACCGCACCATGCTCAGCGCCAGCCGGGCGTCGCACAGCACGGTGAGATCGTCTCCGGCGACCACGATCGGCCGCACCGGCAAGCGGATCGGGCCGGGTGGTTCGTGGTCCAGGGTCAGGGGTCCGCCCGCACCGGCGCCCGGGACGGTGGGGGCTCGTCCCGGCTCCGTCCGGACGGTGGCGGCCACCGCGCGCACCAGGGCCCGGGCCAGTCCTTCGGTGAGTCCGGCGATCCGGGTGGAGAGCGCTCTCTGGGCCAGGGCACCGGAACCGGGCACCGCCGGGTCGCCGGCGCGCTCGCGGTACTCACCCAGGATCGCGCCCAGGCCGTTGACGTCCACGTGCACCACCGCGACCCGGCTCACCTCGCCGTGATCGCGGCCGAGCCGGTCCACCTCCATCGGCAGAGCGAGTTCGGGGCCGTCGGCGGAGCCCGCCCCCGCGAGCCAGGCGTCGCTGTGCGCGCGGTGCCAGCGGCGACCGATCCCCCGGGCCCGGGCGACGTCGGCGGCCACCCGCTCGTGCACGCGCCCCCGGTCGCCCAGGGGCCTGCTGCTGTCCACGGACTCGGCCGGGGCGCCGCTGACCGAGCACACGGCCGTGATCCCGTAACCGTGCGCCGGGGTGTGCAGCGCGGACATGTGGCGGCGGGCGCGGCGCAGGCGGACCGGGAGTTCGGCCAGCGCGGTGTCGAGGTCGGGCAGGGCCGGCTCCCCCGGGACCGGAACGGCTCCCGGCCCGTAGGAGACGTGGGCGACCACCGGGGTGAGGTCCCCCGCGCGGTCGCGGAGCCTGCGCGTGTAGCGTCCGGTGAAGTCCCGGGCCACCGCCGGATCGGCCACGACCAGGGTCAGGGCCCCGCCCGCGTCCCGCAGCACCAGGCTGCCGGGGGGAACCAGGTCGGCCACCCCGTGGACGGGGTCGGAGGTGTCGGTGAGCTCGGCGACCAGGGCGGCACGGCCCACGGCGTCCAGGATGCGGCGGCCGCTGTAGACGTAGGCCTGGATCCCGCGCAGGTCCACGCCGACGAGCACCCCGCTGACCGGTGGGGCGGCAGCCTGGTCGGGGGCGAGGGGGCCCGGGGTGCGGGGTGCGGTCGGTCGGTGCTCGGGGTCCTGGGTCACCGCGACGGACTCCTCATGGCCGGGGGACGGCGGGGACGGCGCGGGGGCGCCGAAGGGGAAGCGGGTGTCCTGCCGACCTCTCTCGGACGGTGACGCCGTCAGCACCACCGATACCAGTTGTCACGGTCCCACGTCATCTTGTTGGCCCCTTTCGGTCACTCGTTCCCCTGCGGGCGCGCGACCGCCCGTGTCTGTCCGAGAGAGCTCAGTGCACGGACCTTCCCCGTCCGGAGCAGCGCCCAGAGCAAGGAAAGGCCCTCCATGGCGACCCCGCACAGACACGACCAGCTCTCCCGATCCGAGCGCGAGCGCCCCTCCGCAAGCAAGCGGACCGGTCCCGCGCTGACCCCGGAGGACCTCGTCCCGCACCTGCTCGGCCTGGCTCGCTCCCTGCGGCAGGGCGACGGGCGCACGCCACCGGGGCCGATGCCCCACGAGGGCAGCGCCTGATCCGCTCGGCCTGGGCAACCGTACAGGCCGAGACCGCCCCGGCTCCTGGACGCGGAAGAAGCACAGGACCGTCCGCGCGCCCGGGGCCTGCCGAGAACGGAGTGCGCTGCCGGCGACGTACTCGGGCAACCAGGCCGGAGATCAGGCGGACCGTTCAGCGCAGGCCGACAGCGTGGTGCCCGCCTACGGCACGGCGTCCCACAGAGCGGACCAGAACAAGGAAGAGGCTCCCGCCCCGTCCACCGGGTGGGAGCCATGGAGGCGGCCGAACGGCCGTCAGGGTGGGGCACCGGTCCCCGCCCGCCGTCCTCGGGCGGGAACCGGCGGTCTGTGGGTCAGTCGAACAACGTGCCCCCGAAGTCCTCGGCCTCGGCGACCGCGTGCGCCCGGCTGTCGGCCGCCCGGGGCGGGTTGCGCCGCACCCGGCGTGTGGCCCGACCCGAACGCGGGGCGGGGACCTGGGGCGCGCGCTGGCTCTGGGTGACCGTGTCCACCCGCACCGACCCGAACCCCTGGGCGGTGTACTTGCCGACACCGGCCAGTTCCAGCAGCTCCAGCAGGGCCGCGAAGGTCGCGGTGCCGCGGTGTCCGCCGCCGACCGCCTCCAGACGCAGCCCGCCGCGCCAGCCCAGAACGGTCCGGCTCTCCGCGTGGTGGTGTTCGGCCAGCCGTACCTCCTGCCCGGGCAGGGTCGAACGCCGCACCTGGGCCAGGTCGGTCAGCGCTTCTTCGAGCCAGGAGGCGGCCAGGGCGGGCGGTGCGAACCGGGCCACCGCGCCCACCGCGCCGCTGCCGCCGACGATCTCGCCGCCGGACCGGTGCACGGCGCCGAAGAGGCGCCGGGGGTTGGGCCAGATGTGCGGGACCCGCTCGCCGGTGGCGTCCCTCGTGGTCATCACCACGGGGGTCTGGGTGCGCACCTCGGCGGCGCGTACGACGGCGGGTCCGCGCGCCGCGGTGAGTATTTCGGTATAGGAGGAATCGAAGGTCCGCGTGACCGAGAGGGGTTCGAGGACGTGGTCGCCGACCCGCTGGGCGGAGCCGACCAGCTCCCCCGGGTCCAGGGGCGCCGGATTCTCGTCGTCCAACCAGGTGAGCGTCCAGTGGTGCAGCCGGTCGCCCAGGGGGCGGGGCCAGCCGTTCATCGCCCAGCGTTTGGCGGCGGCGTGCTCGGACTCGGGTTGGGGCCACCAACGGTTGAGCAGCCCGTGACAGTCCTCGGGCCGGATCGGCCGCGCCGTGTCCGCCTGGTCCCGCAGAATCACGGTCCACCGTCTGGGCACCGCACACCACCCCTTCACGTGGCCATGACGGCGGTGGTTCCCGCCGTACTCAGTTCACCGATGACTTCTCTCGGACAGTCCCGCGCAACCGGGCTCCCACAGGCCCTCAGCTACGAACATGCGCCGCCGACCGCCCCCGGTCGCTCGCGGGCACCGTTCCCGGGGACGCTCGTGCGCCCTCAGGAGCCTCCGGCCATCTCCAGCAGACGCAGTACCGTACGCCAGTTGCGCGCGGTGATCTCCCCCGGGCAGTGTCGTCCGACCACGGCGGGCAGTTTCGCCTCGCGGGCGCCGCACTCGTGGTGGGTGAACACCTCCGTGGGCGTGATGGCGATGCGCTCACCGGGGTAGGCGGCCAGGTCGATCGAGGTCAGACCGGCGGTGTCCACGGGTTCGGAGCAGAACAGCACCATGAGCACGGAGGGGTCGGCCACGTCCAGGGGATTGGCGGCGACCACCGCACGGAACTGCTCCAGGGTGCGCACCATCACGGGAACGTCGAAGCCGAACCGCGCATGGACCGCCTCGCGCACGGCCGCTCCCACCACCTCGGGGTCGGGCTCGTCCGCGGCGACCACCGCGTTGCCGCTCTGGATGTAAGTGGCCACGTCGGTGTACCCGAGCCCGGCCAACAGGGCTCTGAGGTCCGCCATGGGCAGTTTCCGGTGCCCGCCGACATTGATCCCGCGCAGCAGCACGATGTGTCTGGTCATACCGGCCATGGTGCCGCAGACCCGTGACAGTCGGCTGTGCCAGGCCAGGGCCCGGTGCCGCTTGTCCCTCCGTGCGGGCAGGGACCACAATGGCCTGGCCACACTGACCAACATCGAAGCGGAGGGGACATGCCCCGCCTGAGCCACACCCTGGACCTGACCCCGGTGGACCGGGGGGACGTCGCCCGGGCGGTGTCAGCGGTGCACGAGGTCCTGCGTAGTGCGCGCTTCGACGACACGGGCGAGCTGATCCTGCCCACCGAGCAGGAGTCGGAGCGCCTGGAACGGCGGGCCGAGGAACTGGGGATCGTCCCCGCCGAGGCCGAGCGCGAGGAGCGCGAGCGCCGGAACCAGGCCCGGCTGGCCGACCTGCCGGATCCGGAACAGCCCGCCGGGGCCCCGGGCTGTGACACCGAACGGGAGCTCTGGGAGCAGGACCGCTCGGACGAGGCCGCCGTGCGCGCGGCGACCCTCACGCTGCGGCTGCTCTCCGGGGAACACCTGGTCCCCGGCAGCACCTATCTGGCGACCGAGGTCGACGCCGATGGCGAACCCCTCTTCGCCGAGGGCGGCGAGGGCTGGCTGGGCACCGACCTGACCGTGACCGCCTGGGACGAGTCCGGTGTGTGTTCGGTGGACTTCAGCATGCGCGAGGACGCCGCCTCGGCCGAGGACGGCGCCCCGCCGGTGACCACCGGCAGTGTGGTCCACGACCGCGCGGAGCAGACCCTCACCGTCCACGCCGACATGCGCTTTCCGATGGAGAGCGCGATGGCGCGCTGGGGTTCGAGCCTGTTGCGCGCCCGGATCACCGCACGGGTGGAGCTGCGCGGCTGGTTCGCGGCGGCCGCCGGAGGTGCGACCGCTCCCCCGGTGACCCTGGAGGTGGAGCACAGGCTGGTCCGGGCGCACGGCGAGGTGGTGCCCGCCCCGGGCCCGAACGGGCTCTGGTCGGTCTCCGGCGACCTGAACGTGCGCGGCCGCGGGCTGGCCCGGCCGCTGGTGGCGGCGGTCTTCTGGGCGCTGGTGCGCTCCGTCCGCCGGGCCGACAGCGTCTCCGTGGCGGAACACTCCGCGGAGCTCGCCCGAGGCTGGGACGACCTCGCCCGCGCCCTGCCCGAGCTGCCCGGCTTCTTCGGCGAGGTAGCCGAGTCCCTCGCGACGGCCCGGCCGCGCAGCCGGGGCTGACCCTCTCCCCGGCACCGCCGGTCAGTCGCGGTCAGCGCCCCAGCCGGTGAGGGAGCGCACCCGGAGTTCGGTGAAGCGGGCGCTGTTGCGCTCCGGGGAGAGCAGGCTGCCGATGACCGCGCAGGCGAACCCGACGGGCACCGCGACCAAGGCCGGGTTCTCCATCGGGAAGAACTGGATGTCGATCCAGGCGGGCAGCATGGACAGGTTCTCTCCGGTGACCGGGTCGGTCTTTCCGGACATCACCGGGGAGAACAGCATCAGCAGCAGGGTCGTTGACAGCCCGCCGTAGATCCCCCACTCCACGCCCTTGGTGTTGAAGCGGCGCCAGAACATGGTCAGGACGATGACCGGCAGGTTGGCGGCGGCCGCGATGGCGAAGGCCAGCCCGACCAGGAAGGCGACGTTCTGGGCCTGGGCCTGCACGGCCAGGGCGATGGAGATCGCGCCGATCACACAGGCGGAGAAGCGGGCCACGCTCACCTCCTGGGACTCGCGCGGGCGCCCCCACATGAGGATGTGGCCGAACAGGTCGTGCGCGATCGAGGACGACGAGGCCAGGGTGAGGCTGGCGATGACCGCGAGGATGGTGGCCAGGGCCACCGCGGAGATCAGGGCGAGCAGGACCGCGGCGCCCACCGGGCCCGCGGTCAGGCGGCCCAGTTCCTCGGCGAGCATCGGGACGGCGGAGTTGCCCGAGGGGTCCAGGGACATGATGCGTTCGGAGCCCACGATCGCGGCGGCCCCGAACCCCAGGGCGAGGGTCATCAGGTAGAAGGCGCCGACCATGACGATGGTGCGGTTGACCGAGGAGCGGGCGGCACGGCCGTCGGTCACGGTGTAGAAGCGGATGAGGATGTGCGGCAGGGCCACGGTGCCCAGGACCAGTGCCAGGCCGAGGCTGATGAGGTCCATCTTGTTGAAGAAGGTCTGCGCCGCCTCGCCGGGCACCTCGACGCCCAAGCGCAGCCCGGGTTCGAGGAAGGCCTGCCCGTGTCCGCTGGCCTCGGCCGCACCGCTGAGCAGGGCTCGCGGGTCGAAGGCGTACAGGGCCAACACCATGACGGTGAGCAGGCCGGTGGCGCTGAGCAACACCACGGCCTTGATGATCTGCAGCCAGGTGGCGGCCTTCATCCCGCCGTACATGACGTAGACGATCATCAGCACGCCCACCAGCACGATGGCGCCGGTGCGGGCCTGGCCCGCGCTCAGCCCCAGGAAGGTGCCGCCGTCGTGCAGTCCGAGCAGGACGGAGACCAGCGCGCCCGCACCCACCATCTGGGCGACCAGGTAGAACACGCACACGGTGACCGTGGAGACGGTGCAGGCCAGACGGACGCGCATCCGGCGCATGCGGAAGGCGGGCAGGTCGGCCATGGTGAAGCGGCCGGTGTTGCGCATCAGCTGGGCCATGGGCAGCACCAGCAGCCAGGCCACCAGGAAGCCGATGGAGTACAGGAATCCGTCGTAGCCCTGGAGGGCGATCATCCCGGCGATGCCGAGGAAGGAGGCGGCGGACAGGTAGTCGCCGGTCAGGGCGAGGCCGTTCTGGGTGCTGGAGAAGCCGCGACCGCCCGCGTAGAAGTCGACGGCGCCCTTGGTCGTGCGCCGGGCGCGGATGGTGATGGCCAGGGTGACCAGGACGAACAGGGCGCACAGGCCGACGGTCCAGGCGTGCGCGACGCCGAACTGACCGCCGAGCGCACTGCCCAGGTCGGGGGCGGCGGTGTCCAGAAGACGGGTCGCGCTGCCCGCATACGTGGCGCTGCCCGGATCGGGGGTGCCGGTGTCCATCAGCCGATCACCCGTCCGTTGATCGTGTCCTCGTCGCGGGCGCGGTCACGGATCTCCTCGGCCAGCGGATCGATGGAGTGGGCGGAGAAACGGCCGAAAGCCCAGGCGAGCACGAAGGTGAGCAGGAACTGTCCGATACCCATGAGCAGGGCGACGTTGACGGAGTCGACGATCTGCACGCTCATGAAATCACGCGCGTAGGCGGAAAGGAGGAGATAGGACATGTAGCTGAACAGGAAGGCGCCGACCAGCACTCCCGCCTGAAGTGCGAATCTCCTTCGTAGTTTCACAAAGCGCGGGTCGACGGACATGCGTTCACAGGCATGCGCCATATCCGCCTCGGCCCGCATGCGGGCGGACCTTCCGCCAGCTGGTCGCGGCGATTCCCCCGCGCCGTCACCACGCCTTCTGGACGTGCCTTCCATGTACTCGACCACGGCCATCCCCCCGAACACGGCAAAGTCCCTCCCCGCGCGAGCGGGGCCCTTGTCTGTGGCGCCCAATCCGCTCCCCCACGGACTGCGGCCTTTCACCGGCGCGCGCCGGCAAGGGCGCGTCGGCCGGTTTCCCGGGGCGAGTCGTCACCGTCGCGGGACGCCCCTCTCCCCAGGGTGGGCATCACACTAACGACACTCCGCGCGCCGTGTTCACCAAATACACAAATCGGCTGGCACAAATACGGTGAGCGAGAATGAGAAAAGGGACGAAGGGCATTGCCGAACCACAGCCCGGACCAAATACCCACGCCGACCCCACCCCGAAGAAGACCGGGCGGCGACCGGGATCACAGTGCGTACCCCGAACGGACTGCCTGGTCATCCCGGCCACACGCGCCGCGGGACGGCGCAGCGACCCCTCCGACTTCGCTAGGCTTCGGGGCGACCCCGACCCATCACGGAAACCGGGCTCAACACCCGTTTCCGCGTTCGTACATGTGTATGATTACGGGGTCCGCACAGTTCACGCGATACCGAAGGGAAATCCCCGCCGTGGTCACCGAGGTCTTCACGCGCAAGTACTGCGATCCCCACGCTGTTCGCGAGGAGAAGGTCGAGGCGACTGAGGTCATCCAGTTCGCCTGGGAAGGCGCTGTCCGCGAGGTCGACGCCTGCGAGGAGTGCTTCAAGGAGCACGAGACCCGTTACGAGCCCCTCGTCGACTACTCGCGTCCGGTGAAGAAGCGCCGCGTCACCAAGAAGGCCGCGCCCGCCGCCGAGAAGACCGAGAAGTCCGAGAGCTCCGACTCCGCCGCGGACAGCGAGGAAGACTAGAGTTCCAGCCGCGCGGTCCGTCAGGGCCGTGCGAGAACGACCTCATCGCGTCAACCGCGAAGCGGGGGTCGGCGACACCCCCAGTGGCCGCCGACCCCCGCGTTCGTGTCCGCCCTCGGCCGGGCCCCTTCAAACGGGGTCCGACCGGGCGGATGTCCTCGGGAGAATCCGTGACGCGCGGTTCCCGTCATACGGACCCCGTCACCCGGCTCCCACCACGCGGTGCTCATTACACCAGCGCTCATCACACGGTGCCGTCACCTTGGTCCGGTCATGCCGACCCCATCAGTCGCGCGACCTGGCCACCCTTACGGCTCTCCTCGCCGAGCCCGCCCTGGACCGCCGCGGCGACCGGCAGCCGGGCGTGTACGTACACGCCCTCCTGAGTCTGCACCGAAGCCCCCAGGCGGCGCATGATCCGCAGCATCCCGGTGTTGGCGAGCGTGGTCTCGGCCCGGACCTCGGCCAGCCCCCAGTCGGCGGCGATGACCGTGAGCGCGCGGGTCAGGGCGGTGCCCACCCCGTTCCCCTGCCAGGAGTCCTCGACGAGGAAGGCGATCTCGCCCACCCCGGGATCCAGCGTGTACATCAGGTGTCCCAGGGCGATCGGCTCCTCCTGGCCCTGCGGCCGCACCGCGATGGTCAGGCCGCGTTCGGCGTCGCAGAACACCCGGAGCATGCGCGGTCCCAGCTCGCTGACCCCCGCGAAGTAGCGGTTGCGCAGGGTGTCCGGCGAGCAGCGGCGGTGCAGGTCGCTCAGAGCCGGTGCGTCCGTCTCACGGACCTGGCGCAGGGAGAGCGCCGCGCCGTCCGCGGTACGGATGACGCGGTCGGTGGGCACCGGGCCGGTGGAGGGCATCACCGAGCGCACCAGTGCGTCGGCGCGGCTCGACTCTGTCCAGGTGAAGGGGTGCGAGGCCCGGCTGACCAGGACCCCGCGCAGGGGTCCGACCGGGACCAGCGTCGAGGTGCCCCGGGCCACGTCCTCGGCGTCCTCCGGGGTGAGGTTGGTCCAGCGGGCGTCGTCGGCGAGCAGCAGCTCGGCCAGGGCCTCGGGGAGCCGGTTCGGGTGGGAGCGCAGCCGCGCGGTGAGCAGCAGGGCCCGGGTGACGTCGTCGCCGACCTCGCGCCGCCCGGCGGCCACGGCCGTCACCGTGCCGCTCGGGCACTGTTCGGTGAGTGCGCGGACGGCGGCGCCGTGGTTTGCGGGGATGTCCACGACGAACTCGTCCACCACCCCGGAGACGTCGGTGTGGATGGCCAGTCCCACGATGTTCCCGCCGTGTTCGGCGAGTGTGCCGACAACCCCCGCGAGGCCGCCGGGGCGATCCTCGACCGCGGTACGGATACGCCACAGGCTCATGGGCCAAACCTCCTGGTGGAGAAGGTGCTCCCCCGCCGCGTCACGACGCTGTGGCCGCGACGGGGGACGCGCACCGACGTGGTTCCACTGTGGGGGCCCGAGGTTTCGCGGAGGTTAGGCGGCGGTTGAGTTCGGGGGGCCTGGTGAGGACGTCCCGTAACACCGACCGCCCGCGCTCACGGCACAGGTCCGGCGGCCTCGGCGCGCGGAGTGCGCTCAGAGGTCGCCGGGGCGGCCATGGCCCAGGCCCAGGACCCGGCCGGGGTGGAGCTGTCCGGTGGCGAGCGCGTACGCGATGTCGCTGAGGCGGGTGCTGTGGCTGCGCGCGTAGCCGCGCAGCGCCTGGAAGGCCTGTTCCATGTCGAGTCCTCCGGCGTGGGCGAGCAGCCCCTTGGCCTGTTCGATGGTGATCCGGCTGTTGAGCGCGCCCTGGAGTTGTGCGGTGAGCACCTCCCCGTGACGGATCGTGCGCTCCTGGAGGATGCCGATGGTGGCGATGTCGGCGAGCGCCTGGGCCACCTTCGCGTCCTCGGGCGGCAGGGTGCCGGGGAGGTGGCCGAAGAGGTTCAGCGTGCCTATGGTGTCCTGGCGCAGTCGCAGCGGGAGGGCGTACACGGAGCGGAAGCCGTGTTCCATCGCCCGGGGCGCGAACACGGGCCAGCGCGGGAGGTCGGTGGAAAGGTCGGTGGCGACCACCGCCTCCCCGCTCCTGAAGGAGTCGATGCAGGGCCCCTCGTCGGTCTGCAGCTGGAACAGTTCGAGTAGGCGGCTCCGCTCGTCGGAGGACGCGACCAGTTGCAGACCGTCCCGCTGGTCGGACAGCATCAGCGCGGCCGCGGAGGCCCCCAGGAACTCGACGCAGTGCAGGGCGAGCTGGTGCAACACCTCAGGGATGTCGTAGTCGTCCACCAGGGTGTCCGCCAGGCGCACGAATGTGCCCACCAGCTGCGACTCCCTTTCCGGTTCCTGGGGTACTGGGTCGTTCATAGGTCTTCCGTTCTCTCGCTCCAGGTTCCGCGGTGTCCCTGGCGGGCCTCGCCTTCGCTTCGGCCCGTTTTGTCCCGGATGCTGTTCAGTGGTTGATGTCGGCGGGGGTGAGCCGGCCCGCCACCAGGTCGTCCGAGACCTCCTCCACCAATCGGCCCACCGCGAACGCGTACGCCCGCAGCCTCGACAGGGCCTGCTCGGCGGGGACGCCCAGACCGGAGATGAGCATCCCGGTCGCCTGGTGAACCTGTGCCCGGTCATGGGAGAGGGGTGCCACCCACTCACCGTCGATGCTGTCCAACCGCGTGCCCATCAGGGCCAGCACGGCGATGTCGACGATGTACAGGGCGGTGGCCACTTCCCCGGATGACAACCATCCGGGTGCCACCCGGTGGAGTTCGAGTGCGCCGATGACGATGGCACCGTGTTGCAGGGGGAAGGCGAAGAGCGCGCCGACCGGTAGGTCCGTGATCTGCTCGGCGAAAACGGGCCAGGCGCTTCCGGGGGCCGTGGCCAGGTCGGGGACCAGGACCGGGCGGCGGGAGTCGAGCGCCTCGACGCCGGGGCCCTCACCGAGGGTGTACTGGACTCTCTGGATACGGGCGCCCAACTCGTCACTGGTGTAGAGCGTCTCCCGTCGACGGGACCCTCCCAGGGAGATCGAGACCCCGTCCACGGGGAGCAGACGTGTGCACACCGCCCCGAGCCGGGCCAGCACCTCCGTCCCGACCGCCCCCTCCCGCAGGGCCGCCGTCACCTGCGCCAAGACTTGTTCGAGTGTCGGGGGCTCCTCCTCGGGTGCGTTCACCTCGCGGTCACCGCTTCCTCGTAGGTAGGTGGCCGGATGGACGGAGCCGGTGGTGCCCATGAGAACGGCCACAGGGCGGTGGCGGGCACGTCGCGGACGGAACCGCTGCGCGGGTCCGGTCCGGACAGGTGGCTCCTGAGTTCCCATTGCGCACCCCTCCCCTCCCATGCTATGCCTAAGAGAACATAGTCGCCCTGCTCACACGACAACCCGGACAACGCGAGCCGCGCAGTTCGCGGCAGCAGACGTGGTGAGCCGGTGCGCGGCACTGCCCCAGACGACCGGCAGTCGATTGACACATGTCACCCGGCTGTGGAGGGCGGTGCCCATGTCGACACCGGACCAGCGTTTCAGGATCGCGGCTGCCGACGACATGCTGGCACGCGTGGGCCTGGGAGACGAACGGGCGTTCGCAGCCCTGTACGACCGGGGCGCTTCACTGGTCCACGGCCTGGTCCGGAGCATCCTGCACGACCCCGCCCTCGCCGAGGAGTTCACCGGGCACGTGTGGGTGCAGGTGTGGCACCGAGCCGGCGGGTACGCGCCGGAGCAGGGTTCGGCCATGGCCTGGATCCTGTCGCTCGCCCATCGGTTGTCCGCCGAGCGGGTCCGCACCGATCCGGAGCGAGTGTCCGGCCCCCGCCCCGCCCCCGCCGCCACGCCCTTCCAGGCCGTGTTGCTCGTCTATTACCGGGGACTCACCCTCACACAGGTCGGATCGGCCCTCGGGGTGTCCCGGCCGGAGGCCGCGGCCCTGATCCACGCGGGGCTGCTGAACCTGAGAGCCCGCCCAGGGCTGGTCGGGCCCAACGCCGCTACCGCGCACCGTACCGTACTGGCACCGCGCACACGGGCGGCGCACACACCTGCCCCGGATCCACCGGTGGCGAGGGCGGAGGAGGCCGGATCCGGGGTGTGACAGTGGACGGAACCCCTGATCCCGCCTTCTCCAGGTGCCGCCGGTCGCTTCGGCCGAAGCGACCGGCGGCGCACCACTTACCGAGACCGCCCTCCCACCGATCGCCTCCTCCTGCACTGCGCTCCTACTCCCAGTCGGCATCGCCCGCGGTTGCGGGGCGCCAGCGGACCGTCGGCCTCAGCTGAGTTCGAGCGTGGTCAGGCAGGTGGGGTCGTCCTCGCCGGTGGAGACCTGGGCGGTGCCGGAGCGGCCGTCGTGTTCCACGGTGACGGTGGCGTCGATACCGCTGGGCAGCCAGTACCCGATGAACCCGTTGTCGAAGGTCGTGCCGTCTTCCTCCACTAGAACGGCGCCGTCGGAATCGTCGGTGACGGTCACGGAGACGGCCTCGCCGCGCAGCTCACCCAGACAGGAGGTCAGGTTGTGGAAGAAGCAGTCGTGCGTGTGACCCACGTACGGCGCCATCGACAGGTAGAAGAGGTCCTCGGGCAGGCCGAGTTCGATTTCCTCCCCCTCCGGCCCGTCGGCGAGGACGAGGGCTTCGGAGCGCACGGAAGCGACGAGGCCGGTGGGCCGCTCGTCCACCGGCAGCAGATCCAGCCGGTCCACGATCTCCTCGGCGGTCAGGCCGTCGAGTCCGTGCTCGGCCAGCAGCTCCGCGCCCGGACCGGACTCCGGCGCCGCCTCACCCGCTGTCCCGTTGCCCGTCTCGTCCGGAAGAGCGCTCTGCTCCTCTGAGCCGGCGCACGCTGTGAGCACGAGTGCCGCGGCGGCGAGCCCGGCCATTGCCGTGTACCTCATGACTGTTTCCCATCCGATTCTCGGCGTCGACCGGCGCCAGACTACGCCCGGCAGTCGGCGTCCGGCTACGCCCGGAACGGATGCGAACCGAAGGCCACCGTGGGAGACGGCCTCGGCCCCGGGTCCCGCCGCCCGGACGGCTAACCGTCTGCGATCCCCTGGGGGGTGACGGACTGGTCGAGGACGAAGTCGAGGTAGGCCGAAGCACCCGCGCCACCGGGCAGTACCCCGGGGGTCGCGTGGACAAGCTGCATGTACCCGAGCCAGGCGGTGAAGGCGAGCAGGGCCTGATGCCGTGACCGCTCGGGTGA
The DNA here is from genome assembly GCF_024134545.1 of Nocardiopsis exhalans. Lineage (GTDB taxonomy): Bacteria > Actinomycetota > Actinomycetes > Streptosporangiales > Streptosporangiaceae > Nocardiopsis > Nocardiopsis exhalans. The sequence goes on from NZ_CP099837.1 coordinate 5,163,143, forward strand.
GGCGCCCAGTTCCTCGTACAGGGAGGCTACGTAGGAGACCCGGCGTTCGGTGATGCGAGCGACGGCGGGTGCCACCAGCGGGTGCGAGGCGGTGGCGAGCAGGGCGACCTCGATCCGGTTCTCCGCTGCGCTGGCGGCCCAGACGGTCACGTCCCTGAACAGCCTCCGAAGCTTGGCGTGCGCGTCCGGTTCGGCCTCCACGTATGCGACCACGGCCTCGGTGTGCTCGCGCTCCCACAGATCCAGCGCCGCCGCGATCAGTGCGTCGCGGTTGGCGAAGTGCCAGTAGAAGCTGCCCTTGGTCGCGCCCAGGCGGGCAGCGATCGGCTCGACGGCGACGGCGCTCAGACCGCCCTCGCTGATCGCTGCCATGGCCGCGCGGGCCCAGTCCTCGGCGGTGAGGCGCCTGCGGGTCTTTTCGTCAGCCATAGCCATACGGTACCGTACGGAAAAGCACCATACGGTGCCGTATGGTGAACTCGATGGAGGTCCACGTGGCACTCGTCCGCAACACTCATGAACGGGTCGTTTCCGCACCCCCTGAGGCATGGGGCGATCTGATGGCCGCACTCGGCGGCGACCGGGACCGGCTGTGGCCGAACCCGGAGTGGATGCCGCTGCGATTGGACCGGCCGCTGTCGGTCGGCGCCGACGGCGGGCACGGGCCGATCCGCTACCGGGTGAGCGAGTACGAGCCCGGACACCGGGTGCGGTTCGAGTTCGGCCGGCGGACGGGGCTCGGGGGCTTCCACGAGTTCACCGTCGAGCCACGCCCCGACGGCTCCTCGGTGCTGCGCCACCACATCGAGGCGAGCCCGCGCGGAAGCACACTCCTGATGTGGCCGCTGGTGATCCGCCCGATCCACGACGCCCTGATCGAGGACCTGTTCGACAACGCCGAACACGCCGCGACCGGGCAGCGTCCCCCGGCCCGCCCCTGGTCACCGTGGGTACGCCTGCTCCGCCGCGTGGCACGCCCGCGAGCCCGGGCCTGTCCGGTACCGGAAGCGGCGCGGCTCGCCCGCACGGCCTTCGAGAAGACGGACCACGCAGGAGCCTTCTCCGTCGGCCTGCGCCCGGGCATCAGCACCGACCCCCGGGAGTGGGCGGACGCGGTCTTCCGCGACCCGCCCCGCTGGGTGCTGTCGCTGCTCCTGCTGCGCGAGGCGCTGGTGGGGTTGGTCGGCATCGAACGCGGGGGCCGGACCGCCTTCGACACGGTCGCGTCCCGCCCCGGCGAGGTACTTCTGGGCACCGACTCCGGTCACCTGGACTTTCGGGCCTCGGTCCTGGTCGAGGAAGATTCCGGCACCGTCACCCTGAGCACGGTGGTGCGCCTGAACAACCGGCGCGGGCGGCTGTACTGGGCGGTGGTCCGCCGCCTGCACCCCTTCGTGGTCCGCGCCATGCTGCGGCGCGCCGCGGACCGGTTGGCCGAACGGGCCCGGACAGCGCGCATCGGCGCCCGGGCTCAGGGCTGACCGGCGACCAGGGCGCCGGGGCATAGGGGCGTAGGGGCGTAGGGGCGTAGGGGCGCCCCGGGATCGGCCACCGGGGCCGGGGCCGTGGTCGCCCGCCCCGGTCAGGGAACGCGGGTCAGGAGCAGGGGGACCGGGCTGGCCTCCAGCACCTTGGAGCTAACACTGCCCAGCACGATCCGGGGCAGACCCACCCGGGCGTGGCTAGCAAGTACCGCCAGTGAACCGGGGCGCTGCGCGAAGAGCTCGATGAGGCTCTCAGCGGGATCCGCCCCGGTGGTCACCGTGGCACGGGCCGCCAGGCCGTTCTCCTCCAGGCGCGCGGCCGCGTCCGAGATCCGTGCGGCTGTGCCGTCGTCCGCACCCCTGCCGAGGACGTGCACGAGTTCCAGCTCCAATTTGAGCTGTCGGGCCCAGCTCTCAGCGGCGGCGAGCGTCACTTCGTCACGGTGACCGCCGTCGCAGCAGACCACGGCGCGCTCATAGAGGCCCTCGGCCTCGCCCGGCAGGTAACGCGGCCCCACCATCATCACCGGCGCCTCGGCGTGGCGTAGCACGTGCTCGGTCACGCTCCCCGCGACCAACCGCGAGAACCGGTCCCGGCTGTGCGTGGCCATGCACACCATGGTGCCCGGATGCTCGGCGACCGCTTCCACGATCACGTCACCGGCCCAGCCCGCGCCCACCACGGCGACCTCGACGTGTTCGTAGAGCAGACCGGCAGCGGTGTCGTCGATGTCCCGAGCCCATGTACCGTGCACGGGGTCGTGCACCGTCATCAGTTCGACCGGCACCTGCAGGGAGCGGGCGATCCGCAGCGCGGGTTCGATCGCCGAGGCGGCCTCAACCGAACCGTCCAGCGGAACGAGCAGCCGACGGATGGCCGACGGCCGCGCCGCCGTACCGTGTCCGCGCCACTTGAGTCCCCTCAGCACCGATAAACTCCCTGTGAACCATCACATACCCGACAACGGGGGACGATGAGCGTTCAACTACCTGCCGACGGTTGGATCCTGGCAGGAGGCACCCTGCTGATAGCGGCCATCCTAGCGGCCGGGTTCGCCAGCCGGATCCGGCTACCGGGTCTGCTGCTCTTCCTCGCACTGGGCATGCTGATCGCCGACGACGGTCTTGGACTGGTCAGCGTCGAGGACCCCGGCCTGGCCCAGGTCGCGGGCACAGTAGCCCTGCTGATCATCCTGTTCGAGGGTGGCCTGACCACCAAACCGGGCGACATCCGGCGCGCGGCCGCACCAGGGTTCCTGTTGGCCACGTTCGCCGTACTCATCACCGCCGGCCTCGTGGGTTGGGGCACGTACCTGCTGCTCGACGTCGCACCGCTCACCGCCTTCCTGATCGGCGCGGTGGTGGCCTCCACCGACGCCGCGGCCGTCTTCGCGATGCTGCGCCGCGCCCCCTTGCCCCGTCGGCTGGCGTCACTGCTGGAGGTGGAGTCGGGCGGTAACGACCCCATCGCCATCATGCTCACGATCGGGCTCCTGGCCACGTGGCAGGGTGCCCCCACACCCGCTGACTGGACGGTGTTCGCCCTCCTCCAGCTGGGCGGAGGCATCACGGTGGGCGCTCTGGCCGGCCTCGCCGGAAGCTGGCTGCTGACCCGCGTCAACCTGGGGCCCGCCGGGGTCTATCCGGTGCTCGCGCTGGGGGTGGCGGGGCTCTCCTACGGGTCAGCGGCCGTGTTGGGGGCCTCCGGCTTCCTGGCCGTCTACGTCACCGGGCTGATCGTGGGCGCCCGGGCGCCCCTGCACCGCCGCGGTATCCGCAGCTTCCACGAAGGGCTGTCCAACACCGCCGAGGTCGGGCTGTTCCTCATGCTGGGGATGCTGGTCTTCCCCTCCCAACTGCCCTCCGTCGCCGTGCCCGCGCTCGCGGTCTCCTTGGTCCTCATCCTCGTGGCCAGGCCCGTGTCCGTCGTCCTGTGCCTGGTGTGGTTCGGCTACGACTGGCGGGAACTGGTCTTCATCAGCTGGGTGGGGCTGCGCGGCGCGGTACCGATCGTGCTGGCCACCTTCCCGTTCGTGGCCGGCTACCCCGACGGCGCACTCATCTTCAACGTGGTCTTCTTCGTGGTCCTGGTATCGGCCGCGGTGCAGGGGATGAGCATCCAGACGGCGGCGCGCTGGCTCGGGCTGACCCGGGGTGAGGAGCACACGCTCTCGCCCGTGGCCGCGGACGTTCCGCTCAGTGACGTCAACACCGAACTGGTCGAGGTCCGGGCGACGCCGGGTCTGTACATCGTCGGCCGACGGCTGGAGAAGCTGGACCCCCCGCACGGCCTGGTGACCACGATCGTGCGGGGCTCACACGTGCTCCTGCCGACCCCCCGCACCAGAATCAGGGAAGGTGACCTGATCATCGTGGCGATGCCGAGGCGTCCGGACGCGAACAAACTGGTCACCGCATGGGCCAAGGGCGAAACCCACACCTGAGGATCCGGTAACGCCCCCGCGGGGCGGCTTCCCCGGGGCCGGAGCGCCGGCCCCGGGGACACCGAGGCTCAGGGGCGCCCGGCCACCATTTCACCGTCCTTCCACACCGCCGCCACCTGGGGCACACCGGGACGGTAGGCCAGGTAGAGGTGGTTGGGCGCGTCCAGCAGGGTGAGGTCGGCGCGGGCGCCCGGGGCCAGGTGGCCCACGTCGGTGCGGCGCAGCGCCAGGGCCCCGCCCTTGGTGGCCGCCCACACGGCCTCGTCCGGGGTCAACCCCATGTCGCGCACGCCCACCGCGATGCAGAAGGCCAGGCTGGACGTGAAGCACGAACCAGGGTTGCAGTCACTGGCCAGGGCGACGATCGCGCCGGCGTCCACGAGGGCTCGGGCGTTCGGATAGGGCTGTCGGGTGGAGAAGTCCACGCCGGGCAGCAGCGTGGCGACCGTGGGTTCGGGGCGCTGGGCGGCCTGGGCGAGGGCGTCGACGTCCTCGCCGGTCAGGTAGGTGCAGTGGTCGACCGAGGCCGCTTCCAGCTCCACCGCCAACCGGACCCCGGGGCCTTCGCCCAGCTGGTTGCCGTGCACGCGGGGCAGCAGGCCACGCTCGATCCCGGCGGTGAGCACCCGGCGCGAGGCCTCCTCGTCGAAGGCGCCGCGCTCGCAGAACACGTCCACCCAGCGGGCGTGCGGGGCGCAGGCGTCCAGCATCGGACCGGTGACCAGGTCCACGTAGCCACCGGTGTCGTCGGCGTACTCGGGGGCGACCACGTGCGCGCCCAGGAAGGTGACCTCGTCGGTGACCCGGGCGGCGATCTCCACGGAGCGGCGCTCGTCCTCGACGGTGAGCCCGTACCCGGACTTGACCTCCAGGGTGGTGGTGCCCTGGGCGTTGGCCTCGCGGACGAAGCGGCGGGCGCCGTCGAGGAGTTCGGCGTCGGAGGCGGCTCGGGTGGCGGCCACGGTGGTGCGGATGCCGCCCGCGGAGTAGGGCTGTCCGCTCATCCGGGCGGCGAACTCGCGGCTGCGGTCACCGTCGAAGACGATGTGGGAGTGGCTGTCCACGAAACCGGGCAGCACGCAGCGTCCGGCCGCGTCCACCCGGGCGTCGGCGGCGGGCGCCTGCGCGCGGGGACCAGCCCAGGCCACCCGGCCGTCCTCGATCACCAGGGCGGCATCGCTGATCTCCCCCAGCGGCCCCTCCCCCAGTGCGGGGTCGTTGGTGACCAGGGTGCCGATGGCGTCGACGAGGATCGTGCCGGGCGTCCCGGGAACGGTTTCGGTCTCGGTCCTGGGGTCGGTCAAAGCAGCTCCTTGATGGCGGCGTCGAGTTCGCGGGCCGTGTCGGGCAGACGGACGTGCACGCCGTCGCGGACAGTCCACCGCCCGTCCACCATCACGTGGCGGACGTCGGCGGCGGCGGCCGCGAAGACCACGGCGTCGGTGGCGCGTTCGGGGTCGGCCCCGGCCAGGCGCACGCTGTCCAGGGAGACGTTGACCAGGTCGGCGCGGGACCCGGGCAGCAGGGTTCCGGCGTCGTGCCAGCCGAGCCCGGTGTGGCCGGCCGAGGTGGCGGCGCGCAGCAGGGCCCCGCTGCCCAGGGTGCCCCGGCGGTGGGTGCGCAGGCGCTCGTGCAGTTCCACCGCGCGGGCCTCCTCGAACAGGTCCAGCTGGGCGTGCTGGTCGGTGCCCAGGCTCAGCGGGACCCGGTGCGGGGCAGCCACGAGGTCGCCGGTGCGCGGCAGGCCGTCGGCGAGGTCGCGCTCGGTGGTCGGGCACAGGCACACGGCGGACCCGTGCGTGCGGACGGTGTCCACGTCGGCGTCGGTGAGGTGGGTGGCGTGCACCAGGGTGGTGCGTTCGGTGAGCGCCCCGGCTTCGGCCAGTACCCGCACCGGGGTGAGCCCGTGGGCGGCCAGGCAGGCGGCGTTCTCGGCGGGCTGCTCGGAGACGTGCACGTGTAGGGGCAGTTCGCCCTGGTCGGCGAACTTCGCCACCGCGGACAGGTCGGTCCTGGGAACCGCGCGCACCGAGTGAGCGGCGACACCGACCTTCGCGTGCGCACCACTCGGGGTGAAAGCGCTGACCCGCTCGGCCCACGCACCGACGGTGTCGTCGCCGAAACGTAGCTGGGGTCCGGTGAGCGGCAGGTGGGAACCGCGCTCGTCGAGCCCGCCGGACAGGTAGCACACGTCCAGCAGGGTGATGCGGATCCCGGCGTCGTCGGCGGCCGCGACCAGGGCCTCACTCATGGCGTTGGGGTCGCTGTAGCGGTGGCCGCCGGGGCCGTGGTGCAGGTAGTGGAACTCGCCCACGCAGGCGACCCCGGCCAGGGCCATCTCGGCGTAGGCGGCCCGGGCCAGGCGGTGGTAGGAGTCCGGGTCCAGGCGTTCGGCGGCCCGGTACATCACCTCGCGCCAGGTCCAGAAGGACCCGCCGCCCCCGTGGCCACCTACGCTGTGCCCCGCCCCGGTGTGGCCGTCCCCGCTGTGGGTGCGGCCGCGCAGCGCCCGGTGGAAGGCGTGCGAGTGGGCGTTGGCCAGGCCGGGCAGGGTGAGCCCGGGCAGGCGTTCGGCGTCGGCCGGGAGCGCGCCCTGACTGACCGAGGCCAGGCGTCCGGCGCGGTCGACCTCGAGGAGCACCCCGGCTTCGGGGGCCTCTCCCCCGAGCCAGGCCCACTCGCACCAGTACCGGCGGGATCCGGGCGACGGTTGCGTGTTCAAGAGGTCCCTCCCGGAACGGCGAGCAGGTCCTGGAGAACGTCGGCCAGGGCCAGGACCCCGGCGTGGCTGTCCTCGGGCCGGGCCCACTCCTGCGGCGAGTGCGAGACCCCGGTGGGGTTGCGCACGTACAGCATCGCCGTGGGCACGTGCGCCGAGAGCACCCCGGCGTCGTGTCCGGCACCGGTGGGCAGGACCGGGACCGGGCCGACGGACTCGGCGGCGCGGGTGCCCACGATCGCGGCCATACGGTCGCGCAGGTCGTGCGAGAACTCCACCAGCGGCGTGGTGGACTCGGCCGCCATGGTGTGGGTGACCCCGTGGTCGCGGGCGGCCCGCTCGGCGGCCTCGCGCACACCCTCCACCACCGCGGCCAGGGTGTCCTCGTCGGCGGCCCGCGCGTCCAACCAGGCGCTGACCAGCGAGGGGATCGCGTTGGTGCCGTTGGGGGTGATCAGGCTCTTGGCCACGGTGGCCCGGGCGTCGTGCTTCTCGGCCAGGGCCCGGGCGGCCAGGATCGTGTGCGCGAACGGCAGCATGGGATCGTTGCGGTCCTGCAGGCGGGTGGTGCCCGCGTGGTCGGCCCGGCCGGTGAAGTCCATCCGCCAGCGCCCGTGCGGCCAGATCGCGCCGGCCACGCCGACGGGGTGACCGGTGTCCTCCAGGGCCCGGCCCTGCTCCACGTGTAGCTCGACGAACACGTCCAGCCAGCCGAGGAGTTCGGGGTCGGGGCCGATCCCCTCGGGGTCCAGACCGGCCTCGGCCATCGCCCGGTCCCAGGTGACCCCGGCAGCGTCGGTGAGGCCGCGGGCACGGGCCGAGTCGATCTCCCCAGCGCTCAGACGGCTGCCCAGGCAGGGCACCCCGAAGCGGCCGCCCTCCTCCTCCACGAACACGCCCAGGGCCAGCGGCCGCGCGGGCGTGAACCCGCGCGAGCGGAGCTCGTCCACGGCGGCCAGGGCGCCGGCCACGCCGAGGGGGCCGTCGAAGGCCCCGCCGTCGGGCACCGAGTCCAGGTGCGATCCGGTGGCCACGGCGCCGGGGCCGGGCGTGCCCCACCAGGCCCACAGGTTGCCGTTGCGGTCGGTGCGCACATCCAGGCCGCGGGCGGCGGCCGCCTCGGTGAACCAGGCGCGGGCGTCGGTGTCGGCGCCCGCCCAGGTGTACCGGTGGTAGCCGCCGCTGTCGGCGGAGCGCCCGACGGGGGCCAGGTCGGCCCAGAGCCGGTCGAAGCTCACTCGCCCTCCTTCATGGGCACCCGGATGCCGTGGGCGTCGGCGACCCGCTCGGCGTCCTCGTACCCGGCGTCCACGTGGCGGATGACGCCCATGGCCGGGTCGTTGGTGAGCACCCGCCGCAGCTTGGCGGCGGCCAGCTCGGTGCCGTCGGCGACGCTGACCTGACCGGCGTGGATGGAACGGCCCATGCCCACACCGCCGCCGTGGTGGATGGACACCCAGGAGGCGCCGGAGGCGGTGTTGACCAGGGCGTTGAGCAGCGGCCAGTCGGCGATGGCGTCTGAACCGTCCTTCATGCCCTCGGTCTCGCGGTAGGGCGAGGCCACCGAACCGGTGTCCAGGTGGTCGCGGCCGATGGCCAGCGGAGCGGAGATCTCACCGGAGGCCACCAGCTCGTTGAACCTCTGACCGGCGTCGGCGCGCTCGCCCTGGCCAAGCCAGCAGATACGGGCGGGCAGGCCCTGGAAGGCGACCCGGTCCTGCGCCATGCGGATCCACTTGGTCAGGTGGTCGTTCTCGGGGAACAGGTCGAGGATGGCCTGGTCGGTGCGGGCGATGTCGGCCGGGTCACCGGACAGCGCGGCCCAGCGGAACGGGCCCTTGCCCTCGCAGAACAGGGGGCGGATGTAGGCGGGCACGAAGCCGGGGAAGTCGAAGGCGCGGGTGAACCCGCCCTCACGGGCCTCGTCGCGGATGGAGTTGCCGTAGTCGAAGACCTCGGCACCCGCGTCCAGGAAGCCGACCATGGCCTCCACGTGCGCGGCCATGGACTCGCGGGCCCGGAGGGTGAACTCCTCGGGCTTGGCCGCGGCCAGATCCTTCCAATCCTCGAACGGCACACCCGCCGGAAGGTAGGCGAGCGGGTCGTGGGCCGAGGTCTGGTCGGTGACGATGTCGATCGGGGCGCCGCGGGAGAGGAGTTCGGGAAAGACCTCTGCGGCGTTGCCCAGGACGCCGATGGACAGCGGTCGGCGCTCGTCGCGGGCGCGCACGGCCAGTTCCAGGGCCTCGTCCAGGTTCTGGGCGCGCACGTCCAGGTAGCGGTGCTCGATGCGGCGGTCGATCCGGCTGCCGTCGCACTCCACCACGATCGCCACGCCGTCGTTCATGGTGACGGCCAGCGGCTGGGCGCCGCCCATGCCGCCGAGCCCGGCGGTCAGGGTGATGGTCCCGGCCAGAGTTCCCCCACTGTGCTTTTCCGAACCCAACTTCGCGGCCACGGCGGCGAAGGTCTCGTAGGTGCCCTGGAGGATGCCCTGGGTGCCGATGTAGATCCACGAACCGGCGGTCATCTGCCCGTACATGGTCAGGCCCTCGGCCTCCAGGCGGCGGAACTCGGGCCAGTTGGCCCAGTCCCCCACCAGGTTGCTGTTGGCCAGCAGCACGCGGGGCGCCCACTCGTGGGTGCGCATGATGCCCACCGGACGGCCGGACTGCACCAGGAGGGTCTCGTCGCCCTCCAGGTCGCGCAGGGAGGCGGTGATGCGGTCGAAGCTGCGCCAGTCGCGGGCGGCCTTGCCGGTACCGCCGTAGACCACCAGGTCCTCGGGGTGCTCGGCGACCTCGGGGTCGAGGTTGTTGTGGAACATGCGCAGGGCCGCCTCCTGCTGCCAGCCCTTGGCCGACAGGGTGAGGCCGCGGGCCGCTCGGACGGTGCGTGGGTTGCTCATCGTGGTCTCCTTCGAGAGCGGAGGGGGCGGGGCTGGTGCTAGGCGAGCGGGGTGACGGACTCGGCGGCCGCGACCACCGAACCGTCGGTGACCAGGGCGGCCACCGCGGCGATCTCGGGGGCCAGGTAGCGGTCGGGGCCGGGGCCGCCGACCTTCTCGCGCACGGTGCGCAGGACCGCGCCGGTGGCGGGGCCGGGCTCCAGCGGGGAGCGCAGGTCCAGGGCGCGGGCGGCGGTGAGCAGCTCCACGGCCAGCACGTTGGTGAGCCCGTCCACGGCACGGCGCAGCTTGCGCGCGGCCGACCAGCCCATGGACACGTGGTCCTCCTGCATGGCCGAGCTGGGGATCGAGTCGACGCTGGCGGGCACGGCCAGGCGCTTGAGCTCGGAGACGATGGCGGCCTGGGTGTACTGGGCGATCATGTGCCCCGAGTCCACGCCGGGGTCGTCGGCGAGGAAGGCCGGGAGCCCGTGGGAGCGGGAGACGTCGAGCATGCGGTCGGTGCGGCGCTCGGCGATCGAGGCGGTGTCGGCCACCGCCACGGCCAGGAAGTCCAGCACGTAGGCGACCGGCGCCCCGTGGAAGTTGCCGTTGGACTCCACGCGGCCGTCGTCGAGCACGACAGGGTTGTCGATGACGCTGTCCAGTTCGCGCCCGGCCACGAGCAGGGCGTGGGACAGGGTGTCGCGGGCGGCCCCGGCGACCTGGGGGGCGCAGCGCAGCGAGTAGGCGTCCTGGACGCGGTTGCAGTCCGGGCCCCGGTGGGAGGCGACGATCGGCGAGTCCGCGAGCATCGCGCGCAGGTTGGCGGCGGAGGCGGCCTGGCCGGGGTGCGGGCGCAGGCGCTGGAGCTCCTCGGCGAAGACGCGGTCGGTGCCCAGCAGGGCCTCGACGCTCATGGCGGCGGTGATGTCGGCGACCTTGAGCAGGCGCTCCAGGTCCATGCAGGCCATGGCGAGCATGCCGAGCATGCCGTCGGTGCCGTTGATGAGAGCCAGGCCCTCCTTGGCGCCGAGCTCCACCGGCTGGACGCCGGCCGCGGCCAGGGCCTCCTGGGCGTCCTTGAGCTCGCCGTCGGCGTCGCGCACCCGGCCCTCGCCCATCAGTGCCAGGGCCACGTGGGACAGCGGCGCCAGGTCGCCGGAGCAGCCCAGGCTGCCGTACTCGTGCACGACCGGGGTGATCTGGGCGTTGAGCAGGGCGGCGAGGGTCTCGACGGTGGCGACCTCGACCCCGGTGTTGCCCGAGGCCAGCGTGCGCAGCCGCAGCAGCATCAGGGCGCGCACGACCTCGCGCTCCACCTCGGGGCCGGCCCCGGCGGCGTGCGAGCGGATCAGCGAGCGCTGGAGACGGGCGCGCAGGTCGGGGGCGATGTGCCGGGTGGCCAGGGCACCGAAACCGGTGCTGACCCCGTAGGCGGGGACCTCGCCCCGGGCGAGCGCCTCGACCTGTTCACGGCCGTGGCGCACGGCCTTGCGGGTCTCCTCGCTGAGAACGACGCGGGCGCCATCGCGGGCGACGGACAGGACCTGGGCCGGGGTGAGCGGGGCACCGCCGACGGCTACGGAAGCAACTGCTGTGGACATGCCCCCATTCGACCTTGTCCGCAACCCCGCCGGAAGTGCCAACACGTGAGTTCTGTCCGAAATCCCAGACACCCCAGGGCTGGCCTACCGGATCACCCGCACCTCGCACCTGAGCCCCGGTGCGGCCGCCAGGCGAGCGTCACCGGTGACCAGAGCGCAGTCCAGGGCCTCAGCCAGCGCCACATAGGCCGCGTCGTAGGCCGTCAGGTTGTTCCGCAGTTCCCAGACCCGGTCTGCGACGGAACCCACCACTTCGATATACGCGATCGTCTGCAAACCGTAGAGCTTGCGAGCGGCCTCTGCGTCGGCGGCGGAGAGCTTCCGCCCCAGGACCAGTGCACGCAGCGAATTGAGCAGTTCGACCGGCTGATAGCTCGGCGCGTACCATTCGACGTTCGACCCCACCACCTTTCGAACCGTGTTGGACGTGCGCCCGGGCGACCCCGCGTAGAGATCGATCAGTACTGAAGTGTCAACAACGATCACGCGGCTCCGCTTTCAGTCCCGGATCCGCTGTCACCTCGGGCTTCGCGCACTGCGGCGACGATCTCATCCATACTCAGGTCGGCTCCCGGCAAGGGCGTCTGCTCCACGATCTCCCTGTTGCGCGCAAAGCGGGCTTCCTTCTCCAGAAGGCCGAGCAGGTAGGCCTGGAGCGACTTGCCCGACCTCTTGACTTCCGCCGTCAGCGCCTCTCTGACCTCGTCCGGAACATCCTTGATCCGTTCTTTGGCGGCGCAGACCCCGGGCTTCGGCCCTGGGGACAGCCGCCCCACAGAGATGCTTCGCCTCACAGACAACAGTAGATAGATCCTTGCTATATACTGTTTGGTGTGGCTGTCACCTTGCGCTCCAACGCGAACATCACGTTCCAATGCGCCTTCCATGTCGTGTGGTGCCCCAAGTACCGGCGCCCGGTTCTCGGAGGGCGCATCGAGGAACGACTGAAGGAGATCGTCCGCGAGGCCGTTACCGAGAAGGGCGCCTGGCTGGTCCAGATGGAGGTCATGCCCGACCACGTGCACCTGCTCGTCGAGGTCGACCCCCAGTTCGGGGTGCACCGGCTCGTCAAGGCGATCAAGGGGCGTTCCTCCCGCTTGTTGCGGCAGGAGTTCCCCACACTGAAGTCGCGGCTTCCGACTTTGTGGACGAACTCCTATTTCGTCGCCACCGTGGGCGGTGCGCCGTTGGAGCAGATCAAGAAGTACGTGGAGAACCAGAAGAGCCGCTGAGGAAAGGGGGTGTTCCATGCTGGCTGGTCAGCGGTACCGGATCGAACTCACTGAAGAACAGGAAGCTTCGTGTATCGCGTTCGGGGCGATCTGCCGTGCGGTGTGGAACACCGCCCTGGACCAGCGCCGCCAGTACGTCGACCGATACACCCGGGGCCGCGACGGCCAGTTCTGCGGATACCACCTGCAAGCCCGCGAGTTGGCGGAGGCCAAGACCGAGGAGACCTGGCTGAGGGCCGCCCCGTCGCACATCCTCCAGCAGACGTTGAAGGACCTGGACCGGGCGTGCCGTGAGCACGGAACATTCAACGTCCGTTTCCGCGCCAAGGCCAGGTGGAACCCCTCGTTCCGTTTCCCTGCTGGGAACCTCATCACTGTGGAGAAGCTGAACCGCCGGTGGGGTCGAGCCAAGCTACCCAAGCTTGGGTGGGTGCGGTTCCGCATGTCCCGCCCCATCAGCGGGCAGATCCGGTCCGCGACCGTCTCGTGTAAGAGCGGCCAGTGGTTTGTGTCGTTCCTCGTCGAGGACGGACAGCTCACCCCCCAACAGCACGCCCGCCCAGACAGCGCGGTTGGTGTGGACCGGGGGGTGAAGGTAGCCGCGACCACCAGCGACGGAACCTTCCACGACCGCGAGTTCACCACCGAGGGCGAGAAGACCCGATACCTCAAGCTCCAGAAGAAGCTCGCCCGCCAAGAGAAGGGCAGCGCGAACCGTTCCACGACCCTCGGATCCATGGGGCGGATCAGTTCGCGTGCGGTGGACCGGCGCACGGACTTTTGTGCGTACACCGCGAACCGGCTGGCCCGGGACCATGCCACGGTGGTTCTGGAGGACCTCAACACCAAGGGCATGACGGCGTCCGCGAAGGGCACAGCCGCACATCCCGGGAAACGGGTGGCGCAGAAGGCAGGGTTGAACCGGGCCATCCTCGACAAGGGATGGCACCGGCTCGAACTCGCTCTCACCAACGTTGCCCGGTACACGGGCACCCGGATTGTCAAGGTCAACCCGGCATACACGTCCCAGACCTGCTACCCCTGCGGGCACGTGGACTCGGAGAGTCGCAAGAGCCAAGCGACATTCGAGTGCACCGCCTGCGGGCACCGGGATCACGCGGACGTGAACGCCGCCAAGAACATTTTTCGCGCCGCAGGGCATGCGGTGCCAGCCTGTGGAGACCTCGGGGTTACCTGGTCTGCGAAGCAGGAACCTGAGGGAACCCGCGAGGGAGTACCTCTCCAACTGGCGTTGCCGCTGGTTGGGATCCCCCGGCTTTAGCCGTGGGGAGGAAGTCAACTGAATAGCAACCATGGCGCCACAGCAGCAAGAGGGCGAGCATAAGCACATGCATTTTGGCGCCACAGGTGGGCGTGAAATGCCCATGGCGACACTGAAAGAGCGCCCGTGCGAAGATGAGGGGATGAGTGTTGTGCCGGCGGCCACCCGTGCGCTACGGCTGCTGCGGTTCCTGGCGTCGCGGCCCGGGCCCGTCTCCGCCTCGGCGATCGCCAACGGGCTCGACCTTCCCCGGTCCAGCGTCTACCAGCTACTGGAGGCGATGGCCGAGGAGGGGTTCGTGACCCATCTGCCCGAGGAGCGGCGGTGGGGGCTGGGGGTGGCGGCCTTCGAGATCGGGTCGGCGTACCTGCGCCACGACGGGATCGAGCGGCTGGCGCGCCCCTTGCTGCACCAGTTGACCGAGACCACCGGGGCCACCGCGCACCTGGGGGTGCTGCACGGCGCCGACACCCTGTACCTGTTGAAGGAGCAGCCGCCGCACGCGCCCACGCTCATCACCGGGGTGGGGGTGCGGCTGCCCGCGCATCTGACCGCTTCGGGGCGGGCGATGCTGGCCCAGCTGCCGCGCGCGCAGGTGCGCGCCCTGTACCCGGACGCGGCGGCCTTCACCGACCGCACCGGACGAGGGCCGGGCACACCGGGGGAACTGCGCACGCTGCTCGGCGAGGAGCGCCAGCAGGGGTGGTCGATCGAGAGCGGCCAGGTCACCGAGGGCTTCCTGTCGGTGGCGGCGGCCGCCGCGGACCACAACGGACGGCCCGCCGCGGCGATCAGCCTGACGGTTCCCAGCGCGCGTCCGGTCACCCCGCGGGCGCTGGCCTCGCGGGTGCGGGACGCCGCCGGGGAGCTCACCCGAAGACTCAGCGGCCGCGCCTGATCCACCCGCCAGCGTCCGGATCAGGCGTGGCGTGAACGCAGCGGCCGGGACCGTTCGACGATGGCGGGCAGCGGCGCGGTGCGCTCCACCATCTTGAGGATGTGCTCCTTGCGGTCGCGCGGTACCTGCACGAAGAACTGCGTGGCCGCCTCGGGGTCGACCTCCAGGTCGAGGCTCTCGGGGGTCTCGGCCCAGCTGGGCAGTTCGGGATCGGTGCGGATGGTGTCCAGTGCGAACTCGATGAAGTAGGTGACCCTGCGCCCGCCGGTGTGCACCTCGCGGACGCGGCGGATCTCCGGCCAGGCGATGAAGGTGCCCTCGCCGGGGAACCACCACTTGCGCTCCTGGAGCACGGTGACGCCGTCGCTGTCGGCGCTGATGCCCTGGCGGGTGATGCGCTGGGGCAGCCCGCGTACCAGGAAGACGTTGCTGCCCGGGCCGATGAAGAACATGACCAGCGCAGCGAACGCCCACAGCGTGACGGAGCCGACCGTGGTCTCCTCGCGCAGCACGTGCCAGAACATGGAGCCCACCACCACCAGGAACCCCAGGGTGAGGCCGGCGGAGAAGTAGGCCGCGGTCATCCACATACGCGCGTTGGGGCCGCGCAGGCTGACGTAGCGGCGCAGGTGGGACACGCTCGCGGGTGGCTGGGTCAGGTCCGAGGGGACGCCCCGTGCGGCAGGGGTGACGTCCGGTGGTTCGGGGGAAGCCATACCCCCCATTCTTCCAAGGTTCCGGTGTGCTTGGTGCGGTGGCTCACCCCGGTTTGTCGTTCGCGTGCGGCCGTGTTCGGTCAATCCCGGCAAACGCCTGATGTCCGGCGCTCACCGGCGCTACAGTCCTGTCTCATGAGGCGCAGCACACGAGAGTACGAGACCGCGCTCCTGGTGGACGGGGAGGTCCTGGCGATCGAGGGGATCGTCTACCGGGGGCAGACGATGCTCGACGAGGAGGGGGAGGCGCGGTTCGCGCCGTTGGAGCGCTGGGCCAAGGGGGTCGCCGAGAGCCTGGGGCGACCCGTGACCTGGCGGGCCAAGGCCAAGAACGAACCCGAGGCCCGGGGTACCGCCCGGCCGGGCGGGGTGACTCAGAACCGCCTGGCGCTCTGAGCTCCGCACTTGGCGCACTGGAACTTGCGGTCGTCGCCGAGAATCCAGTCGTGGTCCCCGCCGGTAGGGCACGCTGACATCGACACCAACTCCTCAGGAAGGGGGCTTCGGGGGTGTGTCGGTCATCGTATTTCCCACCAGCCACATCAGTCCCGAGAATGAGAAGGTCTGTGGTTTCCTCATGTCTTTCTCGGGACCCTGGGCCTGATCTGGTCACAGTGGGCACTGATCCGAGCGACTCGGACCTGTGATCCGGGCACACTCCGGGCAGGCCGGACCTGGATCCAGGCACGCGTCGGGGCCCGCCACCGGTGTTGATCCGGTGGCGGGCCCCGACGGCGCACCGGACGCCCGAAGGGGGCGCGGCGCGCTCAAGACTAGTTCTGGGAAGCCCGCATGTGGGCCTCGACCGCGGCACGGTCGGCACGGAGCTTGGCGAGGGCCTCGTCGAGGATGAGCTTGCCCTCCTCCTCGCTACGACGCTCCTTCACGTACGCCAGGTGCGTCTTGTACGGCTCGGTACGCGGCGGCGAAGGCGGGTTGGCCTTGTCCTTGCCCGCGGGGAAACCGCAACGCGGGCAGTCCCACTCGTCGGGGACCGCGGCTTCGCTGGCGAAGCTGGGGATGACCTCGTGCAAGTTCGCACAGTAGAACGGAACCCGGACACGGGGAGCAGCCTCGCCCCGCTCCGCCTCGCCCATAGGCCCGGCTCCGACTCGGCTGCCACGGATGGCACTGCCACTACCCACGAATAACTCCTTCGGCGAACTCGCTCGTGTACTCGCGCGAGATTGACTGGACGAGGGGCCTGCGGCCGATCGGCGCGCTACATTCCCCGGTTGATCAGCAGGCCGAGAACGACGATCGTCAGAATCCACACGACCGCGACGACCACGGTCATCCGGTCGAGGTTGCGCTCGACGACCGACGATCCGCCGAGCGAGGACGTGACGCCACCGCCGAACATGTCGGACAGGCCGCCGCCCTTGCCCTTGTGCATCAGCACAAGGAGGATCAACAGCACGCTGAGAAGCATCACGAAGATGGACAGACCGAGGATCACACGCTCACCCGTAGCTCGACCCCGCAGCGGGGGGATGGACACCTCGGCCCCCCTTTCCCCACCCGTACCAGCGACGGCATGAGGGAGCCGAGCGGGAGCGGGTCACGGAAGGAGGAGACCGGGGACGTTTTCGGATTTTACCGTGCCGCTGGCGGCACGGGAGGGGAAACCACGAGGCACGGGAATCCCCACAGCGAAGTCTAGCCCGACCGGGGCACCTGTCGGGCACCCTGCCCGTCACCCCTGGACGTCAGAGAGTGACGGGCCGGGTTTCGCAAGACGTTTGGTCAGCCGTTCTCGTTGAAACGGATGATCTTGGCGAACTCGTCGGCCTTCAGGCTGGCCCCGCCGACCAGGGCGCCGTCGACATCGTCCTTGGCCATGATGTCACCGGCGTTGTCACCCTTGACCGAACCGCCGTAGAGCACGCGGACCGCGCCGGAGACCTCGGAGGAGTACAGCTCGGTCAGGCGGACGCGGATCGCGGCGCAGACCTCCTGGGCGTCCTCGGGGGTGGCGACCTCGCCGGTGCCGATGGCCCACACGGGCTCGTAGGCGATGACGATCCTCTCGGCCTGCTCGGCCGGGATCTCCTTCAGGGCGCCGTCCAGCTGGGACAGGACGTGCTCGACCTGCTGCCCGGCCTTGCGCACCTCCAGGCCCTCGCCCACGCACAGGATCGGCACGATGCCGTGCTTGAAGGCGGCCTTGACCTTGGAGTTGACCACCGCGTCGTCCTCGTTGTGGTACTCGCGGCGCTCGGAGTGGCCGGCCAGGACGTAGGAGCACTCCAGCTTGGCGAGCATCGGACCGGAGATCTCACCGGTGTAGGCGCCCTTGTCGTGCGCGGAGATGTCCTGGGCGCCGAAACCGATGCGCAGCTTGTCGCCGTCCACCAGCGTCTGCACGCTGCGCAGGTCGGTGAACGGCGGCAGGACGACGACCTCGGCGTTGTCGTAGTCCTTGTCCTTCAGGGCGAAGGCCAGCTTCTGGACGAGCGCGATCGCCTCGAAGTGGTTGTTGTTCATCTTCCAGTTGCCCGCGATGAGCGGCTGACGCTTGGTCATCTTTGACTCTCTTCGAATCGTCGGAGGAGGCTTGCTGAGCTGAGCTGGTCAGGCGAGGGCGTCGATGCCGGGAAGGTCCTTGCCCTCCAGGTACTCCAGGCTGGCGCCGCCGCCGGTGGAGATGTGGCCGAAGGCCGCCTCGTCGAAGCCCAGCGAGCGCACGGCCGCGGCGGAGTCGCCGCCGCCGACCACGGTGAAGGCGCCCGAGTCGATGAGGGCCTGGGCCAGGGCACGCGTGCCGCCCGCGTAGGGGGCCAGCTCGAACACGCCCATGGGGCCGTTCCAGAACACGGTCCGGGCGTCAGCCAGCTTCTCGGCGAACAGCGCCTGGCTCTTGGGGCCGATGTCCAGGCCCATGCGGTCGGCCGGGATGGCGTCGACGTCAACGGCGTCGTGCGCGGCGTCGGCGGCGAACTTCTCTGCGGCCACGACGTCCACGGGCAGGACGATCTCCACACCCTCGCGCTCGGCGCGCTCCAGGTAGCCGCGGACGGTGTCGAGCTGGTCGGTCTCCAGGAGGCTGGAGCCGACCTCGTAGCCCTTGGCCTTGAGGAAGGTGAACACCATGCCGCCGCCGATGAGCAGGCGGTCCGCGGTGCCGAGGAGGTTGTCGATGACGGCGAGCTTGTCAGAGACCTTGGAACCGCCCAGGGCCACGACGTAGGGGCGCTCGGGGGTCTCGGTGAGCTTCTTGAGCACCTCGACCTCGGCCAGGACCAGGCCGCCGACGGCGTGCGGGAGCTTGCCGGGAAGGTCGAAGACGCTGGCGTGCCTGCGGTGCACGGCCCCGAAGGCGTCGCCCACGTACAGGTCGGCGAGCTGGGCGAAGCGGTCGGCGAGCTCGCCGCGCTCGGCGTCGTCCTTGCTGGTCTCGCCCGGCTCGAACCGCACGTTCTCCAGCAGCGCGACCTCGCCGTCCTTGAGGGCGGCGGAGGTGGCGCGGGCGGACTCACCGGCGGTGTCGGCGGCGAAGGCGACCTCGGTGCCGAGCAGCTCACCCAGGCGGGTGGCGACCGGGCGCAGGGAGTACTGGGGGTCCGGGGCGCCCTTGGGGCGGCCCAGGTGGGCGGCGACGATGACGCGGGCGCCGCGCTCACGAAGCTTGCTGATCGTCGGCAGGGCCGCGCGGATACGGCCGTCGTCGGTGATGCGCTCACCGTCCAGGGGCACGTTCAGGTCTGCTCGGACGAACACGCGCTTGCCGGAGACGTCGAGGTCGTCGATCGTCCGCATGCTGGTCTCCTCGTTGGGGTTGCGAAAGTCTGGGGTCACCGGCGGGGCCGGCGGGGCGGCGGGGGCGCGTACGCGACGGCACCCCTTGCCGCGCACAGGCGGAAGGGGTGCCGGGTCACGCGACCGCGTCCACGGGTCGGAGACCGGTGGTTACAGGTTGGAGCCGACCAGCTTGGCCAGGTCGACCAGGCGGTTGGAGTAGCCCCACTCGTTGTCGTACCAGCCGAGGATCTTGACCTGGTTGCCGAACGCCATGGTCATGCCGGCGTCGAAGGTGCAGGAGGGCGAGGTACCGACGATGTCGGAGGAGACGATCGGGTCCTCGGTGTAGACCAGGACGTCCTTGAGCTCGCCCTCGGCCGCGGCCTTGAACGCGGCGTTGACCTCGTCCTTGGTGACCTCGCGGTCCAGGGTCACGACCAGGTCGGTGGCGGAGCCGTCCGGCACGGGGACGCGCATGGCCATGCCGTCCAGCTTGCCCGCGAGCTCGGGGATGACCAGGGCCGTGGCCTTGGCCGCACCCGTGCTGGTCGGGATGATGTTCTGCGCGGCCGCACGGGCGCGACGCAGGTCCGAGTGCGGGAAGTCCAGGATGACCTGGTCGTTGGTGTAGGCGTGCACCGTGGTCATGAAGCCCTGCTGGATGCCGAAGGCGTCCTTGAGGACCTTGGCCATGGGCGCCACACAGTTGGTGGTGCACGAGGCGTTGGAGATGATGTCGTGCTTGGCGGCGTCGTACTTGTCGTCGTTGACGCCCATCACGATGGTGATGTCCTCGCCCTTGGCCGGGGCGGAGATGATGACCTTCTTGGCGCCGGCGGTGATGTGCTTGCGGGCGGCCTCGGCCTTGGTGAAGATACCGGTGGACTCGACGACGACGTCGACGTTCAGCTCACCCCAGGGCAGCTGGGCGGGGTCGCGCTGGGAGAGGACCTTGAGGGTCTTGTCACCGATACGGATGAAGTCGTCACCGGCCTCGACGACACCGTCGAGGGTGCCGAGCACGGTGTCGTACTTGAGCAGGTGCGCGAGCGTCTTGGTGTCGGTGAGGTCGTTGACCGCAACGATTTCGATGTCGCTGCCGCCGGCGGCGACCGCTCGCCAGAAGTTACGGCCGATCCGACCGAAGCCGTTGACGCCTACACGGATGGTCACGGAACCATTCTCCTCATTTTGTCGCACAGCAGTTTCACCCGAGCGTGCGGCCGCTCCCGGGATCCCGGACTGGTACAGCCCGGGTCAACCGTGTTGAGCAGCGTGAACGCATAACAGGTGTTCACAAAGAGCCTAGCGGAGCACTGGCGGGGAACCGTTCTCGCCCCCGTCCAGCGGCTCATCGCCCCTCGCGGATTCGCGTCCATCCTGACATCGCGAAGCAGAGAGGTCTATACCATTTTCGGAAGTTATCCCGGAGTTTTCGCAGTTAACAAAGCCGAACATCGGCGTTGCGGACGTGTTCCGGAGCACCCGTGCCCTGATGCGGGGATCGTGCGCCCTCAGGGAACCAGCATGTCAGGAGTGAGGTTCGCCTCGGTTCCCTCGATGCCCAGGTCACTGGCCCGCTTGTCCGCCATGGCCAGCAGCCTGCGGATACGCCCGGCGATCGCGTCCTTGGTCAGCGGCGGGACCGACAGCTGACCCAGCTCCTCCAGTGACGCCTGCTTGTGCGCCAGCCGCAGCTGGCCAGCGGCCACCAGGTGCTTGGGGGCGTCCTCGCCCAGGATCTCCAAAGCCCGCTCCACGCGCGCGCCGGCCGCGACCGCGGCCCGGGCGCTGCGCCGCAGGTTGGCGTCGTCGAAGTTGGCCAGCCGGTTGGCGGTCGCCCGCACCTCCCGGCGCATCCGCCGCTCCTCCCAGGCCAGAACGCTCTGGTGAGCGCCCAGCAGGGTCAGCAGCGCACCGATGGAGTCGCCGTCGCGCACCACCACCCGGTCCACCCCGCGCACCTCGCGGGCCTTGGCGTGCACCTTCAGGCGGCGGGCCGCACCGACCAGGGCCAGCGCGGCCTCCGGGCCGGGGCAGGTGACCTCCAGCGACATCGAGCGGCCCGGTTCGGTCAGCGAACCGTGCGCGATGAAGGCGCCGCGCCAGGCGGACTCCGAGTCACAGGCGCCGCCCGCGACCACGTGCCGGGGCAGACCGCGCACCGGGCGCCCGTTGTTGTCCACCAGGCCGGTCTGGCGGGCCAGGGACTCGCCGTCCTTGATCACCCGGACCACGTACCGGTTGCCCTTGCGCAGGCCGCTCGGGGAGAGCACCACGACCTCGGACTCGTGCCCGAAGACCTCGGAGATGTCCTTGCGCAGCCGTCTGGCGGCGGCCCCCGTATCGAGCTCGGCCTCGATCACGATCCGGCCGCCCACGAGGTGCAGGCCTCCGGTGAACCGCAGGATGGTGGACACCTCCGCCTTGCGGCAGCATGGCTTGAGGATCGCCAACCGGCTCAACTCATCCTTCACCACGCCGGTCATCGCCATCGCTGCGATCCTCCCCTTGTTCTGGCAGAACACCGGCACCGCACACCCTGGTACCGGAGGTGCCGCCGCAGAGCCCTGCCCCGGACGGCTTTCTCGCTGCAGACTACGTGACTCGGGCCTTTAGGCCGACCCCCGCACGGCGTGTCGCCGATCTCCCCGCCCTGCTCAGAGGCGGCGTGTCGGCCTTCGTGACGGTGTGCGGTCAATTGCTCCCGGAGCTCGGGGAGACGCTCCGGGAGTCGGAAGAGGACAACTGCGACTCCAGGTGGCCCCGGAGCACGACCGCGTGGTTGTGCCCGGTGTCCCTGGCCGCGTACAGCAGGGTGACCGGCCCCCGGCGCGCGGCCGCCAGGATCGGTTCGAGCACCTCGGGGCGCGTCTCCAGCTCGGTCCGGTGGCACTCCGCGAACCCGGCGAAGCGGCTCGGGTCGCGCCCGAACCACAGGCGCGGTCCCGGGCTGGGTACGACGTCCTTGACCCAGGTGTGCCCGGTAACCGCGCTCCTACGCACACCCCGGGGCCAGAGGCGGTCCGCGAGGAACCGGGGCCCGGGCGGGAGACCCTCCTCCTGCCCGGGGTGTTCCTCGGCACGGACCCCGTCGTAGACGCGTTCCAGGCGGATTCGGCGATCAGCCATGCGACCACCCTTCCCGGCCGGAGGTCACCACCACCCCGGCCGGACCCCATCATCAGCCCACGGAGCCCACGCTAGTCCGTCAGAATCCGTTCCAGGGCGGTGGCCAGTTTGTCGGCGTCGTGGCGCGGAGTCCCGTCCCCCCGGCTCAGATCGGCCAGTTCCAGACGACCGCCGAGCTCGCCCACCACCGAGGTGAGCGGGGCCGCGTCCTCCACCGTCCCGGTGTCGGCCAGCACCACGTCCACCCCCAGCTTGGGCGCGTGCTCGCGCAGTACCTCCAGGTAGGTCTCGGGCCGGAAGCCCTCGGTCTCCCCCTTCTGGGGCGACAGGTTCAGCGCGACCACCCGCTTGGCGCGCGTGGTGACCAGGGCGTGGGCCAGCTCGGGCACCAGCAGGTGCGGCAGCACACTGGTGAACCAGGACCCGGGCCCGAACACCACCCAGTCGGCCTCGCGCACCGCCTTGACCGCCTGCGGACTGGCCGGGGGGTCCTCGGGGATCAGCGAGATGGACCGCACCTGACCGCTGGTGCTGGCGCAGGCCACCTGCCCGCGCACCGTGGTGAGCGCCTCGGGTTCGCGCGGGTCGATCCCCGACACCTCCGCGGAGATCTCCAGCGGCACCGACGACATCGGCAGGACCCGGCCGTGGGCGCCGAGCAGCTGCCCCACCCAGTCCAGACCGGCCACCGAGTCACCCAACAGCTCCCAGAGCGCGACGATCAGCAGGTTGCCGACGGCGTGACCGTGCAGGTCACCCTCCGAACGGAACCGGTGCTGGAGCACCTGGCTCCAGGTGTGCCCCCACTCGTCGTCACCGCACAGCGCGGCCAGGGCCATCCTCAGGTCCCCGGGTGGAAGCACACCCAGTTCCTCACGCAGCCGACCACTGGAGCCGCCGTCGTCGGCGACCGTCACGATCGCCGTGACGTCCGTGGTCACCCTGCGCAGCGCCGACAACGAGGCGTGCAGGCCGTGCCCGCCCCCCAGCGCGACCACCCGGGGCGGACGCGAGGCGTCGTCCCCGTCCGGAGCGGTGATCTTCGACATGCCTTTGGCCTGCCTCCTCGTCCCGTGTCCGGCGGACGCTTCGGACCGCACCCCGAAGGATGTGCGAACGGCCGACCCGCGCCCCCGGCCCGCCGTGTCCCGGTCCCTTGCCGGACCGGCACCAATAATGACCGGGCCAATGTAAGGGAAGACGCCATTCTTGGCGATTCGGTTCACTCGGCGGGCGGGCGCGCGTCACCCGTCGGTCATTCGCGGCCCACGTCCCGGTGGACCACGTGCACGTCAACGCCCTGCCCGCGCAAACGCTCGGCGAACTGTTCGGTCATGGCCACGCTGCGGTGCCTGCCGCCGGTACAGCCCACCGCCAGGGTCATGTAGTGCTTGCCCTCCCGCTGGTAGCCGGCGATCGTCAGCTTCAGCACCTCCGAGTAGGCCTCCAGCATCTCCTTGGCGCCGTCCTGGGAGAGCACGTAGTCACGGACCGGCTCGTCGCGGCCGTTCATCGGTCTGAGATCGGGCACCCAGTGCGGGTTGGGGAGGAAGCGGCAGTCCAGGACCAGGTCGGCGTCCACGGGCAGGCCGTGCTTGAAGCCGAAGGAGACCACGTTGGCGCGCGGACGCACCTCGTCGCTCTCCCCGAAGAACCCGATCACCCGGGCCTTGAGCTGGTGCACGTTGAGCTGGGAGGTGTCGATGACCAGGTCGGCCTCGCCGCGGATGGCGCGCAGGGTCTCGCGCTCGCGGGCGATGCCGTCGGTCACCCGACCGTCACCCTGGAGGGGGTGCGGCCGACGTACCCCCTCGAACCTGCGGACCAGGGCGTCGTCCCCGGCCTCCAGATAGAGCACGCGCGCGGTGATGTCGCGCTTGCGCAGCTCCTCCACCGTGGACAGCAGGTCCTCCGTGAAGGCGAGCGAACGCACGTCCACCACCACAGCGACCCTGGGAACCGCCCCGTGGGTGCGTCCCGCCAGTTCGATCATCGTCGGCAGCAGGCCCGGTGGCAGGTTGTCCACCACGAACCAGTCCAGGTCCTCCAGGGCCCTGGCCGCCGTACTCCGGCCCGCACCGGACATCCCGGTGACGATGACCACCTCGGGCGGTAGCTCCCCGCCCAGTTCGACCGTCATGTGTCTCCTCCCCCGTCTGTACTCTGCCTTGCCGTCGCCCCGTCGCCCTCCCCGTCCTTCCGGCCGGGGCCACCGGACAGGTGCGCGTGCAC
Organism: Nocardiopsis exhalans; assembly: GCF_024134545.1. Taxonomy (GTDB): domain Bacteria; phylum Actinomycetota; class Actinomycetes; order Streptosporangiales; family Streptosporangiaceae; genus Nocardiopsis; species Nocardiopsis exhalans. The sequence continues at coordinate 5,187,517 of NZ_CP099837.1, forward strand.
GGACTCGGCCAGTTTGGGGCCGATCCCGGGCACCGCCGCGATCTCCTCGGCGCTCGCCGAGGCCAGTCGTTTCACCGAGCCGAACTCCTTGATGAGGGCGGTCCTGCGCGCCGGGCCCAGGCCCGGGAGCTCGTCCAGGCTGCTTCCGGTGAGCGCCTTGGCGCGCTTTTGCCTGTGGTACTGGATGGCGAAGCGGTGCGCCTCGTCGCGCACCCGCTGGAGCAGGTAGAGGCCCTCGCCGCTACGGGGCAGGATCACCGGGTCCTCGTCGTCGGGCAACCACACCTCCTCCAGACGCTTGGCCAGACCGCAGACCGCCACGTCCTCGATCCCGAGCTCGTCCAGCGCGCGCTGTGCCGCCTCGGCCTGGGGCCGGGCGCCGTCCACCACCACCAGGTTAGGCGGGTAGGCGAACTTTCCGGGAGCCGGCTCCTCCGCTGAGCCCTGGGTCACACCGCCAGCGTGCGCTGTTTCACCACTTGCGCCGCTGTGGTCTCCGAGCTCACCCATGCGCGCGACCTCGCCCGAGCGGGAGCTCTCCTCCAGGTAGCGGCGGAACCTGCGCCTGACCACCTCGTACATGGCGGCGACGTCGTGCTGCTCTGCGCCCCCGGCCCCGCTGCCGCGCACCGAGAAGCGCCGGTACTCGGACTTGCGGGCCAGGCCGTCCTCGAAGACCACCATGGAGGCCACCACGTGCTCGCCCTGGAGGTTGGAGATGTCGAAGCACTCGATGCGCAGCGGCGCCTCGGGCAGCTCCAGCGCCTCCTGGATCTCGTTGAGGGCGCGGCCGCGGGTGCTCAGGTCCCCGGCCCGGTGGGTCTTGTGCCGGGCCAGCGCCTCGCGGGCGTTCTTGTCCACGGTCTCCATGAGGGACTTCTTGTCGCCGCGCTGGGGCACCCGAAGGTCCACCGCGCCACCCCGGTGCTCGGCCAGCCAGCCAGCCACCGCCTCGGGGTCGTCGGGTTCGTGGGAGACCAGGACCTCGCGCGGCACCGAGGTTCCGGTGCCCTCGGCCTCCTCGCTGCCGTCCAGGGCGCCGTAGAGCTGGCGCAGGAAGGTCCGCATGAGTTCGCCCGCACCGGCGTCGGTGACCTTGTCCACCACGTAGCCGCGCTGGCCGCGGATGCGGCCGCCCCGGACGTGGAAGATCTGCACCGCCGCCTCCAGCGGGTCCTCGGCCATCGCGATGACGTCGCAGTCGGTGGAGTCGGGCAGGACCACGGCCTGTTTCTCCAGGGCGGCGCGCAGAGCCTCGATGTCGTCGCGGACGCGCGCGGCCCGCTCGTACTCCATCTCACGGGCGGCCTCCTTCATCCGCTTTTCCAGCTCACGCATGAAGCGCCCGGTGTCACCGGCCAGGAACGAGCAGAAGTCCTCGGCCAGCGCGCGGTGTTCCTCCGGGCTGGCCTTGCCCACGCACGGGGCCACGCACTTGCCGATGTAGCCGAGCAGACAGGGGCGGCCGCTGTTGCGCGCGCCCCGGAAGACCCCGGCCGAGCAGGTACGCACCGGGAAGACCCGCAGCAGCAGGTCGACCGTCTCCCGGATCGCCCAGGCGTGGGAGTAGGGGCCGAAGTAACGCACCCCCTTGCGTTTGGCCCCCCTCATCACCTGTACTCGGGGGAACTCCTCGTTGAGGGTGACCGCGAGATAGGGGTAGCTCTTGTCATCGCGGTACTTGACGTTGAAGCGCGGATCGTACTGCTTGATCCAGGAGTACTCCAGCTGGAGGGCCTCGACCTCGGTGCCGACGATGGTCCAGTCCACATCGGCGGCGGTGGAGACCATCTGCTGGGTGCGCGGGTGCAGCCCGGCGAAGTCACGGAAGTAGGAGGACAGCCTCGACCGCAGGTTCTTGGCCTTGCCCACGTAGATGACCCGGTCAGCGGCGTCCCGGAAGCGGTAGACGCCGGGTGCGGTCGGGATGGAGCCGGGGGCGGGGCGCAGGTGAGGAGTCGCAGCCATGCCCCCATTCTGGTCTGTCCCGGGGACAGACGGCCACTCGCCCGCGCGAGGCTGTCCGTGGAGCGGATCACTTCGGCACGATTCGTTCAACCAAACGTCACGATTGGATATCTAGATGGTCTAGGTTGGGCGGGTACAGCCGAACTTACCGACATGAACGACAAGGGGGCTCTTCATCGTGTCCGTCGCCCAATGGATCGCGATCGGTGTCGCCGTCGCGGTCTCGATGACCCTGGTCTTCGTGTTCCAGTGGCTGCTCAACCACAAGTTGGGCAAGGTCTGGCCGATGGCCCGCTACGTGGTCTCGCGCTCAGCGGTGACCGCTTACACCGCGGCCGCGGTCGTCGGTGCCAACCTGGCCCTCCCCAACCGGGGGGACGTGCCCTGGAGCACCTTCCAGACCATCGACCACGCGATGACGATCCTCATGATCGGCACACTGACCGCGCTGATCCTGAGCCTGGCGTACGCGGCCACCGACATGGTCCTGGACCGACTGTCGGTACGCAACGGTGACGCCGACCGCCGGGCCCGTCGGCTCCAGACCCAGGTACGGCTCCTGCGACGGGTCATCACCTCCGTCGTCGTCGTCCTGGCGATCGCCGCGATCCTGTTCACCTTCGACGGGGTCCGCGCACTCGGCGCCGGTCTTCTGGCCTCGGCCGGTGTGATCGGTATCGTCGCCGGTGTGGCCGCCCAGTCCACCCTGAGCAACCTGTTCGCCGGACTCCAGCTGGCCTTCAGCGACGCCCTGCGCATCGGCGACGTCGTCGTGGTCGAGGGCGAGTGGGGACGGGTCGAGGAGCTCAGCCTGGTCAACGTCACCATCAAGATCTGGGACGAGCGCCGCCTGGTCGTGCCGGTCGCCAACTTCACCACCACCAGCTTCGAGAACTGGACCAAGTCCGGCACCAACATCACCGCGAAGGTACAGCTGCCCCTGGACTGGGAGGTGCCTGTCGGCGAGCTGCGTGAAGAGGCCGGCAAGCTGATCACCGCCAGCAAGTTCTGGGACGGGCGCAGCTGGTCCTGCCAGGTCGTGGACGTCACCGAGTCCGGTGAGGTCGTGGTCCGTGTGGTGGCCAGCGCCTCCGACACCGGCAACCAGTGGAACATCGCCTGCGAGATCCGTGAGCACCTGGTCACCTGGCTGGTCGAGAACTACCCGCAGTCCCTGCCGCGCAAGCGCACCGAGTTCGTCGGCGGCACCGAGGAGGAATCCTCCTACGCCGAGCAGTTCCCGACCTCGGCGTTTCGCCGGGCCACCGCCGCCTCCGGCGCTGCCCACGACAGCGGCAACGGGACCGCGCAGGCCGGCAACGCCGAAGAGGTCTGAACCGCGCCCCCACCCCTCAGAACGGACCATGACGGAGCCCCACCAAGAGCGCTTGGTGGGGCTCCGTCGTTCTGTACCTCGGGATCGACCGCGTGATCAGTCGAGGATGATGTCGGTCCCGTCGATCGTGACGGTGAAGGGCGCCAGGGGCTCCTTCGCCGGTCCGGCCAACGGCTCCCCCGAGACCATGTCGAACTCACTGCCGTGGCACAGGCAGCGGATCACCTCGCCGTCGACCTCCTGCACCGTGCAGCCGCCGTGGGTGCAGGCCGCGCTGAAGGCCTTGTACTCGCCCTCCTCAGGCTGGGTGACCACCAGCTTGCTGTGGCTGAACACCTTCCCCCCGCCCTCCGGCACATCCGTGGTCTGACCGACCACGTGACCGCGCCGCACCTCCTGCGGGCTGGGAGGCTCGCCGCAGGCGCTCACAGCGGTGACGGCAGCCGCCGCCCCTGCCGTACCGAGCAGACGGCGCCTGCTCACCCCGCACCCGCATGTCCTCTTTCCAGCCACGACCGAACGCTCCTCACCTGCGCCTGAATTCCACTACGAACTGTAGTAGCTCAGGTGGGGTGCCCCGCACCGCCCCCGGTCAAGCCTGCCCGGGGTAACCCTGCTGGGGCGGCTGGTAGCCACCGTCGGCCGGGGGCTGGTACCCACCGGAAACCTCGTACGGCGGATAGGAGACGGGCGGCTGCCCAACGCCCGGCTCCTGTGTCGGGTACTGACCGGACTGGCCGTAGTAACCGGACTGGCCGTACGGGGCGGGCTGCCCGTACTGATCGGACTGCCCGTAGGGAGCGGGCTGCCCGTAGGGAGCGGACTGCCCGTAGGGAGCGGACTGCTGCTGCACCGGCTGCGCCTCCGATGCGAACCCGCCCTCGGGCCAGTAGAAAGCGGTCGCCTCGGCCCTGAGGATCACCGCCGGGGAGCGCCCGTACTGGGCCAGCCGGATGCGGACCCGGCGGCCCGGCTCCAGATAGTCCTTCCAGGAGTAGGTGAAGTGGGCCTTGCCGCCCGCGTGCACCGGGCTGTCGATCGGCCGGTCGCGGGCGATCTCCCAGCCGTCCTGGGTCCTGACGTACTCGCTGGCGCGCAGCTGCACCTCCGCGCCGGGGTCGACCTCGTCCAGGACCACGCCCACGGACAGGTCGTACAGGGCCCCTTGGGGTTCGCCCTGACCGACCAGGGCGTAGAACTTGCCCTCGTGGCCCTGGTCGTCGACGTCGAACCTCAGGCTGCGCCAGCTCCCCGCGGGAAGCTTCTGAGGCTGGGTCTTGTGGAATTCGCGGTGTAGAGGCACGTGGCCCTCTCTGACTCGGGGGAACTCGGTTCTTCGCGGGGTGAAGGAAATCCAACCGACAAAGTACGCGAAGCGGCAAGTTCCCCGCGGGTTCGGGCCACGAGTGGTCAGCGCGAGAACTCCAGACAGAAGGGGTGACCAGCAGGGTCGGCGTAGACCCGGTAGAGGTTGCCCGGGTCGTCCTCGCAGGCGGCCAGCAGCCGGGCACCCCTGGCCAGCACCCGCTCCTGGGCGGCCTCGATATCGGACACCTCGATCTCGAAGTGCACCTGCTGGGGCCGTTCCGGGTCCGGCCAGGCCGGGGGTCGGTGGTCGCTGACCTGCTGGAATTCGATGCCCGGGGAGCTGCCGTCGCCGATCCGCGCCCAGTCGGCGACGCGCCTGGTGACGGGCAGACCGAGAAGCTCGGAGTAGAAGTCGGCCAGGGCACTCGCGTCCGGGCAGTCGATGGTCACCGCGCGCAGTCGTCCGATCATGCGCGCAAGCACGGCAGAGCCCGCGCCGTGCGGACAGGGCGCGGGCTCCGCTGTTCGGGACTGTTCGGGTCAGAGCATCTTGGCCAGGAACTGTCCGGTGTAGGACTCCGCGACCGCGGCGACCTCCTCCGGGGTGCCCTCGGCCACGAGCGTGCCGCCGCCGGAGCCGCCCTCGGGGCCCATGTCGATGACATGGTCCGCGGTCTTGATCACGTCGAGGTTGTGCTCGATGACGATGACCGTGTTCCCGGTGTCGGTCAGCCGGTTGAGCACGCCCAGCAGCTTGCGGATGTCCTCGAAGTGCAGACCGGTGGTGGGCTCGTCGAGCACGTACACGGTCCGGCCGGTGGAGCGGCGCTGGAGCTCGGCGGCCAGCTTGACCCGCTGGGCCTCACCGCCCGAGAGCGTGGTGGCGGGCTGGCCCAGACGCACGTAGCCCAGCCCGACGTCGGCCAGCGTCTGCAGGTGGCGGCGGATCGCGTTGACCGGCTCGAAGAACTCCAGGGCCTCCGAGATCGGCATGTCCAGCACCTCGGAGATGTTCTTGCCCTTGTACTTCACCTGCAGGGTCTCCCGGTTGTACCGGGCCCCGTGGCAGACCTCGCAGGGCACGTACACGTCCGGCAGGAACTGCATCTCGATCTTGAGCGTGCCGTCACCGGAGCAGGCCTCGCAGCGGCCGCCCTTGACGTTGAAGGAGAACCGGCCGGGCTGGTAGCCGCGCGTCTTGGCGTCCGTGGTCTGCGCGAACAGCTTGCGCACGTGGTCGAAGACCCCGGAGTAGGTGGCCGGGTTGGAACGCGGGGTGCGACCGATCGGGCTCTGGTCGACGTGCACCACCTTGTCGACCTTGTTCATACCGTTGACCCGCAGGTGACGGCCGGGCACGTTGCGCGCCCCGTTGAGCTCCTTGGCCAGGGCCTTGTACAGGATCTCGTTGACCAGGGTGGACTTGCCCGAACCGGACACACCGGTGACCGCGGTGAACACGCCCAGCGGGAAGGCGACGTCGATGCCGTGCAGGTTGTTCTCCCGCGCACCCCGCACCACGAGTTCGTGCCCCTTGGTGAGCGGGCGCCGCGAGGCGGGCAGCTCGATGACGCGCCTGCCGGACAGGTAGTCGCCGGTCATCGACTCGGTCGAGGTGAGCAGTTCGTCGACGATGCCCGAGACCACCACGTGGCCGCCGTGCTCACCGGCGCCGGGGCCGATGTCCACCACCCAGTCGGCGGCGCGGATGGTGTCCTCGTCGTGTTCGACCACGATGAGCGTGTTGCCGATGTCGCGGAGCCGCTGAAGGGTCTCCAGCAGGCGGGCGTTGTCGCGCTGGTGCAGGCCGATGGAGGGCTCGTCCAGGACGTAGAGCACACCCACCAGACCGGAGCCGATCTGGGTGGCCAGGCGGATGCGCTGGGCCTCACCGCCCGAGAGCGAACCGGAGGAGCGGGCCAGGCTCAGGTAGTCCAGGCCCACGTCCAGCAGGAAGCCGAGCCGGGCGTTGATCTCCTTGAGCACCTGCGCGGCGATGACCATGTCACGGTCGGAGAGTCGCAGATCGGCCAGGAAGGCCGCGCTCTCGCTGAGCGCCATGGAGGCGACCTCGGCGATGGACTTGCCGCCCACCGTCACCGCCAGGACCACCGGCTTGAGACGGGTTCCCTCGCAGGTGGGACAGGGCACCGAGCGCATGTAGCCCTCGAGCCGCTCACGGGTGTGGTCGCTCTCCACCTCGGAGTGGCGGCGCTTGACCCAGGGCACCACACCCTCGAACTCGGTGTAGTAGGAGCGGTTGCGCCCGTACCGGTTGCGGTAGCTGACGTGCACCTGGGTGTCGTGGCCCTCCAGGATGGCCTTGCGCGCGCGGCGCGGGAGCCGCTCCCAGGACGTGTCGGTGTCGAAACCCACGGCCTCGCCGAGCGCCTTGAGGATGCGTTCCCAGTAGCCGCCGTTGGGCCCGCCCGACCAGGGGGCGATGGCGCCTTCGGCCAGACTCTTCTCCGGGTCGGGGACCAGCAGGTCGGCGTCGACCTCCATCCGGGTGCCCAGCCCCGAGCAGTCGGCGCAGGCGCCGTAGGGGGCGTTGAAGGAGAAGGAGCGCGGTTCGAGCTGCTCGAAGGAGAGGTCGTCGTAGGGGCAGTACAGGTGCTCGGAGAAGACCTTCTCGCGCTCGGGGTCCTCGGGCTCCACGTCCACGAAGTCCAGGACGATGGTGCCCCCGGCCAGTTTCAGCGCGGTCTCCACCGAATCGGTGAGCCGCCCTTCCGCGCCCGGCTTGACGCTGAGCCGGTCCACGACCACGGCGATGTCGTGCTTGTCGTAGCGGCCGAGCTTGGGCGCCTCGTTCAGCCGGACCGCCTGGCCGTCGACGACGGCGCGCGTGTAGCCCTTGGACTGCAGGTCCTTGAAGAGCTCGACGTACTCGCCCTTGCGGCCGCGCACGACCGGCGCGAGCACCTGGAAGCGGGTGCCCTCGGTCATCTCCATGACCCGGTCCACGATCTGCTGCGGCGTCTGCCGGGCGATCTCGCGGCGGCACTCCGGACAGTGCGGAACGCCTACGCGGGCCCAGAGCAGGCGCAGGTAGTCGTAGACCTCGGTGATGGTGCCCACCGTGGACCGCGGGTTGCGGCTGGTCGACTTCTGGTCGATGGACACCGCGGGGGACAGCCCCTCGATGAAGTCGACGTCGGGCTTGTCCATCTGGCCGAGGAACTGGCGGGCGTACGCCGAGAGGGACTCGACGTATCTGCGCTGCCCTTCGGCGAAGATCGTGTCGAAGGCAAGCGAGGACTTGCCCGAACCGGACAGGCCGGTGAACACGATCATGGAGTCGCGTGGCAGGTCCAGGGACACGTCCTTGAGGTTGTGCTCCCGTGCTCCACGGACCACGAGTTGTTCGACCATCGAGTGAGACATCCTTCGGCTCTGACGCACAGGACGTGGACCACGTCGGGTGACGTCGGTGGACCCGTGTGTGGCTTCGCTTTGCGGCGGTCGCAGACCCCTCGGGGCCGCTGCGGACCCGGAACCGGGCCGCTGAGGAAGTGGGCGGAGGATGAGATCCCTCCCCGTCCGACAAGACTAACGATCGCCTGTGACGGTTTCTTCCACCACGCAGAAGTGGTGGTGTCCGTGGTGCTCAGGCACCAGGACACCACCACTATAGGCGAACAGCCGTTCGAACGAGGTCGTTTCCCACAAATCCGGTGAACGTCCCGCGAACGGGCTCCGGCCCCGCGCGGGACCGGGTTCACACGGCTTCACGCGGGGCCGGGAACGACCGGATCAGGAGCGGTCGGCGGTGACGTCCTCGTCGTCGCGACCGGAGACCTCGGCGGGCTCGCGACGCTTGTCGATGCCGGACTTGACCAGGCTGCCGACGACGGTGATGGTCATGACGCCCAGGATGACGGTCAGCGAGGTGCCAATGCCGACCTCCACCACGTGCACGCCGTTCTCGTGCAGCGCGTGCAGGATCATCTTGACGCCGATGAACACCATGATCGCGGACAGGCCCCAGCTGATGTAGGCCAGGCGGTCCATCAGACCGGCCAGCAGGAAGTACAGCTGGCGCAGACCCATCAGGGCGAAGGCGTTGGCGGTGAAGACGATGTAGGCGTCCTGGGTCAGACCGAAGATCGCCGGGATGGAGTCGACGGCGAAGACCAGGTCGATGACGCCGATCGCGACGATGACCAGCAGCATCGGGGTCACGTGGCGGCGGCCGTCGAGCTTCACGGTCAGCTTGGCGCCGTGGTAGTCCTTCGTGACCGGCCAGAAGCGCTTCACCAGGCGCACGACCGGCGTCTGCGTGAAGTCCTTCTCCTCCTCGCCACCCTTCACGTGGTCACGGACGATCTTGTAACCGGTGTAGATGAGGAAGACGCCGAAGAGGTAGAAGACCTCGCTCCAGGCGTTGATGACCTGGGCGCCCAGGACGATGAAGATGCCGCGCATCACGATCGCGATGACGATGCCGACGAGCAGGACCTCGTGCTGGTACTTCTTCGGAACCGCGAAGGCGGTCATCAGAAGGTAGAACACGAAGAGGTTGTCGATGCTCAGGCTCTTCTCGGTGACGAACCCGGCGAAGTACTCGGCGCCCGAGGTCGGGTTGCCGAAGTACATGACTCCGAGGCCGAACACGATGGCGATGCCGATGTAGAAGGCCGCCCACCAGGAGGCCTGCTTGATCCCGAACTCCTTGGGACCCTTGGTCTTACTCCACGGGCGGTCGACGATCACGAGATCCACAGCCAGGATCAGGATCATGGCTGCGATCGTGGCGGACCAGACCCACAGGGGAACGTTCACGGACGGATTCTCCTCCGGTTGGTGCGCGCGAGCGTTTTGCACGCACGGCGATTAACCGGAGGTCTCTCCCGCTCACGCCCGAAAGGCGTGAACCGACGGAACCGGGAGCACACCGTTGTACTCCGTGATGACGGCACCGCCGCGACAGGGATACTCCCCTCACGTGGTGAAGCAGGCGCCAAAGGCGCACCAGAACAGGTTACGCCATCCGCACCGGTCCCCAGCATGCCATCAAAAACCTCTCCGAGGAAGTCACCCGGACGGGGATGACCACCCCTCGGCGAGGACACATCTTCCGCACCGGCCGGACATCCTCCGCCGGTCCCACCGCTTCGGGACCCTCGTCCCGTACCGGACTTGTTCACCACGGCGTTCACCAGCGGGCCACCGCCTTGTAGACCGAGCAGGCGGCCTCCACCGCGTCCTCCTCCGAAGGCAGCTCCCGAGCCGCCTCCGCGGAGCGCGCCCGCAGGTCAGCGGCGAGAACCGGATCGTCCAGCACCCGGCCGACCGCCGCCGCGAACGCCTCGGGATCGCCCGGCGGCACCATCAGGACCGTCCCCGCGTACAGGTCGGGGATACCGCCCACCCGGGTGGCGACCACGGGCAGCCCCGCCCGCAGCGCCTCCATGATCACCAACGAGGGCCCCTCCCACTGACTGGTGAGACAGAACACGTCCGCCGCGGCCAGCAGGTCCGCCACGTCACTCCGGTGCCCCAGCATCCGCACGTCCACATCCATCTCGGCGGCGGTGTCGTGCAACTCCCCCCACAGCGGACCGTCCCCCGCGATCGCCACCACCGGCTCGGGCGCCCGGTCGGCGATCCGCGGCGCCGCGGCCAACAACATGTCCAGCCCCTTCTGCTCCGCGAGCCGAGCCACCGTCAACAACAGCGGCCGCTCGGGGAGCACCGCCAGGTCCGCCCGGGTCTCCGCCCGCCCCTTGAGCGGCCGCCCCGTCTCCGGAGCCGCCACCACCGCCATGCGGGTGTCCCGCGCCCCCGCCGCACGCAGTCGGCGCACCAGGTCACCGGACACGCCCAGGGCCACCTCGGCCCGCAGCGCCACGATCCGCTCCAACACCGGGTAGACCGCGCCCAGCGCCCCCTCGACCACGGGTGGGGCGTTGTGCGCGGTGACCACCAGCGGCCGGGCCCCCGCCAACGCGCACAGGGCACCGGCCCGCAGCCCGTGCGCGTGCACCACGTCGGCCCCACGCAGCAGGGCGCGCAGCCGCAGCACCACCCCGGGGTCGCCCAGGGAGGGCGCTGGCCCGATCTGCACCGGGGAGAAACGCATCCCCAGAGCGGCGAACCCGAACTCCCGCTCGGCCGAGGGCGGCCCGACCACCGCCACCCGGTACCCCCGCCGGAGCAAACCCTCCCCCAGCGAGCGGACATGGCGGCCCACCCCGCCGCTGACGCTTCCCACGACCAACGCGATCCTGCCGTTCACCGCGTCTCCCTCCTGCGTTCGCGTACGTTCCGAGCACGATCGGCGACCGTGCGCAGCGCGGAGCGGTCCACCAGGGCCGCGACCGCACCGAAGACCACCAGCGCCGTCGCCCCCGCCACCGCGGAGTCCAGCACCGTCCACCAGATCCCCTCGCCCCGGGCCGTGTCCAGCCCTCGGGCCAGGGCAGCGGCCACCGCCCGCCCGGCCGGCCAACCGGCGGCGCCAGCCAGCAGCGCCGCGATCAGGGATCGGGGCAGCCCGGCCAGGGCCTGACCGCCGTGGGCGCGCAGCACACCCGAGCACAGCAGGAGCGCGGCCAGGCTGAGCCCCGCCGTGCTCGCCGCGCCCAGTCCCGCGATCGCCCAGCCCGGCGGCAGCGCCCACACCAGCCCCACCGCACAGGCCATCACCACGATCCAGCCCACGACCTGCGCCGCGGCGGCGCTACGCCCGTGGTGTGAGGCGTACAGGGCCCGGCTGAGCAGGGCCACCAACCCGAACCCCACCACACCCGGGGCGTAAGCCAACAGGGCCCGCTCCAGCGGCGGGGGATCCAGCTGCGCGAAGACCACCGCGATCGGACCGGCGGCCGCGGCCAGAGCCGTACCCACCCCGGCGGTGATCACCACACACACCCGGGCGCTGCCCGACAGCAGCCGGGCGAACCCGACCCGGTCCCGTTCGGCGTCGGCGACCGCCAGCGCGGTGAAGGCACTGGTCGCGATGGGCACGGCGATCACCCCGTAGGGCAGGGTGAACAGCGCCCACGCGTAGCTGTAGAGCACGGCCGCGCCCGCTCCCCCGCCCCAGTTGGCCAGGGCCACCGAGAGCAGCAGGCACACCTGCATGGCTACCAACGGCAGCAGGGAGGCCGCGGCCAGGGACCGCACCCGCTCCCCCACACCCGGGGGGAAGGTCAGGCGCGGCCGCAACCGGAGCCGCAGGCCCCGGGCGGGGCCCAGCACGGTGAGGAAGAGCGCCACCACCCCGGCGGTGGTGCCCAGGGACAGCACCAGCTCGGCGGAGAGCGGCAGGGCGTCGATGTCCTGGCGGTGCTCGCTGCCCAGCGGAACGAATGCCAGGTAGGCAGCGATGACCACGAGGCTGGAGACCAGCGGGGCCAGGGCCGGGGCCAGGAAACGGCGGTGCGACTGGAGCACCCCGTAGAGCACCGCGGCCAGCCCGTAGAAGACGATCTGGGGGGCGAACACCACCAGCATGCGCGCTGACAGGCCGAGCAGGGCCCCGTGGTCGCAGCCGGTCCCCGCTCCCAGCATCAGGGTCATGGCCGGAACCGAGACCAGCGCGAGCAGGGCGGCCAGCGGCAGCGAGAGCAGCAGGACCCAGGTGACCAGGGCGGAGGCGGTGTGCCGGACCTGCTCGTGGTCGCCGCGCTTGACCGCTGCGGCCAGGACCGGGACCACCATGGCGGTCAGGGCGCCGCCGATGACGATCTCGAACAGCACCGCGGGGAGCTGGTTGGCGGTGACGTAGGCGGTGCCCAGGCAGGTGTCGCCCACGGTCTGGGAGAAGACGACCGTCCGACCGAACCCGGCCAGCCGAGCGCCCACCGTGACCACCGCGATGAGCGCCGCCGCCGTGGCGACCCCGCGGGTCACCCCGGTGCCGAGGAGGCGGCCGATCGCCGCGCCCGCGGAACGCGCGTGGGATCGTCCTCGGCCGCTCCCCGCTCGCGCACCCCGGCGGGGCCCGGGGTGGCGGCTTCGGTGCGGGTGGCGGACGCGGCGGCGTCGGCGGGTTCGGCTTCGGCGTTGGTGGCGGATCCGGTGGCGGCGGCATCGGGAAGTTCGGGGTCCAGGCGTCCCCAGCGGTCCAGGCGGCGCAGAGCGGGAACCCGGTCGATGACCTTGGAGAAACTGACCCGCTCGCTGAGCAGGGTCAGGCCGACCACCCCGCCCAGCAGGGCCAGGCGCACCGGGCGCGGGGCCCGGGCCGCGGCGGCCGCACCCAGGGCGGCACCGAGCGCGTTGGCCCCGGCGTCGCCGAGCATCGAGCGCTCGGCGAGGTCGTCGGGGAGCAGGGCGGCCGAGGCTCCCAGGACCGGGCCGACCACGGGCGCGGCCGGGGAGGCCAGCGCGGGGGCCGAGGCCAGGAGTGCGAACTTCACCGCCCGTCCCGGGCGCAGATCGAACAGGTTCACCAGGTTGGCGCTGGCCGCGATCAGGGCCCCGTCGGCCAGGGTGTCGACGATGCGGGTGCGCAGCGGTCCGCGGCGCAGCAGGGAGGCGGCGGCCAGACCGGTCACCCCGATGCCCGCCATCTTGACCGCGCCCGTGGTGACCTGTCCGTGGGCCAGCGCCCCCAGGTGTCCGCGCAGTCCCTTGGCCCGCGTATCTCCGGCGAGGTCGTCGTAGGCGCCGAAGACCGCCGAACCGGCGGCGGCCAGGGCCGTGGCCGCGCGCACGCGCGGGGGCAGTCCAGGGGCGAGCACGCAGCCCGCGCACACCCCCGAGACCAGCGCCGGCCCCTCCTGGAGGGTGACGGTGCGGCCGCGGAAGTTGACGCGCTGCCAGGTGGGAGAGCGCTCTCCGTCCCGGTTGAGCAGCCGGTAGGCGGAGCGGGCGGCCACGGCACCCAGCGCGGCCCCGGCCAGTCCTCGGGCGGCCTGGGTGGTCGGGGTGACAGGGGTGATCAGGGGTGTGGCGGTCACCGGGGTCACTCCCCGTTCCTGGGCACGGTGCGGCGGGCCTCGTCCTCGACGCCGGGCTCGGCCGCGGCGTCGGCCTCCGCGTCCGCCTCGGATTCGGAGTCGCTGTCCGCGTCGGGGTCCGCAGGCTCGACCGGACCGGGCAGCGGAGCAGGAAGAAACCCCGTGACCCCCTCACCGATGCCGTAGGCCGAGCCCGAACCGGACAGGGCCTCGGCCAGGGCCAGGATCGCGACCAGGTCTCCGGTCGGGCGGCCGACCACGTCCACGGTGGCGTAGGCGGGCTCCAGGGCGCGGGCCTGGGCGATGAGCCCGCCCGAGCGTCCGGTTTCGGTGCCTCCGGCCAGGACCGTGGGTCCGACCTGCTCGTGCAGGGCGGCGGTGAAGCTGGTCAGGGCGGTGTTGGCGCGCTCCCCGTCCTCCTCGGGGGCGGCGGTGGCCGGGGCGAGCACGATCACGGTGTCGGCGGAACGGGCCGGGGAATCCTCGATGGTGAGGAGGCCGCCCTCGGCGAAGGCGGACAGCACCGTGCTCGCGTCGTGGCGGGGGTCGCTCTCTCCGTCCTCGTCCTCGGCTGCCCCGCTGGCCTCGCTGTCCCCGTTCCCGTCGTCCTCGTCCCCGTCCTCCGTCTGTCCGTTCTTGGCGGCCAGTGCACGACCCAACTCGGTTCCGGCCTTGTCGTAGGGGTTGCCGGACAGGTCACCGGGTTCGGTCGAGACCTGGAGCGCGAGCTCGTCCACGAAGGTCGCGCTGCCCACGTCCAGGAACGCCTCCTCCAGCAGCAGCTGACCGACCACCTCCGCGCCCGCCTCCTCGACGCGTCCGGCCAGGGCGAGCAGCACGTCCTCGTCGGCGCCGGGCGAGGCCACCAGGACCACGCCGCGGTCGAGCAGCCGATCCTCCAGCATGTCCCCGGCCACGGCGTCGGCGAGCTGGTCGGCCCCGGCGTTGAGCAGTTCGGAGTCGTCGCGTTCGGCGCGCAGCTCCTCGCTCTGCCCACGCAGGTCCGCGGTCTCGGACTTCATGGTGTTCAGGAGCGGGTCCTGGAGCATCGTGGTGCCCAGGACCAGGCCGACGGTGAGTGCGAGGAACACCGCCACGATGGACACGAGGTGGTAGCGGAAGTCGATCACGTGAACAGCCCCGTCATCCAGTAGACGAACGCGTCCCAGCGCGCCGCGAGAAAGGTGAGATAGACCTGCCCGGCCGGTGAGCTGTAGGCGGCGACCAGGATGGTGAGCAGGCACGCGGCCACCAGGCCGAGCAGTGCCCACGGAGAGATGCGGGAGCGGTAGAGGCGGCTCACGCCCTTGGCGTCCACCAGCTTCCCGCCCACCCGCAGCCGGGTCAGGAAGGTGCTGGCCATGCCCGAGCGGCCCTTGTCGAGGAACTCCTCCAGGGTGGCGTGGGTGCCCACCGCGACGATCAGACTGGCCCCCGAGCCGTCGGCGAGCATCATCGCCACGTCCTCGCTGGTTCCGGTGGCGGGGAAGACCACCGCTTCGTGGCCCAGGTCGTTCAGGCGTTGCAGACCGGGGGCGCGGCCGTCCCGGTAGGCGTGCACCACGAGTTCGGCACCGCTGCTCAGGGCCTGGTCGGAGACCGAGTCGAAGTCGCCGACGATGATGTCGGGCCGGTACCCGGCCTCCATGACGGCGTCGGCTCCCCCGTCCACGGCGATGATGACCGGCCGGAACTCGCGGATGTAGGGGCGCAGCGCGGCGATGTCCTCGCGGTAGTGGTAGCCGCGCACCACGATCAGGACGTGGCGGCCCTCCATGGCGGTGCCGATCACCGGGATGCCGATACCGTCCAGCAGCAGGTCGCGTTCGCGTTGGAGGTAGGCCATGGTGTTGGCGGCGAAGGCCTCCAGCTGGGTGGCGAGCCCGGCGCGGGCCTCGGCCATGGCGGCGGCCACCGTCTCCTTGTCCTGGCGGATGCCGCGGGCGACGACCTCCTCGCCCCGGTAGAGGGTGTCCTCCACCAGCCGCAGGCGTTCGCCGTCGCGGACCCGGGTCAGGACCTCGGGGTCGACGTCGTCCACCAGGGGGATTCCCGCGGCCACGATCATCTCGGGGCCCTGGTTGGGGTAGCGCCCGCTGATGCTGCGGGCGACGTTGAGCACCGCCGACACCCCGCAGCCCACCAGTGCCTCGGCACTGACCCGGTCCAGGTCGACGTGGTCGATCACGGCGATGTCGCCGGGGCGCAGTCTCTTGGTCAGATTCTTGGTGCGGCGGTCCGAACGGACGGGCGCGACCAGCCCGATGGGGGCGTCCGCCCGCGTGCGGCGGAATCGCATTGTGGCTCTGAACGCATCCGATACCTTCATCGCTGGCATAATGTCAGAACTTGATCACTCTGAGTCACAACACTCGGCCGATCGGCGTTTTCGGGGCAAAACACCCAGTTCTGCAACAGCATCCGGGAAACAACAGTGCCCGTACCGCACCGGTACGGGCACCGCTGAGAGCCAGGGCCAAGACGAGTTCTGGGCCTTCCCTGGTCGACCTGTTCACCCCCCGTTTCCCCGTGATCTTGCTACCAGAAGCGAAATCGGCGCCGAACTTGCTTCTGGTAGCAAGATCACGGGGGATATACGGGTAGCGGGGCGTCAGGCGGCCGGGTAGGCACGGTCCGGGTCGGCGTTGTCCAGCAGCTCCTCGGCGTGGGCCCGGCCCAGCTCGGAGTCCTCCAGACCGGCGAGCATCCGCGAGAGCTCACGCACCCGCCCGCCCCGGTCCAGACGCACCACACCGCTCTCGATGACCAGACCCTCGGTGGACTTCTCCACCACCAGGTGCGCGTCGGCGAAAGCCGCCACCTGCGGCAGGTGCGTGACCACGATGACCTGGGCGCGCTGGGCCAACCGGGCCAGCCGCCGCCCGATCTCCACCGCGGCCTTACCGCCCACACCCGCGTCCACCTCGTCGAACACGAAGGTGGGCACCGGGTCCGACCCAGCGAAGACCACCTCGATCGCCAGCATCACCCGCGAGAGCTCACCGCCGGAAGCGCCCTTGTGCAGCGCCAGCGGCGGTGAGCTCGGGTGCGGCGCCAGCAGCAGCTCGACCTCGTCGCGCCCGTGCTGACCGAACTCCTCACCCGTGGTGATGCGCACGCTCACCCGCGCGTGCGGCATGGCCAGCGCGGTCAGCTCCTCGGTCACCGCCGCACCGAACCGCTCCGCCGCGGCGGACCGGATGTCGGTCAGCGCGGTCGCCGCCTCGTCCATCCGCGCGTACAGTTCATCGGCCTCGGCACGCAGGGCGTCGATGCGCTCGTCGTCACCGTCCAGCTCACCCAGGCGCTTGGTAGCGTTCTCCGCCCAGGCCAACACCTCGTCCGTGGTCGCGCCGTACTTGCGCGAAAGCTGGGTCAACAGCGCCCGGCGCTCCTGGATCGCGGCCAGCCGGGCCGGGTCGGCATCCACCGACTCCGCGTAGGAGGCCAGCTCGGTGGCGGCGTCGGTGAGGATGTAGGACGCCTCGTCCAGCCGGTCGCCGATGGCGGCCAGCTCCGCGTCGTGCTCACGCACCGAGCCCACCGCCTGGCGGGCCGCGGACAGCAACCCCACCACGTCGGCCTGCACGTCCGCCGCGGCCGGGTCACCGGCCAACGCCTCGTGCGCGGTGGTCGAGGCCACCCGCAACCCGTCGGCGTGCGCCAGCCGGGTCTCCTCCGCGAGAAGCTCCTCGTCCTCCCCCGGCAACGGCTCGGCGGCGGTGATCTCCTCCACCCCGAACCGCAGCATGTCGGCCTCCTGGGCGCGCTCGCGCGCCCGCTCGACCAGCTCGTCCAACTCCGCCGAGACCTCACGGTAGCGGCGGTAGGCGGACGAGTAACGCTTCAACGCCTTGACCAGGTCGTCACCGGCGAACCGGTCCAGGGACGAGCGCTGACGGTCCGCGCGCAGCAGACGCTGCTGGTCGGACTGCCCGTGCACGGCCACGAGGTCGTCGGCCAGGTAGGCCAGCAGGCTCACCGGGGCCGAACGGCCGCCCATGGTCGCCCGGGAACGGCCCTCGGCCGAGACCGCGCGGGTCAGGATCAGGACGCCGTCGTCGATGTCACCGCCGGCCTCCAGCACCCGATCGGCCACCCGCCCCCCCTGGGGAACGGTCAGCCGCCCTTCGACCACCGCGCGGTCGGCCCCCGGGCGTACCCGCTGAGGGTCGGCGCGCCCACCGAAGAGCAGTCCCAGCCCGGTGACGACCATGGTCTTACCAGCGCCGGTCTCACCGGTGACGACGGTCAGGCCCGGTGACAGCTCCAACACGGCGTCATCGATGACACCGAGGCCTTGGATGCGGACTTCTTCGAGCACCGATCCCTCTCCTGAATAGTTGACGCCCTTTGCATGTGACGGCGCTGCTTCAGCGTCCGTGTTTGGCCCGCCCTCGCCACCCGGTGACCGGCAGGCCGAACTTGGCCACCAACCGATCGGTGAAAGGCGCACGGTGCAACCGGGCCAGCCGGACCGGCGTATCGGCACGGGTGATCTCGATTCGTGCCCCCGCGGGCAATTCGACCATACGCCGTCCGTCACACCAGAGCACGCCCGGCGTGGTCTCCGGCAGCACCTCGAGCGCCACCGTCGCCTCCGGCCCCACGACCAGGGGCCGCGCGAACAGGGCGTGCGCGCTGATCGGCACGACCAGCAGCGCTTCCACATCCGGCCACACGACCGGGCCACCCGCCGAGAACGCGTGTGCGGTCGACCCGGTGGGGGTCGCGCACACCACACCGTCACAGCCCCAGCTGGACAGGGGACGCCCGTCCACCTCCAGGACCATCTCCAGCATGCGACGGGTATCGGCCTTCTCCAGCGTCGCCTCGTTGAGCGCCCACGAACGCACCGGAGGCGTCCCGTCACCGCGACCGCCGTTGAAGACGGCCACGTCCAGGGTCATGCGCTCCTCGACGACGTAGTCGCGGTTGACCACGCTGTTCACCGTGGCACCCAGGTCCTCGCGCTCGGCCTCGGCCAGGAAACCCACGTGCCCCAGGTTCACACCCAGCAGCGGCGCACCGGCCGGACGCGCGATCTCCGCCGCCCGCAGCAGGGTCCCGTCCCCGCCGAGCACCATGACCAGTTCCACACCCTCGGCGGCCTGCGCCGCCTCCGCCGGCTCGACCGGGGACAGCTCGCAGCCGCTGGCCGCCAGATCCTCGACCTCGCTCTTGAGCATGCGCACGGTCAACCCCGCACGGCTGAGCCTCTCGTGGACGAGCTGGGCGCTGCGTACCGCCGCGGGCCGGCCGGTATGGGCCAGCAGGAGAACACTGCGTCCGCTGGTCATCGCCGTCCCCTTACGTTCACTCCCCGACGGGAAGCCTGGTGCCGACCGGATGCTCGACCGCACCCGGCCGGGTCACGTTACCGGACTCCTGCGACAGGAGGCCATGCTCTCAGGAGGGGCCCTCCTGGATCGCCCGCTCCAACACCGCCGGGTCCAGCGGCAACGCCCCGGCACGCATCCACAGGAAGTACTCGACGTTGCCCGAGGGGCCCGGCAGGGGGCTGGCTGTCACGTCGACCACACCCAGCCCCAGGGTCAGGGCGTGCGCAGCCACGTCGGAGACGGCCTCCGCCCGCAGCTCGGGTTCACGGACCACACCGCCCGCGCCCACCCGGGCCTTGCCGACCTCGAACTGGGGCTTGACCATCATCGAGAAGTCGGCGTCGGGGGCCACGCACTCGCGCAACGCGCCGAGCACGAGTTTGAGGGAGATGAACGACAGGTCACCGACGACCAGGTCCGGGCGCGGCTCACCGATCTGCTCCGGGGTGAGCTCGCGGACGTTGACGCGCTCCATCACCCGCACCCGGTCGTCGCTACGCAGCGACCAGGCCAGCTGCCCGTACCCGACGTCGACCGCCGTGACGTGGGCGGCGCCGCGCCGCAGCAGGACGTCGGTGAAACCCCCGGTGGAGGCACCCGCGTCCAGGGCCCGGCGGCCCTTCACATCCAGTTCGAAGGCGTCCAACGCCCCGATGAGCTTGTGCGCGCCCCGGGAGACGTAGGGCGGCTCCTCCGAGGGGGTGCGCACCACGATGGGTTGATCGGTACCGATCTGGGTCGCGGCCTTGGACGCCACCATGCCGGACACGAGGACGAAACCGCTCTCGATCATCTCGGCCGCGTGACCCCGGGAGCGTGCGTGACCGCGGCGGACCAGTTCCGCGTCGAGCCGACTACGTTTTGCCATGGTCACCTAGGGTACCGGCAGCTCCGGCCATTATCGGGAACCCTGGGTGCTCTGCCCCAGTGCGCCCAGAACACCCGACAGCTCCTGCTGGAGTCCGTCGAAGACCGCCACGTGCTCGTGGGTGGGCAGGGCGTCCAGCCCGGCCAGCCGCTCCCTGGTCGAGCTGAGAGTCTGCTCGGCCATGGCCTCGGCCTGCTCACTCGGATCCATCACGCCCCGTCCCTTCACCTGGTCTCACCTGTGTCTTCGGGCACACGGCCCGGAACGGACCCTACTTCTTGGCGCCCTTGCTCTTGGTGGTGCGCTTGGCGGTCGAACGCGCGCGGGTGGACTTGGCGCCGGTCTTGGCCTTGCTCCGGGCCGAGGCGGTGCGCTTGGCGGCGGCCTGGGGATCGGCCCCGTCCTCGGTTCCGTCCGCGTCCTCGGCGTCCCCGCCGCCCTCAGCAGAGGTGTCGGGGGTGTCGGCGGCGTCAGTGGTGACGCCGGCGGAGGTGTCCTCGTCCGCACTCCGCGCCGTCTGCTCGGCTTCGCCGCTCTCCCCGCCTTCGGAGTGTTCGCCGCTGTCGGAGCTCCAGGCGTTCTCCGAGGGCAGAGCCGGCACGGCCTTCTCGGACTCAACGGGCTCCTCGACCGCCGGGGCCTCCTCCTGAGCCGCCGACCCGCGGCCCTCCTCCCGCGCGGGAAGCACCGAGGACGCACCGCCGCGGGGCGCCAGCACCCGCTCCACGGTCTGCCGCGCGGCCATCCGGCGCTCCAGTTCAGCGACCCGGCGCACCACCCGCTCGTACTCGGCGCGCGGGACCATGTCCATCTGCTCCAGCGCGGACCGCACCTCGGCCCGCACCAGGTCGGCCACGGCCGCCCGGTTGGCCTGGCTGGTCTCGATGAGCTCGCCCGCCAGGGTCTGGATGCTCTGCCCCACCCTCGGCGGGGCCTCACCCTCGGCGGGCGCGGCTGCCCCGTTGGCCCGGATCAGGGTTTTGGCGGCCGCCACGGCCTGCTTGCGCGAGAGTTCGGTAAGGCCATTGGCGGCGTCCAGATAAGTGCGAACCGCGTCGACGACCATGATGACTTGCTCCTTGATGGGACCGCAGGAGGGAATGTGGGAAAGCGGGCGCGCTGAGGGAGGGGCCTCGTGCTCCGGGGGTGACGCCAACGCTACCGGGGCCGGGGCGCGTGTGACACGCAAACGACGGAGCTCACCCCACCGGCACCACCCGCCCCAGAAGCGATCCGCGCCCTTGGTCCGGCCGAGAGTGCGTTGGCCGGCCACCGGACGGTATCCCCCGAATAGGGCATCATGTGCCCATGAGCAGCATCGACGCGTGCCTGGAGGGCATCGCCCGGGCGAACGAGCGCATCCTCGCCCAACCACTGGACCGGCGCCGCGAAGTCATCCGCGAACGCACCGTGCGCGTGATCGTCCCTGACCTGGCGACCGCCTTCGACATGCGTCTGACCGTCGACGGCCTCACCGACATCACCTCCGGTCCGGCGGCGGCCGCGGCGGCCGCCCCCCAGGTCCGGGTGACCGTCTCCAGCGGCGACCTCGTGGACCTGGCCGAGGACCGGCTGGACCCCGCCAAGGCGCTGTTCAGCCGACGGCTCAAGGTCGACGCCAGCCTCAGCGACCTGCTGCGCATGCGACGCCTGCTGTGACCCGCCCGACCACCTCACGCCGTCGGAGCGCACCGGCACCGCCGGACGGCGGGTACCTTGCTGGGATGCCTCGCCAACCACTCGTCCTGGCCCCCTTCCGCGGCCTGCGCTACGTGGCCCCCGACGTCGACCGCTTCATCGACGGGGGCTTCGACATCGCACGGCTGCTGGCCCCGCCCTACGACATCCCCGACGCGGAGGAGGCGCGCAAGCTCCAGCGCTCCGACCCGCACAACGCGGCGAGGGTCACACTGCCCTTCGAACTCTCCCGGCAGGCACCCGAGGGCGAGGACGCCGTCTCCCGGCGCTACCGGGCCGCCGCCGACCTCCTGCGCAGCTGGATCACCGAAGGGGTGCTCGCCCTGGACGGGGAACCGGCCCTGTACGTGTACGAGCAGGTCACCGCGGACGGGCAGGTACAGCGCGGTCTCGTGGGCGCCCTGGGGCTACCCGAGGAGAGCACCGGAACCGACTCGGCCGTACGCCCGCACGAGGACGTCGCCGACCCGCCGGTGCGCGACCGCTTCCGGTTGATGGAGGTGGCCCGCGCCAACCTCGAACCCATCTTCCTCGTCTACCGCGGCGCGGGCGGCGCGGCCTCCGCCGCCACCGAGACCACCGGCGCCCAGGAGCGGCCCGTGGTCTCCACCCGCACCCGCGACGGCGCCCGACACCGCTTGTGGGCCATCACCGACCCCGGGATTCAACAGGAGATCATCGCCGACCTGGCCGGGCGGTCCGCCCTGATCGCCGACGGCCACCACCGCTACGCCGCCTATCTCAGGCTGCGCCAGGAGAGCGCCGACCAGGGGTGGAGCCACGGTCTGGCCCTGCTCGTGGACAGCGACGCCCACCCGCCCCGGCTCGGCGCCATCCACCGGGTCCTGCCCGGCCTGGACACCGCCCGGGCGCTGGCCGCCGCCCGCACCGTGGCCACGGTGGAACCGGTCCCGGAGGCCGACGCGACCGCCCTGGCCCAGGCACAGGCCCCGGCCCTGCTCCTGGTGTCGGCCGAGGGCGAGACCCACCTGGTGAGCGGCTTCGACGAGACCACCCTGGCCCAGGCCATGCCCGACCACTCCCCGGACTGGCGCCACCTGGCCACGGCCGCCCTGCACGAGGTACTCATGCCGCTGTGGGAGTTCCCCGAGGACCGGGTCCGGATGGTGCACGACGACCCGGCCGAGGCCGCGGCCGCCGCCCGCGACGAGAAGGGCACCGCCGTCATCGTGGCCCCGCTGCGCGTGGAGCAGGTCTACGCCGTCGCCGACCGCGGCGAACTCACCCCGCGCAAGTCCACCTCCTTCGGCCCCAAGCCCCGCACCGGCCTGGTCATGCGCGTCCTGGAGTAGACCCGATCACGGGTGCTGGGGCCCAGGAGGGTCCGGCGGCCCCATGTGCTCCCGCAAGTCCCCGAGCAGGTCCTCGGCTCCTGACCTGTACGGTTCCAGCACATGGTCGGCGCCGGCGTCCCTGAGCTGTTCGGCCAGGAGCGGATCAAGAGCGGTCAACACGATCGGCCCCTCGTACCCGTGCTCGCGTAGGCCTTGGATCAGCACCAGGTCGGCCCGGGAGGAGGGAATCGCGCTGAGCACCATGCGGGCCCGGTCCAGCGGAAGCGTCTCGAGGAAGTCGCGGTCCTCGGCACTGCCGAAGACCGCCGTCACGTTGTCCTGCTTGGCTGCCGCCACCTTCTGGGGGTCGTAGTCCACGGCCAGGACGCGGTAGCCGCCAGCAGCGACCCGGCTGACGACCTCCCTGCCGAACCCGTACACGATCACGTCGGCCCCCGCCTCGGGCTGTTCGGCGCGGTGCCTCATACCCGCGCCGAGCCGGTCCAGCGGATCGAACCAGCGCCCCAACCAGCGGTAGATCTGGTGGGAGTAGAGAATCATGTAGGTCGATCCGCCGATGGTGATCAGGCCGACGACCGTGATCAGGCTGACCGTCCCGGAGTCGATATGCCCCAGGGACAACCCCAGAGCGGCGAAGATCAGGGAGAACTCACTGATCTGGGCGACGGTGAGCCCCGCGAGGAACCCGACACGGGCCGGATACCGCATGAGGACCATGATCGCCACCACGATCAGCGGGTTGCCCACCAGGACGAACACCGACAGGACCGCGGCCTCGGTGAGCTGGCGCCCCACGTCCGTGAAGTCCAGGTTCGCGCCCAACTCCAGGAAGAAGAAGAGCAGCATGAAGTCGCGCAGGCTCACCAGCCGGGCCCCGAGGGCATCTCTGTAGTCGGTCGAGGCCAGCGACACCCCGGCCAGGAACGCACCGACCTCGGGGCTGAAGCCCAGCGACTCACTGACCGAGGCCACGGACACCGCGTACGCCACCCCGAACAGGACCAGGAGTTCCTGGGAACGGGCCACGAGCGGAATGATCCGGGGCAGCACGTAACGGGAGAGCAGGGCCAACCCCACAAGCAGGCCCCCTCCTGCCCACAGGACTTGGAGTATCTCAGCCGGAACAGAGTCGCCGGAAGTCTGTCCGAACGCGGTCAACGCGATCATCACGAGGACGACGACGATGTCCTGGACGATGAGGAAGCCGATCGCGATCCGGCCGTGCAGCTGGTCGAGCTCACGCTTGTCGGACAGGAGCTTGACGATGATGATCGTCGACGAGAAGGTCAGCGCCACGGCCACGTACAGAGCCGTCAACGGCTCCATCCCGAGGAGGCGGGCCAGGCCGTAGCCCACCACCGAGGTGAACACGATCTGCCCCAGGCCCGTGGCCAACGCCACCGGGCCGGTGGCCCTGATCAGGTGCAGGTCAAGCCTGAGCCCCACCAGGAACAACAGCAGGGCGATACCCACCTGCGCCAGCAACTCGAGCGTGCCCGAGGGTGAGACCCAGCCGAACCCGACGGGGCCGACGATGATGCCGACCGCGATGAACACGACGATCAGCGGCTGCCGGAGCAGGTTTCCGAACAGGCCGAGAGCCGCGACGATGGTGAGCACCACAGCGAGCGTCCAGAACTCGTGTTCACCCATGACCACAATAGAAGCACCTCGCGGACCTTCCCAGAAGGGTGAAACGCACTTTTCTCTCCCGGTTCGGACAGGACCGAACCGGCGACCGGCCCGGCGGGCCCGGGGAGTACCCGTGGACGGCAACGACTCCCGGGCCCGCCTGTCACCGCTCCCTCCACGCCCGGCACGCACCTCGTCTCCGGATGCCAAAACCCGTTGGCCAGGCGCACACCCCCGCTGAGAACATGACGGGAGACCCCACCCCCGCCAGCGAAGGAACAGCACCCGTGTCCGTACCACCCCCCTCGTCGCACGGGCCGCGCACCGCGGCTTCCCTCACCCTGCATCTGCACCGCCTGGGCGTGCGCCCCGGCGACACCCTGCTGGTCCACACCTCCCTGCGCTCCCTCGGCTGGGTGTGCGGGTCCGACGAGACCGTGGTCCGAGCCCTCCTGGACGCGGTCGGGCCCACCGGCAACCTCGTGGTGCCCACCCAGACCAGCGACAACTCCGACCCCGCGGACTGGGGCAACCCGCCCGTCCCCGAGGCCTGGTGGGAGACCATCCGCACCGAGATGCCCGCCTTCGACCCCGCGATCACTCCCAGCCCCCACATGGGACGCGTCGCCGAACGACTCCGCACCTGGCCGGGCGCCGTGCGCAGCGCGCACCCGCAGACCTCCTTCGCCGCGCTCGGCCCGAACGCCGCCGAGCTCATGCACCCCCATCCCCTCGCATCCGCCCTCGGTGAGGACTCACCCCTGGCCCGCCTGGCGAAAGCCGACGCCCGCGTCCTGCTCCTGGGCACCGGTTACGACTCCTGCACCGCCTTCCACCTGGCCGAGTACCGGGTCCCACACCCGCCCACCGGGCCCTCCTCCTGCGCCATCCGCACCCCCGAAGGAAAACGGGAGTGGGTGACCTACAACGGTGTCGTCCTGGACGAGAGCGACTTCCCGGCCCTGGGCGCGGCCTTCGAGGCCACCGGCGCGGTCACCGTCGGCCGCGTGGGCTCAGCCACCGCCCGGTTGTTCCCCCTCACCGAGGCCGTCACCTTCGCCACCTCCTGGCTCACCGAACACCGCTCCTGACCGCGGCCACTCCAGGGCACCCCCCGACTACACACAACCGCCGTAACGGCAGCACGGCCCGCGGGGCCGCGGGATCCGTGCGCCGCGTGGGGTGGAGCGTCACGGGAACCTCGCTCCTGTCTTCGTAGCGTGGGGCTGCGACGGAGCACACACCCCGGGGCGGGGGCGCTCGGGGCGCCGGGCGGCCTAGCCTGGGGGTGACCTCTCCCGACACACGGAATCGGACCTTGCGCGATGGCCTTGCAGGCAGCTGACCGCCCGCTCAACGAGCTCCACGACGCGATGCTCCTCGACCTGGACGGCGTGGTCTACATCGGACCCAAGGCCGTTCCCGCCGCGCCCGAGGCCGTGGGCAAGGCACGGGCCGCCGGGGCGCGGGTCGCCTTCGTGACCAACAACGCCGGACGCACCCCCGCCCGCATCGCCGAACACCTCACCCACCTGGGCGTACCCGCGGCCCCCGAGGACGTGGTGACCTCCGCCGAGGCCGCCGCCCGCCTGGTGTCCGCCCGCTACCCCCAGGGTTCGGACGTGCTGGTGGTCGGCGACACCGGTCTGCGCCAGGCCGTGCACCGGATGGGACTGCGGCCCGTCACGGTCGCCACGGAGTCCGTGGTGGCGGTGGTCCAGGGCTACTCGCGGAACATGTCCCGCGACCTCCTCGACCAGGGCACCCTCGCCGTCTCCGGCGGAGCGTTCTACGTGGCCAGCAACTCCGACGCGACCGCGCCCACCGAGTGGGGGATCACCCCAGCGAACGGATCCTTCGTGCGGGTGATCGCCCACGCCACCGGGGTGGAGCCGGTGATCGCGGGCAAGCCGATGCGGCCACTGCACGAGGAGGGGATGATGCGCACCGGTGCCACCAACCCCCTCATCGTGGGCGACCGGCTCGACACCGACATCGAGGGCGCCACCACGCACGGCGCCGCCGGACTCCTGGTCCTGTCCGGGGTCGCCACCCCCCAGGACGCCCTGGCCGCCCCCGCCCACCAGCGCCCCCGGTACCTGTCCTGGGACGTGTCCGGAATGAACGAGGCCCACCCGGGCCCGCTCCGCCACGTCGACGGGGACACCGCCCGGACCGAGTGCGGCGGCTGGACCGTCAAAGCGGAGGCCGCCGCGGTACGGCTGTCCGGGGAGGGCGACCGCCTGGACGGTCTGCGCGCCCTGTGCACGGCGCTCTGGGCCGACGACTCCATCGACCCGACCGGTCCCACGGTGAGCGAGGCCCTGAGCGCCCTGGGTTGGTGACCGGCTCACCGGTTCGCCCCGCGCACGAGTGTGGCGGTGTCCACCTCCACTTCCAGCACGCTCTGGACGCCCTTCCACCCGCGCCAGATCCGTCGGCGCAGCTCCCCGGTCACCCGGACCACGTCACCGACCCGCCACCCGTGCACCTTCGCGCAGAGGGCCTCGTCGAAGGAGACCAGAGTCAGTGAGGCGGACCGGGCACGCCGCCCGGGGGCCTCGGGCCGGGCCATGCAGATCCGCCAGGTCACCAACCGCGCCCCGCTGGGAAACTCCCGTTCGAAGGGGGCGGAGGTGACCCGCCCGAGCACGAAGACCTCGTTCCGCTGCCCCTCGGCCCGGTCCGGCCGCTCCGTCAGAGGCGGCATCGACAGCCCCGAATCACACGCCTTCGCGGTCTCCGGACCAGGGACGCACTGCTCCACAGACCCCCTCTCCGGTTCGGAGGCCGGCTCCGGGAGGATGTTCCGCTTCCCCTTTCGCTTGCTGCTCCTGACGAGCGGGGTCGACTCACGGTCCCTCTCGGGCACCGCCTCGGGCTCCGGGTCCGAGGCGGAGGCTCGCCGCTCCACCACCCTCTTCGCGGCGGGCGCTTCCAGGGCGGGGTTCGGCTTTTTCCCCCTCTTCTTGTTCTTGGTGGGCGTGGGGGGCCGGGGTTGGAAGTGGGTTCGAGCACGAGGGCCTTTCTGGGAGTGACCTGGTGCGCGCGCTGGTTCCAGCATCACCCGGTCGGGCTCAGGAGAAAAGACCCTCCTGAAAGCTGTGGATAACCGGCATGGCCCCGCCGTCAGCTGGCGTGACACCCTTGTTCTAGAGTCGGGTTCGGTCCGGAACGGATCGCACAAAGCCTGAGGAAGAGGGGTGTCTGCCGTGCACGACGACGTGGACGTCAGCGGTCTGCCCGAGGGGATCACTCCCCTGGGCGACGAGATCTATGCCATCGACACGATGCTCGCCGGCTATCCCGGGGTCGTGTCCGCCTACCTCATCCGCACGGAACGGCCCTGCATCGTCGAGGTGGGAACCGCCGGTTCGGCACCGGTTCTGCGGGACGCCGTGATCCGGCTCGGGCTCGCCCCCGAAGACCTCGCCACCATCGTGGTCACCCACATCCACCTGGACCACGCGGGCGGCACCGGAGACATGGCCGCGCTGTTCCCCAACGCGGAGATCGTCGTGCACGAGCGCGGCGCCCGCCACCTGGCCGACCCCAGCCGGTTGATGGCCAGCGCGAAGATGGTGTGGGGCGACCAGCTGGAGACGCTGTTCGGACAGATGCACCCCACCGAGGCGGCCCGGATCCGTTCGGTGGCCGAGACCGGTGAGATCGACCTGGGCGCGGGCCGCAGGCTGGTCTCGCACTACGCACCCGGACACGCAAAGCACCACATGGGCCTGGTGGACACCGGGACCGGCGACCTGTACGTCGGTGACGCCCTCGGCGTGTACAACCCCCTCACCGGCGACCTGCGCCCGGCGACACCGCCGCCGGACTTCGACATGGAGGCCTGCCTGCGCACCCTGCGCCTGTTCGGTGACATCGGCGCCCAACGGCTGATGTTCTCCCACTTCGGCGCACACGGCGCCGTGGCGGAGACCATCGACCGTGCCGAGGCCGAGCTGCGCCTGTGGGTGGAGACCGTCCGGGAGTCGCGGGACACCGGCGGGGACCTGGACCACGCCATCGCGATGGTGCGCGACAAGGTCATCTCCCGGTACAAGCCCCTCCCCCCGGGCGCCTCCCCCGAGGCCGCCGCGGTCCTGGACACGCTCAGCGGACCGGAGGCCAACGTGGGCGGGATCGTGCACTGGCTGGACAAACTCGCCCAGGAGCAGGCCGAAGCGAAGAGGAAGGCCGAGGAGGAGCGAGCCTAGTCCCCCGGGATCGGTGCCGGGACGGCGGAAAACCACATGCGGTCCCGGCACCGATCCCCGTACTCTCCCGGCATGACTCCCCAGATCCGCCCGGTACACAAGGGCGACCTCGCTCAGGCCCACGCCCTCATCAGGAACGACTTTCCCGCCCTGGTCCTCACCGAGGAGCACATGCGGTGGCGGTTCGACCACCCCCGCCCCGACGTCGAGGACACCCGGCTGGTCGCGGTGGTCGGCGACACCGTGGTCGGGCACGTGATGAGCAGGCTGCACACGGACGAGGACGGGACCCGCAAGGGCAAGACCTTCTACGGGGCACTGGCCGAAGGTCACCGGAACGGGGAGCTCGCCGCGCGGCTCCTGGAGGCATCGGAGGCCCACCTGATCGAGAAGGGGGCGACCGTCCTGCGTACCGATACCGCACAGGAGGGTGTCCAG
This sequence comes from Nocardiopsis exhalans, assembly GCF_024134545.1. Taxonomy (GTDB): domain Bacteria; phylum Actinomycetota; class Actinomycetes; order Streptosporangiales; family Streptosporangiaceae; genus Nocardiopsis; species Nocardiopsis exhalans. Next base: position 5,216,552 of record NZ_CP099837.1, read on the forward strand.
GTCAGCGGAGACCTCTTCCGCACGGCGGCCCTACAGCGGGGCTACCAGCTGGTCGAGAGCCACCACGTCCTCGGTATGGACCTGAGCAGGCTTCCGGATCCACCGAAGGCACCGGCAGGGGCCGAGCTGCGCCGGTGGAGCGAGTTCGCCGACGACCCCCGCCCGCTCTACGAGATCGACAAGGCCGCCGACGGGGACGAGCCGGGCGAGACCGCGGAGGAGTTCCTGCCCTACGAGGTCTGGCTCGAAGCGGTATGGCACAACCCGATGGCCGACCTGGAGCTCAGCCTCGCCCTACTGCTGGACGGCGTACCCGTAGCGATCAGCTGCTACTCGTCCGACCACGACACCCGCATGGAGTCGGCGATGACCGGCACCCTGCGCGAGTACCGGGGCCGAGGGCTGGGCGGTTACGCGAAGAACATGGCTCTGCACCGGGCCAGGGAGAGGGGCTTCACGCACGCCTACACCGGCAACCACGAGACCAACAAGCCGATGCTCGCCATCAACGACCGGATCGGGTACACGCTGGTAGGGAGCGAGAGCACCTACGTCAAACGGCTGGAATTCTGATCCCGGGCACCGGGGAGCCCCAGAACGCGTAGCAGATGCGCGTACAGACCGTCCGCCCACGACAGCTCCTGCTCCGGTGGAAGGCGGTCGAAGGTCCGCACCTCGACGGTCTCGTACTCCCCGCTGAGCGGCTCCAATGAGCTCACCAGCGCATGGGTGACCACAGTGGTGTGTCCGCCGGAGAGGACATAGTAGCCAGCGACCCGAACCTCGCCGAGGGTGGCTCCGGCCTCCTCCCACGCCTCCCGCCGAGCGGTGGCGTAGAGGTCCTCACCGGGTTCCCGGTGCCCGCCGGGGAACTCCCAGGCCCGGCGCCGGTTGCGGACCATGAGCGGGCGCCCGTCGAGGTGGGTCAGGCACACCACCGAGTCGTACTCCTCGGGGACCGTGCCCAGGTACACGACGGCGCCGCCGAGTGGCTCCAGGCCACCCGGCGGCGCTCCGTCACTGTGTTCCGAGGGGGTCAGTCCCGGCCACCGCGGTATCCACCACGGTCATCGCGACCGCCACGATCCCGGTCGTCCCGGCGGTTCTCACGACGCTCACGGGGAGCGGCGGCCGCCTCGGCCTCGGCAGCGGCTTCGTCAGCCTCCTCCTCGACATCGGTCCAGACGACACCGTCCTCGACGTCGCTGTCGACCAGCTCCACACCCTCGATCGCGGCGAGGCGCTCGTCGGCGTCGGTGACGCCCTCACGGTCCACCGAGGAGGCACGCGCGAAGTACTCGCGGGCGTCCTCGGTCCGGCCGAGCTCCTCCAGGACGTCGGCGTAGGCGTAGAACAACCGCGCCACATACGGCCGGGCGCGCCGCTCCTTCAGCTCCGGCACCTGAAGCTCGGCCAAAGCGGCCTTGACGTCACCCATGTCGCGGCGGGCGCCAGCGGCGACGATCCGCAGCTCGATGCGCTCGTCCGCGTCCAGCTCCTTGCCAGCCGGGTCGTTGGCGATCTCAAGGGCCCGCTCGGGACGGCCCAGGCCGCGCTCGCAGTCAGCCATGATCGCCAGGAAGGTGTCCCGGCCACTCATACGGCGGGCCGCACGCAGGTCGGACAGGGCCTCCTGCCACTTGCCCACGGTGTAGGCGGCGATACCAGAGGCCTCACGGACGCTGGGCAGGCGGGAGGCCTTGCGGCGGGCGTAGGCGGCGTGCTTGTAGGCGAGTTCGGGGTCCTCGTCCACGAGCAGACCAGCGGCCACGATGTGCTTGCCGATCAGCTCGGCCAGGGACTTGGGCAGCGAGTGCAGGTCGCGCTTGGTGTCCTTGTCCAACTGGTCATAGGTCGCCTCTTCGGGCAGCCGCGGCGGAATGTCCGCCGGATCCCGGTCCTCACGCGGAGGCCGCCGGTCATCCCGTTGGAAGTCGCGACCGCGGTTGTCCCCCCGGTTGTCACGACGGTCGTCACGCGCGCGGTCCCCACCGGGACCACCCCGATAACCACCACGGTCGTTGCCGCCGGAACGGTCGTCACGTCCGCGGTCTCCACCACGGAAGTCACGACCGCCACCACGGCGGTCACCACCGCGGTCGTCCCGACGGTCCCGGTCGCCACGGTATCCACCGCGGTCGTTCCCGCCCGAACGGTCATCACGGCGGTCGCTACCACCCCGGAAGTTCCGGCGTTCACCACTTCTTTCGTCCCGGGAACCCCCGTCGCCAGACCGGGAACGGGACTCGTCACCGCGCCCGCGACCGTCAGGCTCACCGGAGCGGTTACCGCTTTGGTCGTTTGCTCCGGAGTCCTCGCGGTCTCCCGATCGGCTGTCCTCAGTCATCCAACCCGTCCGTCAACACTCAAAAGCGCTGCCACCTTGAGCAGTAGCAGCGCGTAGTAGTACTCGTACCTTCCAGCTTACGACATAGCGCACCCACGCATCACCAAAGCCGCAGGACAGGACCGTGTGGTGATCTGACTCTCCTGGCACCGCGTCATCGACGCCAACGGAAGCCTGACCGGTTACGCGGGCGGGCTGGAACGCAAACAGTACCTCCTGGGCCTGGAACAGAGCCAGACCATGAAGCACAGAGCCTAAAAACCGGACAACCCGCCCCTCCCCTTCCGTGATCTTGCTACCAGGAGCGAAATCGGCGCCGAACTCGCTCCTGGTAGCAAGATCACGCAGAACCCGACAGAGAGCAACGAAGAACCCGCCCACGAACCAAAACCCCCACTATTCACATGTTCACAAGCACCGGCAACAAAAAGAAGGGGGCCCGTTCCGAAGAACGAACCCCCTGCCCTCAAGAAAAACCGTGGCGGCGACCTACTCTCCCACCCCATCACAGAGCAGTACCATCAGCGCAAGGAGACTTAACGACCGGGTTCGGAATGAGACCGGGTGTGACCCTCCTGCTAAAACCACCACGGAAACCAACAACCACCATGACTCAACCCCAAACCACCAGGGGAATCACGACAGCCAAGCTTTCGTGAACAAGTGTGCGCGAACATCCAATTATCTGCAGCGGACAAGCCCTCGGCCTATTAGTACCGGTCAGCTCCACCCCTCACAGGGCTTCCACATCCAGCCTATCAACCCCGTCGTCTACAGGGAGCCTTACCCTCTCTAGGAGGCAGGAGACCTCATCTCGAAGCAAGCTTCCCGCTTAGATGCTTTCAGCGGTTATCTCTCCCGAACGTAGCCAACCAGCCATGCCCTTGGCAGGACAACTGGCACACCAGAGGTTCGTCCGTCCCGGTCCTCTCGTACTAGGGACAGCCCTTCTCAAGTCTCCAACGCGCACAGCGGATAGGGACCGAACTGTCTCACGACGTTCTAAACCCAGCTCGCGTGCCGCTTTAATGGGCGAACAGCCCAACCCTTGGGACCAACTCCAGCCCCAGGATGCGACGAGCCGACATCGAGGTGCCAAACCATCCCGTCGATATGGACTCTTGGGGAAGATCAGCCTGTTATCCCCGGGGTACCTTTTAGCCGTTGAGCGACACCGCTTCCACACGCCGGTGCCGGATCACTAGTCCCAGCTTTCGCTCCTGCTCGACACGTCCGTCTCACAGTCAAGCTCCCTTGTGCACTTACACTCAACACCTGATTACCAACCAGGCTGAGGGAACCTTTGGGCGCCTCCGTTACTCTTTGGGAGGCAACCGCCCCAGTTAAACTACCCACCAGACACTGTCCCCGAACCGGATCACGGTCCAAAGTTAGATGCCCGAAACAGTCAGAGTGGTATTTCACCAACGCCTCCACCGCCACTAGCGTGACGACTTCACAGGCTCCCACCTATCCTACACAAACCATCCCAAACACCAATGTCAAGCTATAGTGAAGGTCCCGGGGTCTTTCCGTCCTGCTGCGCGAAACGAGCATCTTTACTCGTAGTGCAATTTCACCGGGCCCATGGTTGAGACAGTGGGGAAGTCGTTACGCCATTCGTGCAGGTCGGAACTTACCCGACAAGGAATTTCGCTACCTTAGGATGGTTATAGTTACCACCGCCGTTTACTGGCGCTTAGATTCCTAGCTTCGCCGGGGCGAACCCCAACTAACCAGTCCTCTTAACGTTCCAGCACCGGGCAGGCGTCAGTCCGTATACAGCGTCTTACGACTTCGCACGGACCTGTGTTTTTAATAAACAGTCGCTTCCCCCCGCTATCTGCGACCCCACCCAGCTCAGGATGCAAGATCCGTCACCAGACAGGGCTCCCCTTCTCCCAAAGTTACGGGGACAATTTGCCGAGTTCCTTAACCATGGTTCACCCGAACGCCTCGGTATTCTCTACCTGACCACCTGCGTCGGTTTAGGGTACTGGCCACACACGAACTCGCTAGAGGCTTTTCTCGACAGCATGGGATCACTCACTTCACCGAAAACGGCTCGGCATCACGTCTCAGCCTTATGTGAGAGGCGGATTTGCCTACCTCTCGGCCTACACGCTTACCCCCGGACAACCACCGCCGGGTAGAGCTACCCTCCTGCGTCACCCCATCACTTACCTACTACAAGCTCGGGTCCCAGACCAGATACCAACGATCTCCCGAAGGATTTCGAAGGATCCAGCGTGGTTAGCATCACCTGATTCGGTACTGGACGCTCGTGCACGGGTACGGGAATATCAACCCGTTATCCATCGACTACGCCTGTCGGCCTCGCCTTAGGTCCAGACTCACCCTGGGCGGATTAACCTGCCCCAGGAACCCTTAGTCAATCGGCGGCAACGTTTCTCACGTTGCTTTCGCTACTCATGCCTGCATTCTCACTCGCACACCCTCCACCACTCGATCACTCGGCAGCTTCACTGGATGCACGACGCTCCCCTACCAACCCAGCCCTTACAGGCTGAACTTCACAGCTTCGGCGGTGTACTTAAGCCCCGCTACATTATCGGCGCAGAACCACTTGACCAGTGAGCTATTACGCACTCTTTAAAGGATGGCTGCTTCTAAGCCAACCTCCTGGTTGTCTCAGCAACTCCACAACCTTTCCCACTTAGCACACGCTTAGGGGCCTTAGCTGATGATCTGGGCTGTTTCCCTCTCGACTACGAAGCTTATCCCCCGCAGTCTCACTGCCACGCTTCACTTAACCGGCATTCGGAGTTTGTCTGACGTCAGTAACCTTGTAGGGCCCATCAGCCAAACAGTAGCTCTACCTCCAGCAAGAAACACGTGACGCTGCACCTAAATGCATTTCGGGGAGAACCAGCTATCACGGAGTTTGATTGGCCTTTCACCCCTACCCACACCTCATCCCCCAGATTTTCAACTCTGGTGGGTTCGGGCCTCCACGAGGTCTTACCCCCGCTTCACCCTGGACATGGGTAGATCACTCCGCTTCGGGTCCACAGCATGCGACTCAAACGCCCTATTCAGACTCGGTTTCCCTACGGCTACCCCACCCGGGTTAACCTCGCCACACACCATGACTCGCAGGCTCATTCTTCAAAAGGCACGCCATCACCAAAGACCAAGCTTCAGCTCTGACGGCTTGACAGCACACGGTTTCAGGTACTATTTCACGACCCCTCACCGGGGCACTTTTCACCTTTCCCTCACGGTACTAGTGCACTATCGGTCATCAGGACGTATTTTGGCTTAGCAGGTGGTCCTGCCAGATTCACACGGAATTTCTCGGGCTCCGCGCTACTCGGGAGAACATCAACACCTAGACTCTTCCTTCACCTACGGGACTCTCACCCACTCCGGTACCGCTTCCCAACGGTTTCAGCTAGAAAAATCATCAGCGCTCCAGGCCGACAGACCTGAAAAGATGCATCCCACAACCCCGCACACGCAACGACTGCCGTCTATCACACGCATGCGGTTTAGCCTCTTCCCCGTTCGCTCACCACTACTAGGAGAATCACTGTTGTTTACTCTTCCTACGGGTACTGAGATGTTTCACTTCCCCGCGTCACCACCAACTACCCTATACATTCAGGTAGCGGCAACCCGACACAACTCGGGCTAGGTTTCCCCATTCGGACACCCGCGGATCAAAGCTCGGTTGACAGCTCCCCGCGGCCTATCGTGGCCTCCCACGTCCTTCATCGGCGCCTGATGCCAAGGCATCCACCGTGTGCCACTATCACTTGGCCACTACAGATAATAAGATGCTCGCGCACACTATTCACAAATCAAAACACCAACCACAAACTCCCCTACCTCAAACCACAACCCCGATCCTCGCAAGGAGAACCAGAGCCGTAGGAGTTACTGGAGGTGGTAGCGGGATGCAACCCACAAGGGATTGCTTCCTCAGATACCCAACAGCGCGCCCCCTGACGCTTCTAGTCGCCAGAGGTGAAGTTCGATTCTACTTTAGCCACTCCCCACCAACAGAAACCCCGAGAGGTTCCATGCTGTGAGGTCCACTTCCGAGTCCGGCCGGCTGTAGAAAAAGTGCCGACCTGTAAAGACTCCTTAGAAAGGAGGTGATCCAGCCGCACCTTCCGGTACGGCTACCTTGTTACGACTTCGTCCCAATCGCCAGCCCCACCTTCACTCATTCCCTCCCCGAAGGGTTAGGCCACAAGTTTCGGGTGTTGCCGACTTTCATGACGTGACGGGCGGTGTGTACAAGGCCCGGGAACGTATTCACCGCGGCGTTGCTGATCCGCGATTACTAGCGACTCCACCTTCATGGGGTCGAGTTGCAGACCCCAATCCGAACTGAGACCGGCTTTAAGGGATTCGCTCCACCTTACGGTATCGCACGCCCATTGTACCGGCCATTGTAGCATGTTTGCAGCCCAAGACATAAGGGGCATGATGACTTGACGTCGTCCCCACCTTCCTCCGAGTTGACCCCGGCAGTCTCCTATGAGTCCCCACCATTACGTGCTGGCAACATAGAACAAGGGTTGCGCTCGTTGCGGGACTTAACCCAACATCTCACGACACGAGCTGACGACAGCCATGCACCACCTGTCACCCACCAACTAAATGACCCTGTATCTCTACAGGTCCACGGGTGATGTCAAACCTTGGTAAGGTTCTTCGCGTTGCGTCGAATTAAGCAACATGCTCCGCCGCTTGTGCGGGCCCCCGTCAATTCCTTTGAGTTTTAGCCTTGCGGCCGTACTCCCCAGGCGGGGCGCTTAATGCGTTAGCTACGGCGCGGAAACCGTGGAAAGTCCCCACACCTAGCGCCCAACGTTTACGGCATGGACTACCAGGGTATCTAATCCTGTTCGCTCCCCATGCTTTCGCTCCTCAGCGTCAGGTAAGGCCCAGAAACCCGCCTTCGCCACCGGTGTTCCTCCTGATATCTGCGCATTTCACCGCTACACCAGGAATTCCAGTTTCCCCTACCTACCTCTAGCATGCCCGTATCCACTGCAGAACCGGAGTTAAGCCCCGGTCTTTCACAGCAGACGCGACATGCCGCCTACGAGCTCTTTACGCCCAATAATTCCGGACAACGCTCGGACCCTACGTATTACCGCGGCTGCTGGCACGTAGTTAGCCGGTCCTTATTCCCCACCTACCGTCAACCCCGAGAGAACCCGGAGCCTGCGTTGGTGGTAAAAGAGGTTTACAACCCGAAGGCCGTCATCCCCCACGCGGCGTCGCTGCATCAGGCTTTCGCCCATTGTGCAATATTCCCCACTGCTGCCTCCCGCAGGAGTCTGGGCCGTGTCTCAGTCCCAGTGTGGCCGGTCGCCCTCTCAGGCCGGCTACCCGTAATCGCCTTGGTAGGCCGTTACCCCACCAACAAGCTGATAGGCCGCGAGCCCATCCCTGACCGATAAAACTTTCCACCCGCCACCATGAGGTGGCAGGTCATATCCGGTATTAGACGGCGTTTCCACCGCTTATCCCGGAGTCAGGGGCAGGTTGCTCACGTGTTACTCACCCGTTCGCCGCTCGTGTACCCCGAAGGGCCTTACCGCTCGACTTGCATGTGTTAAGCACGCCGCCAGCGTTCGTCCTGAGCCAGGATCAAACTCTCCATAAAGGTCAAACAACCCATCCCGGCGACCGTGAGGTCAGCCTGGGGTGAGTAAACCTAGAAGAAATCCTGACCGATCATCTCGCGATGACCAATCAAAGGAACCCTACGCACCGAAGTGCGTCGGGGCCAAAACAAACATGGCTTAAAGAAAATCAAACACGCGCTGTTGAGTTCTCAAGAAACAATCACTCTTCCCGTACAAGCGCCAGAACCAGCTGGCTCCGTCTGCTCTTCCGTGGAAGGCTTTTTTTTCTGCTTCCCGGTCGCTTTCGCGTCCGTTCCGCTGTGTTGTGTCTTTACTTTATCAGGTGTTCCGCGCCCCGCCAAATCGGCGGTTTGTGTCAACCAGATCGGGGTAAAGCCCGTTGTGCTTTTCCCAGTCTAGCGTTTCCTCGGCGGTGTTTTCACCGCGTTGTTTTCGCTGGGCTGTTCTAAGCAACTCCCCGAGCTTACATGCTCCGAGCAATGCTCAGGTCATCTTGCTTCGAAGAGGATGTCTGTGATCGCGGCACGGTGCTGAGCCGGAACCTGAAGAGTTCCGCTCGCCGTCCCGCAGCGACTCTTACGACTATAGGCAGCTCATCGGCAGACGTCAAGTCAGGACCCGGATCGGGCGCCATCTCGGCGATCCGGGCCTCGGTCGCCCCTGTTCGGGCGGCTTCTCAAGGCCCTGACGTGCGCGGTCCTCACACCAGGATCGCGTCGTTACGTCGGCAGTTGTCAGACATCGTCCATCTTGCCCGGATCATGCCAAGAGCAAACCTTGGCTTGAGCAAAGATCCACGACCACCATCGGGCCGCCCCAGCCACAGGGGCGGCCCGATGGATGCTCCCGGAAAGTCGGCCGGAAACACCGGGGCCGGCCCCTCGGGAGGAGCCGGCCCTTGGCCTGTTCCGTCAGCAAACGCCTCTGTCAGCACGTGCTCGGTCAGCGTGACGTCATGGCACCATCACGTCATCCGCCATCGGTCGGCTCTAGCCCTTGAGGACGACCCCACCGATGTTGCGCTTGCCCTTGCGGAGTACGACGAAGCGGTCCGCGAGCACGTCGTCCGCGCTGAGCTTGGCCTCGACGTCGGTGACCTTCACGTTGTTCACGTAGGCGCCGCCCTCCTGGATGGCGCGACGGGCCGCCGACTTGCTCGGGGTCAGACCGCTCTGCGCGAACAGGTCGATGATGAGCAGTTCACCGACCGGACCCTCGACCTCGGCCTTGGGCACCTCGGCCAGGGCCGCGTCCAGGGTGCGACCGTCCAGCTCGGACAGGTCGGCACGACCGAACAGCGCCAGGCTGGCGTCCTTGACCTTGCGGGTCTCCGCCTCGCCGTGGACCAGCGTCGTCAGCGTCTCTGCCAGCGTGCGCTGCGCGGCACGCGCCTGCGGCCGCTCCTGCGTCTGCTGCTCGAGGTCTTCGATCTCCTCACGAGAGAGGAAGCTGAACACCTTGAGGTAGCGGATGACGTCGCGGTCGTCGGCGTTGAACCAGAACTGGTAGAAGGCGTACGGCGAGGTGAGCTCGGGGTCGAGCCAGACCGTGCCGGTCTCGGTCTTGCCGAACTTGGTGCCGTCGGCCTTCGTCAGCAGGTTCGTGGTCAAGGCGTGCGCCTGGCCGTGCGGTTCGTTGCCGTCCATCCGGCGGACCAGGTCCAGGCCAGCGGTGATGTTGCCCCACTGGTCGGAGCCGCCGGTCTGGAGCGTGCAGCCGTAGCGCCGGTAGAGCTCGACGTAGTCGTAGGACTGCAGGAGCACATAACTGAACTCGGTGTAGCTCATGCCCTCGCCGTCGAGACGGCTCTTGACCGTCTCGCGGGCCAGCATCTGGTTGATGCTGAAGTGCTTGCCGACGTCGCGGAGCAGCTCGATCGCGTTGATCCCGCCCAGCCAGTCGCCGTTGTTGGCGAGGATGGCGTCGGTGGGGCCCGCCTGTTCACCCTCGGGGGTGAAGCGCAGGAAGGCCGAGAGCTGCCCAGCCAGGTTGTCCACCCAGCCCCGTACCGTCTCCACCGAGTTCATCTGACGCTCGGCGCTGGGCTTGGGGTCACCGATGAGGCCCGTGCCACCGCCGACGAGGGCGATGGGACGGTGCCCGGCCTGCTGGAAGCGGGCCAGGGTGAGGGCCTGGGTGAGGTGGCCGACGTGCAGGCTGCCCGCGGTCGGGTCGAAACCGCAATAGAGGGTGATCGGACCATCGGCCAGCGCCTTGCGAAGTGCGTCAAGGTCGGTCGTCTGCGCGATCAGGCCGCGCCACTGGAGTTCGTCGATGATGTCGATCACTGTGTGGCTCTCTGTTGTGTAGGCGGGCCCTTCGGCCCGATCTGCCTAGCAGTGTAGGTCGGGTACACACGTGGGTCACCCGGTTTTCCCTCACACGGCAACGCTATCGGCTGCACGTCACTCCAGTTCACGTGACCTCCCGAGCGCCGGTTCCCGGCATCGGAGCGAGAACCCTTGACCAACAAAGCTAATGGTATTAGCTTTAAGGCTACACCCATGAGCCTACTGACGCGGGCCACGCACGCTACGCACCCAGCGGACACAACGGACGCCACAGGCACAACGGACGAGAGAGCACCGCCATGCACCACCTTCAGCGCCCCGAGGGGCGTATCGCCTACGACCTCTACGGGGCCGAGAACACCGGAACACTGGTGGTCTGCGTGCCCGGCATGTTCGACCACCGCGCCTCCTTCCGCTTCGTGGGCGCCGCTCTCGCCGCCGCCGGGTACCGCGTGGCCGCCATGGACCTGCGCGGGCACGGGGACAGCGACATCACCTTCAGCGACCACACCGACCTCGCCGCGGCGACCGACGCGATCGCCCTCGCCGAGGAGCTGAACCAGGGGCTGGCAGACGCGAGGGTCGTGATGGCGGGCAACTCGTTGGGCGCCGGAGCGGTGACCATCGCCGCCCTCGACCGTCCCGACCTGGTCGCCGGGATCGCCCTGCTCGGTCCCTTCCTGCGGGCCCCGGAGGCCGGCTGGGCGAAGCGGGCCCTACTCAAGGTCCTGCTCGCCCGCCCCTGGGCGCCCCGGGCGCTGACGCTCTTCTACGACAAGCTCCACGCCGGACGGACCCCCGAAGGGCACGCCGAGCAGCTGGACCGGGTGCTCCGGATGCTCCGCCCCGTCGACCGCTACCGGGCGATCCGGGAGACCATCAACGGCCCGAAGGTGTCGGAGGAGCGGATCCAGGGGGCCGAGCCCCCCGTAGCCGAGGCCGTGGTGATCATGGGCGAGCAGGATCCGGACTGGCCGGATCCCCGGGCCGAGGCCGCCTGGGTGGCCTCGGCGGTGGAGGGCCGCGTGGTCATGGTCCCCGAGTGCGGCCACTACCCGCAGTCGCAGCGTCCCGACGTGGTGGCGCCCGCCCTGGTCGACCTGGCGGAGAGGGTGAACGCCGGTGCCTAGGGTCGGCCTCACCCCCGCTCTGATCGCGGCCGAGGCCGCCGCGCTCAGCGACGAACGGGGTTTCGACGAGCTGTCCTTGGCCGCGGTCGCCAAACGCTTCGGGGTCGCGCCGCCGAGCCTGTACAAGCACGTCGACGGACTGGCCGGGCTGCGCCGGGAGGTGTCCCTGCTCACCGTGACCGAACTGGGCGACCGGCTCCAGGGCGCCGCGGTCGGGCTCGCCGGGCCCGAGGCGGTCCGCGCGCTCTTCACCGCCTACCGGAACTACGCGCACGAGCACCCTGGCGGCTACACCGCGACCCAGCGGGCGCCCGACCCGTCGGACACCGAGGCCTCGAACATCTACGCCCGACCCGTCCAGGTGATCGCGGCGGTGCTGCGCGGCTTCGACATCCCCGAGGACCAGATGGTCCACACGGTCCGCGCACTGCGCAGCGCCGTGCACGGGTTCATCGACCTGGAGGCCCAGGGCGGGTTCAGGATGCCCGAGAACATCGACGAGAGCTACGACGTATTGGTGGAGGGCTTCATCCGCGCCCTGGAGCGCTGGCCCGCGAGTACCACCGGACGCGGTACCGGACACAACACCCGACACGGCACCGGACGCGCAGCTGACCACACCACCCACGAGGGAGAGAACTGATGCTGGCCGGGCACTTCGGGGTGGCCGGGATCGTCAAGGCGTGGCGACCCGGGATCCCCATGGCGGCGCTGCTGGTCGCCACCCAGTTACCTGACCTGGTCTTCGTACCCCTGAGCCTGGCCGGGGTGGAGACCATGGAAACCGCCGAACCCGGCCTGTCCGGGTACGGCTCCCTGCTCATCACAGCCGAATACTCGCACTCACTGGTCGGGAACCTCCTTCTCGCCTTCCTGGTGGGACTACTCGTGCACTACTTCCTCAGGGAGCGGTGGGGGCGTGACGCCGGTCTGGTCCTGGGCTCGGTGGTGTTCAGCCACTGGCTCCTCGACCTGCTGGTGCACCGCCCGGACCTGCCGATCCTCCCGGGGGACGCGGGCGCGTTCCCCCTGCTCGGCCTGGGGCTTTGGGAGAACCCCGCGGCGACCGCCGTGGTCGAGGGCGCGCTGGTCCTGGCCGGTGTCGTGCTCTACACCTGGCGCACCCTGCGCGACCAGCCCCGCCCGGTGCGGGCCTGGTCCTACAGCGCCGGGATCGCGCTGCTGCTGGTGGGTTCCTTCGTGCTCGACCTCCTGGGCTGAGGCTTGTGGCCAGGCAGGTCTGACCGCGGGCGGTGTTACGGACCGGCCGTGTGATGGGCCAAGCTTGAGGGACCCGGACCGGACGACCCGCCCGTCACGGGAGGCAAGAAAGTGTTGGAGTTCCCCTATGGCCAAGAAACCCTCCGCCAACCGCCCGGGCCGAACCGGCAAGGGCGGTAAGAGCGGTAAGCCCGCCTCCAGGTTGGCCACGATCGCCGGTACGGTCATCGGTCTCCTGGTGATCGCCGCCTTCGCACTGCAGCAGCTGGGGGTGATCGAACTGGAGGTCGGCGACCCCGCCGCCGCACCGCAGGACTCCCCCGGCAGCGCCTCCTCCTCCGACGTCGAACAGGCCAGACAGCAGCTGGAGGAGCTGACGATCGAGGAGGAGCACGACCCTCCCGGTTACGACCGCGCGCTCTTCCCGCACTGGGACAGAGGGGTGGAGGGCAACTGCACCACCCGCCAGGTCGTGCTGCTCCGCGACGGCGAGGACGTTGAGACCGACGACAACTGCCAGCCGGTGTCCGGTTCCTGGTACAGCGCCTTCGACGGTGAGACCTTCACCGACGCGCAGGACATCGACATCGACCACATGGTCGCCCTGAAGGAAGGGTGGCGGTCGGGCGCCCACGCCTGGTCGACCGAGGAGCGCCAGCGGTTCGCGAACGACCTCGACTCCTCCCAGCTGTGGGCGGTGAGCGCCTCGAGCAACCGCTCCAAGGGTGACGCGGACCCGGCGAACTGGCTGCCGCCGCTGGAGTCCGCCCACTGCGACTACGTGGTCTCCTGGATCGAGGTCAAGCACGTGTGGAACCTGAGCGCGGACCCGGAGGAGGAGGCCGCGCTGCGCGAGGTCCTCGACGGCTGCTGATCCCTGCCGCCCCGTGCTTCACCGGGCCGGGCCGACCTTCTCCCGTGTGGTCGGCCCGGCCCGCGGTCTTTCCACGGTCCGATCCGTTCTCGCGGTCCCCGACCTGTACCGGCATAGGCCCTGCCGCACGGGCCTCGGCCTACGCCGGGTTCTCCGGGCCGATCCCCCTCGCGGTGGCGAGCAGCTCCTCCTCGCCGAGGAGGCCTGATGCGTCGCGGACCTCGACGGCGACCCCCGGGCCCGGGGTCCAGAAGGCCTCGGCCTCCCCGTACAGGCCTTCGGTACCGTTGTTGTCGAAGTCCCTCAGGTGCCAGGTGTCCGGATCGCGCTCGTGGTAGTGGGTGAGGAAATCGCGGACCGCGGCCAGGTCGGTGAGCTTCTCCCCCCGCAGGACCAGGACCTGCAGTACCACCTGGAATCCACCGCCCTCCTTGGCCTGCTCCCAGAACCGGGCGGTGAAGGCGACGTCCTCCCACTCGTACTCGGAGTCCAGGGTCGAGGCCTGTGCCCCGACCTGGGCGGGAAGGTGTCCGATGGTGAATCCGTCCAAGGGTCCTCCTCGAGGGCCGACGGCGGGCACTGCCGCCGTGAGAACGAGTGCGAGCGCGGTGGCGAGGGCCGCCGCGGCCCACCGGGTCAGGGGCATGGTCACCTCCACCGGTGACCACGGGACCGTCCCGAAGCACCGGTTCTTCCATGCTCCGCCAGGACGGCGACCAGTACCAGAGTGTGCCCGAACCTGTGGATAACTCCGTTCCGACACACCCCGGGCGGGTCGATGCCCCTTTCGGCGATCGCCTCGGCCGCGGTGCCCCCATCAGTAGCCGCTGCCGTTGCCGTTGCCGATGTGGTTGTCGTACAGGAACTCGGCGATCGCCAAGGAGGAGGTCGCCGCGGGCGAGGGTGCGTTGCGCACGCACACCACCCGGCCGTGGGTGTCCACGTGGAAGTCGTCCAGGAGGCCGCCGTCGCGGCCCAGGGCCTGGGCGCGGACCCCGGCGGGAGCAGGGTGCAGGTCGGCGGTGGTGAGTTCGGGAAGCAGGCGGCGGGCCTGGGCCGCGAAGACCGCGCGGGAGGCCGACACCAGGGTCTCCCGAACACCGACGGACCAGTGCTCGCGGGCCAACCGCCAGAACCCGGGCCAGGCAAGGGTCTGGGCGAGTTCGCGGGTGCGCAGGTCGCGTGCGCGGTAGCCCTCCCGGGCCAGGGCCAGGACGGCGTTGGGTCCGACCATGACCTCGCCGTGGACGTGGCGGGTCAGGTGCACGCCCAGGAAGGGGTAGCGGGGGTCTGGGACGGGGTAGAGGAGGCCGCGCACGAGGTCACGGCGTTCGGGGACGAGCTCGTGGTAGTGGCCGCGAAAGGGGACGACTCGGGGGTCAGCGGCGCCGCCGGCCATACGGGCGAGCTGGTCGCTCTGGAGTCCGCCGCACAGGACCAGCCGGTCGAACCGGTGGATGACCCGCTCCCCCTTGGGGTCACCGGTGAGGACCTCGGTGCCGTCGTGGTCCTGGCGGAGGTCGATGACGGGGGTGTTGAGCAGCACCCGGCCGCCGGAGCGGCGCACGTCGTCGGCGATCTGCTCGGCGACCGCGACGAAGTCGGTGATGGCGGTGGTGGGCGAGTGCAGGGCGGCGATGCCCGCCGCGTGGGGCTCGATCTCGCGCAGGCCCTCGGGGCCCAGGCGGATGACGCCGGGGACACCGTTCTCCTTGGCTCTGCGCTCGATGTCGTCGAGGCGGGCCTCGTCCTCGGGGTTCACCGCGACGAGGAGCTTGCCCGCCTCCTCGTAGGGCAGGCCGTTCTCCGCGCAGTAATCCCTGAGCAGCCCGACGCCCCTGCGGCAGAGGGTGGCCTTGAGGGATCCGGGCCGGTAGTAGAGCCCGGCGTGGACGACGCCGCTGTTGTGGCCGGTCTGGTGCGCGGCGACCCGGTTCTCCTTCTCCAGGACGGTGACCCGGGTGCCGGGACGATGGAGGGTGATGTGGCGGGCCACGGCCAGACCGACGATCCCCGCTCCGATGATGCCGATGTGTTCGGTGCTGCGCATGGGCGCACGCTAGCAACCCGCTGGCCGACCGCCGGGGTGAGGGTCCCGGAGTCATCGTCGAAGGGGAGCCTCACCTGGGGCCCGAAGTCACAGGGAGCGGAGTCCGACGAGGACCGCGTGCAGTATGTCCTCGCGCCCCAGGGGCCGGGAGGGGCCGCAGCGCTGGAGTGAGCCGTCGGAGACCATGTCGGCGACCATCGCGCGGACCTGCCCCATGGGGAGCCCGACCTCCGCGGCGAGTTCGGCCACGGTCCGGGCCCGCAGTGCGTGGTTGAGGATGGTCTCCCGTTCGGGGCGCAACCACTCGTGGCGGCCGGGGGTACGGGCGGCCATGACGAGGGTCAGCAGGTCGAGGTCGGTGGTTCTGGTGGTGGGTGGCACGGCCGCCGCGGTTCCGGCGTCGACGGCGTAGGGGCGCAGGAACCTCTCGTTCTCCGCGTCCTCTCCTCCGTCGACGGGTCTGGCTTCGTTCCCGTCGGTGCGGTTGGCCGTGCCACGGTCCGTCAGGCGACGGGCGTGGCGGCCCTCAGCGCTCACTGTGACCTCCTCTGGGCGGTGTCGGGAAAGCTGTGGTGTCGGGTGCGGCGGGGCCGAAGGGCTCGGGGTCCCCGAAGGGTTCCTGCGCTGTGAAGGGCTCCTGTCCCCCGAAGGAGACCTGCCCGCCGGAGGGCCCGTACGGCCCCTGGGGTCCGGAGGCGCCGATCTGGTACTGCGGGCCGCTCAACGGGCCGCTCGGATGCTGGTGGCCGTTCGGCGGCTGATGGCCGCCGGAGGCCTGCGGTCCGCTCCGTGCCCGGGGATCGGTGGGGACCGGGATCCCCTGGGGGCCGGAGTGCCCGTACGGTCCCGGTGCCCCCTGCGGCCCCGACGGGTACGTCGGTCCCAGCTGCCCGGGCCCCGAAGGCACCGTCCCCTGGGGGTTCAGGTGGCCGAGTACCCCCGGGAAGGAGGGCACCCCGACGGGAGCTCCGTTGACCGCGGCCGGGTTGTCCGCGGGCTCCAGCAGGCTGTCCGGGATGAGCGCGGTGGCCAGGGTCCCCCCGTAGGGCGAGGGGTGCAGCCACACGCGGATGCCGTGCCGTTCTGCCAGGCGGGCCACGACGAACAGGCCCAGACGGGGGTCGTCGGGCAGGGCCATCACATCGAACTCCGGCGGCCGGGTGAGCGTGCGTTCGGCGGCCGCGTACCCCTGTTCGGACATGCCCAGGCCGCGGTCCTCGATCTCCACGACCAGACCCCCGCCCACCGGGGTGCAGCCGACGTCCACGGGGGTCCCGGCGGGTGAGAACTGGGTGGCGTTCTCCACCAGTTCGGCGAGGAGGTGGACGACGTCCGCCACGACCTGGCCGTGCATGAGCACCCGGGGCGCGGAAGTGAGCCGGACCCGGTCGAAGTCCTCGGTCTCGGCGATGGCGGCGCGCAGCACGTCCACGAGCGGCCGGGGCTGGCGCCAGCGGCGGGCGGACTGGCCGCCGCCCAGGATGATGAGGTTGTCGGCGTAGCGGCGGGCCCGGGTGGCCAGGTGGTCCAGGCGGAAGAGCCGCCGCAGGGCCTCGGGGTCCTGCTCGTTGTACTCGATCTCGTCGAGCAGGCGCAGTTGGCGCTGGACCAGGGTCTGGTTGCGGAAGGCGATCCCGAGAAAGGCGCGGTTGGCGCCGCGGCGGATCTCGGCCTGCCGGACGGCCGCCTCCACCGCGGTGATCTGGGCACTGTCGAAGGCCTCGGCGACCTGGCCGATCTCGTCGTCACCGATCTCGTCCAGGGCCGGGAGTTCGTCCACGACGTCGACCTTGTTGCCCCGTTGGGCGCGATCGATGATCTCGGGCAGGTCGGCGTCCCGGTCCAGGATCTGTTCGCGCAGGCCGGTGAGGCGTTCGGAGAGTCGGCGTGAGGAGCGGCTCACCAGGGCGATGGCTACCACCCCGCCGATCAGGGTGACGGCCGCGGCGGCGACCCCGAGGGCGACCCTCAGCAGGGCGGCGCTCCAGGCCAGGTCCACGGTGCGCGCGGTCTGGGCCTCCGCGATGCCGTCCAGGGCCAGGGCGGAGACGGACGAGGAGGCGTCCCAGGCGTCGGCCTCGACCTCGATGACGGAGTTCCACTCGGTCAGGGGTTCCTGTCCGGGGAGCGTGTCGTCGGCCTCGGCGACCGGGGGCCGGGTGACGACTCGGCGGCTGAGCGCTTCGGCGGTGGTCCAGGGATCCTCCTGGACCAGGGCTTCGTAGTCGGCGCGCACGCTGGGGTGCATCGCGTGGGTGACGGTGTCCAGGGTGGCGCGGTAGGAAGCGGTGAGGAAGGTGAAGTGGGCCGTCTCCTCGTAGGTCATCTTCCCTGCGGGGATGACCCCGGCGAGCAGGGCGTCGGCGGTCGCGTAGTCCTCGCGAGCGCCGAGGAGCTCCCTGGTGAGGACGGCGTCGGTGAGGTTCTCGCCGCCGTCGGTGGTGTGCAGCAGTGCGGTGGCGGTGTCGGTGAGGGTGGACAGGAGGCCCCCGTAGCTGACCAGGGTCTCCTCACGGTTGGCGGTGCGGGCGTCGACCGCCGAGCGCAGGGGGGTCAGGATGTCCGGGGTTCCCGTCACCAGGGCGGCGTTACGGACCACCTCGTCGTCGCGGCCGTTCCGCAGCCGTTCGGCGAGGGTCACGGCCTCGGTCAGGGCCTCGTCCGTGCTCTGTCGCTGCTCCTCCAGCTCTCCGTGGAGGTTCGACTCGCCGGCACCGTCCTGGACCCCCAGGTGGACCATGGACAGGCGGCGCTCGGCCCGGAGTTCGGTCGCGGCCTGGGAGAGAACCTCGGTGCCCTCCTTGGCCTGGCTGACAGCGCCCATGAGCTGGGCGGCCTGGACCGTGCCGAGTGTGGCCACGATGAGCCAGAGCGCGAGGAAGCACAGGCTCGGGATGAGCACGATTCGGTTGAGCTGCCCGCGGATCGTCCGGGTGGACGCGTGAGTTCTTCGCATGGCCCCCTCCAGCCCGTGCGGGTGCCGCGGCGTCCTGGAGAGGTGCCCCGGCGGCTTTCGGTCCTGCCGAGGCTATCGAAAAATCATTGCCGTACGTTGTCAAACCATCACGACTAGTTATCCAACATCGTTGGATGATCGACGCCGAGCGTGCTAGAGAGCGACCAAACTGGAACGAAAGAGCAGGTCAAACACGACCGGGGACCCCGGTCAACGCCGCAGGGCCGCCCGGAGATCCGAGCGGCCCTGCGTGAGAGTTCCTGAGGAAGAGGTCCTGGCGTGGCGTGTCGCGTTTCGCTGGAAGCCTCGTGTATCAGGTACGGCGTGTCGCGAGATGCCGCGGATTCAGGACTCCGGCCGGTGCCGGGAGCCGACCGGGGCGGGCAGCTCCTCCGCGGTGGGGGGCTGCTCCACACCGAGCGAGTTGAGCACCTCGGCGTAGCGCAGCGCGGCGATCTTGCCCAGGAGGCTGTCCGCCCCCAGGGACGCACAGGCCCTGGCACCGAAGCGCTCGGCGAGGTCGGCCAGCTGATCGGCGGGCATCTCCGGACCCAGCGCGCTGGGCGCGATGACCGGGCGCTGGCAGCCTCCCTGGCGGAGCTGGGCCAGGACCTGCTCGAGCGAGGCCTCGTTCTCCAGGTCCGCGGGGAGCACGGTCAGGCCGAGCCGGGCCGCGAGCAGGACCGCGGTCACCCCGGCGGCGCCCACCGCGCCCTCACCACCCACGGCCCCCACCACGACGCCGTCGGCCATCGTGGTGTTGCGGGCGGTCACACTGATCAGACGCATGCGGTCGGCGCGCACGTACCCGGCCTCGGCCAGGCGCAGGTGCAGTACTTCGGCCAGCATCGGGTGCGGGCCCAGGCCCTCGGTGACGCGGACGTCGGCCCCGGCCTTGGCCACGGCCGCCCCGATCGCGGCGCTGGTGGCCGCGTGCGGGGCGGTGACCAGCGGGACCACGACCCCTGCGAGCGGGCGTTCGTCGGACTTCTCCAGGCCGGTCAGGGCCTCGTCGAGGCTCTGTTCCTGGCCCTCGGTGTGTCCGAACCGGATGGTGACCTCGGGGCGGTAGGCCCGGACGAGATCGGCCATTCGGGCACCGATCAACTCACCGTCGGCGTCCCTGGCCTGTTCAGCCGTGCCCGGGACCGCCATGATCAGGGCGGGGGTACCGAACCAGTTGTCGAAGGACAGCGGGTTGCGGTGGCGTCCGGAACGCCGCTTGGGCAGTTCGCGTGGGGGAAGTCGGTCAGAGTTTCGCATACCAGGATTCAGACGAGAGGTGGATGGGTGCGCTGTCAAAGCGGGTGGTCACTGCCGCGACATTGTAGCGTTCAACACCACATTCACGGGCGTTTCTCCTGAACGTATACCGGACCGACGCTGTTCCGAAGGGCGGGGCCAGGTCAGCCGCTCAGCGCCGGGCGTCGGCTGTTGATGACATGGGTGACCAGCCGGACGAGGACCTCCTTGGCGGATTCGCGTTCGCGGGCGTCCGCCATCAGCACGGGGACCTCGGGCGGGATGTCGAGGGCCTCGCGCACCTCCTCAATCCTGTACTCGGCGGCCCCTTCGAAGCGGTTGACCGCGACGACGAACGGCAGCCCCCGGCGCTCAAAGAAGTCCACCGCGTGGAAGCAGGTGTCCAGACGCCGTGTGTCGGCCAGGACCACGGCCCCCAGGGCGCCCTCCACCAGTTCCTCCCACATGAACCAGAAGCGGTCCTGTCCCGGGGTGCCGAACAGGTACAGCACGATGTCCTCGTTGATGGTGATGCGGCCGAAGTCCAGCGCGACCGTGGTGGTGGTCTTGTTCTCCACTCCCCCGAGGTCGTCCACCCCCTGGCTGGCCTCGGTCATCACCTCCTCGGTGCTCAGCGGGGTGATCTCGCTGACAGAGGCCACCATCGTGGTCTTGCCCGCGCCGAACCCCCCGGCGACGATGATCTTGACGGCCTGGGGGATCGCCTCCGGCGCCTGACGCGCCTCCTGGGTTCCCGGCCGGATCTCAGAGTCTGCGGATGCCATCGAGTACCGCCTGAAGTACTTTCTTCTCGGGGAGCTGGGTCACGGGCGCCGCGGCCCGGGTGTGAACGTCGCCCTCGGCCACGAGATCACCGAGGAGCACCTTGACCACCGTCAGCGGTATGTCCAGGCGCGCGGAGATCTCCGCCACCGATATGGGCCTGCGACACAGTGTCAGGATCGCTTGCAGTTCGGGATCGCGGGCGCGGTCGGCGCGGTCGCGGGCGGCCATCACGATCGTGATCAGGTCCAGTCGGCGCCCCTCGTTACCGGGCCGGGTCCGTCCCCTGGTCATCGTGTAGGGCCGAACCAGCGGACCGGCCGGTGCGTCGCCCGGGTTGACCCCGGCGGAGGGCCCCTCGGAGGTGGGGTGTCCCCGCCCCCGGTGCCAGGTCGCAGGCGGTCGCCGGGCCGATCCGGGCTCCTGCCCGCTCCCCCGCCCCTCCCGCTCCTCGGCCAGGGACGCCACGCTCGACAGCGGTGCGCCGCGCTGGTTGGCCCTGCGCTGCTCTCCGGAGGTGTTCACTAACTCCCGCCTCCCATGGCCGTCAGGTGTGCCGGGTGCCGGGGCGCCGCGGTGAGGAACTGGCCGACCCGCTTGACCCTCAGGTTCATCTCGTAGGCGACCAGACCGACGTCGGCGTCCTCCGTGGCCAGGACGGCCAGACAGGCACCGGCACCGGCCGCGGTGACGAACAGGTACGAGTGCTCCATCTCCACCACGGTCTGGCGTACGTCGCCGCCGCCGAAGTGGCGACCGGTGCCCCGGGCCAGGCTCTGGAACGCCGAGGCCAGCGCGGACAGGTGTTCGGCATCCTCCGAAGCCAGTTCCCGGGAGCGGCCGAGCAGCAGTCCGTCGGCCGACAGAACGATCGCGTGGCTGGCCCCCACGACACGGTCGACCAGGTCGTCGAGGAGCCAGTCCAGGTTGTCCGCAGCCTTGCTCTTGCTCACCATCTCAGTCGCTCTCTCCCGTATGGTCGTCGGCGCCTGCACCGACCTGGTCATCACTGCTGTGCTCGGGGCCTTCCCGGCCGAGCTCCTCGGCCCGGCCCCGCCGGGTCCCCGCACTGAAGGCGTCCATCATCCGGCGCGCCTGTTCGGGGCTGCGCTGTGGCACCGGTTCGGGTTCGTGGGCGGGGGCACCGTAGGCGGGTTCGTCGCGGAGCTGGGGGGCGAGGCTGGCCTGCCTTCTGCGCCGGGGCAGCCCTGCCCGGTCCGGTCCCGCGCCCACCCGGGTGCCGTCCGCCGGCGCGCTGTCGGTCCCCCGTCTGGGCAGCGGCGCGGGAGCCTCCCCCTGAACCCGTTCCCTCGGCTCGGGTTCCAGGTCCGGCACCTGGCGCAGCAGCGGGGCGCCCTGGGCGTGCTCCCGCGGTGCGCCCTCGGGAACGCGCTCTCCGTGCTCGGGGACCGAACGCAGCACCGGTCGGGCCGGCCTGGACCCGGCCTCCGCGGACAGCAGGTCCGCGGGGTCCTCCCGGTTCTCGCGGTCCCCGTGTCCGGAGGTTCCCGAGTGGTCGAGCCGGGCCGCGCTGGAGCGGGCGAGCACGGCAGCCCGGGGGCGCTCCGTCATGGCGGCGCCGGCGGAGACCACCAGGGCGCTGGGCACGAGCACCACGGCCCGGGTGCCCCCGTACGGGGAGTGGCGCAGCTGCACGCCGATCTCGTGTTTGCGCGCGAGCCTGGCCACGACGAAGATGCCGAGGCGGCCGTCGGTGCCGGGGGTCATGATGTCGAACTCCGGCGCCTTGGCGAGCTTCTCGTTGTTGTCGGTGAGGACCTCCTCGGTCATCCCCAGACCGCGGTCCTCGATCTCGATCACCACACCCTTGGGGACGTTGTCCGTGGCGATGGTGACGTCGGTGTGCGGCGGCGAGTAGGCGGTGGCGTTCTCGACCAGCTCCGCCAGGAGGTGGATGACGTCGGCGACGACCGCGCCCACCAGTGACAGGTCCGGGGCGGAGGTCAGCTCGACCCGGGCGTACTCGTCGGTCTCGGAGATGGCGCCGCGCAGGATGTCCACGAGCGGGACGGGGTGGCGCCAGCGGCGGCCCGGCTGGGCCCCGCCGAGGATGATGAGGTTCTCCGCGTGGCGACGGCCCCGGGTGGCCAGGTGGTCCAGCTGGAAGAGGCTCTCCAACAGGTCGGGGTCCTCCTCCTCGCGTTCCATCCGGTCCAGGAGCTGGAGCTGGCGTTGCACGAGGGACTGGTTCCGGTGCGCGATACCGAGGAAGACCCGGCCGACTCCGGCCCGGATGTCGGCCTGCTTGACGGCGGCGCCGACCGCGGTGCGCTGGGCGGTGTTGAAGGCGTCGGCGACCTGGCCGACCTCGTCGGCGCCGTGGTCGAGCTGTTTCATCTCGGTGTCCAGGTCGACTCTCTCGCCCGCCTCCAGGCGTCGCACGATCCGGGGGAGGTCGCTGCGGGCGATGCCGAGCGTCTCCGCCTTGAGCTTGGCCAGCCGGTAGGTGAGGCGGCCGGCCGAGCGAGCGGCGGTGCCGTAGGCGACCGTTCCGGCGAACATGGAGGTGATCCCACCGCCGAGGGCCAGGGTGAACATCCACGAGCTGGCCTCCTCGGTGGCGGAGACGACTGTGTCCACTCGCTCCGCGGTGACCGCGGCCAGCCCGATGTTGACCTGGTCGGCGGCCGCGCGCCAGCCGCCGAGTCCGTCCGGTGGAGCGGTGTCGCGGGTCAGCTCACCGGTGAGGGGGTCGGTGTCGATCCGTGCCTCGTGCTGGACGAGGGTGTCGGCCATCTCCATGGCGTCGGCCCAGGCCGCGCCCGCGGTGACCTGATCGACGGTGGGGACCTGTTCCCGGCTGGCCACCGGTTCGGCGGTGGCCTCCGCTGTGTCTTCCGCGGGGTCTTCCACAGAGTCCGTGACCGGATCCGTGGCCGAACCCGTGGCCGGGGCCATCGCGTCCAGGCGGCGGCGCGTGTCACCGATGAGGGAGGCGATCTCGGCCTGTTCGGCCCGGCTGAGATCACGCTCGGCCAGGACCGTGGTGACCAGGGCGTCGGCGTGGCCGAAGCTCTCCTGGGCCCACAGCAGGTTGTCGGCGGCCGCGGCGGCATCGGAGGCGGGGCCGTCGTCCAGCCCTCGGACGGTGTTCGCGTAGAGGCGGATGCCGTGGTGGATCGCTGCGGTGTAGGCGTCCAGGGCGTCGGTCACCGGACCCGGGTCGGCGAGGTCGTCCGTACGCAGAGCCTGGACCTCGTCCAGGGAGTCGAAGAACTCCTGGGTCAGCGGGTCCGGGGAGTCGCCGTCATCCTCCAGGGTGTCGCGCACGTCCCGGACCCTGATGAGTGCTTCGTCGGTGGTCTCCGCGGCGCCGACGAGCCGCTGCCGGGTCTGGCCGCCGGGGGCGGTGAGGTACTCGGCGCTGAGGCGGCGTTCGGTCTGGAGTGCGGTGAGCGCCTCGGCGAGGTCGACCCCGGCCCGGCCGTCGGTGACCGAGGAGCGCAGGGAGATCGCCTGGGCGAGGGTGGCACTGCTCAGCACGACGAACAGTACGAGGAAGGTGATGCTGGGGATCAGCACGATCCTGTTGAGCTGCGTCCTGATGCCGGTCTTGGCCCCGCGCCCTGTGCCCCCTGACTGACCCACTGCGCTCCTCCCACGGACTCGGCGCGGGCACCGGAGGCCACGCGTGGTGCGTGCCGGTTCCCACGCGGGTCGTCACGGTACGCGCAGAGGGGAACACGTGTGGTGCCCGCAGACTCAGGACGCTACCGCACCAGCCACGGCGGTGCGGGGGGAATTCCAGATTGGTTTCCTACCGGACCTGGCGGCCGGACCTGCGCGGGACGTTTCCTCCCGGGCGTGAACGACCGGGCTCCCAAGCCCGGCACACAGGTGAAGGGGCCCTGCCGGATCGCCGTACGGATCCGACAGGGCCCCTTCACGACGGGCGTGGCTAGGAAATGAAGGCCTTGCGGTGTGCCTCGACGTCCGAGCGCAGGCGGTCGAGCTGTTCGGCGACCCGGACCGGGGCGGTGCCGCCGCGGCCCGCGCGGGAGGCCAGGGACCCCGGCACGGTCAGGACCTCGCGCACGGCCGGGGTCAGGTGTTCGGAGATCTGCGCGAAGTCGGCGTCGCCGAGGTCGGGCAGGTCGATGCCGCGTTCCTCGCACACCCGCACGCAGGTGCCCGCGATCTCGTGGGCCTCGCGGAAGGGGACGCGCTCGCGGACCAGCCACTCGGCGATGTCGGTGGCCAGGGAGAAGCCCTGCGGGGCCAGCTCCGCCATCCGGTCCGTGTGGAAGGTCAGGGTGGCGACCATGCCGGTCATGGCGGGCAGCAGCAGGTGCAGGCTGTCCACGGCGTCGAAGACCGGCTCCTTGTCCTCCTGCAGGTCCCGGTTGTAGGCCAGCG
Source organism: Nocardiopsis exhalans (assembly GCF_024134545.1). Classification (GTDB taxonomy): domain Bacteria; phylum Actinomycetota; class Actinomycetes; order Streptosporangiales; family Streptosporangiaceae; genus Nocardiopsis; species Nocardiopsis exhalans. The sequence continues at coordinate 5,241,453 of NZ_CP099837.1, forward strand.
GGAGCCCCTTGAGGGTGGTGAGCAGGCCGGTGAGGTCACCGACCAGGCGGCCCGCCTTGCCGCGGGCGAGCTCGGCGACGTCGGGGTTCTTCTTCTGCGGCATGATCGAGGAGCCGGTGGAGAAGGCGTCGTCCAGGGTGATGAAGGAGAACTCCTTCGTCGCCCACAGGATGATCTCCTCCGAGAGCCGGGACAGGTCCACGCCGATCATCGCGGTGACGAAGGCGAACTCGGCGACGACGTCGCGGGCGGCGGTGCCGTCGATGGAGTTTTCCGAGGAGGCCGGGAAACCGAGCTCGGCGGCGACCGCCTCGGGGTCCAGGCCCAGGGAGGAACCGGCCAGGGCACCGGAACCGTAGGGCGAGACCGCGGCGCGGCGGTCCCAGTCGCGCAGCCGCTCGACGTCGCGGACCAGCGGCCAGGCGTGCGCCATCAGCTGGTGGGCGAGCAGCACGGGCTGGGCGTGCTGCAGGTGCGTGCGGCCCGGCATAGCGGCGTCGGGGTGGGCCCCGGCCTGGTCCGCGAGGGCGCGCACCAGGTCCAGGAGCTGGTCAGCGATGGACCGGGCCTCCTCGCGCAGGTACATGCGGACCAGCGTGGCGATCTGGTCGTTGCGCGAGCGTCCGGCGCGCAGCCGGCCGCCGAGTTCGGGGCCGACCCGCTCGATGAAGCCCCGCTCCAGCGCGGTGTGCACGTCCTCGTCCTCGAGCACGGGGGTGAACTCCCCCGAGGCCACGTCGGCCTCCAGCCGGTCCAGGCCCGCGATCATGCGGTCGAGTTCGTCGGCCGAGAGCAGTCCGGCGCGGTGCAGGGCGCGGGCGTGGGCGCGTGAACCCGCGATGTCGTGGCGGGCCAGCCGCCAGTCGAAGTGGGTGCTCAGCGAGAGACGGGCCAGAGCCTGGTCCGGTCCTCCCTCGAAGCGGCCGCCCCACAGGCGCAGGGCCTCGGGCTGGTCGGCCATCGTGGTCTCCTTAGTGAACGTTCAGGTGGTGCCGGGCCGCACGGGCGCGGTCAGGGTTTACGGTCGGCCAACCGCAGGAGCGCCGCGGCCAGTTCCTCGCCGCCCCGGGGATCGCGGGCGATCACCATGATGGTGTCGTCGCCCGCGATGGTGCCCAGGATGGCGTGGAAGTCGGTGTGGTCGATGGCCGAGGCCAGGTACTGCGCCGCCCCCGGCGGGGTGCGGATGATGACCATGTTGGCGGAGGCCTCGGCCGAGACGAGCAGGTCCTCGGCCAGCCGGTTCAGACGGGCCCCGGAGACCTGTTCGAGGCCGAGGGTGTCCGGGCGGGTGCGCTGGAGGCGTTCGCCGCCCTCCCCCGGCAGGACGTAGGCCAGGTGGCCGTCCGCGGTGCGGAGTTTGACCGCGCCCAGTTCGTCCAGGTCGCGGGAGAGCGTGGCCTGGGTGACCTGGACCCCGGCGTCGGAGAGGCGCCTGGCCAGTTCCCCCTGGGAGCGGACGTCCTCGCGGGTGAGGACGTCGGTGATGCGGGCGTGGCGGGCGGCCTTGGTCATCGGGGCCGTACCGCTGTGGTCGTTGGTCATCGTGTCTCGGGCTCGGGGTTGTCGCTGCTCTCGAGCAGGTAGGCGAGCAGGGCCTTCTGGGCGTGGCGGCGGTTCTCGGCCTCGTCCCAGACCACGCTCTGCGGGCTGTCGATGACCCCGGCGGTGATCTCCTTGCCCCGGTAGGCGGGCAGGCAGTGCAGGACGATCGCCTCGGGGTGGGCGGCGGCCATGAGCGCCTCGTCCACGGTGTAGGGGCGGAAGGGGGCCTCGCGGTCCTCCTTCTCGTCTTCCAGGCCCATGGAGACCCAGGTGTCGGTGGCCACGACGTCGGCGCTCTCGGCCGCCTTGTGGGCGTCGGCGGTGACGGTGACCGATCCTCCGGTGCTCTCGGCGATCTCGTTGGCCCTGGTCAGGATGACCGGGTCCGGATGGTAGCCCTCGGGGGCACCGATCCGCACGTGCATGCCGGCGATGGCGCAGCCCAGCAGGTAGGAGTGGGACATGTTGTTGGCGCCGTCGCCGAGGTAGGCGAGGGTGAGCCCGGCCAGGGTGCCCTTGTGCTCACGGACCGTCTGGAGGTCGGCGAGGATCTGGCAGGGGTGGAACTCGTCGGTGAGCGCGTTGACCACCGGGATGTTGATGTGCCGGGCGAGGTTCTCGAGGTCGGCCTGGGCGAAGGTGCGCCAGACCACGGCGGCGACCTGGCGCTCCAGGACCCGGGCGGTGTCCTCGATGGGTTCACCGCGGCCCATCTGGGTGCTGCCGGAGTCCAGGACCAGCGGGTTGCCGCCGAGGTCGGCGACGCCCACGGAGAAGGACAGGCGGGTGCGGGTGGAGGGCTTGTCGAAGAGGAGGGCGACCGTGCGCGGCCCGGCCAGGGGCCGATAGGAGAAGCGGTCGCGCTTCATCTCGTCGGCGAGGTCGAGGACGCGGGTCTGCTCCTCGGGCGTGAGGTCGTCGTCCCGCAGGAAGTGCCGGGTCATGATTGGGTCTCCTTCGTCGCGGCGGCCTCGGCGGCGTCCAGGATGGTGGGCAGGGCCTCGATGAACACGCCGATCTGCTCTGGTGTGATGACCAGGGGCGGGGCGAGGCGGATGGCGTCGGGGGCCACGGCGTTGACGAGGAAGCCGCGGACGGCGGCCTGTTCCTGGACGTGGGCCGCGTGCGGGCCGGTGAGTTCCAGGGCGCGCCAGAGTCCGCTGCCGCGCTGTCCGGCCAGGAGGGGGTGCTTGACGCCCTCGATCTGCTCGGCGAGCAGGTCGCCCATCACGGCGGTGTGGGCGAGCAGGCCCTCGCTCTCGATGGTGTCGATGACGGCGAGCGCGGCGGCGCAGGCCACCGGGTTACCGCCGAAGGTGGAGCCGTGGTCGCCCTTGTGGAAGGCGTCGGCGTAGCGGCCGAAACCGACGCAGGCGCCGATGGGCAGTCCTCCGCCCAGGCCCTTGGCAAGGGTGAGGACGTCGGGGCGCACGCCCTCCTCCTGGTGGGCGAACCACTGGCCGGTGCGGCCGATACCGCTCTGGATCTCGTCCAGGACGAAGGCCGCGCCGGTCTCGTCGCACAGGGCGCGGACCCCGGCGAGGTAGCCCTCGGGGGCGGGGACGACCCCGGCCTCACCCTGGGTGGGCTCGACGAACACGGCGACGCAGTTCTCGTCGACCGCCTCGGTCAGGGCCTCCAGGTCGCCGTGGGGCACGAAGCGCACGTCCATGCCGAAGGGGCCGAAGGGTTCGCGGATGGATTCCTTGCCGGTCAGGGCGAGAGATCCGGCGGAGCGGCCGTGGAAGCCCTTGTCGGCGGCGACGAAGTAGTGGCGGCCGGGGCCAGCGGCGCGCTTGACCAGTTTGAGGGCGGCCTCGTTGGCCTCGGTGCCGGAGTTGGCGAAGAAGACCTTGGCGTCACCGCCGAGCAGCCCGACGAGGCGTTCGGCGAGTTGGACCTCGCGCTCGTGCACGAAGAGGTTGCTGGTGTGGGCGAGGGTGGCCGCCTGGTGGGCGACCGCCTTGACCAGGGCGGGGTGTCCGTGCCCCAGGCTGGACACGGCGATGCCCGCGATGAGGTCGAGGTACTGGCGCCCGTCGGCGTCGTAGACCTCGCAGCCGCGCCCGAGGGTCAGGGCCACGGGCGGCACCCCGTAGTTGGGCATGATCGAGGCGGCGAAGCGCTCCCTCAGTTCGCTGCTGGTCACTTGACGGCTCCAGGGTTGTGCTCAGTGGTGGTGTCGGTGGGGCGCCAGGGGCGCGGGTAGTGGCCGTTCCCGGCGAGGAGTTCGGCCTCCAGTTCCTCGTCAGCGACCATCGTGCCCACGCCCTGGTCGGTGAAGACCTCCAGGAGCAGGGAGTGCGGGACACGGCCGTCGATGATGTGGGCCTGGGGTACGCCGCCCTCGACGGCGGTCAGGCAGGCTTCCATCTTGGGGAGCATGCCGGAGGACAGGGAGGGCAGGAGGGCGCGCAGCTCGTCCACGTTCAGGCGCCGGATGAGGTCGGTGTTGGCCGGGAAGTCGGCGAACAGGCCCTCGACGTCGGTGAGCATGATGAGCTTGCTCGCACCCAGCGCGACGGCGAGCGCGGAGGCCGCGGTATCGGCGTTGATGTTGTAGACGCCGCCGTCGTCGGCGCGGGCGACGCTGGAGATCACCGGGATGCGGCCGTCGGCGATGAGCGCGGAGACGGCGCCGGGGTTGACCTCGCTGACCTCGCCGACCCTGCCGATGTCAACGGTCTCACCGTCCACCTCGACGCTCTTGCGCTCGGCGTAGAGGAGGTTGGCGTCCTCGCCGGACATGCCGACCGCGAAGGGTCCGTGCTGGTTGATCAGGCCGACGATCTCGCGGTTGACCTGGCCGGTGAGGACCATGCGGACGATGTCCATGGCCTCGTCGGTGGTGACCCGGAGTCCGGCGGTGAAGGTCGACTCCACCCCGGAGCGGTCCAGCATGGCGCTGATCTGCGGTCCGCCGCCGTGCACGACGACGGGGCGCAGGCCCGCGTAGTGCAGGAAGACGATGGACTCGGCGAAGCGGACCCGCAGTTCCTCGCTGACCATGGCGTTGCCGCCGTACTTGACCACGACGGTGCGGCCGTGGAAGCGGGAGAGCCAGGGCAGCGCCTCGATGAGGTTGGCCGCCTTGTCCATGGCCTGGGCCTGGTCCCGGGTGGGGTTGTCGGAGATCCTGGAGTTCACGGGTTGGCCTGCCTGTCCTGGGGGGTTCCGGTGTCGGATGTGTCCGCGGCGAGCTGGGCGGCGAGCTCCTCGCACACCTTCGTGAGCAGGTCGGCGAGGACCCCTTCGTCGGGGGTGGTCGGAGCGGCGCCGCTGGCCATGAGCAGGACGGTGTCGTTGGTCCCGGTCATCGGGGCGAAGGCTTTGGCCGCGGCATCGGCGACCAGGCTCTGGCACTGCTCGGCGCTGAGGTCGGCGTCGGTGGTCAGTACGCACAGGACCGATCCGACGGAGGCGTCCGGCCCCTTGGCCATGCCTCCGACGGTGACGCCCTCGCCGCGGCCGAAGGCGATCTTGGCGACCGTGTCCCCGGTGCGGATGGCGTCGGCCGCGGGGAGTCCGCCGCCGCGTTCTGCCTCGGCGAGCGCGGCCGTGAGCCCGGTGTTCAGGGATTCGGTGGGCAGGACGGTGCCGATCGGGCCGGCCGAGCACAGCACGATCTCGGCGGCGGAGTCGGCGAGCAGGTCGGCGGCGTGCTCGGCCTCGGCGTGGGCGGCCTGGAAGCCGAGTACTCCGGTGCCCGCGTTGGCGCAGCCGGAGTTGAGGACGGCGGCGCGCACGCGGCTGCCTGCGACGACCTGCCGGGACCACAGGAGCGGGGCGGCGGGGTCGGGGTGGTCGGTGAAGACCGCCCCGGCGGCGCGGGAGGGGCCGTCGTTGATGACGACGGCGACGTCGCGGGCCCGGTCGGGTTTGATCCCGGCGGCCACGCCCGCGGCGCGGAAGCCCTTGGGTGCGGTGACACTCACGTCGATGCCTCTTCCCGGGTTCTCAGGGGGCGACCGCGGCGAGCGGGAGGCCGGTGTCCTCGGGCAGGCCCAGGGCGAGGTTGGTGCTCTGGATCGCGCCGCCCGCGGTCCCCTTGGTCAGGTTGTCCAGGGCGGCGACGGCGACCATGCGGTTCGCGTCGGGGTCCACGGTGACCTGCACGAGGGTGGTGTTGGCCGCGACTGTCATGGCGGTGTTGGGCCAGGTGCCCTCGGGGAGCAGGTGGACGAAGGGCTCGTCGGCGTAGGTGGTCGCGTAGGCCGCTCGCACCTGGTCGGCGCTGACGCCGGGCTTGAGGGGCGCGGTGCAGGTGGCGAGGATGCCCCGGGGCAGGGGCGCGAGGATCGGGGTGAAGGAGAGGTGGACCGGCTCGCCGGTGACCGAGGTGAGGTTCTGGACGATCTCGGGGTTGTGCCGGTGGGTGCCGCCGACGCCGTAGGGGCTGAGGGCGCCCATGACCTCGCTGCCGACCAGGTTGGGCTTGGGTGCCTTGCCCGCGCCGGAGGTGCCGGTGACGGCGACGACGGTGAGGTCGGTCTCGACGAGCTGCTGCGCCAGGGCCGGGAAGAGGCCGAGGGTGGCGACGGTGACGTGGCAGCCGGGGACGGCGACCCGGCGGGCCCCGGTGAGGCGCTCGCGCTGGCCGGGCAGTTCGGGCAGGCCGTAGGGCCAGGTACCGGCGTGGGGGGTGCCGTAGAAGCGTTCCCAGGCGGCGGGGTCGTTGAGGCGGAAGTCGGCTCCGCAGTCCACGACCAGGACGTCGTCGCCGAGCTGCTGGGCGATGTCGGCGGACTGTCCGTGCGGCAGGGCGAGGAAGACGACGTCGTGACCGCGCAGCTCCTCGACGGTGGTCGGCGCGAGGATGCGGTCGGCCAGCGGGAGAAGGTGCGGCTGGTGTTGGATGAGGGGGGTCCCGGCGTTGCTGCCCGCGGTGACCGCGCCGATCTCGATGTCGGGGTGCCCCAGGAGCAGACGCAGCAGCTCGCCCCCGGCGTAGCCGCTGGCTCCGGCGATGGCCGCTGTGTATCCCATGGTGAGACCCTCTCTCCTCGACTGGACTGAACCATCATGCATGGCTCTGCAAGTTTATGCAACCAAGGGTGGGAGAATCACCGACCAGGGGCACCGGAGAGCGAGAGCGGTGGGGGTCACAGCCCCGGAAGGGGACGGGTCCGGCTCTGGGTCAGTTTCCAGGCATCCGGGTGGCCAGGTCGGCCAGGCGGGAGGTGTGGGCCTTGCCCTCGGCCTGGGACTCCCGGCGGTCGGCAGTGCGGTAGAGGCCGCGCACGACCTTCGTGCCCATCCAGCGCAGCGGCTCGGGTTCCCAGCCGCGCACCTCGTGGCCGACCCACGGCAGGCGGGTCAGGTCGGTGCTGCGGCCCAGGATGAGGTCGCGCAGGGTACGCCCGGCCAGGTTGCTGGTGGCGACTCCGCTGCTGGAGTAGCCGCCCGCCCAGCCCAGGCCGGAATCGGCGTCCAGGTTCACCGTCGGGGACCAGTCGCGGGGCACTCCGAGCACCCCCGACCAGGCGTGCTCGACCGGTGCGTCGGCGACGTCGGGGAACAGCGCGGTCAGCGAGCGCCAGAGCTCGGCGATGGCCTGTGGCTGGGTGGTGCCCTCGCTGCCCTCCGAACCCCCGGATCGGCGCGAGGAGCCGCGACCGCCGATGGCGATGCGGTCGTCGGCGGTGCGCTGGGCGTAGACGTAGGAGTGGGCGGCGTCCCGCAGCAACTCGCGGCCCTCCCAGCCGATCCGTTCCCAGAGTTCGGGGGCGATCGGCTCGGTGACGATCATCGAGGAGGACATGGGGCGCCAGCGGCGGTGCTGGCCGCGCAGGGTGGAGGTGAAGCCCTCGGTGGCGCGGACCACGTGGTCGGCGCGGACGGTGCCGTGTTCGGTGACCACGGCCGGGCGGTTTCCGCCCTCGCGGGGCCGTATCTCGGTCACCGGGGTGTCCTCGAAGATCTCCACACCCAGCGCCTCGACCACCCGAGCCAGGCCGGTGACCAGCTTGGCCGGGTGGATACGGGCGGCGTGCGGGGAGTAGCCAGCGGCCACGGCGCCGTTGACCGCGATCGGGGGCGCGTGGTCCAGGTCGACCATGTGGATGTCGTCGGGCCAGTACCCCCAGTCCTGGAGGTAGTCGATGTTGTTCCGGAGCCGTTCGTGCTGGGCCGCGTTGCTGGCGACCACACGCATGCCGCCCTTGACGATGTCGGCGTCGATCCCCTCGGCCCCGGCGACCGAGACGACCTCGTCCACGGTGTTCATCAGCGCGCGTTGCAGGGCGACCATGGCGGCCTTGCCGTGTGACTGGGCGTAGTCCTCCTGGGAACCGGAGAACTCGGCGGTCAGCCACCCTCCGTTACGGCCGGAGGCGCCGAAACCGGCGAACTCCCGCTCGACCACGCATACGCGCAGGTCCGGCTGGGCCTTCTTGAGGTAGTAGGCGGTCCACAGGCCGGTGTAACCGGCTCCGACCACACAGACGTCGTAGTCGGCATCACCCGGCAGAGGCGCTCTGCGTTCGGGGAGACCGCTCTCCCTGAACCAGAAGGAAACCCCGCCGTTGGCGAAGCGAGCGGATCGGGGAATCGGCCTCATCTGGGCAGCAGTGGTGAACAGCCTCATCATTCCCCCGGAACCTCAGTGCTCCCGACCCACCCCGCGTTGGGTCCCCCGAACTCTCGCCAACCTACACGGGAACGAAGGCTCGTGGCATGTTTTCTGCACATTCACGAGGATCGTCCGGTCGCGGAAGCGGCGATTCGACTACGCAACGTCGCAGTTCCGTACCTTTTTAATCGCAGGAGCTGTCACGGAGCGTACGCGCGATCGTGGCGAGTTGTCGAACCCCGCCCTCCCCGAGCGGGGCGAGCACGTGCTCACGCAAGCGCTCCACGTGGCGGATCCGGGCGGCGCCGATGAACTCGATCCCCTTCTCGGTGAGGGTGGCGTAGACGACCCGGCGATCGGTGGCACAGTTGTGCCGTTCCAGGTAGCCCTCCTTCTCCAGGCGGTCGGCCAGCTTGGTGAACCCTCCGGTACTCAGGCTGACCTCCCTGGCCAGGCGGCTCATCGGCAGCTGGTGCCCCGGGGTGCGCTGGAGTCGGATGAGGACCTCGAACCAGGGGCCCGCCATGTCCTTGCCGTCGGGGGTTATCCCGTGCAGCAGCTTGGGCTGAATGGAGTTCATCGCCTCGTGGAGCAGACCCCAGGCCGTGATCAGGTCGTCGTCACTGGGTCCCGTACCGTGCTGCTCGTCCACGCCGGTCGGCTGTGCGGTCATGTGCTGTCCCCTGTCGTGCCATCGGGGAGGAAACGCCACACCCGCCCCGAAAGAAGTATCTTCCCAGTAAACATTACTCCACGGTATCCGTACTGGACAGAGGTTTCCCAGGAAAATAAATAACCCACCGGCGCGTGACACGGCACCGGTGGGTCCAGCAAGGGCCTGCTCGGGTCAGTGGAGAGGCCTTCTCGGGGTCAGTCCCGGGGTCAGTGGCGGGCCATCACCGCGTCCAGGGCCGACGACAGGGTGGACGTCATGTGGTCGATCTGCTCCCAGGTGATGACCAGTGGAGGCGAGACCAGCAGGGCCTTGGGCACCGGCCGGACGATGACGCCCCGGGTGCGGGCCTCGGCGAAGATCTCCGCCGTGGTGATGCCCCGCTCGGTGAGGGCTTCCTCGGTGAGCTCCACCGCACCCATCACCCCCGTGCCGGAACGGACCTCGGCGACCAGCGGGTGGTCGGCCAGTCCGCGCAGCGCCGAGTCCAAGTGGGTCTCCACCTCGCGGGAGACCGTGAACAGGTCCTCGCGCTCCAGGATGTCCAGGTTGGCCATGGCCGCAGCGCAGGCCGACGGGTGCCCGGCGTAGGTGGTGCCGTGCAGGAACGGGTTGCCCGCCTCGTTCCAGAACGGGTCGGCCACCCGGCCGTTGACCACCACACCGCCCAGCGGCAGGTAACCGCTGGACACGCCCTTGGCAAAGACGATCATGTCCGGGCTCACCCCGAACCGCTCGATCCCGAACCAGTTCCCCATCCGGGCGAAGCCGCAGATCACGCTGTCCACCACGAACAGCACTCCGTACTTCTGACAGATCCGCGCCACGTCGGTGAAGTAGTTCTCCGGCGGCAGGAACACCCCGCCCGCCCCGATCACCGGCTCCGCGAAGAAGGCGGCGACCCGGTCGGCGCCGACCCGCAGGATCTCGGCCTCCAGGGCGGCAGCGGAGTCGTGCCGCACCACGGAGGTGTCCTCGATCAGCTTGCCGTAGCCGGAACGGAAGCGCTCCATCCCGATGATGCTCGTACCGAAGCCGTTGAGGCCGTGGTAACCGCCGGTCCGGCTGATCAGGTGCTGGCGCTGCGGCTGCCCCTGGGTGGCCCAGTAGCTGCGCGCCAGCTTGGCGGCGGTGTCGATCGACTCCCCGCCCCCGCAGGTGAGGATGACGCGCGGGTCCTCGACCGGCGCGTGCGCTGCCAGGCGCTCGCTGAGCTCCATCGCGGGCACGTTGTTGAAGTCTCCGTAGACGGTGTAGGCGTCCAGGGTGGTCATCTGCCGGTGGACCGCGTCCGCGATCTCGGCACGGCCGTGGCCGACGTTGCAGTACCAGAGGCTGGCGGTCCCGTCGAGGTAACGGTCACCGGACTGGTCCCAGAGCCACACGCCCTCGGCGCGGGCCACAACGAACTCCGGGCCCTTGGCCACGGTGTTCATATCGCAGAAGGTATGCCAGAGACGGCTGGGCTCCCGGTGTTCCTTGGGAGTGAGCGCGGACGAGACAACCGTTTCGGTCATATGGCGACCTCCGAGCCGTGACATGCGCGAGAGTGCGCAGCGGAAAACGGATCTGACCCCTTACCCGGGCGCCCAGGTTGTGGCAGGTACTCGAAGGCTAAGTTCTCGGACCGCTCCACAGCAAGAGCCAAAACGAGCTTTCATGCCCCGAAACACAAACTTCATTCCGGCTACCCTCAGCACTTGGCACCAAAACCCCTACTGGGCTGGAAAAACACGGCCAGAATTTTCTTGGAATCCGGGCTCGACGGTCGCTCGTTTCGCAACACACCGGGGGGGTTGCCGCCGCTCCCCGAGCCGGGCGGACCGGCTCCACAGCACTGTCCTAACACAGAAGGGCGGGGCGGGTCTCCCCTTGGGAGTAACCGCCCCGCCCCGCCGTGTTAAAGCTGTGTTTCTCAGGCCGCGTGGGCCGCGTGGGCCGCGCCGACCAGTCGGCTAACCGCGCAGGACCGCGCCCGTGCGCTCGGTCGCCAGGGCAACGGCCGCGTCGCGCGCGGCACCGGCCTCCTCGGCGGTCAGCGTCCGGTCGTCGGCCCGGAAGCGCAGCGCGAAGGCCACGGACTTGCGCCCCTCGCCGACCTGCTCACCGGTGTAGATGTCGAACAGCCGCACGCTCTCCAGCAGGGAGCCCGCGCCCTCGGCCAGGGCGGCGCTGATCTCGCCGACCGGCACGGAGGCGTCCACGACCAGGGCCACGTCCTGGGTGGCCACAGGGTAGGTGGACACCTGCGGGGCGGGCACGTCGGTGCGGGCGCGCTCGACGCCGTCCAGGTCGATCTCCATGGCCGCGGTGCGGTCGGGCAGACCGAACGCCTTGATCACCCGCGGGTGCAGCTCACCGGCGTGCCCCACGAGCCGGCGCTCGCCGTCCACCCGCACGTACAGCGCGGCGCAACGGCCCGGGTGCCACGGTGCGTGGGTGTCGGCCTCGATCTCCAGGTCGACCCCGGCGACCCGGGCGATGTCCCGGGCGGCCTGGATCGCGTCGGCCCAGGAGGCCGCGCGGCCCTGGCCCCACCAGCCGACGCGCTCGGCGTCGCCGGTGAGGACCACGCCCACGCGGCGCGGCTGCTCGGGCAGGGCGGCGTCGATGAGCGCGAGCTCCTCGGCGCCGGGCCCCCGGTCCACGGGCAGGATCGGAGCGCGGGTGGGGCCCGGCTTGGGCCGGTAGACCAGGCCGGTCTCGAACAGGGCCACGTCGGTCATGCCCCGGCCCACGTTGCGGGCCAACGCCTTGAACAGGCCCGGCAGCACGGTGGTCCGTAGCAGCGGCTCCTCCTCGCTGAGCGGGTTGGCCAGGCGCAGGGCGTTCCGGCGCGCGTCGTCCGCGGCCAGCTGGAGGCCGTCGAGGTCGCGCTCGCTGGTGAACGGGTAGGACAGCACCTCGTTGTACCCGGTGTCGGCCAGGATGCGGCCGACCGCCCGGCGCAGGCGCTGACTGGCGGTCAGCCCCCGCCCGGAACCGTAGGGACGGATCGAGGGGATGTTCTCGTAGCCCTCGAAGCGGATGACCTCCTCGGCGAGGTCGTTGGGGTCGGTGATGTCGGGCCGCCAGGTGGGCGGGGTGACCCGCAGCAGGTCCCCGTCGGTCTCCACGGAGCAGCCGAGGGCGCGCAGCCAGCGCTCGCTGGTGCCCGCCGGGTAGTCGACCCCGGCCACGCTGCCCGCGTGGGAGGCCTTGACGACGATCGGTTCACGCCGGGCGGACTCGTCCACCACCGTGTAGGCGGACTCGACCGAGGCGCCGCCGAGCTCTGCCAGCAGCTCTACCGCGCGGGTCGCCGCGGCCAGCTGCTCGGCGGAGTCGATGCCGCGCTCGAAGCGTCGGGAGGCCTCCGAGGACAGCTGGTGGCGGCGGGAGGCGCGGGCGATGCTCATGGCGTCGAAGTGTGCGGCCTCGACCAGGACCTCCGAGGAGGACAGGCCGATCTCGGTGTGCAGTCCACCCATCACCCCGGCGATCGCCTGAGCACCGGAGTCGTCGGCGATGACGATGTCGTCGGGGTCCAGGGAGCGCTGGACGTGGTCCAGGGTCTCCAGCTTCTCCCCCGCCTCGGCCTGGCGGACGCGGATCGGGCCGTTGACCTTCTCGCGGTCCCAGGCGTGCAGCGGCTGGCCGAGCTCGAGCATCACGTAGTTGGTGACGTCCACGGCCAGGGAGACGGGGCGCACCCCGCTCTGGTGCAGGCGGCGCTTCATCCACAGCGGGGTGGGCGCCTCCGGGTCGAAGCCGGTGGCGCCGCGCAGCACGAGGCGGTCGGCGCGCTTGGCGTCGTCGATCACGCCCGGGTGGCCGGGGCCGGTGGGCTCGGCGACGGTGAGGTCCGCGGGGTCGTGGAAGGCGGCACCGTACAGGGCGGCGACGTCGCGCGCCACTCCCCGCATGGACAGCGCGTAACCCCGGTCCGGGGTGACGGCGATGTCGAGGACGTCCTCGCGCAGGCCCAGGGCCGCGATGGCGTCGGTGCCGATCTCGGCGAAGCCCTCGGGCAGCACGACGATGCCGCTGTGGTCCTCCCACAGGCCGAGCTCGGTGGCCGAGCAGATCATGCCGGCGGACATCCTGCCGTAGGTCTTGCGGGCACCGATCTTGAAGCCGCCGGGCAGTTCGGCGCCGGGCAGGGACACCACCACGAGGTCGCCCTCGGCGAAGTTGCGGGCGCCGCAGACGATCTCCTGCGGCTCGCCGGTGCCGTTGGCCCGCCCCACGTCCACCTTGCAGAAACGGATGGGCTTCTTGAACTCGGTGAGCTCCTCGATCTCCAGCACACGGCCGAAGACGATGGGGCCGGTCAGGTCGGAGCCGAGCTCGTCGACGGTCTCGACCTCCAGCCCGGCCAGGGTCAGCCGGGAGGCGAGCTCGCGGGCGGAGACGTCGGCGGAAAGCTCGACGTACTCACGCAGCCAGGTCAGGGGGACGCGCATCAGTTCTCACTCCCGAACGCCGAGGTGAAGCGGATGTCGCCCTCGACCATGTCGTGCATGTCGCGCACACCGTGCGCGAACATCAGTGTCCGTTCGATTCCCAGGCCGAAGGCCCAGCCGCTGTAGACCTCCGGGTCCACCCCTGCGGCGGTGAGCACGCGGGGGTTGACCACACCGCAGCCGCCGATCTCGATCCAGCCCTCGCTGGAGCAGGTGCGACAGGGCTCGTCCGGATTGCCCACGGACTTGCCGCGGCAGACGAAGCACTCGATGTCCACCTCGGCGGAGGGTTCGGTGAACGGGAAGTAGGAGGCACGGAAGCGGGTCTTGAGACCCTCACCGAAGACCGACTCGACGAAGGCGTCGATGGCGCCGCGCAGGTGCGCCAGGGTGATGCCCTTGTCGACGACCAGGCCCTCCAACTGGTGGAAGACCGGGCTGTGCGTGGCATCCAGCTCGTCGGTACGGAAGGTCTTGCCGGGCGCGACCACGTACACCGGCAGCTCGCGCGAGAGCAGCGCGCGGATCTGCACCGGGGAGGTGTGGGTGCGCATGACCAGGCCGGACTCGCCGCCGTCGGGACCCTCGACGAAGAAGGTGTCCTGCATGCTGCGGGCCGGGTGGTCGGGCTGGAAGTTGAGGGCGTCGAAGTTGAACCACTCCGCCTCGACCTCGGGGCCCTCGGCGACCTCGAAACCCATGCCGACGAAGACGTCGGCCATCCGCTCGGCGACGGTGGTCAGGGGGTGGCGGGCGCCCCGGGGCGTACGGTCCCAGGGCAGGGTGACGTCGACGCGCTCCTCCACCAGGACGCGCTCGTCTCGTTCGGTCTCCAGCACCGCCTGGCGGGCCTTGAGGGCTTGGCCGACGTCGCGCCGGGCGCCGCCGACCCGCTTGCCCGCGTCGGCCTTGGCAGCCGGGGGCAGCGCGCCGATCTCCCGGTTGGCCAGGGCCAGCGGGGAGCGGTCGGAGGCGTGCGCGAGCCGGACCTCCTTGAGTTCGGCGAGGTCGGCGGCGGCCTCGATGGCGGCCAGCGCTTCCTCGCGCATGCGGGCGACCTCATCGGGGTGCAGGGGGGCCACCTCGACCGGGTCGAAGGAATTGTTCGGTGCAGACATGGTTGGTTGCCTCGCCGTCGCCGCTCCCCCACGGATCAGGGGACGGGACGGCAGTCACGGTCCGCGCGGGGCGGACGAAGCCGACAGGAAAAGCACAGGCGGTTTGCGGGCAGCCCGGGAAAGGTCCGTCACGGGGTCCGGGACATGCCACGTGCGCCCACCGGGGGGCCGAAGGGTCTGAGGGCTCAGACGAACTCGGGCGTCCCGGCGGGCATGGTAAATCGGAACTCGGCGCCGCCGTTGGGGGCGCGTCCGACGGTGATCGTGCCGCCGTGGGCCTCGACGAGGCCCTTCACGATGAACAGTCCGAGGCCGGTCCCGCCACGGCGCTTGCCGCGCCAGAACTGGCGGAAGACGCGCGGAATGGTCTCGGGTGCTATGCCCTGGCCTTCGTCGCGCACCGACACCGCTGCTCCTCCTTCACACGGCTCGATCACGATACTGACAGTACCAGCGCCGTGCCGCACCCCGTTTTCCACGAGGTTCGCGAGGATCTGTTCTATCTTGTCCGCGTCCAACCACATCTGCGGGAGTTCGCCGCGGGTCTCGACCCGGAAACGCTCCTCGGACTCACCCGCGGCGATCTTACTGGCGACCAGACGGCGCACGGCGGCGGGCAGGTCGACGACCTGGCGGCGCACCTCCAGGCGGCCGGACTCGATGCGGGAGACGTCCAGCAGGTCGTGGATGAGCCGGGTGACGCGGTCGGCGTCGGCATTGACCGTCTCCAGCATGAACAGCTTCTGCTTGTCGGTGAGCCGTTCCCACTTGTTGAGCAGGGTGGAGGTGAAGCCCTTCACGCTGGTGAGCGGGGAGCGCAGTTCGTGCGCGACCTCCGAGACCAGGTCGGCTCGGGAGCGTTCGGCCCGAGCGGAGGCGTCCCGTAGCGTGACGACCAGGCGGACGAGCGCCCCGCCGGGCCTGGCCCGCACGTAGCGCGCGGCCACGAGGATCTCGCGTTCGTCGGGCAGGCAGAGCATTCGCTCGGGCTGGCGAGTGCGTTCGCGGTCGCCGCCGTAGGGGTCGCTGGACTCCCACCAGTTGTTGCCGTCGAGCCCGTTCAGGGGCAGGGCGGTGCGGTAGTCGCGGCCCAGCGCGGACTCGACCGGGACCCCGGTGAGCTGCGCGGCCATGGTGTTGAACAGGACGACGCGGCCCCGGGCATCTGCGACGACCACGCCGTCGGGCAGGTCGTCGGCGTGCAGCGGGGGTTCACCCGGCCGGGCCGAGGCGGTGTCCACGTCCCAAAGGTTCGGCGCCGCCGCACCGCCGGAGTCCTCCGCCGGTTGGCCCACCTGCCGGCCGCTGCCCACGCCTCTCCCCGCTCCCCTCCGAAGGTCCGCGACCACAGGACTCCTGGGTCGGGACGCTGACCGGTGGTGCCCGTCTCTCCCCCGGACACCACCGCAGATCTACCCTGCACTCCCACCTGGTACGCCTCACGGCCCGGGATACGGCCCCGTCGAGGCGCCCGGGCGGTGGGGACCGGGCGCACCGCCGTCCACCGGCAGGCCGGGGACGACCGCCGACGGCCGGGGTCCCGATGGGACAGCACGCGTGACAGAACGTGTGGCGGAGCCGGTGACCGGACATCGCTCATACCGTGTCGCCAAGCATCCTGCCGTGCCCTCGTGGCCACGCGCACCGCCCTACCCGTGACGCGGGTCAGGTGGGGGTGGTCAAGCGGGATGCGCATGAACCACCGTGCTGCTGGCCCGACCCTATCGACACTCGGGGCTCGTGCACGTGCATTTCGACGGGTTGGCAGAACCTGTTACCGAACGTGTGAGCCCCGCGCTCCGTCACCCCGGGTCAGAGCCCTGGCAGTCACCGGGAGTAATCAATCGGGGCAGGGTGAGCCAGCCAGGAGCGGCTCGAAAGGAGCTCTCAGGAGCGCCGCTGCTGCCGCGCGGTCGTGTACAGACAGACCGCGGCGGCTGTGGCCAGATTCAGGCTTTCGGCCCCGCCGTAGATCGGAACGCTGACCGCGCCGTCCGTGAGCTGGACGATCTCCTCGGGCAGGCCCCAGGCCTCGTTGCCGAAGACCCAGCCGACCGGGCCGTCCAGGTCGCCGTCGTCGGCCAGCTGGTGCAGGTCGCGGTCGCCGCCCCCGTCGGCCGCCCAGGCCTTGGCTCCAGTGCCGTGGAGGAAGTCCACCGCCCGGGCCACCGGGACCCCCACCACCACGGGGAGGTGGAACAGGCTTCCGGCGGAGGCCCGCACGCACTTGCCGTTGTA
Organism: Nocardiopsis exhalans; assembly: GCF_024134545.1. Lineage (GTDB taxonomy): Bacteria > Actinomycetota > Actinomycetes > Streptosporangiales > Streptosporangiaceae > Nocardiopsis > Nocardiopsis exhalans. The sequence goes on from NZ_CP099837.1 coordinate 5,258,043, forward strand.
GGGGTCGACCGAGGCGTCGGTGAAGATCACGACGTCGGCACCGGCCGCGTCGGCGGTGCGCAGGACCGTCCCCGCGTTGCCGGGGTCGCGCACATGGGAGAGGACGACGGCGAGCCGCACGTCGGTGACGCTCTCCAGGGGGACGTCGACGAAGTCGCAGACCGCGATGACCCCCTGCGGGGTGATGGTCTGCGCCAGTTCGGACATGACGTCAAGGCTGACCCGGTGGGTGGGCACGCCCGCGGTGTGGGCGGCGTCCATCAGGTCGATGTGGCGCTGCATGGCCTCCGCCGTGGCGTAGACCTCGACAACGCCGCGGGCGGCCCCGCCGTAGGGGGACCGCCCGTCTCCGCCGTTGACGGCGGCCAGGGCCTCCCGTACAGCCTGCGGCCCCTCGGCGAGGAAGCGCCGCTCGCGCTGACGGAAGGTGCGCTTGGCGAGCCGCCGAACCCCCTTGATCCTGGGTGACCGGACACTCGTGAACTCGTGGCTCGCCATCGCTACCTGATCTGTTTTCTACTGCCTGCCAGCTGCTGCCCGCTCTTAGGCCGCGGCGGTGGTGGGGAGGGCCTGCTTGGCCTTCTCCACGAGGACGGCGAAGGCGGCCTCGTCGTTGACGGCCAGCTCGGCCAGCATGCGACGGTCGACCTCGATCTCAGCCAGCTTCAGGCCCTGGATGAGACGGTTGTAGGTCAGGCCGTGCGCGCGGGAGGCGGCGTTGATGCGCTGGATCCACAGACGACGGAACTGCCCCTTGCGGTCCTTGCGGTCCCGGTAGGAGTAGGTCATCGAGTGGAGCATCTGCTCCTTGGCCTTGCGGTACAGGCGCGAGCGCTGCCCGCGGTAACCACTGGCCCGGTCGAGAACGACCTTGCGCTTCTTCTTGGCGTTGAGAGCCCGCTTCACGCGTGCCACAGTGACTCCCTCATTGGTTCTTCCGGCGCGCACGGCGCGCCGACCGGTCCGACCAGGACGGGCCCGGCGGCCGTGTTCGCTTCAGGTGGTTGTCCTCCGGGCGCCTCAGCGCGCCGACCGGGTCGGGCGCACGGGCCTGCCAAGGAGGACGGAAGATGCTCTGGAGCTACATGCCCAGGAGCTTCTTGATGTTCTTGGTGTCAGCCGGAGCGAGCTCGGCCTCCGTGCCCAGCTTCCGCTTGCGCTTGGAGGTCTTGTGCTCAAGGATGTGGTTCTTGTTGGCACGGCGGCGCATGATCTTGCCGGAGCCGGTGACCTTGAAACGGTCCTTGGCTCCACTGTGGGACTTGTTCTTCGGCATGTCGCCGTCGTCTCCTACTCCGTCGGCGCGGCACCCGCTACTGGGAACGGATGACGCGATTGTTCCGCCACTACGGCGGGATCCCGTCGCACACCGGTGCATCACGAGCTGTTCGCGCACAGCCCACCCCACCACCCGGTTCCCGCCTTCACGACGGCCGGGCGGTGGGGGACTAACCCTGGCGCCTTACGCCTGGTCGCTCTCGTCGCGGCGGGTCTTGTCCCCCGCCGCGGCACGGGCCTCGGCCTTGTGCTCGGAACGCCGCTTGTGCGGACCGATCACCATGACCATGTTGCGGCCGTCCTGCTTGGGCTGGGACTCGACCGTCCCGAGGTCCTGGACGTCCTCGGCCAGACGCGCCAGCAGCCTGCGCCCGAGCTCGGGCCGAGACTGCTCACGGCCGCGGAACATGATCGTCACCTTGACCTTGTCACCGCTCTTGAGGAACCGGACGACGTGACCCTTCTTGGTCTCGTAGTCGTGCGGGTCGATCTTCGGGCGGAGCTTGATCTCCTTGATGATCGTGTTCGACTGGTTCTTGCGCGACTCACGGGCCTTGACCGCGGACTCGTACTTGAACTTGCCGTAGTCCATCAGCTTCGCGACCGGCGGGCGCGCGGTCGGTGCGACCTCGACGAGGTCGAGGTCGGACTCCTGGGCCAGACGCAGCGCGTCCTGCACGGAGACGATTCCGACCTGCTCACCGTTGGGTCCGACAAGTCGGACCTCGGGCACCCGGATACGGTCATTGATGCGGGGCTCTGTGCTGATGAGACCCCTCCCTAGCTTTCTCGGATTACCTGGGACCGGCCGCCCACCGTGTGGTGGTCGGCCTGTTCGACCGGGTCGCCCGTGCTTGTTCAGGCCACCCGCCCGCGTTGGGATCTCACCAAAAAGCGAAAAACCCCGCCAGCGTGTGCAAGCGGGGCGATCCGACCGGACATTCACGACGGAGCCGCCACCTGGCCTTCGGCCACCCGCACAGGGGTGAACGACGAACACAGGATGGTATACCCATCGTCTGACCGGGACCCACACGGGCGAGGCCCGGTAGGTGGGAGGATCATCTCCGCTTGCGGTTCCGGCGTGCTGTGCACACCGGACCAAGTCGATTACGTCCAATATAGCAGGACCCGGGGGCCACCTGGCCACCCGTGCCGCCCTCCGGACCGGAGGTCAGACCCCGGCCTGGGCCGACCGCCGTTCCAGCTCGACCTCGCCCGCGGCCCGCATGGCCGCGACAGGGACGTCCTCGACCCCGGTCATCAGCCTGACCTGGGCGACGGCCTGGTGCAGGAGCATCGGGAAACCGCCCACCACCCGCCCGCCCCGGGCCGCGACGGCCTCAGCCGCCGTGGTCGGCCATGGGGCGTAGATCACGTCGAAAAGATCGGCCCGGGAGGCCGCGAGACGTTCGGCGTGCGCGTCCGCGGCGCCCGAGGGCAGCGTGGACACCACGAGGTCGGCGTCCAGGTGGCGGTCGATCTCCGTCAGCGGGGCCACCTCGACCGGACGGCCCAGGCGCTCGGCGGCCGCCGTGACCTCGCGGGTGCGCGCGGTGTCGCGGGCCAGGACGGTGACCGGCCCGGCGGAGCCGAGCTCACGCAGGGCCGCCAGGGCGGAGGCCGCGGTGGCCCCCGCCCCCAGGACGACCGTGCTACCGGGGGCAGCCACACCGGCCTCGGTCAGCGCGGTGGCGATGCCCTCGACGTCGGTGTTGTGCGCCGCCCAGCCCGAGCCCCGGCGGACCAGGGTGTTGGCCCCGCCGACCGCCGTGGCCAGGTCGGTGACCTCGACCGCCAGCTCCATGGCCCGGCGCTTGAGCGGCATGGTCAGGGAGAGCCCGGCCCAATCGGCCGGGTCCAGCCCCTCGAGGAAGGGCGCCAGCCCCTCCTCATCACACTCGAACAGTCCGTAGGACCAGTCCCGAAGCCCCAGGGCCGCGTAGGCCGCGGAGTGCAGGACCGGGGAGAGGGAGTGGGCCACCGGCGAACCCAGGACGGCGGCGCGCATCACTCCTCGCCCTCGCCCTCGGCCTGGCCGCCGCCGCCCCAGGTCTCCTGGAAGCGCTGCTTGAGGACCTCGAACTCCTCGTAGGTCTCGGCGAACTCGGTGACACCGTTCTCCGGGTCGGTGGCCACGAAGTACAGCCACTCGCCCTCCTCCGGCTCCAGGGCCGCCTCGATGGCGTCCTCGCCCGGGGCCACGAACGGGCCCGGGATGAGACCGGTCTTGTGGTAGGTGTCGAACCCGCTGGTGTCGGACTCGCACTGGGCCAGTTGGTCGTTGTTGAGCGCGATGCCGTACTCGCCGATGGCGTAGAAGCAGGTGCTGTCCATCTGGAGCATCATGTCGATGTCCAGGCGGTTGTGCACCACCCGGGAGATCTTGGCCATGTCGTCGACCCCGCCGCTCTCGGCCTGGACGATGGAGGCGATCGCCATGACCTCGTTGGCGTCGTAGCCGAGGTCGGCGGCGCGCGCCTCCAGGTCCAGCTCCTCAGCGACCTGGCGGTACTGGGTGACCATGGTGCGCAGGATCGAGAGGGGCTCAGTGTCCGGCTCGAACCGGTACGTGGACGGGAACAGGTAGCCCGCGGCCCCCTCCGTCGCGTAGTCGGGCAGGCCGAGCTCGCCGGTCTGCGCGTAGGCGTCCTGCAGCTCCTCCAAGGACAGGCCGGTGTTGTCGGCCAGGTGCTGGAGGACCTGTTCGGAGCGCAGGCCCTCGCGGATGGTGACCCGCCCGCCGAGCCGGTTCTCCGGGTCGAGCAGAGCCGCGACGGCGCTCTCGCCGCTCATGTTCTCGGCCAGGGAGTAGGTGCCGGGCACCAGGGCGTCACCCTGCTCGCCGAGCGCGTTGGTGAAGGCGCGGACGCTGGCGACCACGCCCTGTTCCACGAGGCTCTGGCCGACGGCGGTACCGCTCTGCCCCTCCGCGATGGTGAAGACGACCTCGCCCTCCCCCGAACCCCCGTGGTCCGGGGGGAACACGTAGGTACGCATGACCGCGAAACCGCCGCCGGCGACCACGAGCATCAGGACCAGAACGAGCAGGATCATCAGGCCCTTGCTCTTGCGCCTCTTGGGCTTGCCCGCGTTGCGCCGGGCGGCCTGGGCGGCCTTGGCCCGCTTCGCGCGCTTGCGGTTGGCGCGGCTGTCGCCGTAGGAGGCGGCGATGTCTTCGAGGCTGTCCTCCTCGTAGAGGTCCTCCTCGACCTCCTCCGGCTCCTCCTCTGCCCGGGGCTCCGGTTCTGGCTCGGCACGGCGTCCGCGGCGGGAACGACGGCGGCCGCGGCGGCCCTTGGGCTCCTCGGCCTCCGGTTCCTGAGCGAGGAAGGAACCGGTGTCGGTCAGGGGCTCCTCGTCATCCAGGTTGGACAGCTCGGCGAAGGCTCCGGTGTCGGTGACCGGGGCGGTGGCGAAGGTCTCGGAGTGGCGGGGCTCCTCCTCCGGCTCCGGGGCCGGGGCCGCACGGCGACGGCCGCGGCGTCCGGCCGGTTCCTCGTCCACGGGTTCCTGGGCGAGGAAGGCGCCGGAGTCCGCGGGCGCCTCCTCCGCCGCACGCCGGGCACGACGGCGGCCACGGCGCCCCTTGGGCTCCTCGGCCTCCGGTTCCTGAGCGGAGAAGGTGCCGGAGTCGCGCAGCGGCTCGGCCTCGGCCTGCTTGGCGCGCTTGCGGCGGGCGCGGCGCCCCTTGGGCTCCTCAGCGGCGTCATCGGCCAGGAAGGCGGGGGTGGGCTCGTCCGCGTCGTCGCCCCAGAAGGGTGACTGCCCCTCCCCTGGCTCCTCGGCGCGTGCTCGCCGGGCCCGGCGAGGGGGTTCGTCGTGGGCTCCCGGGACCGGTGTGCCGGGAGCCGTCGGCGCCCCGGGGCCGGCCTGGTTGCCGGGGTTCTGGGCCCCGCCCAGGTTGGCCAGGGCCGCGAGAGCCTCCTGGGTGGAGTCGCTGCCGGGCCGCTGATGGCTGCCGGTATCCGAAAGCGATCCGGGAGCGGGCCGCTGGTGGCTGCCCGTGTCCGAGGGCGATCCCTGGGCGGGCCGCTGAGCGCCCTGTCCGCCGCCGCGCGCTGCACGGCTGCCGCGCAGCGCGTCCGCGGCGCCGAAACGCCGGGGCGGGGCCGTCGGCTGTTCGCCGCCCCAGGCGGCCTGGTCCTCGGGCGGCTCGGCCCTGCGGCGGCGGCCGGGAGGCGGCGCGGCCGGGTTCTGCGTGTCGAACTCCGCCGGCCCGGGGTCGGCGTACCTGGGGGTACGGAACTCCCCGCTGGAGGGCCCGGTGTGCCCGAATTCACCGCTGTCCGGCGGCCCCGGGCGCGCCCGGCGTCCGCGCGAGGGCGGCTGGGCGGGCAGCGGGTCGGTCAGCGGATCGTAGTCGTAGCCGCCTTCGCGGTCGGCACGACGACGGTAGGGATCGGGGTAGTCATCCCTGTCGGTCATGAATCTCCCTGGCTGGCACGGACGATCTCGCCCGGGGGATGGCCTGTTGACCGTTCCTGGTCCAAGGCACTCTGCAAGAGCACGGTGGCCGCCGCCTGGTCAATGACCGAGCGGCGGGCCCGGCCGCCCTTGGCGCCCTTCTTGCCGAAGGAGGCACCGGAGAGCAGCTGGCCCTGGGCGGTCACCGTGGTGAGTCGTTCGTCCACGAGCCTGACGGGGACGGGGTCAAGGAGCCGGGCCAAGGTATTCGCGAACTCGCGAGCGGACCGGGCGGCCGGTCCCTCTTGGCCAGACAGTGAAGCAGGGTAGCCCACGACGATCTCGCGGGCCTCCTTCTCCAGCACGAGAAGGGCGATGCGTTGCAGGTCGCCCCGGCCGCGCGCGATGGTCTCCACCGGGCTGGCGAGCATACCGCTCGGGTCGCTGGCCGCGACCCCGATACGCGCGTTGCCCGGGTCGATCGCCAGGCGTACACCTTGCCTCAAGAGGATGCCTCCCCGTGGGCGGGGAAGCTGCTCAGTCGGGCTGTGCGGTCGACGGCACAGCACCGCTGCCGGAAAATCCTCAACACGGTGGTCCTGTTCATCAGCTGGATCGCGGCGAAATCCGCGCAGACAGCCATGGGAATCGGCTGTGACGCGCCACAGTATGCCCGATTCGATGACGGTGCGCAGCCTCGCCCATGGCACGCCCGCCGCCCCTCCCCAATCGGGCCTCATGCCTCAGATCGGGCTGTGGCGGCGGGGGCCGGGGCGAACTCGTACCGTCCGAGTGTAAATCACCCGGCCCCTGCCCCGGGGCACCCAGAGTCCGAGGGGTGTCTGTGGCCGTGCTTTCGTTCACATCGGGGTGAACCCCAGTAGACAGCACCGCGCCCCGTGTGGCCCGCTGAGGGCCGCACGGGGCGCGGTGTCATTGGCATACCGCTAAGCGCCTAGGCGCCCGCGACGCGCGCCTCCACGGCGCGCAGGGCCTCGTCGACCTTGGCCGCGTCGCTGCCACCGCCCTGGGCGATGTCCGGCTTGCCGCCGCCACCGCCGCCGAGGGCGCGGGCCGCCACCCCGACGAGCTCGCCCGCCTTGATCCCGGCCTTGTTCGCGGCCTTGTTCGCGGCGATCACCACGACCGGACGGTCCTTGGGCACGGCGGTCATCGCCACGACCACGGGCTCGTCCTCGCCGAGGCGGCCGCGCACGTCCAGCACCAGCTTGCGCAGGTCGTCGCCGCTGGCACCCTCGGGCGCCTCGGTGGCCACGACCAGCGCCGCACCGTGGCGGCGCGCCTTCGCGGCGATCTCACCGGCGGCCTGGAGCACCTGCGCCGCGCGCAGCTTCTCGATCTCCTTCTCCGCGGCGCGCAGCCGGGAGACCATCGAGTCGATCCGCTCGGGCAGTTCCTCGCGCGGCGTCTTGAGCTGCTCGGAGAGCTGGCCGACCAGGGCCGACTCCTTGGACAGGCGCTTGAACGCGTCCACGCCCACGGCCGCCTCGACCCGGCGCACGCCGGAGCCGATGGAGGACTCCCCCAGCAGCTTGACGATGCCGAGCCTGGCGGTGGAGCCCACGTGCGTACCGCCGCAGAGCTCGACCGAGTAGTCGCTCATCTCCACGACCCGAACGCGGTCGCCGTACTTCTCGCCGAACATGGCCAGGGCGCCCATCTTCAGCGCCTCGTCCAGGCTCTTCTCCTCGGTCTGGACCGAGATGTCACCGGCCAGGACGGTGTTGACCTCCTCCTCGACCTCGGCCAGGCGCTCGTTGCCCAGCGCGTTGTCGGCGGTGAAGTCGAACCGCAGCTGGCCGGGGCGGTTCTCCGAACCGGCCTGCCCGGTGGCGGGACCCATCGCGTTGCGCAGCGCCGAGTGGATCAGGTGGGTCGCCGAGTGGGACCGCTCGATCGCGTGGCGGCGACCGGTGTCGATCGCCGCGTGCACGGTGTCGTCCAGGACGATCTCGCCCGAACGCACGGTGCCGCGGTGCACGAACAGGCCCGGGAGCGGCTTCTGGACGTCCTCGACGTCCACCACGCCGCGCCCGTCCACGGTCAGCGTGCCGGTGTCGGCGAGCTGGCCGCCGCTCTCCCCGTAGAAGGGGGTGCGGTCCAGGACGATCTCGACCCTGTCGCCCGCGCGCGCGGCCGGGACCCCGGACCCGTCCACGACGATGCCCTTGACGCGGGAGTCGCTCTCGGACTCGGTGTAGCCGAGGAACTCGGTGTTCCCGGCCCTCTCGTGCATCTGCGCGTAGAGCGAGATGTCCGCGTTGCCGAGCTTCTTCGCCTTGGCGTCGGCCTTGGCGGTGTCCTTCTGGCGCTGCATGAGCTCGCGGAAGGCGCCCTCGTCCACGCTCAGGCCCTGTTCGGCGGCCATCTCCAGGGTGAGGTCGATGGGGAAGCCGTAGGTGTCGTGCAGCTGGAAGGCGTCCGTGCCGGAGAAGACGGTGCCGCCCTCGGCGCGGGTGCGCTCGGCCGCGCGGCCGAAGAGCGTGGTGCCCGCGCGGAGGGTGTCCGCGAAGTTGCGCTCCTCGTTGTCGATGACGCCGTGGATGACCCCCGCCTTGTCGAGCAGGTCCGGGTAGATGTCCTTCATCGCGTCGATGCTGACCTCGGTCAGCTCGTGCAGGAAGAAGGCGTCGGTGCCCGAGAGCAGGCGCAGGTTGCGGATCGAGCGGCGCAGGATGCGGCGCAGGACGTACCCGGCCTTCTCGTTGCCCGGCTTGACACCGTCGCCGACGAGCATGACGGCGCTGCGCACGTGGTCGGCGACCACGCGGAGCATCACGTCCTGCTCGTGGTTCTCGCCGTAGGTGGTGCCGGTCAGCTCGGCGGCGCGGTGCAGCACGCGGCCGATGATGTCGGTCTCGTAGATGTTGTCGACGCCCTGCAGGACCGCCGCGAGGCGCTCCAGGCCCAGGCCGGTGTCGATGTTCTTCTTGGGCAGGTCGCCGAGGATCGGGAAGCCGCTCTTGTCGCCGCCCTCACCCCGCTCGTACTGCATGAAGACGAGGTTCCAGATCTCGATGTAGCGGTTCTCGTCCGCCTCGGGGCCGCCCTCGACGCCGTACTCGGGGCCGCGGTCGTAGAAGATCTCGGAGCAGGGGCCGCAGGGGCCGGGGACCCCCATCGACCAGTAGTTCTCCTCCATGCCCATGCGCTGGATGCGCTCGGGGCGGACGCCGACCTTGTCGCGCCAGATCGCCTCGGCCTCGTCGTCGTCGAGGTAGACGGTCACCCACAGCTTCTCGGGGTCGATCCCGAAGCCGCCCTCGGCCACCGGAGTGGTGACGAGCTCCCAGGCCAGCGGGATCGCCTGCTCCTTGAAGTAGTCACCGAAGGAGAAGTTGCCCAGCATCTGGAAGAAGGTGGCGTGCCGGGAGGTCTTGCCGACCTCCTCGATGTCCTTGGTGCGGATGCACTTCTGGACGCTGGTGGCGGTGCTGTAGGAGGGAGTGCGCTGACCCAGGAAGTAGGGCTTGAAGGGGACCATGCCTGCCGGCACCAGCAGCAGCGTGGGGTCCTCGGCGATCAGGCTTGCCGAGGGCACCACGGTGTGTCCGTTCTTCTCGAAGAAACTGAGGAAGCGGCGCGCGATCTCTGCCGTCTCCATTGATGCCCTCCTGGTATTTGGCTCCGCCGCCCCGTGGCGGCGGGGTTGTCCCTGGGTGGGACCGTGGTCACGCGTGGTCGATAGGGGCCCATCGTAGAGGGAACCGCCACGCCTGCGCGCATGGTTTGCTGTGGCCGCCGAAGACCCGCACCGTTGATGACAACGGCGGCGGCTCGGCCATTCCAAGGCTATCGCCGCCGACCACTGGCGTATCCCGAACGGATCGGCCGTGATCAGGGCCGTTGGACCCCGTGGAAGGCCTTCACCTGTGCGGAGTACATGAGGCCGAGCATGGCGCCGTGGAAGATCAGCGGGATCAGTCCGTCGAAGGGCGCACCCGTGAGGAGGGTGACCCGAATCGAACGCCCCCGACCCGAGCGTTGACCGTCAGTACCCGGTGTAGGGCGTGGGCGGCCTGGGGGTGTAGAAGGCGCGGGTGGGCGGGACCAGCATCAGCACGATCATGGTGATCGTGAAGATCAGCGGGAGGATTGGACCGATACCGCCGAAGACGAGGCCGAGCATCAGGGTCACGGACGCCAGGGCCTGGAAGACGACGATCAGCCACAGGACCACCGCGCTGCGCTTGCCCATGAAGGAAGCGAGGGCGGTGGAGATGACGCCGTAGCCGAACATGACGCCGCCCATGGTCCCCAAGAGGGCAGTGAGCTCCGCCGCCTCGATGTACAGGCCCGAGTCCTGGAGTTCCCGGAGGACCTCCTGCGTCGTTTCGGGGTCGGCGACGAGGCCGAGGCCGACCAGCAGGAGCAGCCCTCCGAAGAGAAGGCCGAAGGCGCCCCCGATGAACATGAGGACCCGCACGGTGATCGCCGTGCCGGGCATCTTGTCGGGTTGCCGAGGGGTCCCCGGGTAGACGGGCGGTCCCTGCTGTCCGGGGTTACCGTACGGTCCGGGCTGACCCGGATACCCGGACGGGTCCTGCTGGTACGGGTCGTGGCCACCCTCGTCGGGACCCTGGGGCGGTTGCTGCGGGTACACGGCACTACCTCCGTCGGTCGGCTGGATGATCAACCCTACAGACGCACGTCACAGGCCCGTGGTTCTCGGATGTGACCTGACGGTCTGACCGGATCCCGTCCCGCTCGCGGTTCCCGGCGCACTTTGCCATCCGCCGCGAACTGCGACTACTCACGGCCGGGGAGTCCTCGCGGTGTGTCGTCGGCCGGTCTCAGGGTCCGGTGCCCGGGCGCGTAGCGGCGGAGCATCTGTTCCTCCTGCAGCCGGACCTCCTCGGTGAGGTCCTCGTTGAGCTCCTGGAGGGCGCCCCGGTACTCGTTGACCCGCCCCTCGACCCGGTCGGCGATACCGCCGGGGGTCAGAGCGTTGCGGGCCCGGTTGACCCGGTGGACCACGTAACCGCCGAGCGCGGCCCCCGCGGCGAGGTAGAGCAGTCGGCCGATCACCGGTTCTCCTTCCGTTTGCGGCCCCGCATCACGGCCAGGGCCTTGCGGCGGCCCAGCACCTGGCGGATGGCGTAGGAGAAAGAGGCGACCTTCACCAGCGGGCCGGTGAACACCGACCTGGTGAGCGCCGTCATCGTGGAGACGTCCTCCGAGGAGGCCTGCACGTTGGCGGTGATCTCCTCGACCCGCTCCAGTGAGGTGTTGGTGCGCTCCACCGTGGAGGCCACGTCGTCCAGCAACGGCGGGGTCCGGTCCCCCAGTTCCGAGACGACCTTGGTGGTCTCGTTGATGAGCTTGATCAGTTTGACGAGCGCCACGCACAGGAACGTGGCCAGCACCGCCCAGACCACCGCGGCGACGAGTGCGGCGACCTCTCCTCCGGTCAGCATGAAGGCTCCGTAGGGCAGATAGAGGGTTGCTTCGAGGGTGTGCGAACGGCCGCGGCGCGCGCTCGGGCGCGCACCGGCGGACCGGAAAACGGGTACGGGGGACCAGCGACTGCGCCGGGTCGGGGCTCCCGAGCCGTGTCCGCCGCCCCACACCGCGAGGGCCGGGGCGGCTGGTTTCGGCTGACCCTATCGCGTCCTCGGCCGGGACGCGTGGGCACGCCACGGTGTGGCTCGTGACGGAACCTGTCACGAATTCGACAAGGGTCCATTCCGTCCTGGCCGGTGGAGGCCGAGGGGATCGACGCAGGCGGCGGTCGTGAGCGAGAATCACTACAGAGCGGGATCTTCACTACGATGTCCGGACACCGAAGCTCCCCCGCTGGCCGAGAAGCACCGACAGGACACCCATGAGCCCTCGTTCTCCCCGAGAGATCTCCGTACTGGTACCACCGGACCTGGCCCCTCTCTACCCGGACGACCCGTCACGGATCGGCCCCTACCTCGTGCTCGGACGTCTGGGCTCAGGTGCCACGGGCACCGTCTACGCCGCGGTGGACACCGCCTCCCCCACCGCGAGCGACCGTCTGATCGCCGTGAAGGTGCTCCGCTCCCCCGAACTGGAGTCGCCCGACGTCTACCCCGCCCTCGCACAGCGGCTGCGCAACCTGTCCGCGGTCGAGTCGCACCGGGTGGTCACCCCGCTGGCCTTCGACACCGACGCGAACCCGCCGTGGCTGTCCATGCCCTACCTCGCCGGTCAGCGGCTCTCCCACTACGTGACCAAACGCGGCGGACTCGGTTTCGGCAAGGTGATAGCGCTGGCCACCGCGCTGGCCGAGGGGCTCTCGGCCCTGCACGCGCGTGGGGTGGCGCACGGTTCTCTGCGGCCCAGCGAGATCCTCCTGGAGTCGCACGGTCCGCACATCATGGAGTGCGCGATCGCCGCGGACTCCGAGCGGCTGCGCGGTTCGGGCGCCACCTGGCTGAGCCCCGAGCGCTACCGGGGCGGTGTGGCGACCACCGCCGCGGACGTGTTCGCCTGGGGTGCGGTCGTCGCGTTCGCCGGGACCGGACGGCTGCCCTTCGGTCCGGGCGAGCCCGAGGAGATCGCCCAGCGGGTGGCCACCGGCTCCTTCGACCTGGACGGCCTGTCCAAGGGGTTGCGCCCGGTCGTGAGCCGCGCCCTGGACCCCAACCCGGACCAGCGGCCCAGCCTGCGGGAGGTGACCGGGGCGGTCATCGCGGTGTGGCAGACGGAGGCCGCGCGGTCCGAGACGGGTGAGGAGGGCGAGGTCCTGGTCACCGGGAGCCGCGAGGAGATCGGCCGGATCCTCGAACGCGAGTGGCACGCGGTGGAACCGCCCGCCCGGGTGCCCGAGGTGATCCGGTTGGAGGGGCGCATGTCCAACCGCCGCCCCACCCGCACCCTGTTCCTGGTGGGCGCGGCCTCGATGGCCGCGGTACTGATCGGCGGCGGGGTCTGGGGGATCTCGCAGATGGTCGGCGGGAGCGCCGAGGCCGATCCGGTGGCCGACGAGATCTCCGACGAACCCGAGGACGAGGCCGCTGACGAAGAAGAGTCGAACACCCTGGTGGTGCGCTTCGACCCCTCGGAGCAGGAGGAACCAGAGGCCGGGGTCGAGGAGCGGACCTGGGTGTACACGCCGGTCACCCGGGACGACGACATCCCCCGCAACCAGGGCATCCCCAGCCACGAGGCCTGGTCCGAGCAGTGGGAGGAGGACGGAGAGGCCGGTGAGGCGGTCATCCGGCCCGACGCCGACGTCAAGTGCGCCAGGTTCTGTGCCGCCCCCGAGCACGTCTTCCTCGACGAGGAGGCGCGCGGCACCTGGGACCTGACCGGGAACGACTTCATGGACTACCTGATCTGGGGGCCGGTGATGATCGTCGAGATCACCTTCGCCGAGGACCAGGAGGGTGACGGCCCCCGCGAGGTGGTGGAGGTCGTCGAGCTGTTCTCGGACTGACCTCTCGGAGCTGTTCCGGCCCCGGCGCACCACGCCGGGGCCGTTGGCGTGACTGGGGCCGATCTCCTGCCCGGGGCCGTTCGCACAACCGGGTCGCGGGCTAACTACCGCTCTTGAGGACGCCCTTGATCTTCTGCAGGATCTCGCTGAAGCGGCGTTCGGCCCCGTGCTGGGTGGGGCGGTAGTACTGGCGTTCGGTGAGGCCCTCGGGGGCGTGCTGCTGCGGAGCGACCCCGCCGGGGAAGTCGTGGGCGTAGCGGTAGCCCTTGCCGTGTCCGAGGTCGGCCGCGCCCTTGTAGTGGGCGTCACGCAGATGTGCGGGGACCGGTCCGGCCTGGCCCCTGCGAACATCGGTCAGGGCCTCGTTGATGGCGGTGATCACCGCGTTGGACTTGGGGGCGATGCTGATGTGGATGACCGCCTGGGCGAGGTTGATCCGGGCCTCGGGCATGCCGATCAGCTCGACCGCCTGGGCGGCGGCGACGGCGGTCTGCAGGGCGGTGGGATCGGCCATCCCGACGTCCTCGCTGGCGTGCACGACCAGGCGGCGGGCGATGAACCGGGGGTCCTCCCCCGCCTCGATCATGCGGGCCAGGTAGTGCAGGGCGGCGTCGGGGTCGGAGCCGCGCATGCTCTTGATGAAGGCGCTGATGACGTCGTAGTGCTGGTCGCCGGAGCGGTCGTAGCGCACGGCGTGGCGGTCCACGGCGCGTTCGACGTGCTCGGCGGTGATCTCGACGGGCTCCGTCGTGGAAGCCACTGCGCCGGAGGCGTCGTTTGAGGGTGGTGGCGGGCGACGAGTGGAAGCCACTGCGCCGGAGGCGTCGTTTGAGGGTGGTGGCGGGCGACGAGTGGAAGCCACTGCGCCGGAGGCGTCGTTTGAGGGTGGTGGCGGGCGACGAGTGGGCGGTCCGGCGACGAGGGCAGCGGCTTCGAGGTAGGTCAGGGAGCGGCGGCCGTCGCCCCCGGCCAGCCGGATGAGGTGGTCGGCGCCCTCCGCGGTGAGGGTGTAGCGGCCGTCCAGCCCGCGTTCGTCGGTGAGCGCGCGGTCCACCAGGGCGCGGACGTCGGAGTCGTCCAGGGACTCCAGGGAGAGCAGCAGCGAACGCGAGAGCAGCGGGCTGACCACGGAGAAGAAGGGGTTCTCGGTGGTGGCGCCGATGAAGCTGACCCAGCGGTTCTCCACCGCGGGCAGCAGCGCGTCCTGCTGGGTCTTGTTGAAGCGGTGCACCTCGTCCACGAAGAGCAGGGTGCGGGTGCCGTTCATGCCCATCCGGCGCTTGGCTTCCTCCACCACGGCGCGCACGTCCTTGACGCCCGCGTTGACCGCGGACAGCTCCACGAACCTGCGCCGGGTGACCCGGCTGACCACGGTGGCCAGGGTGGTCTTCCCGGTTCCCGGGGGCCCCCACAGGAACACGGACATGGGCGCGTCGTCCTCGACCAGGCGGCGCAGCGGGCTGCCCTCGCCCAGGAGGTGGCGTTGGCCCACGACCTCGTCGAGGGAGCGCGGCCGCATGCGTACGGCCAGCGGCTCCTGTCCCTTGGCGGCCTCGGCCCCGGCATCGTCGAACAGTGTTTCGGACACCCACCCAGGGTAGGTGAGAGCGAGGACTTTCCCGGCCGGTTCCCGGTGTTCGGTGCCGGCCCCGGAGGCGTTCCCGACCGCTCAGGTGGTGGGGACGGACAGGTTCTCCGGGCTCTCCGCCTGCTCGGGCGGGGGCGTGGCGCGCGGGATCATCCGGGTGACCAGCAGGGCGATGTCGTCGCCCCGGCCCGCGGGGGCCATCTCGGCCAGGACCTGCGCGGCGGCCTTGGGGTTCTCCCCGTGCTCGGCGAGCGCCTCCCCGACCTGAGCCAGCCCGTCCTGCATGTCGACCTCCGAGCTCTCCACGAGCCCGTCGGAGCACAGCAGAAGCGTGGTGCCCGGGGCCAGGACACGAGTGGTGACGGTGTACTCGGTATCGGCGAGCACGCCCAGGGGCGGGCCGGTCTCGGGGGACCACAGTTCGTAGGCGCCCTTGGCGGCGAGCACCGCCGGGGGCTGGCCCGCCCAGGCTGCCTGCATGACCCCGCTCCCCCGGTCCACCACCAGGTAACCGCAGGTGGCGAAGACGATCTCGCCGGTCTCGGTGAGCAACCGGTTGGTCTCGCCCAGGACCACTCCGGGGTCGGACTGGTTGGTGGCGTAGGCGCGGAAGGCCACCCGGATCTGGCCCATGGCAGCGGCCGCCTCCACGCCGTGGCCCTGCACGTCGCCGACGAGCAGGCCCACCTTGTTGTCGGGCAGCTCGATGACGTCGTAGAAGTCGCCGCAGATCCGCCACTCCGCGCGGGAGGGCAGGTACTTGGTGGCGATGTCCATGTCGGGGAAGCTCGCCACCTGGCGGGGCAGCATGCGGCGCTGTACGGCGTCGGCCAGCTCCAGCTCGGCCTGCTGGGCCTTGATCCGCTGCAGCGCCTGACCGGCCAGCCCCGCGAAGGTCAGCATGAGGGCACGTTCGTCGCGGCTGGCGTGGTGGGGGCGGTCCCAGATCATCTGCCACACGCCGAGGGCGATCTTGCCGTCGCCGAAGATCGGCACGGTGGCCCAGGCCTGGCCGCGGACCGAGCGCATGAGTTCGACCGCGGCGGGGAAGCGGCTGACGATCTCGGCACGGCTCTCGAAGAACCGGGGTTGGCGGTCCTGGATCACCGCGCCCATCGGGTAGTCGGTGTCGTCGGCCCGGCGGCCGTCTATCTGCGAGACGTTGCCGCGTTCACGGGCGCTGGGCGAGGTGCGCAGCAGGCCGTCCTCGACGTAGAGGGCCGCGGCGCCGGTACCGCCGAAGATCGGCAGGAACTCCTCGCTGAGCAGGTCCATCACCTTGTCGACGGTGGTGGCCGAGACGAGTTTGGCGGAGAGTTCGGTGACCAGTCGGCCGTGCTCGGCCTCGGTGCGGCGGCGGTCGGCGAGCCTGCGCACCAGCTGGACGTGCTCGGTGACGTCGTCGATGATCCCGACGAGACGGTCGGGCTGGCCGGGCACGTACCTGGCACGCACGTGCAGGGAGCGTTCGTCGCCGAGGCGGTCGAAGATGCGAAAGCGCTGTTCGTAGTCCCGCCCCGCGAAGGAGGCCGCCATGGCGTCGCGTACGCGGGCGGTGTCGTCGGGGTGGATGCGTTCGAGGATGCGCTCGAGTTCTCGGTCGTTCCCTGCCAGGAGCGCGCCCAGCGGGGTGGGGCCGAAGAGCTCGCGCAGACGCCCGCTGCTCAGGTCCAGGCTCCACAGGACGGAGTCGGAGTTGTCGGTGCGCAGTTCACCGACCACGCGCAGATCCGCTTCTTCCGTGGACAGCACGTGGAAGAGCACGATCACGGCGGGCCCGGAGGAATCACGGGGCGGAGAGGCGCCGTCGCCGTTGACCGGGAAGGGCCGCAGCTCGACCTCGGAGAGCCGGGAGGACTTGTCGCTGACGGCCAGGCGCAGGCGGAAGCGGCGGTTCCACTTCCCGGCGAGCGCGTCGTGGTGGGCCCGGAAACCGTGTTCGGTGTCGGACGGGTCCAGGAGTCCGAACCAGGGCCGGTCGGTGAGCTCAGCGGCACCGCGGCCGAACAGTTCGGTGAACGCGTGGTTGGCGTGTTGGATCGCGCCGTCGGCCCCCGTGACCGCCATGGGCTCGGGCGCATGACGGAACGCCTCCGCGAGAGCACCCTCGGAGCCATCGCCTGAAGCGCGTTTTCCGTTCACGTATGACTCATCCTCATGTCGGCTCGGACGTCACACCCGCGTCAGGCGCGGTCACCCCTGGAACGTACCGATTCGGCTCATTGTAATGTCCGACGTCTGGACCGGCCCGGGCAGGAAACCGGACCGGATGCCTCGGCACCCGTCCTCCGTCGGCTGCGCCACCTCGTCGAATACGGATCCCTCATGGTCCGTCAACGTGATGGGGTAACGGCTGGTTCCACTCCGGGGCCGTACCCTACCGACCACAAGGCGTGAATCGTTACGCCCGTGTGACTCGGCAGCACAGAAATGCACTCCGCCCCCACTTAGCCCCCCATGGGAATGGGCCCCGTAGATGCACTGTGTTCACTCCAGGACACGTGCGACTCTCGGCGTGGGAGGGTGATTCGCCCCCAACGGTAGGGGATGACGGGCCCGCCCGCATCCGCGTGTCGTCTTCTTCCCCTTTACGGACGGGGTCTTTGGCCTGTTTATCACCTATTTTCACTTTCTGGCCGAATGTGGCACGTTCAAAGCAGGGACTTTACGGGCACCGAACTGGTCAGTCGAGAACTCGTCAAACACCCCGAGGACTCACCATGCACCCTGAACGCGCCCGAACCGCGACAGGATCGCTCCTCCACGGCACCGCGTGCGAGTGGACCTGCCGGCTCTGCACCCACAGCAACCCCGAGGACGAGGACATCTGCTGCCAGCGGTGCGGAGCCACCAAACCCTGACCTCTGCCTTCCGCCCTTGACGCACAGGCAAACGGACGGACAACGGGCGCCGCGCACTGCTCCGCGCGGCGCCCCCGAAGGTCGCTAGCCGACCGGCTCGACCACCGGTTCGGTCACCCGTTCGGGCCCCGGTTCGATCAGCCCGAGGTCGAGCTGTTCCCAGGAACCGACGTCCCGCCGGAGCTGACGGTCGTGGGTGGCCAGCACCACCGCCGCGCCCGTCGCGCCGAGGCCCTCGGTGAGCTCGTCCACCAACGCGATGGACAGGTGGTTGGTCGGCTCGTCGAGCAGCAGCACGTGCGGACGCGACGCCAGCGCGAGCGCCAGGTGGAGCCTGCGCTGCTGGCCCATGGACAGATCATGCAGCGGCTTTCGGAGGTCCGCCGCGGCGAGCAGCCCGAGGGAGCTCAGCGAGACCGTCTCGCTCTCCCCCAGCACACCCTGGCTGACCAGTCGCCCCATGTGGGCGGCGAACACGCCGTGGGCGCGCCCGGCCCCGGTGCTCGGCGACTCCTGGGTCAGCAGCCGTACCCGGGCGGTACGCGCGGTGCGCACCGCTCCCCCGGTCGGATCAACCCGTCCGGCGAGCACCGACAGCAGGGTCGATTTGCCCGCCCCGTTGGGTCCGGTGACCACCAGCCGCCCACCCGATTCCAGGGCGAGCGTGACCGGCCGGTCCAGCCTTCCGCGGACGGTGACCTCCTCCGCGCGCAGCAGGGTCACCCCGGGCCGCGTGGGCAGCTCCGGCATCCGGAACCGCATCGGGGGCGGTGGCATGGTGACCGCGTGCGCCTCCAGGTCGTCCCGGCGGCGGTGCACGGCGCGGACCAGCCCGGGCGCACGAGTCGCCCGCTGGTGCTTGCCGGTGCCCTTGTCCGGACGCCAACCGCTGACCAGCCGGTTCTGTGCTTCGGACAGGTCCTGGGTGAGGCGGGCGTGCTCGACCCGCTGCTGTTCGTACTCCTGCGCCCAGCGTTCCCACTCGGCGCGCCTGCCCTCCTGGTAGCCCGCGAAGCCCCCGCCGTACACGCGGGGTCGGCCGTCCCGGCTCGGATCCAGGTCAAGCATGGTCGTGGCCACGTCCGAGAGCAGGGCGCGGTCGTGGCTGATCAGCACCACGCCGCCGGCGTGGCCACGCAGCCGCTGGGTGAGGAAGTCGAGCCCGGCGGCGTCCAGGTGGTTGGTGGGCTCGTCAAGGAGAAGGAAGTCGTGCGAGGCCCCGAGCAGGCAGGCGAGCCTGGCTCGGTAGCGCTGCCCGACCGACAGTTCGGCCAGCGGGCGCGACCGGTCGGTGACCGCGCCCAGCTTCTCCAGGGCGAGGTCGACCCGGCGGTCGGCGTCCCAGGCGTCCAGCACCTCCGCGGTGTCCAGCGCCTCGGCGTACCGTTCGGTGGCCTTCGGGTCCCCGGCGGCCAGCCCCTCGGCTGCGGCGTCGAGCGCGGCCATGGCGGCGCGGGCGTCGGCGAGTTCGATGTCGATCAGGTCCCCGACGGTACGGCCGTCGGCGGACTCCATCTCCTGTTCGGCGACGCCGAGCGTGCCGATGCGCTGGACGGTTCCGGAGTCGGGTTCGAGTACCCCGGTCAGGATGTGCAGCAGGGTGGACTTGCCGCGGCCGTTCTCACCGACCACGCCCAACCGGGAGCGGGGGGTGACGGTCATGTCCACGCCGGACAGCACGGTGCGTCCGCCTCGGGCGATGTGGAGGCCGGTCGCGGTGAGCTGGGCACGCTCTCCGGCGGGCAGCGCTGATCTGAGTTCGAGGGCAGTCAATGTTCCTCCGACACGAGCTGACGATGTGACCCGCGGAAGGGGTCAGGACATGCGTCTGGCACCCGTGACCACTCAGCTGTGGACGGGCGCCCTGGCTCGCTCTAGAGGTACATGACGTACGGCACGGGCCCAGGTTAACAAGGGGGCGGAAGGGAAATCCAGGCGATAGAAGCGAGGCGCCGGTCACCGGACGGATCCGATGGCCGACGCCTCGCGGTGCGGTCCGGGGGCTGCCCGGTTACTTCTTCTTGTCCTCGGGGATCACCGTGCGAATGTGCACGTCGCGCAGCTGCTGGTCCGAGACGACCGCGGGGGCGCCCATCATCAGGTCCTGCGCGTTCTGGTTGAGCGGGAAGGCGATGGTCTCGCGGATGTTGGGCTCGTCCGCCAGGAGCATCACGATCCGGTCGATGCCGGGGGCGATGCCGCCGTGCGGCGGGGCACCGAACTTCAGCGCCTTGAGCATGCCGCCGAACTCCGCCTCGACCGCGTCCTTGTCGTAGCCCGCGATGTCGAAGGCCTTGTACATGATCTCGGGCGAGTGGTTACGGATCGCGCCGGAGGACAGCTCCGTACCGTTGCAGACGATGTCGTACTGCCAGGCGAGGATGTCCAGCGGGTCCTGGTTCTCCAGCGCGTCCATCCCGCCCTGGGGCATGGAGAACGGGTTGTGGCTGAACTCGATGTGGCCCTCGTCGGAGCGCTCGAACATCGGGAAGTCCACGATCCAGCAGAAGCGGTAGACCTTCTCCTCGAAGAGGTCGGCGCGCTTGGCGGCCTCGACGCGGACCGGGGCCATGATCTTGTTGATCTCGGCCTCGTCCTCGCTGGCGCAGAAGAACAGGCCGTAGCCGGGACCGGCGCCCAGGGTCTGGAGGAGCTCGTCGGTGATCTCGGTGACGAACTTGGCGATGGGACCGGTGAGCTCACCGTTCTCGCCGACCTTCAGCCAGGCCAGGCCCTTCGCGCCCTGCTCGACGGCGTAGTCGCCGATGCCGTCGAAGAACTTGCGGGGCTTGTCGCCGACCTGCGGGACGGCCAGGGCGCGGACCTTCTTGCCCGCGAAGGCGCGGAAGTCGGTCTTGCCGAAGAGCTCGGAGACGTCGACCATCTTCATCGGCGCGCGCAGGTCGGGTTTGTCGGTCCCGTACCACTGCAGGGCGTCGCGGTAGGCGATCCGCGGGAACGGGGAGGTGATCTCCCAGTCCGTGGAGAACTCGCGGAAGACGTCCGTCATGACCTTCTCGATGACCTCGAAGACGTCCTCCTGCTCGACGAAGCTCATCTCGACGTCGAGCTGGTAGAACTCGCCGGGCGAACGGTCGGCGCGGCTGTCCTCGTCGCGGAAGCAGGGCGCGATCTGGAAGTAGCGGTCGAACCCGGCGATCATCAGCAGCTGCTTGAACTGCTGCGGGGCCTGCGGCAGGGCGAAGAACTCACCCGGGTGCAGACGGGAGGGGACCAGGAAGTCGCGGGCGCCCTCGGGGCTGGAGCTGGTGAGGATGGGGGTCTGGAACTCGTTGAAGCCCAGCTCCGTCATCTTCTGGCGGATGTAGGCCACCACCTGCGAGCGCAGCATGACGTTGCGGTGCATGCGCTCGCGGCGCAGGTCCAGGAAGCGGTAGGTGAGGCGGCGTTCCTCGGAGGTGTTGTCCTCGGGGAAGACCGTCAGCGGCAGCTCCTCGGTGGTACCGAGCACCTCCACCTCGGCAGCCTCGATCTCGATCTCACCGGTGGGCAGGTTCGGGTTGACGTTCTCCGAGCTGCGGGCGGCGACCAGGCCGGTGACCTGGATCACCGACTCCTTGGAGATCCTGCTGAGCTCCTCGAACGCCGGGGACTCGGGGCGGGCCATGAGCTGCGTGACGCCGTAGTGGTCGCGCAGGTCGACGAAGAGCAGGCCACCGAGATCCCGGCGGTTGTGCACCCAGCCAGAGAGGCGCACCTGCTGCCCGACGTGCTCCTTACGGAGCTGACCACACGAATGAGTCCTGTAACGATGCATGAGTTACCAAGTCCACTAACTACACGGCTGAGTGAGGATGCCGGGGAGCCCGAGACCGGGCCCGGCTGCAGGCATGGCATTGCCCCTTGAACACTGGAATCCTACCGCCAACGGCGCCGCCCGGTCCCCCGGTTGAATCGGGAGGGCCGGTGGTCAGCCCGGCTCCGGCCCAGGGTCATCCCCGCTCCGGCCCCGGGTCGGCCAGGCTCCGGCCCGTGGTCAGCCCGCGACGCCGCGCAGGTACGGGTTGGTGGCGCGCTCGCGCTCCACCGTCGTGGCCGGGCCGTGGCCCGGGAGGATCTGCGTGTCGTCGCCGCGCGACAGGACGGCCTTGGCGAGGCTGGTGTTCATCGCGTCGCCGTCGCCGCCGGGGAAGTCCGTACGGCCGATCGACCCGGCGAAGACCAGGTCCCCGGCGAACATCACCGGCACCCCGTCCTCGGTGCGTGTGACGTAGACGACCGAGCCCGGGGTGTGGCCGGGGGTGTGCTCGACCTCGAACTCCATCCCGGCCAGGGTCAGGTTCTCCCCGCCCTCCAGCTGCGTCAGCCGGGCGGGTTCGGGGTAGGGGCCCGGGCCCAGGAGCATCTGGAGCTGAGCCGCGAAACCGGCGTCGACCCCCGCGGCGGGCGCGGTGAGCAGGCCGCGGTCGGAGCCGTGCAGGTACACGGGGACCTCGTGGCGGTCACCGAGTTCGGCGGCCGACCAGACGTGGTCGAAGTGCCCGTGGGTCAGCAGGATCGCGGCGGGGGTGAGCCCGTGCTCGGCCAGGGCCTTGGCCACCTGCGGGGCGGCGTCCTGGCCGGGGTCGACGATGACGCACTCGCCGCCCGGAGCCGGTGCGAGCACGTAGCAGTTCGCGGAGAGGGGCCCGGTGGGAAGCGCGGCGATGAGCACGGCGGCAGTCGTCCTAAGTCCTGGTGGTTCTGCTGGCGGTGAGGGGCTGGAACGCCTCCGACCACGGCCTGAGCGCACGTCCCTCAGCCGCAGAGCCTACCCAGCCGGTTCCGGGCGGGCCAATCGGCGGGTCCCGCGGGCGAACGCGTTTGATCACCATTCGATCACCGGGTGCGCCCGGGCTCTTTGCCAAAGCGCGTGGTAATGCAATATTGGTCACCGTCGCCGGGTACACCGAGGCCTTCGACCTGCGCTCCTTCGCGGAGCGGGAAACGAGCCCGACCGACGGCACGACGACCGGCAGCGGAACTCCCGGTCTGCGTTGATCTGAAACACGGCGCGTCGTTGTCCGCCGAAACGTATGGATATCGTGCTGGTGCACGGTGGTTCCCATCACGAACAGGCGCGGTACCGCCGCGACGACCCGAACCCGACCCCGACCGGTCGGGTTCATGACAGCAGGAGGACACGGTGACCACGGACCCTTGGGGCCGCGTAGACGATGACGGCACGGTCTATGTGCGCACAGGTGAAGGCGAACGGGTCGTCGGATCGTGGCAGGCGGGTGCTCCGGAGGAGGCACTGGCCTTCTACCGGAACAAGTACGACGCGCTCGTGACCCAGGTGGAGCTGCTGGAGAAGCGGCTGCGCAGCACGGACCTGTCCGCCTCCGCCGCGATGACCAGCATCGACAAGCTGCGCGACTCCGTCAAGGACGCGAACGCGGTCGGTGACCTGGAGTCGCTGATCCGCCGCCTGGACCAGCTGTCCGGCCGCGCCGAAGAGCGCAAGGTCGAGCAGAAGCAGGCGCAGGAGGAGGCCCGCGGCCAGGCCCGCGAGACCAAGGAGCGGATCGTCGCCGAGGCGGAGCGCGTCGCGGCCGAGACCACGCACTGGAAGTCCGGCGGCGAGCGGATGCTCCAGCTCATCGAGGAGTGGAAGAAGGCCCCTCGGGCTGACCGACCCACCGAGCAGGCCCTGTGGAAGCGCATGTCCGCGGCCCGCAACTCCTTCTCCAAGCGGCGCAAGGCCTACTTCGCCAACCTGGACCAGCAGCGGGAGGGTGTGCGCGCCGACAAGGAGCGCATCGTCGCCGAGGCCGAGGCCATGTCGGGCTCCACCGACTGGGGACCCACGGCCCGCGCCTACCGCGACCTGATGCAGCGCTGGAAGGCCAGCGGCCGGGCCGACAGGGCCAGCGAGGACAAGCTGTGGACCCGGTTCAAGGCCGCCCAGGACACCTTCTTCGACGCCCGTAACGCGACCTTCGCCGAGCGTGACGCGGAGCTTCAGGTGAATGCGGAGGCCAAGGAGCGGATCCTGGCCGAGGCCAAGGCGGAGATCCCCGGGATCACCGACCCGCGCCGCGCCCGTGCCCGCCTGCGTGACTTCCAGGAGGCCTGGGAGGAGGCCGGGGACCTGCCCCGCGACATGCGCGACCAGCTGGAGGGCGCGTTCCGGCAGATCGAGGACAGCGTGCGTCGGGCCGAGGACGCCGAGTGGGAGCGCACGAACCCCGAGGCACGGGCCCGGGCCAAGGACACCGTCGACCAGCTGTCGGCGGCGATCTCGGGGCTGGAGACCAAGTTGGAGAAGGCCCGAGCCAATAACGACGCTCGACGGATCAAGGAGCACGAGGCTGCCCTGGAGGCCCGCCGCTCCTGGCTGGCCGAGGCGGAGAAGGCTCTGGGCGAGATGAGCTGAGGCTCGCGCCCGAAGAGAAGACACTGACGGGCCGCACCCCTCGCGGGGTGCGGCCCGTTCGCGCGTTCAGGTCGGGGTGACCGGGTGCGCTAGTTGTTGTCGTCCTGCTCCGAGGAGGCGCGACGGCGGCCGAGCACCATGGCGCCGATACCGGTCAGAGCGGCGAGGGCACCGCCGACAGCCGGGATGGCGACCGAAGCGCCGGTCTGCGCGAGGACCGGGCCCTCATGCTTGTGACCCTTGCCCTTGTGGTCCTTGTGCTTGTCGTGCTTGTGCTTGTCGTGCTTGTCCTTGTGGTCCTTGTGGTCCTTGTGCTTGTGGTCCTTGCCCTTCTTGCCGTCCTTGCCGTCCTTGCCGTCCTTGCCGTCCTTGCCGTCCTTGCCGTCCTTGCCATCCTTCCCGTCCTTGCCGTCCTTGCCATCCTTCCCGTCCTTGCCGTCCTTGCCGTCCTTGCCGTCCTTGCCATCCTTGCCGTCCTTGCCGTCCTTGCCGTCCTTGCCGTCCTTCCCGTCCTTCCCGTCCTTCCCGTCCTTCCCGTCCTTCCCGTCCTTCCCGTCCTCACCAGGCTTCCCGGGCTTGCCGTCCTCACCAGGCTTCCCGGGCTTGCCGTCCTCACCAGGCTTCCCGGGCTTGCCAGGCTTCTCAGGCGGGTAGTATTCCCCGCCCTTCTGCGAGTCCCCGCCCTCTGCGACAGGGACCGCGGCCGGGGCCTCGACCTGGGCTCTGACCTCAGCGGGGACCTGGTCCGGCAGGGTATTGGCGACCACATCGGGGAGTTCGACGACCACCGGAGCCGAGGGAGCGGTGGGAGCGGACGGCGCGACGACCGACTCGACCGACTGGTCCGCACGCTGGGTGTCGTCGGCCAGAGCGGGGGTCATCCCCCACAGGAACGGAGCGACGATCGCGGCGCTGGCGGAGACAGCCGCCATCCGGATCAGACTGCGGGCGCTGACAGTGGACTTGGGCGCCTTGGGCGCGTATTCAGAGCAGTAATCCATAAGCAGATAGTGCGCTCATGACTACACAAAGTCACATCGCGACACCGGACTCGCGTGGAAAGTCTCGGGCAAACCCTTGCCATATCCGACATATGAAACGGGTCGCACCCATATGGGTGCGACCCGTGCGATCTTCGCGCCTAACGGCGGGAATCCAGTTGGTAGACGGGCGCTCGACCCGGGAATGTGCGGATGTTGGGCACCGAACCCGGGCTGTGGTTGCTCGGCGCCGGCGGCTCCGGACGCGGCCTGCGTGTGCTCCGGTAGCGCAGGTAGCCGCCCACGGCGACCGCAGCCGACAGCACGATGAACAGGCCCGCCGCCACCCAGACGAAGGGCAGAACACGCTGGACCTCGTGGACGGAGGAGGTGCAGGAGGCGAGGGCTGCGCCGGACTCGGGGCGCAGGCACACGGTGGAGACCGGCTGCCCGGCGCCCTCGGGCACCCGGGTGATCTCGCCGACCACAGTGAGGACGGCGCGCTCTCCCGGCTCCAAGGGCTGCGCCCACTCCGCCACGCCCTCCTCAACCCCTTCCGGGGCTCCGGAGACGTAGCGCATCGAGGGCGGCAGGAACTGCACGACCTGAGCGTCGGGCAGCGCCTCGTAACCGGCGTTGCGCACCTTGACGGTGTACTCCACCCGATCCCCGGGGCGCAGCCGCTCCTCGGACTGCTCCTCCTCGACCGTGACGTGCAGGGCCCCGGCCCCGAGGACCGGCCCCTCCTCCGTCGAGAGCGGTTGACCGGGCAGCGCGATCAACGCAGCCAGCCCGAACGCCGACACCGCCGCTGACACGGCCATGGTGTTCCCCCTCCGCATGGCGGCACATCAAATGACTTTCTGCGCACAATTAATAACACAGAGTAGTCAAATGGGGCGTAAGGCGTGCGGAAAGCCCCGAACACACCGAGGACGGGCGGCCGTGTCGGCCGCCCGTCCTCGACGGGTGAAAGGGGTGTGACGCCTAAGCGCCCACGAACGAGCGCAGCGCGGCGGCGCGCTCCGTGCTCTCCCAGGTGAACTCCGGCAGCTCACGGCCGAAGTGGCCGTAGGCGGCGGTCTTGGAGTAGATCGGGCGCAGCAGGTCCAGGTCGCGCACGATGGCGGCCGGACGCAGGTCGAAGACCTCCTTGACGGCCTTCTCGATCAGCTCCGGGGCCACCTTCTCGGTGCCGAAGGTCTCGATGAACACACCCACCGGGTGCGCCTTACCGATCGCGTAGGCCACCTGGACCTCGGCGCGCTCGGCCAGCTCGGCCGCCACGATGTTCTTCGCGACCCAGCGGGTGGCGTAGGCAGCGGAGCGGTCGACCTTCGACGGGTCCTTGCCGGAGAAGGCGCCGCCACCGTGGCGGGCGTAGCCGCCGTAGGTGTCGACGATGATCTTGCGGCCGGTCAGACCGGCGTCACCCATCGGGCCGCCGATCTCGAAGCGGCCGGTCGGGTTGACCAGGAGGCGGTAGTCGTCCGACTCCAGGCCGTAGGCGGCGATCACGGGCTCGATGACGTGCTCCCGGATGTCCGGGGTCAGCATCTCTTCGAGGTTGATGTCCGCGGAGTGCTGGGTGGAGAGCACCACGGTGTCAAGACGGACCGGGGTCTGGCCCTCGTACTCGACCGTGACCTGGGTCTTGCCGTCGGGACGCAGGTAGGGCACCGTGCCGCCACGGCGGACCTCGGCCAGGCGCTCGGAGAGCGAGTGCGCCAGCTTGATCGGCAGCGGCATGAGCTCGGGCGTCTCGCGGTTGGCGTAGCCGAACATCAGGCCCTGGTCGCCGGCGCCCTGCCGGTTGAGGGCGTCGTCCTCGTGCTCGACACGCGCCTCGTAGGCGGTGTCGACACCCTGGGCGATGTCCGGGGACTGCGCGTCGATGGAGACGTTGACCCCGCAGGAGTCACCGTCGAAGCCCTTGGCGGAGGAGTCGTATCCGATCTGGAGGATCTTCTCGCGCACGATGGCGGGGATGTCGACGTAGGTCTGGGTGGTGACCTCACCCGCGATGTGGACCTGACCAGTGGTGATCAGCGTCTCGACCGCGACCCGGCTGCCGGGATCGGTGGCGAGCATCGCGTCGAGGATCGCGTCACTGATCTGGTCGGCCATCTTGTCGGGATGGCCTTCGGTGACCGACTCGGAGGTGAAAAGGCGGCGGGACACGTTGCGTGACTCCTTGCAGCGGCTGCTGGCTGACATGTGTCGGTGCGGCGTCGCACGCTCCCCGGCTGCTTGCCGGGGCGGCAATACCGACCGACGCGGTTGGTTATTGGTCCACTCTAACGGGACTGGTGGGGACGGACGCCCCGTGGCCAGCCTAGTCAGCTGGACAAGGGCACCCGAAGGAAGTGTGTCGTACTCGGCGGTAGGAATCCAGCGTGGCGATGAGGGGATTTCACCTGAACGGGCTCGAAGCGTTCTGGAGCCCTGGTGAACGGGGCCCGCGGGACCCTCAGGAGGCCCTGTCAGGCAGGCGTTCGACCACCAGGTCCCACACACGGTCGGCGAGGTCTTCCTTGGGGCCTGTGGGAATGTCCACGACCGTCCCGTCCGCGCCGAGCACGGTCGCCTTGTTGTCGTCGGTGCCGAACGCCTTGCCGCCGCCGACCTCGTTGACCACGAGCAGGTCGCAGCCCTTGCGGGCCAGCTTGGCCCGGCCGTTGTCGATGACGTCGTCGGTCTCGGCCGCGAACCCGACGATCGTCTGTCCGGTCCGCTCCTTCTTCCGCGACTCGACCAGTCCGGCCAGGATGTCCGGGTTCTCCACGAGTTCGATGGGCGCGGGGGCCGCACCGGACTTCTTGATCTTGGAGGCGGCGCTGGTGACCGGGCGGAAGTCGGCGACGGCGGCGGTCATCACGAGGGCGTCGGCGCCGCCGCGTTCAGCCTCCATGGCCTCGGCCAGTTCCACGGCCGAACCCACACGCACCAGGCGGATCCCGGCGGGGTCGGGCAGGCTGACGTTGGCGGCGACCAGGGTCACGTCGGCGCCGCGGGCGGCGGCGGTGCGAGCCAGGGCGTACCCCTGACGGCCGGAGGAGTGGTTGCCGAGAAAACGGACCGGGTCGATGGCCTCGCGGGTGCCTCCGGCGGAGATCACCACGCGTCGGCCGGCGAGGTCGGGCTCGGTGGCGGCGCCGCGGCGGAGCACCAGGCGGGCGGCCTCGAAGAGTTCGACGGGGTCGGGCAGGCGGCCGCGGCCGGTGTCAGCACCGGTCAGGCGGCCCACGGCCGGGTCCAGGACGATGGCTCCGCGCGAGCGCAGCGTGGCCACGTTGGCCTGGGTGGCGGGGTGCTCCCACATCTCGGTGTGCATCGCCGGGGCGAAGACCACCGGGCATCGGGCGGTGAGGAGGGTGTTGGTCAGCAGGTCGTCGGCCAGCCCCGCGGCGGCCTTGGCCATGAGGTTGGCGGTGGCCGGGGCAACGAAGACGAGCTCGGCCGACTGGCCGATGCGCACGTGCGGGACCTCGTGGACCTCGTCCCACACGCCGGTCTCGACGGGCTGGCCGGACAGGGCGGCCCAGGTGGGCGCGCCGACAAAGCGTAGGGCGTCGGCCGTGGGCACGACCCGGACGCGGTGGCCTGACTCGGTCAGCCGCCGGAGCAGCTCGCACACCTTGTAGGCGGCGATGCCCCCGCCAATGCCGAGGACCACCTGGGGAACGGATTCTGTGTCACTCACACAAGGAGTTCTACCAGGCCGCGCCCGCCGCACGCCCCGGGCGGGGGTGCGACGGGCGCGGTCGGTGACACCGGGAGGAACCCCGGCCAGGTGCACTGGGCGTGCAGCGGATGTCTTAGTTGCCCTCGTACGGCTCGGCGCTGAGCAGGCCGGCCCTGACCTCGCGCAGGGCGATGGACAGGGACTTCTCCTGAACCTGGGTCTCCACCAGCGGGCCGACGTACTCCAGCAGGCCCTCGCCCAGCTGGGCGTAGTAGGCGTTGATCTGGCGGGCCCGCTTGGAGGCCATGGTGACCAGGCTGTACTTGCTGTCGACGCACTCCAGCAGGTCGTCGATCGGCGGATTGGTGATGCCTTCGGCGACGGGCTCGGTACCAGCCACTTTGCTACCCCCAGGGACGGTCTCCGGCTCGTCGAAAGCCGTGACGTTGGATGTATGTGTTCTCGGAAAAGCCAGGTTCTCGGCGACCCGAGGCGGAGGCCGCCGCCAGTGCTTCGGTGCCTGGCGCGGCCGAATATCACACCTTGGGTGCGGTCATCAACGCTAGCAGCTCGTCGCACACTTCCTGTACGGACGTGTTCACGAGGGTTGTGTCGAATTCCTTCTCCGCGGCCAGTTCGACCTTGGCGACATCAAGCCTGCGCTGGATCACCTCGTCGGTCTCGGTGCCGCGGCCGGTCAGTCTGCGCACCAGCTCCTCCCAGGAGGGCGGGGCGAGGAAGACGTGCAGGGCGTCGTCCATGGACTCACGCACCTGGCGCGCGCCCTGGAGTTCGATCTCGAGCAGGACGGGGACGCCCTCGCCCAAGCGCTCCTCGACGGGTCCGCGCGGGGTGCCGTAGCGGTTGCCAGCGAACTGAGCCCACTCCAGAAGCTGGTTCTCGGCGACGAGGCGGTCGAACTCCTCGTCGGTGACGAAGTGGTACTGGACCCCGTCGTGCTCGCCGGGGCGGGGTTTGCGGGTGGTCACCGAAACCGAGAGCCACACGTCGGGGTTGACCTGGCGCAGGTGCGCCACGACCGTGCTCTTTCCCACGCCGGAGGGGCCGGACAGGACGGTCAGCCGCTTCTCGGCCGGTCGGGACTGGTCTGCGGTCTGCGCAGGCATGTGAGTATCAGGCTTCCATTCGGCTCTCCGCCACGCGGTGGGCCGTGGGCCTCGTGTGCGAGCTGCCTGGGACCGGGCTCGCGGTCCGGCACGCACGCGCCGCGGGCGGCTCGTGCTGACGCCCGGGGGCGCAGCGTACGGTCGCGGGAAGCTCCCTTTATACCACCGAGCCGCGGCACGGCGGACGGAGTGTGACCTGGGGCCCATCCGTCCGCCGACCGCGGCGTCGGTTTGCTGCTCACCGCCCGCCGTCACCAGTTGCGACGGCTCCGCGCGACTGTGGGGGACGCTGCGGACGCGGTGTTGGCCGGTGTGTGCACCGGACCGGTGTTACTTGGCGAGGTCGCCGAACTCGCTCTCCAGGGCGGCACGCTGGTTGGTACCGAGCCCCCGGACACGACGCGACTCAGCGATGTTGAGCCGCTCCATGATCTGCTTGGCTCGCACCTTGCCGACACCGGGGAGGGATTCCAGCAGAGCCGAAACCTTCATCTTGCCGATGACGTCGTCCTTGAGGCCGTTGGAGAGGACCTCGGACAGCGAGATGCCGCCGTTCTTGAGCTTGTTCTTGACCTCCGCACGCTCTTTTCTGGCCTTGGCGGCCTTCTCGAGAGCCGCGCTGCGCTGCTCGGGTGTGAGGGGAGGAAGGGCCACGCCGGGTCACCTCGGATTTCTACTCGTTTGTAGAGGGCGGACGCCTGCGCAAGTTAGTAGGTCTGACCCCTGTTAGGCAACGTAAAGTGCCCTTTCAAGGGCTATTTCATTGAAGGAACTACCCAGAGTCACCAACCAATTGCGGTCGGAGACGAAAATCAGGACTTTGGTCCCGATTGATGACCTGGGAAAGCGTTCCACCAGCGCAGGTCACCCAGCGGTGACGCGGGTCACTCTTCGCTATGTTTTCCTAGTTTTGGTCACACCAAATTAGTGACCGTCTGTGATCCACAACCGTGAGTGATGGGGCAAGTGCACCGTTCGCTCCCACCCCGTCCTCCTCACCGCCGAGTCCGCCCAGCGCAAGGCCCCACAGCGCCGACCGAAGAGGTTCAGACGCGGACCCCGGCGCGGCGTACGGCGGCCGCGATGGAGGCCGCCGCCGCGCCGGGGTCCGCGGCACGGGTGATCGGTCGACCGATGACGAGAAGGTCCGCCCCTGCCTCGATCGCCTCCTCCGGGGTGGCCACCCGGGACTGGTCACCCTTGTCCGCACCGACCGGGCGCACGCCCGGGGTGATCAGGGTGATGTCGGGGCCCACCTCGGAGCGCACCAGTGCGACCTCCTGCGGCGAGCACACCAGTGCGCGCGCACCCGCGCCCACCGAGAGTGCCGCCAGGCGCCGCACGGCGTCCCGTGCCGGACCGAGCAGCCCCACCTGCTCCAGGTCCGTCTCGTTCATGGAGGTGAGCACCGTCACCGCCGCGATCTTGGTGTCCGGCGCGGCCTCGACCGCCGCCCGGACCATGTCCGCGCCCCCGGTGGCGTGCACCGTCAGGATCGAGGGCCGCAGGCCCGCGACGCTGCGCGCCGCACCGGCGACGGTGGCGGGGATGTCGTGGAGCTTCAGATCCAGGAAGACCCCGACCCGGTTGGCGCCGCGCACAGCGCTGACCACCTCGGGGCCGTACCGCAGGTACAGCTCCAGGCCCACCTTCACCGTGCTCACGTGAGGTGCGACCGCGGAGGCCCAAGTGGCCGCCGTCTCGATCTCGTTGGCGTCGATCGCGACGGCGATGGGCGCGGAGGGCGCGGTCATTCGGTATCTCCAATCGTGTGCCACCGGCGTTCGGCGCCGGTGCCAGAAAACATCCGTTCGTGCCTTACGTCCGTACTTGCGTCTGTTCTTACGTAAGTACTTTCCGATGCACGTTCACTGTCATGTGCACACCATCAAGGTGTGCGATTCCCCGGATCGGACGCTTCATGCACGCATTCCACGTCACTTCCCCGTAACGGCCACTCAGACGGCCGTAGGCGCGCGTTCCCCACGAACCCACACGATGGAGCCGGTCGCAGCCGAACGGCCACACAGAGCCATCTCAACGCCGTTCAGGCAGGTCGGGGCGGTGCGGACCTGTACACAGTCCGTCACACGCCAGCTCCGGCCCGGTGGGCGGCCCCCACGATGTCCGAGACCCGGGACACACCCCGTGCGTCCAGTGCCTCGGTGAATTCCCGGAGCACCCGCGTACAGGCCGAGGGGTCGGAGAAGTTCACCGTCCCCACGGCCACCGCGCTCGCCCCCGCCGCCATGAACTCCAGGACGTCGGTCCCGGTGCGCACCCCGCCCACCCCGATGATCGGCACCTCGGGGAAGGCCTCGTGCACCCGGAAAACACACCCCACGGCGAGGGGGCGGATCGCCGGGCCGGACAGCCCGCCCATCCCCCCGGCCACCGCCGGGCGCAGGGTGCGGGTGTCCACGCTCATCCCCCGCAGGGTGTTGATCATGGTCAGCCCGTCGGCGCGGGCGCCGACACAGGCACCGGCCAGCTCCACCACGTCGGGCACGTCCGCGGCGAGCTTGGCCAGGACCGGCACGTCCGAGCGCGCGTGCGAGCGCACCGTCTGCACCACCGTCGCGGCCTGGGCCGCGTCGTCGGCGAAGTGGCGCCCCGCGGGGTCGGCCGGGTTCGGGCAAGAGAGGTTGACCTCGATGGCGCCGACCCCCTCCGCCTCCGAGACCCGTCGGGCGAGTTCACCGAACTCGCCCACGCTGGAGCCCGCGATGGACACGATCGCCCGGCCGCCGCGGGAGAGCAGCCAGGGCAGGTCGCGTTGGAGGAACACGTCAACCCCCGGCCCCTGCATGCCCGTGGTGCTGAGCATCCCGCTGGGGGTCTCGGCCATGCGCGGTGCGGGCCGTCCCGCGCGCGGCTCCAGCATCAACGACTTGGTGGTGACGGCGCCGATCTCCCCGATGTCGAAGAACTGCGCCAGTTCGCGCCCGGACCCCGCGCACCCGGCGGCGGTGACCACCGGGTTCGGGAGTCGCAGGGAGCCCAGCCTGGTCCTGAGGTCTGCGTTCACGTGCCTTCGCTCGCTCGTGGCCTGCCAGAGGCACTGCCGTGGTTGTCGGGGCTCTGTCGGTGTCGGGCGGTGGGTGTCAGGCGATGTCGCGGGCCGACTCCGCGGCGAGGGAGGCCCCGGTCCCCTTCCAGCCGGGTGCGCCCAGGGCGTCGAAGGGAATGGTGCCAACGTCGTCGAAGCGCACCTGCTCGCCCCGGAAGACCGGGCCGTCCACGCAGGAGCGCACCATCCGGGTGATGCCGTCCTCTCCCACCACCGGGATCACGCAGGTCATGCAGATCCCGATCCCGCACGCCATGGTCTCCTCGACGGCGACCTGAACGGGGATGCCGTGACCGCCCGCCACCTGGGTGACGGCGCGCAGCATCGGCATGGGACCGCAGGCGTAGACGGCGTCGGAGCGGGCCTCCTCGATCACCTTGCCCAGGACGTCGGTGACCCGTCCGCGCGTGCCGAAGGAGCCGTCGTCGGTGGTGAAGGCGGCGGTCTCGGCGATGCGGCGGGCCGTGATGGCGCTGAACACGCGGTCGGCGGAGGCGGCGCCCAGCACGAAGTCCACCCGGCAGCCCCGCCGGCGCAGCGACTGGGCGAGCGGGAACAGGGGCGCGCTGCCCGAGCCCCCGCCCACGAGCACGCAGTTGACCGGGTCCCGGGGCAGGGGGAAGGGGCGACCGAGGGGGCCGACCACGTCGAGCAGGTCGCGTGATCTTCGCTCGGCCAGCCAGGCGGTCCCGCTGCCGCGCACCGCGAACAGGAACTCGACGGTGCCGCCGTAATCCGGTTTGACGTCGTGGATGGCGAAGGGGCGGCGCAGCAGCGTGCTGGAGTGGTCTCCGCCGACCGCCACCGACACGAACTGGCCGGAACGGAAGCGTTCGGCGATGCCCGGTGCGACGACGGTGATGGCGTAGTAGGCGTCCACCCTGCGCACGTTCAGCACGGGGCACCTGGTCTGCACCGGTCCGTTGTCGCTCATGTGTGGTGGTGGCCTCTCTGGAACTCAGGTGTACGGTCCGCGTGTCGCGGGGGATCGGCTCCCCGCGACACGCGGACTGGTTACAGCCTAGGAGCTCCGGCGGCTCTCCGTGATCGCCTGGGCGTGCTCCTGGAGGGAGCGCACCCCGATGTCGCCGCGCACGCGCGCCTCGATCGCCTGGACGGCGGCGGCAAGACCCTGCACGGTGGTGACGCTGGGCACCCCGCGCGCGATGGCCGCGGTGCGGATCTCGTACCCGTCCAGACGCGGACCGGACTGGCCCGCGCTGCCGAACGGGGTGTTGACGATCAGGTCGACCTCACCGTCGTGGATGAGCTGCACGATGGTGGGCTCGCCGCCCGGGCCGGTGCCCGTGCTGTGCTTGCGCACCACGGTGGCGCGGACTCCGTTGCGGCGCAGGACCACGGCGGTGCCCTCGGTGGCCAGGATCTCGAAGCCGAGGTCGGCCAGGCGCTTGACCGGGAAGATCATCGAACGCTTGTCGCGGTTGGCGACCGAGACGAACACCTTGCCCTGGGTGGGCACGTTGCCGTTGACCGCCAGCTGGGACTTGGCGTAGGCGGAACCGAAGTCGGTGTCCAGGCCCATGACCTCACCGGTGGAGCGCATCTCGGGGCCGAGGATGGTGTCGACGCCCTCGCCCTCCTTGTTGATGAACCGGTTGAAGGGCAGCACGGCCTCCTTCACCGACACCGGGGCGTCGGCGGGCAGGTTGCCGCCGTCGCCCTTGGGGGGCAGCATGCCCTCGGCGCGCAGCTCGGCGATGCTGGTCCCGGCCATGACGCGGGCAGCGGCCTTGGCCAGCGGCACCGCGGTGGCCTTGGAGACGAACGGGACCGTGCGGGAGGCGCGCGGGTTGGCCTCGAGGACGTTGAGGACGCCGGAGGCGAGTGCGTACTGGACGTTGAGCAGGCCCCGTACCCCGGTACCGCGCGCGATGGCCTCGGTGGAGTAGCGGATGCGCTCGATGTCCTCGCTGCCCAGGGTGATCGAGGGCAGGGTGCACGCCGAGTCGCCGGAGTGGATGCCGGCCTCCTCGATGTGCTCCATGACGCCGCCCAGGTACAGGTCCTTGCCGTCGTAGAGGGCGTCGACGTCGATCTCGATGGCGTCGTCGAGGAACCGGTCGATCAGGACCGGGTGCTCGGGGCTGACCTCGGCGTTGCGCTCGATGTAGTCGGCGAGCATCTTCTCGCTGTAGACGATCTCCATGCCGCGGCCGCCCAGCACGTAGGAGGGGCGGACCATGACCGGGTAGCCGATCTCGTCCGCGGCGACCTTGGCCTCGGCGAAGGAGTAGGCCATGCCGTACTTGGG
Organism: Nocardiopsis exhalans; assembly: GCF_024134545.1. Lineage (GTDB taxonomy): Bacteria > Actinomycetota > Actinomycetes > Streptosporangiales > Streptosporangiaceae > Nocardiopsis > Nocardiopsis exhalans. The sequence continues at coordinate 5,293,116 of NZ_CP099837.1, forward strand.
CGCGGGCAGCCCGGCGGCGGCCAGGACCTTGCCGAACTCGCCGCGGTCCTCGGCCAGGTCGATGGCCTCGGGGCTGGTGCCGATGATGGGCACCCCGGCGTCCTTGAGGCGGCGGGCCAGACCGAGCGGGGTCTGGCCGCCCAGCTGGACGATGACGCCGACGACCGGTCCGGCGGCCTGCTCGGCGCGCACGACCTCCAGGACGTCCTCCAGGGTGAGCGGCTCGAAGTAGAGCCGGTCACTGGTGTCGTAGTCGGTGGAGACGGTCTCGGGGTTGCAGTTGACCATGACGGTCTCGAACCCGGCGTCGGAGAGCGCGAAGGAGGCGTGGACGCAGGAGTAGTCGAACTCCACGCCCTGGCCGATGCGGTTGGGCCCCGAGCCCAGGATGATGATCTTGGGCTTGTCCCCGGTGGGGACCTCGGTCTCCTCGTCGTAGCTGGAATACAGGTACGGCGTCTCGGCTTTGAACTCGGCGGCGCAGGTGTCCACGGTCAGGTAGACGGGGTGAATGCCCAGGGCGTGCCGGAGCTCGCGGACGACGTCCTCGGTCTTACCGGTGATCTCTCCGATCTGGACGTCGGAGAAGCCCAGGCCCTTGGCGTCGCGGAGCAGGCCGGCGTCGAGCTTGGGAGCGGTGGCCAGGACGCGGGCCATCTCCTCCAGACGCAGCATCTGGTCCAGGAACCAGGGGTCGATCTTGGTGGACTCGTGCAGTTCCTCGACCGTGGCACCGGCGCGGAAGGCCTGCTGGACCTGGCGCAGGCGGTGCTCGGTGGGCTGGGCGGCCTGGCGCAGGAGCTCGTCCTTGTCGCCGGGACGTCCGGCCCAGGTGAGGCCGACGCCCGCCTTCTCCAGTGAGCGCATGGCCTTCTGCAACGCCTCGGGGAAGGACCGGCCGATGGCCATGGCCTCGCCCACCGACTTCATGGTGGTGGTGAGGGTGGGGTCGGCTCCGGGGAACTTCTCGAAGGCGAAGCGGGGCACCTTGACCACGACGTAGTCGAGCGAGGGCTCGAAGCTGGCCGGGGTCTCCTTGGTGATGTCGTTGGGGATCTCGTCCAGCGTGTAGCCGACGGCGAGCTTGGCGGCGATCTTGGCGATCGGGAAGCCGGTGGCCTTGGAGGCCAGCGCCGAGGAACGGGACACGCGGGGGTTCATCTCGATGACGATGATCCGGCCGGTGGTGGGGTGGACGGCGAACTGGATGTTGCAGCCGCCGGTGTCCACGCCGACCTCGCGGATGACCGCGATGCCGATATCGCGCAGCTTCTGGTACTCGCGGTCGGTGAGGGTCATGGCCGGGGCCACGGTGATGGAGTCACCGGTGTGCACCCCCATGGGGTCGAGGTTCTCGATGGAGCACACGATCACCACGTTGTCGTTGGTGTCGCGCATCAGCTCCAGCTCGTACTCCTTCCAGCCGAGGATGGACTCCTCCAGGAGTACCTCGGTGGTCGGGGAGAGCGCGAGGCCCTGGCTGGCCATCCGGCGCAGCTCGGCCTCGTTGTGAGCGAAGCCCGACCCGGCGCCGCCCATGGTGAAGGAGGGGCGCACCACGACCGGGTAGCTGAGCTCCTCGGCCGCGTCCAGGCACTCCTGGAGGGTGTGGCAGATGCGCGAGCGGGCGGACTCGCCGCCGATGCGCTCGACGATGCCCTTGAAGACCTCGCGGTCCTCACCGGACTGGATCGCCGCGATGTTGGCGCCGATGAGCTCGACGTCGTACTTGGCCAGGATCCCGGCCTCGTCCAGGTCGACGGCGGCGTTGAGCGCGGTCTGTCCGCCCAGGGTGGGCAGGAGCGCGTCGGGGCGCTCCTTGGCGATGATCTTCTCGATCATCTCCGGGGTGATCGGCTCGACGTAGGTGGCGTCGGCGATCTCCGGGTCGGTCATGATCGTGGCCGGGTTGGAGTTGACCAGGATGACCCGCAGGCCCTCGGCCCGCAGGACACGGCAGGCCTGGGTGCCCGAGTAGTCGAACTCGGCCGCCTGCCCGATCACGATCGGGCCGGAGCCGATGACGAGGACGGATGAAAGGTCACTACGGCGCGGCATGCTCTGTTCCTCTTACTACTTGGCAGCCGGTGCGGGCTGGGCGGACATCAGGTCGACGAACTCGTCGAAGAGCCCGGCGGCGTCGTGGGGACCCGCGGCGGCCTCCGGGTGGAACTGGACGCTGAACACGGGGCGGTCCAGCAGCCGCAGGCCCTCGACGACCTGGTCGTTGAGGCCGATGTGGCTGACCTCGGCCCGGCCGTAGGGGGTGTCGAAGGGGGTGTCGAGCGGGGCGTCCACGGCGAAACCGTGGTTCTGGCTGGTGATCGCCACCTTCTTGGTGCGGGTGTCGATGACCGGCTGGTTGACGCCGCGGTGGCCGAAGGGCAGCTTGTAGGTGCCCAGGCCCAGGGAGCGGCCCAGGATCTGGTTGCCGAAGCAGATGCCGAAGAGCGGCTTGCCCGAGTCCAGGACGCCGCGCATGGCGTTGACCGAGTGGTCTGCGGTGGCGGGGTCGCCGGGGCCGTTGCTGAAGAAAACGCCGTCCGGGTCCAGGGCGAGGATGTCCTCTGCGGTGGCGGAGGAGGGAAGCACGGTGACCTTGCAGCCGCGCTCGGCCAGGCGCTGGGGCGTCATGGCCTTGATGCCGAGGTCGACGGCGGCGACGTGGAAGCGCGCCTGGACGCCCTCGGGCGGCAGGATCTCGTAGGCGGTGTCGGTGCTGACCTCGGCGGCCAGGTCGGAACCGGCCATGCGGGGCTGCTCCAGGATGCGGGCGAGCAGCGCCTTGGGGTCGGTCTCGACGCTGCTGATCGCCGAGCGCATGGCGCCCCGGTCGCGCAGGTGGCGGGTGAGGGCGCGGGTGCCGTTCAGGGCGATGCCGACCACGTTCTGGCGGCGCAGCTCCTCGTCGAGGGTGCGCTGGGCGCGCCAGTTGGAGGGGATGCGGGCGGGCTCGCGGACGACGTAGCCCGCGACCCAGATCCGGCCGGACTCGGGGTCGTCGTCGTTGACCCCGGTGTTGCCGATGTGCGGGGCGGTCATCGCGACGATCTGCCGGTGGTACGAGGGGTCGGTGAGGGTCTCCTGGTAGCCGGTCATCCCGGTGTTGAAGACGGCCTCGCCGAAGGTCTCACCGGTGGCGCCGAAGGAGCGGCCGTGGAACACACGTCCGTCCTCAAGCACCAGGATCGCCGGGCCGCCGATCTCCTCGGACACGTTTTCCCCCTCTGTCGCGCCAGGACCGGCCTGGGCGTTCACTGCGTTGTCTGTTCTCAATTGATCTTCCCCTCCAGGACGGTGGGCGCGCCACGCAGGAAGGTGGCGCGCACCTGGCCCGGCAGGGTCAGGCCCCGGAACGGGGTGTTGCTGCTCTTGGTGGCCATGGCCTCGCCGTCGACGCCGACCGGCGCCTCGGGGTCGTACAGGACGACGTTGGCGGGCTCACCGACGGCCAGCTCACGGCCGTGTCCGCCGACCCGGCCGATGCGGGCGGGGGCGGTGGACATGCGGTCGGCGACCTGTGCCCAGGTAAGCAGACCGGTGTCGACCATGGTCTGCTGCACGACCGCCAACGCGGTCTCCAGTCCGACCATTCCCATGGCGGCCGTGGACCACTCGGTCTCCTTGGCCTCCTTGGGGTGGGGGGCGTGGTCGGTGGCGACGATGTCGATCGTGCCGTCGGCCAGGCCCTCACGCAGCGCCTGGACGTCCTCGGCGGTGCGCAGGGGCGGGTTGACCTTGTAGATCGGGTCGTAGCTCTCCACCAGTTCGTCGGTGAGGAGCAGGTGGTGCGGGGTGACCTCGGCGGTGACGTCGCAGCCGCGCTCCTTGGCCCAGCGGATGATGTCCACCGACCCCTTGGTGGAGACGTGGCACACGTGCAGGCGCGAGCCGACGTGCTGGGCGAGCAGGCAGTCGCGGGCGATGATCGCTTCCTCGGCGACCGCGGGCCAGCCGGGCAGGCCGAGGCGGTCGGAGACGCAACCCTCGTTCATCTGGGCGCCCTCGGTCAGGCGGGGCTCCTGGGCGTGCTGGGCGATGACGCCGTCGAAGGCCTTGACGTACTCCAGGGCGCGGCGCATGAGCAGGGCGTCCCAGACGCAGATGCCGTCGTCGGAGAAGACCCGGACCCGGGCTGCGGAGTCGGCCATGGCGCCGATCTCGGCGAGCTGCTGCCCGGCCAGGCCGACGGTGACGGCGCCGACGGGGCGCACGTCGCAGTAGCCGGCCTCGCGGCCCAGCCGCCAGACCTGCTCGACCACGCCGGCGGTGTCGGCGACGGGCTCGGTGTTGGCCATGGCGTGCACGGAGGTGTAGCCGCCCATGGCGGCGGAGCGGGAGCCCGAGGCGACCGTCTCGGCGTCCTCGCGGCCGGGCTCGCGCAGGTGGGTGTGCAGGTCCACGAGTCCGGGCAGGGCGATCAGGCCGGTGGCGTCCACGACCTGCGCGCCCTCGGGGGCCTCCAGGTCGGGGCCGATCGCGGCGATCCTGCCATCGGCGAAGAGCAGGTCGACGGGGTCGCCGCCGAGCGGTCGGGCGCCGCGGATCAGATGCGGTCCGGTGGATTCGGGCATGGGTGTGTCGGCTTTCTCGAGTTCGTGGAGTTCGGTGCTGCGGGCTCGTTGGGGCGCGCAGGGGCGCTGGCCCTCTTAGGAACCGCCGAGCAGCAGGTAGAGCACGGCCATGCGCAGGCTGACGCCGTTGGCGACCTGCTCGGTGACGGTGCAGCGCGGGGAGTCGGCGACCTCGGCGGAGATCTCCATGCCGCGGACCATCGGGCCGGGGTGCATGACGATGGCCTCGGCGGGCATCCGGCCCAGGCGCTCGCCGTCGAGCCCGTAGTTGCGGCTGTACTCGCGCACGGAGGGGAAGAAGGAGTCGCGCATCCGCTCGGCCTGCACCCGCAGCATCATGACGACGTCGGATTTGGGCAGGACCTCGTCGAGGTCGTAGGAGACCTCGCAGGGCCAGGTGTTCACCGAGACCGGCAGCAGGGTGGGCGGCGCGACCAGGGTGACGTGCGCGCCCAGGGTGGTGAGCAGCAGCACGTTGGAGCGGGCGACCCGGCTGTGCAGGATGTCGCCGACCACGGCCACCCGCAGCCCTTCCAGGCGGCCGAGGCGGTCGCGCATAGTGTAGGCGTCCAGCAGGGCCTGGGTGGGGTGTTCGTGGGTGCCGTCCCCGGCGTTGAGGACGGACCCGTCCACCCAGTTGGCCAGGCGGTGGGCGGCCCCGGAGGCGCTGTGCCGAATGACGACGGCGTCGGCGCCCATGGCCTGGAGGGTGAGCGCGGTGTCCTTGAGGCTCTCCCCCTTGGAGACGCTGGAGCCCTTGGCCGAGAAGTTGATGACGTCGGCGGACAGGCGCTTGGCGGCCAACTCGAAGGAGGTGCGGGTGCGGGTGGAGTCCTCGTAGAAGAGGTTGACCACGGTGCGTCCGCGCAGGGTGGGGAGCTTCTTGACGGAGCGGTCCCCGACCTGGGCCAACTCGGCGGCGGTGTCCAGGATGAGCGTGGCCTCGTCGCGGCTGAGGTCACCGGTGGAGAGCAGGTGGCGCATCAGGCGTCCCCTTCCTTGCTGCCGGCGTTGTCGGCGCTGTCGGCCGTGGTACCGGTACCGGGGCTTGAAGCAGAACTGGACCCCGGGTCCCGGTAAGAGGGCGGCACCGCACGCGAAGCGTGTCCTTTGAGGGCGGTGGCGGGTGACGGGAGGGCGGGCGACGGGCGGGCTTTCGCCGGGCCGAGAAGGACGGCGTCCTGGCCGTCGGTCTCGGACAGCAGGACGGTGACGCCCTCGCGCAGGGAGGTGGGCAGGTTCTTGCCCACGTAGTCGGCTCGGATGGGGAGTTCGCGGTGGCCGCGGTCGACGAGGACGGCGAGCTGGACTGCTCGGGGGCGGCCGAGGTCGCCGAGGGCGTCGAGGGCGGCGCGGACGGTGCGGCCGGAGAAGAGGACGTCGTCGACCAGGACCACGGTGCGGTCGTCGAGGCCGCCGGCGGGGATCTCGGTCTTGCCGAGGGCCCGGGCCGGGGCCAGGTGCAGGTCGTCGCGGTACATCGTGATGTCGAGCGAGCCGAAGGGGACGCTGAGGTCCTCGACCTGTTCGATGCGGCGGGCCAGGCGCTCGGCCAGGGGGACGCCGCGCGAGGGGATGCCCAGGAGGGTGACGTGTTCGCCGCCCTTGGTGCGTTCGAGCACCTCGTGGGCGATGCGGGTCAGTGCCCGGTTGATCTCGTTGCCGTCGAGGACGGCTCTGGTGCCTTCGGGTACGTCGGGGGTCTCCGGTACCTCGGAAGCCGGTGCGGGGACGCCAGAACCCGTATCACCTTTGGTTGGTTTTCGCGCACGCAAAGTACTGACTCCTTCCCTGCCTCACAGAACAGGTCGTTAAAGGATGTCGATCGGGCCCACGCTACCAGCGCGGACGGCGGGGGCCTCGGGCGCGTTCCACGCCGCGGGATCATGAATGTGATGCTAGTCACATCCCATGCCATCGATTGCCCAACAAAGGGCATCCGTTTCATGACACTCCGGATTCGCACCCCATTCGGGGGAAACACGAAATTCCCTGTAGGAGCGGGCTTTCCGACCTCGGAGCGTGTCCCACTCGCCCCCACTACTCCCGAAATGAGAGGCGTCTCACCTACGCACGGTTTGGCCACTGATTAGTCGCGTTTCACACCAACGGCTTGACCTGGACACCAGCACCCCTCTACCGTCACTGTCTGTAACCACTACAGGGTGGGGTTGCACCCCGTGACCATCCGCTGGACCGCTCAGGCGGCCCGCCGAGTACGAGCGGACGTCTCCCCCACTCACGCCAGCCACCGTCACGGCCGGGAGCGACAAAAAGATGCCATCCGAATACGCCAAGTCCCTCGGTGCGCGACTGCGTGCCATCCGCACCCAGCAGGGCCTTTCCCTGCACGGGGTGGAGGAGAAGTCCCACGGACGCTGGAAGGCCGTCGTGGTGGGCTCCTACGAGCGCGGCGACCGCGCGGTCACCGTGCAGAAGCTGGCCGAGCTGGCCGACTTCTACGGGGTGCCGATGTCGGAGCTGCTGCCCGGCGGCGCCGCGCCCACACCCCTGGGTCCGACACCCAAGCTGGTCATCGACCTGGAGCGCATGCAGCAGCTTCCGCAGGAGAAGGCCGGTCCTCTCTCCCGCTACGTCGCCACCATCCAGAGTCAGCGGGGTGACTACAACGGGCGAGTGCTGTCCATCCGCCAGGAGGACCTGCGCTCACTCGCGGTCATCTACGACAAGTCGCCCGGCGACCTGACCGAGGAGCTCATCAACTGGGGTGTCCTCGACCCGGAGGCCCGTCGCGCCGTCGACGCCTTCTAGCGAGCCCCCTTCCAGGAGTTCCCTGGAACAGAACAACGAAGCCGGGCGCCCTCTCAGGGGACGCCCGGCCTTTGTGTGCCAGAAGTCCGCGTGCCCGAAAAGAGTACGGCCGGGCAAGGGCTTCCCCTCCCCGGCCCGGCCGCACCGCTCCCCGCCGTACGGACCGGCGAGAAGAGTCGAACTCGTGTTCGACTCGCACCAGTTAACACTCCCCGGTCGGGGGACGTCAAGGAAACGCGCGGACACCGGCGCCCGCGAAGACCAGCGGCGGCGGCCCCGCACGATCTACCCTGGGGGCGTGGCAGCCAGCACTGAGCTCCGTGAACTCGCCCCTCCGGCGTTCACGCACGCCGTCCCCGCCCTCCTGGAGGTCTACGAGGCGGCCATGCGCCCGCCGCCCGAGCAACTGCCCGGGCGGGCCGCCGTGATGGGCAGCCACGCCGACTACCCCGGATTCAGGTCCGTGGTGGCGGTCGACGACGGACGCCCCGTCGGCTTCGCCTACGCCTTCCACGGCCGCGAGGGCCAGTGGTGGCACGACGTCGTCATCGAGGGGCTGCACGCGCACGGACGCGCGCGGCACGTCCGCCGCTACCTGGCCGACCCGTTGGAGATCGCCGAGGTCCACGTACACCCGGACGCGCAGAACCGCGGTGTCGGCCGTTCCCTCCTGCACGCCCTGTGCTCGGGACGGCCGGAGCGCACCGCGGTGCTGTCCACGCGCTCGGGCCCCTCAGCGGCGCGCCACCTCTACCGCTCGTGCGGGTTCGTCGAGGTGCTGGAGTCCTTCTCGTTCCCCGGCACCCCGGACCAACCCTTCTCGATCATGGCCGCTCGGCTGCCGCTCGTCGGACCCGGTGCCCCGCCACCTCGCGGTAGATCTCCCTGGTGGCCGTGGACTGGTTGAACGTGATGAAGTGGATGCCCGGGGCCCCCTCGGACAACAGCCGCTCGCACATGCGCTGGGCGTGCTCGATCCCGAAGGCGCGCACCGCCTTCTCGTCCTCGGCGAGGCGCTCGAAGCGCGCGGCCAGATCGCGCGGGAACGGCGCTCCGGAGAGCTTCTCCGACCGCGGGATCGAGGCCATCTTCACCACCGGGAAGACCTCGGGGATGATCGGTACCTCGCAGCCGCGCGCGGCCACGCGGTCGCGCAGGCGCAGGTAGTCCTCGGGGTCGAAGAACATCTGGGTGATGGCGTAGTCGGCGCCCGCCTCGCACTTGCGCACGAAGTGGTCGGTGTCGGTCTCCACGTCGGCCGAGCGCGGGTGCTTGTAGGGGAAGGCGGCCACGCCCACCGAGAAGTCCCCGCTCTCCTTGAGCAACCGGACCAGGTCCTCGGCGTAGGTGAGCCCCTCGGGGTGCCTGACCCACTCCCCGTCGGGGTCGCCGGGCGGGTCCCCGCGCACGGCCAGCATGTTGGACACGCCCGCGTCGGCCAGACGGCCGATGAGGTGGCGCAGCTCGGCGACGGAGTGGTCCACCAGGGTCATGTGCGCGACCGGTATCAGGGTGGTGTCGGTGGCGATGCGCTCGGTGGTCTCCACCGTGAGGTCGCGGGTACCGCCGCCGGCACCGTAGGTCACGGAGACGAAGGACGGGCCGAGGGCCTCGATCTCGCGGATCGCACGCCACAGCCGCTCCTGGGACCTGGCGTTGCGGGGCGGGAAGAACTCGAAGGAGAACATCGGCTCGCCCGAGTCGAGGAGGTCACGGATATGACGCGGCCTGGAGGCCGGGGTTCGGGGCGCCACGGGGCGGGTCGGTGCAGCGAGCATGCCTCCAACTTTAAGCGAGCCCCCCTAACCCCCGGACACTGCGTCCCACTTTGTGAGACCAAAGACAAGACCTCCTCTCATTTCTCAGAATGCGAGACGAAAAATCAGACATCAGGAATAATCATTCCACGCACCGGACAGAGGTGGTCTCGGGATCCGCGCACCCAGGGTCACGGACCGTTTCCCCGAACCCGGGGCACACCTGCTCAGGCAGCCGATAATGTGCAGGGTATGGCCGCTTCCTCATCTTCCCCAGCTCTCTCAGCCGTGTCCGTCATCCGCTCCGACGTGGACCGCGAACTCTCCTCCTTCTGCGCCTCACACCGCGGGCTGCTGCTGGAGGTCGGGGAGGAACTGGCCCCGGCGATGGACTCCCTGGAGGCGATGGTCTCCGGAGGCAAGCGCCTGCGCCCCACCTTCGCGTACTGGGGGTGGCGCGGGGCGGGCGGTGCCGCCGGCGACGAGCGCATGGTCCGGGCCGCCGCCTCCCTGGAGTTCCTCCAGGCCTGCGCGCTGGTCCACGACGACGTGATCGACAACAGCGACACCCGGCGCGGGGCCCCCGCCACGCACAAGCGCATGGCCAAGCTCCACGCCGACCAGGGCTGGGGCGGGGACAGCGAGGAGTTCGGCCAGGGCGCCGCGATCCTCATCGGCGACCTGTGCCTGGCCTGGTCCGACGAGATGTACCAGGCGAGCGGTTTCTCGCCGCAGACCCTCCAGGGCGGACGGCCCCCCTTCGACGCGATGCGCACCGAGGTGATGGCCGGCCAGTACCTGGACACCCTGGAACAGGTCCGGGGCACCGCCACCCGCGAGGCCGCGCTGCGGGTGATGCGCTACAAGGCGGCGAAGTACACGGTGGAACGGCCGCTGCACCTGGGTGCCGCCCTGGCCGGGCGCGGCGAGGAGCTGGCCGGGGTCTACACCGACTACGGCATCCCGCTGGGGATCGCCTTCCAGCTGCGCGACGACGTGCTCGGCGTGTTCGGCGACCCCTCCACCACCGGCAAGCCCGCCGGTGACGACCTGCGCGAGGGCAAGCGCACCCTGATCGTGGCCGAGACGCTGTCCCGCTCCGACGCGGCCGACGCCGAACGCTTCCTGAGCCTGCTGGGCACGCCGGACCTCTCGGTGGAGTCGGTGGAGTGGATGTGCGGACTGATCGAGTCCTCCGGCGCGCTGGCCGCCTGTGAGTCGATGGTCTCCGAGTACGCGGAGCGGGCGGTGGCCGCCCTGGACAGCCCGGAGCTGGACGAGTCCGCCCGCGGCCCGCTCGGCGACCTGGTCGTGGCCGCGACCCGACGCTCCCACTGATCCCTCGACATTCGGGCCGCTAGCACCCGACACCCGAACCCCCGAAGCCCCTAGGGGTCGCCCCTGAGGACTTCGGGGGTTTTCCCATGCCTTTTCCGGTTGCGCGGTCTGTCCGGTTCCGGCTTGAATCGGAAGTCACGATAGATCTTGAAATCGGAGCCCTGCCATGTCCAGAACCACCGCCGTGCTCGGGCCGACCGGCTCGGCCGAGCGGGCGCTCGCACCCGATCTCGCCCGCGGCTTCATGTTGCTGTTCATCGCCCTGGCCAACACGGTCTGGTACCTGTGGGCGGCACCGAGCACCGGAACCACCATGCACCCGGAGCCCGAGGGCGCCCTCGACAGCGCCGCGCAGTTCTTCACGGTCATGGCCGTGGACATGCGCAGCTACCCGATGTTCGCCTTCCTGTTCGGCTACGGCATGGTGCAGCTGGCCCGGCGCCAGCAGGCGGCGGGCTCCGACGTCCGGAGCGTCAACGCCCTGCTGCGCCGCCGTAACCTGTGGCTGCTGGTCTTCGGTTTCTTCCACGCCCTGCTGCTGTGGATGGGCGACATCCTCGGCGCCTACGGCCTGGCCGGGCTGGTGCTGGGTTGGCTGTTCTTCCGCCGTAAGGACGTGACCCTGCTCGTGTGGGGCGGTGTGCTGACCGGCCTGATGGCGCTGCTGGCCGCGGTCAGCCTCCTGGCCCTGCCGTTCGTCAGCGACACCGGCACCGAGGCTCCGGCGGGCTTCGACCTGAGCCAGGCGGCGGCCAACATCGGCGACCCGTCCTTCCTGTCCGCCGCGCTGCTGCGGGTGATGACCTGGCCGCTGGTCGTCGTCGGCCAGGGGCTGCTGGGCCTGGCCGTCCCCACGGCGATCCTGCTTGGTTTCTGGGCGGCGCGCCGCGGCTTCCTGGAGGAGCCCGGACGGCACCTGAAGGCGCTGCGCTGGACGGCCGTGGTCGGTATCTCGGTGGGCTGGCTGGGCGGACTGCCCATGGCCCTGGCCCAGACCGGGGCCTGGGACCTGACCGCCACACAGGGGCAGATGCTGACCATGCCGCACATGCTGACCGGCGTGTTCTGCGGCGTGGGCTACGTGGCGCTGATCGCCCTGGTCGCGCACCGGCTCCAGGAGCGCGGGCGGACCCGGGGCCCGGTGGTGACAGCCCTGAGCGCCACCGGCAAGCGCTCGCTCAGCGCCTACCTGGCCCAGTCGGTGCTGTGCGCGCCGATCCTGGCCGCCTGGGGACTGGGGCTGGCCGAGCACATGTCCTCGTGGACGATGTTCCTGTACGCGATCGCCGTGTGGCTGGTCACGGTGGCGGCCGCCTACGCCCTGGAACGCTCGGGGCGGCGCGGACCGGCGGAGGTCCTGCTGCGCAAGCTGGCCTACCGGAAGCCGTCCGGCGCGGTCGGAGCGGCAGGAGCGCCCGAGTCAGCGGGGTCACCCGGAACAAGCGGAGCGGCGGGGCAGGGTGTTCCGGAGGGTGCGCACCAAGAGCGCACCACCCCCTGACCGGCAGCCGCAAAAAGGGGCGCGCCGATGAGCGCTCGACGGCCGGTCATACCCCAGGATGGGTTTTCATGGGCGACGAACACATGACAAACCACACCATAGGGGTGACCGGGGCCACTGGTGCGCTGGGCGGGCGTGTGGCCGCGCGGATCGCCAGGCTCGGGTTGGCGCAGCGCCTCATCGTGCGCGACATCAACCGGGCGCCGGAGTACCCGGAGAGCAGCGCGGCGATGGCGGTCTACGAGGACACCGACGCCTTCGAGCGGGCCTGCCGCGGCGTGGACACGCTCTTCCTGGTCTCGGCGACCGAGTCGGAGGACCGGGTCCAGACCCACCTGAGCGCGGTGGACGGGGCGGTCCGTGCCGGGGTGTCCAGGATCGTGTACCTGTCGTTCCTCGGTGCGGGTCCGGCGTCCACGTTCACCTTCGCCCGCACGCACTTCTTCACGGAGGCGCACATCCGGTCGACGGGTGTCTCGTACACGTTCCTGAGACCCAGCCTCTACCTGGACCTGCTGCCGCACTGGGTGGACGACGAGGGCGTGGTGCGCGGACCGGCCGGGGACGGCAGGGTCGCGTGGGTCTCGCGGGACGACGTGGCGGACGTGGCCACGGCCGTGCTGACCGACCCCGTGGTGGTGGCCGCCTCCGAGGAGACGACCTACGACGTGACGGGGCCCGAGGCCCTGTCGGTGGGCGCCACCGTGGCGAAGCTGGGCAGACTGACCGGCCGGAGCATCCAGTACGTGCCCGAGACCTGGGAGGAGGCGCTGGAGTCGCGCCGAAAGACCGGGGCGGCCGAGTGGGAGATCGAGGGTTGGGCCTCCTCGTACTCGGCGATCGCGGCCGGGGAGATGGACGTGGTCGCCACCACCGTCCCCGACCTGACCGGGCATCCCGCACAGTCGATAGAGGGCTTCCTGCGCCGCCATCCGAGCGCGCTCTCCCACGTCGCGGTCTGACCGCGCCCCTGCTTCTTCTCGCCACCGCCGTGCCCCGTGTGCGGCGGTTCCGTCTTCTCCGGCCTCGCGCTTGCTGGCCGCGTCCGTTCCCTCCCCCGGCACCCCTTGACCTCAAAATTGGTTGAGGAACCATCCTGGGCCCCGGGGGAACGCCCCCGAAGAGGAGTGTGGTGGACATGCGCGCGGTGCGAGTGGACGAGTTCGGCGGCCCGGGGGTACTGGTCGTCCGGGAGGTGCCCGACCCGGTGCCGGGCCCCGGCCAGGTACTGGTGGAGGTGAGCGGCGTCAACATCATCTACCTGGACACCCTCATCCGATCCGGGCTGGCCGAGGACCACTTCCCGGTCACCCCGCCGTACGTGCCCGGCGGGGGCGTGTCGGGCAGGGTCGTGGAGGGGGACCGGGGACTGACCCGGCGTGGCTGGGCGCGCAGGTCGTCGGGGAGACGGGGGAACCGGACACGGCGGACGACCGGGCCAGGCTGCCGGTCGGCGGCTACGCCGAGCGGGCAGTGGTTCACGAGGACGCCCTGGTCAAGGTGCCCGAGGGCATGAACGCCGCCGACGCCCTCGCGTTGATGATCGATGGGGCGACCGCCCTGACCCTGGAACGGGCCGCCCGGTTCACCCCTGACTCCTGGGTCCTGGTGCTGGCCGCCACCGGGGGCGCGGGCAGCCTGGTGGTCCAGTTGGCCCGGCTCGCCGGGGCCCGGGTGATCGGTGCGGCCAGGGGCCCGGAGAAACTGGCCCTGGCCCGCGAGTTGGGAGCCGAGGAGACGGTGGACTACTCCGAACCCGGATGGGTGCAGCGGGTCGCCGAGATCACCGGGAACGGCGCGGACGTGGTGGTCGACGGCGCGGGTGGGGCCCTGGGCACCGCAGCCTTCGCCGCCACCGCCGACGGCGGCCGGTTCGTCAGCTACGGGACCGCCAGCGGTGAGTTCGCCGAGGTCGACGAGGCGGAGGCCGAACGCCGCGGGATCACCGCCCTGGGCCTGTTCGACCTGGACCCGCCGGACGGGGCGGGGCACAGGGACCTGGTCCGGCTGATCCTGGAGGAGGCCCGGGCCGGACACGTCCGGCCGCACGTGGGGCTGACCCTGCCGCTGGAGCGTGCCGCCGAGGCGCACGCCGCCCTGGAGGGACGCCGGGTGCTGGGCAAGGTCCTACTCGTTCCCTGACCGGGCGGGCCGGGCCGCGACCCCGTCCAGGAGGAGTTCGCCTTCGTCGCGCTGTTCGCGCCCTACCCGTCCTCGGCCTTCGTCCCGGTGGAGGGGCTGCCGTCCTTCCTGCGCGGGTTCGCCGAGCGGCAACCGGTCACCCTGGGCGTCGAGACCCCGCGCGAACTCACCTCCGGGGCACCCGTCGGCGACCAGGCCACCGCGCTGGCGCTCTGGCCGGGCGGGCTCACCCTGGCCGCCCTGGCGCTGCCCCAGTGGCTGTTCCACCGGGCCGGACGGCGCTGACCCGAATCCCGCTCTGGTCAAGCTGACTATGGATATGTATAGTCAGCAGGCACGAGCCATCCGGGAAGGGACAGTCATGATCGAAGCCGTCATCGTCGACGCGGTCCGCACACCCGTCGGGCGGGGCAAACCGAACGGGGCCCTGCACGACGTCAACTCCGTGGACCTGCTCGCGCACAGCCTGCGCGCGCTCGTGGACCGCACCGGGATCGACCCGGCTGTGATCGACGACGTCATCGGCGGGGTCGTCACCCAGGTCGGCGAGCAGGCCCTCAACATCACCCGCCGCGCCCTGCTCGCCGCCGGGTACCCCGAATCCGTGCCGGGCGTCAGCGTGGACCGCCAGTGCGGCAGCAGCCAGCAGTCACTGCACTTCGCCGCGCAGGGCGTGATGTCGGGCGCCTACGACGTGGTCGTGGCCGCCGGGGTGGAGTCCATGGGCCGGGTGCCGATGGGGGCCAACCTGACCGGCTCTGACGACCCCCTCGGCGAGGGCTTCCGCGCCCGCTACCCCGAGGGGTGGGTCGGCCAGGGGATCTCCGCCGAACTCATCGCCGCCAGGTGGGACCTGCCCCGCACCCGGCTGGACGAGTTCGCCCTGACCAGCCACGCCAGGGCCGCCGAGGCCACCAAACGAGGCTCCTTCGACACCCAGCTCACCCCGCTGGCCGGGCTCACCCGGGACGAGGGGATCCGCGAGGGCGGGGATCTGGGCACCCTGGCCCGACTGCGCCCCGCCTACTACGACGAGGCCACCGGGCGCCGCTTCCCGCAGATCGACTGGAGGGTGACCGCGGCCAACGCCAGCCCTCTCAGCGACGGAAGCGCGGCCGTGCTCGTGATGAGCCGCAGCCGCGCCGAGGAGCTGGGGCTGACCCCGCTGGCCCGCTTCCACTCCTTCGCGGTGGCCGCCGACGACCCGCTGTACATGCTCACCGCCATCATCCCGGCCACCGAGAAACTGCTCGCCCGCGCGGGGCTGACCCTGGCCGACATCGACCTGTTCGAGGTCAACGAGGCCTTCTCCCCCGTGGTGCTGGCCTGGGCCGACGAGCTGGGCGCCGATCTGGGCCGGGTCAACGTCAACGGCGGCGCCATCGCGATCGGCCACCCGCTCGGCGCCAGCGGTGCCCGCCTGGCCACCACCCTCACCCACGGCCTGCACGAGCACGGCGGCCGCTTCGGGCTCCAGGTGATGTGCGAGGCGGGCGGACTGGCCAACGCCATGGTCCTCGAACGCCTCTGACCGGGCACGATGCCCGGGCCGCCCAGAACGTGCCGTCGCCCCGAGGGCGGCCTCCCGCAGGGGCCACGGCACACACTGCCACGGCCCCGGAACCCCTTCTCGGGTTCCGGGGCCGTGGCAGTGTCGGTCAGGTGTTGTCGACGCGGGCGGTCAGCCGGGCCTTGAGCGCGTTGGCCGCCGCCCGGGGGTCCTCAGCCTCGGTGATCGCGCGGACCACGACCACCCGGGTGGCCCCGGCGCTCAGCACCTGGTCGATGTTGGTGAGGTCGATACCGCCGATGGCGAACCACGGCCGGTCGGTGTCCAGCGCAGCGGCGCGCTCCACCAGTTCGAGCCCGGCCGCCGGACGCCCCGGCTTGGTCGGGGTCGCCCAGGTCGGGCCCACGCAGAAGTAGTCGCTCCCGGGCTCCTCCGCGGAACGCGCGGCCGCCTCGGGGTCGTTGTTGGACCGGCCGATGACCGGATCGGCGCCGACGATGTCGCGGGCCATCGGCACCGGCAGGTCGCGCTGGCCCAGGTGCAGGACGTCGGCGCGCACCGCGCGGGCGATGTCGGCGCGGTCGTTGACCGCGAGCATGGCCCCGTGGCGCTCGCACGCCTCCCGCATGGTCTCGAGCGCGGCCAGCTCCTGGCGGGCCTCCAGGCCCTTGTCCCGGAGCTGGATGATGTCCACTCCCCCGGCCAGGGCGGCGTCCGCGAACTCCGCGAGATCACCGCGCTCGGTCCGGGCGTCGGTGCACAGGTACAGAAGGGATGCGTCCAGGCGCTTGCGCAGGCTGGTTCCGTGGCTGGTCCTCACACCATCCACCCTAGGCCCTGGAGCACCAGCGGCCTAGGGTGGACTCCACGGCAAGTCGCTGGAACGCCATGCTCTGTACGACTAGAAAGCCATGCTCTGGGCCCGGCGGCGCACCTCGGTGCCCCGGTTCTCGCGCATGGCCTGGATCGGCGTGCCCGGCAGGGTGTCGTCCGGGGTGAACAGCCAGCGCAGGGCCTCCTCGGTGGAGAAACCGGCGTCGGTGAGCAGCACAATGGTGCCCGGCAGGCCCTTGACCAGGTCGTCGCCGTCCAGGAAGGCAGCGGGGATGGAGAGCTCACCGGCGCGGACCACGCCCATCAGGCGGTTCTCACGGATGTAGGTCTTGATCCGGTTGGGGCTCACGCCCAGCGGCCTGGCCGCCTCACGCAGGGTCAGCCATTCGCCGACGAGTTCGTCGAGTTCACGATCGCTTTGTGTCACCTCACCAATCTGCCACACCCTGCCCCTTCCCGGAGACCATCGGGCAGCGTGGGAGGCGCCCGCCTCGGAGATCCCCACCACTCCCCGCTGGACGTCCTCCCCTAGGATGGAGGCTGAACAGACACGTCCCGCGGGAGCCGGGTGGACCCGGCTGAGAGGGAGGCTCACCGCCTCCGACCGCACGAACCTGATCCGGGTCATGCCGGCGAAGGGAGTGGAACACGGCGCCATGCGCACCATCGAAGTTCCTCCTCACGAACAGATTCGTCCTACCAATACCGTCGTGGTGATCGGCGGCGGGGTCATCGGACGGGTCACCGCCTGGCGGGCCGCACAGCGCGGCCTGGCCGTCACCCTGGTCGAACCCGATCCGGTCACCGAGCCCTCCGGCGCCCGCGCCTCCTCGACCGTCGCGGCCGGCATGCTCACCCCCGCCACCGAAGCGGTGTTCGGGGAGGAGGAGCTGATGGAGTTCGGCGTGCGTTCCGCGCGCCTGTACGACGACTTCGTCACCGAACTCCAGGAAGCCGGCGGCGTCGACGTCGGCCACCGGCGCACCGGGACACTGCTGGTCGCCTTCGACCGCGACGACCTGGCGGTCCTGACCGACCTGCACACCCTCCAACAGCGCCTGGGCATCGCCACCGAACGGCTCACCAGCCGCGAGTGCCGACGCCTGGAGCCCACACTCGCCCCGGGTGTGCGCGGCGGGGTACTGGCCCCCGAGGACCACTCCGTGGACCCGCGCAGGCTGCTGCTGGCGCTGGCCCGTGCCGGTGAGCGGGCGGGGGTGCGCGAGATCACCGGACACGCCGAGGAGGTCACCTCTCCCGGCCCCGACGGCGCCCGGCTGGGCGTGCGCCTGGCCGACCCTCCACCACCCTCAACGGACGCCTCCGGCGCAGTATCTTTTATTCTCCCCGCCGATCAGGTCGTCCTGGCCGCGGGCTGCTGGGGCGACCGCGTCAAGGTGCCCGAGCCGGTGGTACCACCGCTGCGCCCGGTCAAGGGACAGCTGCTGCGCGCCCGGGTCCCCGCCGGGGAACACCCGCTGGTCAACCGCACCGTGCGCGGCCTGGTCCGCGGCTTCCCGGTGTACCTGGTGCCCCGGGCCGACGGCGAGGTGATCGTGGGCGCGACCCAGGAAGAGCTGGGCCACGACACCTCCCTGACCGTGGGCGGGCTCTGGCAGGTCCTGCGGGACGCGCGCGAACTCGTCCCGGGGGTGAGCGAGCTGGAGATCACCGAGACCTGTGTGGGGCTGCGGCCGGGCTCGCCCGACAACGAACCCCTGCTGGGGCCCACCCGGGTTCCCGGCCTGCACCTGGCCGCCGGGCACTTCCGGCACGGGGTGCTGCTCGCCCCGGTGACCGGCGAGGTCATGGCCGAGGCCCTGGTCACCGGCGCGCTGCCCCCGTACGCGCGCCGGTTCGCCGCCGACAGATGGACGTGGGAGTAGAAGACGTGGGAGACGTGGGAGAAGCAGTGGAACTGATCATCAACGGCCAGGCCCAAGAGACCGCGGCGGCCACGGTGGAGGCAGTCGTGCGCGACCTGACCTCGGCCGGGAACGGCGAGATCCGCGGCGGGATCGCGGTGGCCGTCAACGACGAGGTGGTGCCCCGCGCCGTGTGGGCGGACACCACGCTGGCCGCGGGCGACCGCGTGGACGTACTCACCGCAGTTCAGGGAGGCTGACAGCCATGTCCGAAACGACCATCACACGCACCACTGGCGACACACCGGCTTCCCGAAGCGCGGTACCCCTTGAGGACCCGCTGGTCATCGCTGGAGTCTCCTTCGGATCGCGGCTGATCACCGGCACCGGCGGGGCACCCTCCCTGGAGGTCCTGGAGGAGGCCCTGCTGGCCTCGGAGACCGAGCTCACCACCGTGGCGATGCGCAGGATCACCCCGGGCACGCAGGGTTCGGTGTGGGACGTCCTGGAGCGCAACGAGATCCGGCCGCTGCCCAACACCGCCGGTTGTTTCACCGCCACCGACGCCGTGCGCACCGCCCGGCTGGGGCGTGAGGCCCTGGGCACCGACTGGGTGAAGCTGGAGGTGGTCGCCGACGAGCACACCCTCCTGCCCGACCCCGTGGAGCTGCTGGACGCCGCCGAGGCGCTCGTCGACGACGGTTTCACCGTCCTGCCCTACACCAACGACGACCCCGTGCTGGCGCGCCGCCTGGAGCAGCTGGGCTGCGCCGCCGTCATGCCACTGGCCGCACCGATCGGCTCGGGGCTGGGGATCCGCAACCCGCACAACCTGGAGCTCATCGTCGAGCAGGCCAACGTCCCGGTGATCGTGGACGCGGGCATCGGCACCGCGAGTGACGCCGCCCTGGCGATGGAGCTGGGCTGCGACGCGGTGTTGTTGGCCACGGCCGTGACCCGCGCCCAGGAGCCGGTGCGCATGGCCGCCGCGATGCGCGACGCCGTCCGGGCCGGGCGCGGAGCCCGACTGGCCGGTCGCATCCCGGTCCGCAGGCACGCCCAGGCCTCCAGCCCCGACGTCGTCTGAGCGAACACGCAGCCGATCCCGCGGTAGGAAGTCGGGGACATCAGAGCCCGGGAGGGCGCGCGGGCAAAGAGAAGTCCAGCGCGGCGTCACGGCCGGGTTTGGCTCCGTCCCCTACCGTGGGAGGGGTGTATGTGCCGCCCGCGGCACCGCACCGACAGACCGCCCAGGCGCGAACGTCCCACGCCGATGACCTCGTCGGTTTCCATGACGGTGGACACAGGGGCGCCGCGACCGTGAACCGCGGGGCAGGACCTGACACCGTATTCCGCTATCGTGGCGGTTCGACACTAGGTGTCGGGTACGCGCCACCGGCCGCGACCGCCCGCGCTCCCCGCAGCAAGGACACTACTCCGCCGTGGACATGACGACTTCCGACCCGCTAGTAGGCGCGACGCTGGACCGTCGCTACTTCGTCGAGTCAAGGATCGCCGGTGGCGGCATGGCGACGGTGTACGTCGCCCACGACCTCAGACTGGACCGACGTCTGGCCCTGAAGGTCATGCACCCCTCCCTGGCCCAGGACCCCACCTTCGTTCAGCGCTTCATCAACGAGGCCCACTCGGTCGCCAAGCTCTCCCATCCCAACGTCGTGCAGGTCTTCGACCAGGGTGAGGACCAGGGGCACGTCTTCCTGGCGATGGAGTACGTGCCCGGCCAGACCCTGCGCGACCTGCTCAAGGACCGCGGGCGACTGGCCCCGAAGCAGGCCCTGAACTTCATGGCCTCGGTGCTGGCCGCGCTGGGCGCCGCCCACCAGGCCGGCATGGTGCACCGCGACGTCAAGCCCGAGAACGTCCTGATCAGCAAGGACGGCCGGGTCAAGGTGGCCGACTTCGGTCTGGCCCGCGCGGTGGAGCAGTCCAACCAGGGACTGACCCGCACCGGCACGCTCATGGGCACCGCCGCCTATCTGGCGCCCGAGCAGATCGAGAAGGGCGTGGCCGACGCGCGCAGCGACGTCTACGCCGCGGGCATCATGCTCTACGAGCTGCTCACCGGCGGGCAGCCGCACACCGGTGAAACGCCGATCGCGATCGCCTACCAGCACGTGAACGAGGACGTTCCGCGGCCCTCGCACTTCCTGCCCAACCTGCCCGCCGATGTGGACGCGCTGGTCACCAAGGCCACCGAGCGCGACCCGAAGTACCGGCCGAGCAACGCGGGCCAGTACCTGGCCAAGGTCCTGGACGTCCTGCGGACCCTGCCGGACACCGTCACGGGCGCGGCCGCGGGCGCCCCGCTGGCCCCCGTGGCACCGCAGGCGAACTCCGCGGCCACCATGACCGCGCCCCAGCTGATCGCGGGCGGCGCCGGTCCGGGTACCGAGAACGCCACCATGGTCGTGGACATGAACGGCGCCGACCTGCCGCCGGTCGAGTACGACGACGGGTACGACGACTACCCCGAGGAGGGCAGGTCGTGGTTCTCGCGCAACCGCGTGCTGGTGGTCGGCGCGGCCGCCATGGCCCTGGTCGTGGGCGTGGCGGGCTGGTGGTTCCTCCTCGGCCAGTTCGAGTCCGTCCCGGACGTGGTGGGGGCGAGCCCCGAGGCCGCCAGTGAGCAGATCCGCGGCGCCGGGCTGGTCTTCGAGCTGTCCGACGAGACCGTCTACAGCGACGAGGCCGACGCCGGTCAGGTCGGCGAGACCGACCCCGAGGTCGGCGAACGCCTGTCTCCCGGCGACGAGGTGACGGTGTTCCTGTCCAAGGGGCCGCAGGAGGTGTCCATGCCCAACCTGGTGGGCGACGACTTCGCCAACGCGGTCAAGGCCCTGGAGGACCTCGGTTTCGACGAGGGCAACATCGTCCAGGAGAAGCAGGACTCCCCGGACAACGCCCCGGGTGAGGTGCTCGCCACCAGCCCCGAAGCGGGTGCGGAGGCCGACCGCGAGGGCACGGTGACGCTCACCGTCAGCAGCGGCATCCCGGTGCCCAGCCTGGCCGGGGAGACCCGGGAGGACGCAGAGGAGACCCTCAACGACCTGGGTCTGACGGTCGAGGTGGTCGAGGAGGAGAGCGAGAGCATCGACGAGGGCACGGTGATCAGCCAGAGCCCGGACACCGGTACCAACGTCGGTCCCGGCGCCACCGTCACCCTGACCGTGTCCAGCGGTCCGCCCGAGGTCGAGATCCCCGACGTGATCGGTGATTCCATCCGCGACGCCCGCGACGCCCTGGAGGACGCCGGATTCGAGGTCGAGGTCGAACGGATCTTCGGCGGCCGCAGGATCGGCCACCAGTCGCACACAGGCACCGCCCCGGAGGGCACCAAGATCAAGATCACCGCCACCCCTGGCGGCATCGGTCTGGGCGACCTCGACGACGACGATGACGACGACAGACGCGGGAACGGTAACGGGAACGGCCGCGGCAACAACTGATCCGGAGGCCAGCCGCGCAAAGCGGACCTGAGCGACCGCGACCCCTCTTCCCCTGTGCGGAAGGGGGGTCGCGCGCTATCGTCAGCGGCATGAGCGGCGACGAGATCCGGGTACTGGTGGTTGACGACCACCCGATGTGGCGTGAAGCGGTGGCGCGTGACCTGACCGAGGCAGGCCTCACGGTGGTGGGGACGGCGGGCGACGGCGCCAAGGCGCTGCGGATCGCCCCCGCGGTGCGGCCCACCCTGGCCGTGGTGGACCTGCACCTGCCCGACACCAACGGCGTGGAACTGACCGCGGCCCTGGTGGCGCTGGCCGAACCGCCTCGGGTCCTGGTGTTGTCGGCCAGCGGAGAGAGCGACGACGTGTTGGCCGCGGTCAAGGCCGGGGCCACCGGCTACCTCGTGAAGTCCGCCGGGCGCGAGGAGCTCCTGGACGCCGTCCGGCGGGTCCACACCGGGGAAGCGGTCTACACGCCCGGGCTGGCCGGTCTGGTGCTCGGCGAGTACCGGCGGCTGTCGGCCCAGGAGAAGCCTTCCGATGACGCGCCGGTGCTGACCCCGCGCGAGACCGAGGTGCTGCGGCTGGTCGCCAAGGGGCTGGCGTACAAGCAGATCGCGCGCCGCCTCACCATCTCCCACCGCACGGTCCAGAACCACGTCCAGAACACCCTCACCAAACTGCACCTGCACAACCGGGTGGAACTGGTCCGCTACGCCATCGACCGGGGCTTGGACGAATGACCCCGGCGGGATCCCCCCTTCGGCACTGCCTGACACAGCTGCGGTGTGGTGGCCCTGGTTCCGCCTCTACGGGTGTTACGGAAAGCCGGGTGTCAGAAAGTCCGGAGTTTCGGAAAGCTTCTTTGCGCAGGGGTTGGCCCGGGGAGCCCGGGCCCACTATGGTCTAGACCATATGGCGCCTTGCGCCGTGAACACCCACAACGTCGAGGAGAAGTCGTATGCGAGTCGGGGTGCTGACCGGTGGTGGAGACTGCCCTGGTCTGAACGCGGTCATCCGCGCCGTGGTCCGGAAGGGCATCAAGGACTACGGGTACGAGTTCATCGGCTTCCGGGACGGCTGGCGCGGCCCTCTGGAGGGCGACACCATGCCCCTGGACATCAGCGCCGTGCGCGGCATCCTCCCGCGCGGCGGCACGATCCTGGGCTCCTCCCGCACCAACCTGATGAAGATCGAGGGCGGTGTCGAGCGGGTCAAGGACAACATGGCCGGGCTGGGCGTTGACGCCCTGATCGCCATCGGCGGCGAGGACACCCTGGGTGTGGCCCGCCAGCTGCACGACCGCGGCGTCAACGTCGTGGGCGTGCCCAAGACCATCGACAACGACCTCAACGCCACGGACTACACGTTCGGGTTCGACACCGCGGTCAACATCGCCATGGAGGCGATCGACCGCCTGCACACCACGGCGGAGTCGCACCACCGCGCCCTCGTCGTGGAGGTCATGGGCCGGCACGCCGGGTGGATCGCCCTGCACTCGGGCATGGCCGCGGGCGCCAACGTCATCCTCATCCCCGAGCGCCCGTTCGACATGGACGAGGTCGTCAAGCACGTCGAGAGCCGCTTCGAGACCCAGTACGCCCCCATCCTCGTGGTCGCCGAGGGCGCCCACCCCAAGGAGGGGCAGCTGGAACTGGCCACCGGTGAGAAGGACGCCTTCGGCCACGTGCGCCTGGGCGGTATCGGCCAGACCCTGGCCGAGGAGATCGAGAAGCGCACCGGCAAGGAGTCCCGCTCGGTCGTGCTGGGCCACGTCCAGCGCGGCGGCACCCCCACCGCCTTCGACCGGGTGCTCGCCACCCGACTGGGCGTGAACGCCATCGAGGCGGTGCACGACAAGTCCTTCGGCAAGATGGTCGGCCTGCAGGGCACCGACATCGTGCGGGTGGACCTGGCCGAGGCCACCGACACCCTCAAGACCGTTCCCGCGGAGCGCTACGAGGAGGCCGAGGTCTTCTTCGGCTAGTCACTCCCGCCCTCTGTCGCGGCCCCTTCCCGCCCGGGGAGGGGCCGCGGCCGTGTCCGGGGTCTCACCTCGGGACGGCCGGGACCGGGAATGGACCGAGCGGTCCGGGGATTGTTCGATACTGGAAGACATCGTCCTTTCGCGAAACCCAGGCATCACCCTCCGGAGGTAGCACCATGTCCGCGTCGCTGGAGTCCGCGCCGCTCCCCGTAACCGAGGTCGGAGCCGACGCCGGGCTCGGCGAGCTCTGCGTGCTCATGAAGCTCGGCGAGATCGTTCTCAAGGGCTCCAACCGCAAGCTGTTCGAGCGCCGCCTGCACAACAACATCCGGAACTCCGTGCGCGACCTGGGCGAGGTCCGCCTCTCCCAGCGCGGAGCCGGTGTGATCATCGTGCGCAAGCCCGGCGCCTCCGACCTCGAGGTCGCCGAGATCGCCGACCGCATGGCCAACGTCATGGGCGTGGTCTGGGTGCACCTGGTACGCCGGGTGGCCAAGGACCTGGACGCCATCGTGGACGTCGGCGTGCGCTCGATGGCCGGCCGCGAGGGCACCTTCGCGGTGCGCGCCCGCCGCCGCGACAAGCGCTTCGAGATGGACTCCGGCAAACTGGCCGGGTTCCTCGGGTCCAAGATCATCGAGGCGCACGGCTACAAGGTGAACCTCAAGCGCCCCGACAACACCCTGTACGTCGAGGTCGACAAGGACGAGGCGTTCGTCTTCACCGACGGCATCCCCGGTCAGGGCGGTCTGCCCGCCGGGATGAGCGGTCGCGGCCTGGTGCTGATGTCCGGCGGCATCGACTCCCCCGTCGCCGCCCACCGGATGATCCGGCGCGGCCTGAAGGTCGACTTCCTGCACTTCTCCGGGATGCCCTTCACCGGCCCCGAGTCCATCTACAAGGCCTACAGCCTGGTCCGCCAGCTGGACCGCTACCAGGTGGGTTCGCGACTGTTCGTGGTGCCCTTCGGCAAGGCCCAGCAGCAGCTGAAGAGCTCCGGTATCGAGCGGCTCCAGATCGTCGCCCAGCGCCGTCTGATGCTCAAGACCGCCGAGGCCCTGGCCGACGACCTCAAGGCCGAGTGCCTGATCACCGGCGATGCCCTGGGCCAGGTGTCCAGTCAGACGATGACCAACATCACCGCCCTGGACGACGCCGTGGATCTGCCGATCCTGCGGCCGCTCATCGGCATGGACAAGACCGAGATCATGGACCAGGCCCGCAGGATCGGGACGCTGGCCATCTCGGAGCTGCCCGACGAGGACTGCTGCACGATGCTGACCCCGCGCCAGGTGGAGACCGCGGCCAAGATCCCGGACCTGCGCCAGATCGAGAAGCGCCTGGACGCCGAGGAGCTGGCCGAGCAGCTGGTCACCACGGCCCAGCTGCACAAGCCCAGCTTCCTGGGCGAGGCCGCGCCCTCCCGGGTCGCTCCCAGCGCCGCCAAGGCCGCCGCCCCGGCCCCGGCTCAGTAACAGAGGCCGCGCCTACGCAAGGTGCCCCGGACGCTCGCGAGCGTCCGGGGCACCTTTGTCTCAGCCGTCAGACCGGCACGTCACAGGGCGGCGAGCTCGCGCTCGGGCGCCGGGGTGAGGGTGCGGCCGCTCAGGGTGGCCAGAGTGGCGGACAGGTCGCGCAACTCGGCCAGGTCCTCCTCCAGCAGCGCCTGGGGACCGTCGCACAGGGCGGTCTCCGGGCTCGGGTGCACGTCCACGATCACGCCGTCGGCGCCGATCGCGATGGCCGCGCGGGAGAGCGGCAGTACCAGGTCGCGCTTGCCGCCGGAGTGCGACGGGTCCACGATCACCGGCAGGTGGGTCAGGTTCTGCGCCACCGGGACGGCACTGATGTCCAGGGTGTTGCGGGTGGCCTTCTCGAAGGTGCGGATGCCGCGCTCGCACAGGACGATGTCGAGGTTGCCGCGCTGGGCGATGTACTCGGCGGCCATCAACCACTCCTCGATGGTCGCGCTCATGCCGCGCTTGAGCAGGACGGGCTTGCCCGCGTCGCCGACCGCCTGGAGCAGGGCGAAGTTCTGCATGTTGCGGGTGCCCACCTGGAGCATGTCCGCGTAGGAGGCGACCAGTTCGACGTCAGCGGCGTCCACGACCTCGGTGACGATGGGAAGGCCGGTCTTCTCACGCACGTCGGCGAGGATCTTCAGGCCTTCCTCGCCCAGTCCCTGGAAGGCGTACGGGGAGGTGCGGGGCTTGTACGCGCCACCGCGCAGGAGGGCGGCGCCGGCGGCCCTGGCCATCCGGGCGGCCTCGAGGGTCTGCTCGGGGGTCTCGACCGCGCAGGGACCGGCGATGACGGTCATGTTGTCGCCGCCGATCGGGACGCCGCGCACGCTGACCACGGTGCGGCTGTCGTGGTTCTCCCGGCTGACCAGCTTGTACGGGGCCGAGATGCGCAGGACGTCGCTGACACCGGGCTTGGCGGCCAGGCCGAGGTCCTGGAAGCGCTCGACGTCGCCGACCAAGCCGATGATCGTGCGGCTCACACCGCGCGTCACGTAGGCCTCGCCTCCGGCGGAGGTGACCAGTTCGACGAGCGCGTCGATGTTGTCGGCGGTGGCGCCCGGCGCCATAACGATGACCATGTGGTTTCCCTGTTTCGTGGGTTGGGTGGCTGAGCCGCGCGGATGTCGCGCCGGTGCCGGGGGGTGGTCCGACCCGGGGCGAAAACAAAGGAGCCCCGGGCCGTTACCGGCCCGGGGCTCCTGGGAAGTCGTCTGTGTCAGCGCAGCGCTTTACAGGCGACCGGGGAGTGGGGCCGGTAGCCATAAAAGCGCCAAAAGTTTCGCTGCATGGCTGTGACTATAGCGCACAGTCAGCGACTCCTCGCACAGGCGGGGGGAGTGACCTAGCTCTCTTCGGCGCCTGACAGGATGTCAGGACGCCGGCGTCCCCGCCCAAGGAGCAGGGAACGCACCAGGGTCCGGGGTACCGGACGTGAAGGGCCGAAGTCGTAGAAAGCGAGCGGGGGTCGGGTTGTCTGAAGGCGAGGAGGCCGCGGGCACGGGCGGGAGACAGCGGCTACGGCTGCCTCCCGGGCAGGCGGTCCGGTACGAGCACAGGCCGCTGCACTACGGCCGGGTCCCCACCTTCAGGCCCGAGCGGTGGGACTTCCGCGTGTTCGGCGCCACCGAGTCCCTGGGCACCTACCGGTGGACCTGGGAGGAGTTCGGCGGGCTCCCCCGCGCGGACGTGGTGCGCGACTTCCACTGCGTGATGCGCTTCAGCGTTCCCGACGTTCCCTGGGGAGGGGTCCGCGCGGCCGACCTCGTACGGCTGGTTCCGCCCTCCCCCGAAGTCACCCATGTGATGGCCTGGGGCGAGTACGGCTACAGCGCCAACATGCGCCTGGACGACTTCCTCGACGACGGCGTCCTGCTCGCCACCCACCGCGACGGCCTCCCGCTCGCCCCCGAACACGGCTTCCCGCTGCGCCTCGTGGTACCGCACCTGTACGGGTGGAAGAGCGTGAAGTGGCTGCGGTCGGTGGAGTACATGGTCGGCGACCGGCGCGGGTTCTGGGAGGAGCGCGGCTACCACAACCGGGCCGACCCCTGGGGTGAGGAGCGCTTCTCCCACCAGGAGGAACCCGGCGCCGGGCCGCCGCTCCAGTGAACGGAGCGCCGCCCCGGCCGAGGAGCGCCACTCCGGTGAAGGTGTCGGTTCGGGTGTCTAAGGTGGTGGAATGACGACCAGAGCCCAGCTGCGCAAGGCAGCGCTCTCACACCCCGAGACCACCGAGAAGCACTCCGGGCCGCTGGGGAGCGAGTTCTTCGTCCAGGGGGCGCGGTTCGCCTGGGTGGACGGCCCGGGACTGGTGAGCCTGGTCCTGCCCACGGCCGAGGCCAACGAACTGCTGGCCGCCCACCGCACAGCCGAGCTGCGCACCCACGGCGCCTCGCCCGTCGAGGTGCGGGTCCCCCTCGCCGACGTCGACGGACAGCCGCTCAACCGCTGGGTGCGCCGCGCCTGGCTGGTGCACGCCCCCAGGGAACTGGCGGAGCGGGCCGTCGCCGCCGAGCACGCGGTTCCGGGAAAGGTCGGCGACCTGCCCAGGGGGATCGGCAGACCGGCCACACAGGCGCTGGTCCAGGCCGGGTTCACCACCCTCGCCGAGGTGTCCTCCATGACGCGCCCGGAGTTGCTGGCGCTGCACGGGGTGGGCCCCAAGGCGGTCCGGGTACTCGACGAAGCCTTCGCCGAGGCGGGCCTGAAGTTCAGCACCCCCGCCTGAGCCCCGTGATCTTGCTACCAGGAGCGAGTTCGGCGCCTTGGGTTTCAGTGGCTCAGCGCTTCTGGTAGCAAGATCACGGCTGAAGGGGGCGGTCCCGGGGGACGATCATCTCGATCTCGGTGCCCTCTCCCGGTTCCGAGTACAGCTCGGTGCTGCCGCCCAGGTCGCGGACCCGGCCCAGGACGGACTGGGCGACGCCCAGACGCCCGTCCGCGCGGGCCCGATCCAGTCGGCCCGGCGGGATGCCGGGGCCGTCGTCGCGCACGGTCACAGTGACGGCTTGCTCCTCGTCCTCCACCAGAACCCACGCCCGGGTCTGCGGAGGGCAGTGCCGGTCCACGTTGTCCAGGGCCGCCGCCACCGCGGCGGCCAGCTCGGCCACCGCGTACCCGGGCAGGAGCACCGGGGTGGCGGGCGCCGAGACCGAGAACCGGACCGACTCCAGGCGGCGCAGCGCGTCCCTGAGGTCCATGGCAGTGCCCGGTGCGCACGCCCCGCCCGGCGCCGAGGAGCCCGCCGCGGCCGAGTCCAGGCCGTCGGTGATCAGGGAGCGCAACCGCACCTCCTGTTCACCGGCCATCCGGCCCAGTTCGGCGGCCTCCCCGCCGATCTCGTCCCCGCGGCGGCGGACCAGGGCGAGCACCTGGAGCACCGAGTCGTGGATGGAGCGGGCCAGTTGCTCGCGTTCGCGAATGCGCGCCTCCAGGGTTACCGCCTGGGCGAAGCGCTCCTCAGCCTGCTCGGCGACCCGGGCCATGTAGCCCACGGCCAGGCAGGCCAGCAGGAGCAGCACCACGCCCCGAACGGTGGCGGCGGTGACGTCGGCGTCCATGAGCACGCGCAGGGTGATGTCGGCGAACCCGTAGGCGAGGGCGACCGTGGCGGCGCCCCGGCGGCCCCAGATGACGCTCGCCGACAGCGCGGCCCCGGCGAACCAGTAGGAGCTCAGCGGCGGCGCCTGGGTGAGGTAGAAGGGGGTCGCGGCCAGACCGGTGGCGAACAGGCAGCCGAAGGCGACCACCAGGTCGGCGGTGAGCAACCGCCAGGTGCGCCAGGCCGGGCGGGCGTAGGCATAGGTCGTCAGCACGGTCCAGCCGGACATGACGACCAGCACCGCCCAGGCCAGCCAGGGCCTGGCCAGGTACTCGTGGTACTGGACGACCAGTACCAGGGCGTAGACCAGGGCGACGGCGCGGTAGAGGGCGAAGGCGCGCCAGAGGGGGACGTCGAAGCCCAGGGCTCAGACCACCGCCCCGTTGTCCGGCCCGTTGTCGCCGGGCGGGCGGGAGTCGGTCATACGCAGGATGAGCACGACGAAGCTGGTCAGGAAAGCAGCGACGGCCAGGAACATGATCCAGTTGGGCAGTGAGATGCCCAGGAAGGCGGCGCCGAACAGCAGCGCGGGGCCGCCGAGGAGACCGAACCAGGCGGCGATGCCCACCCGGTCGCCCTGGAGCAGGGGCGGCGGGGGCGGGGGTTCGTAGTGCCCCTCCAGCTCCGCCTCGGCCCGGCGCCGGTCCTCCTCGCGGGCCTGCTCGTCGTCCTCGTCGGATTCCCGGTCGCGGGGGAGATTGGCGAGGATGTCGCCGAGCCGCGTCTGTTGTTCGTCGGGGGCACTGAGGTTCTCCGCGTCCGGCCAGGCGACCCGGCCGCGCTGCTCGCTGGTGCCCTCGGAGTCGTCGTAGAAGCGGGAGACGAGGTCCTTCCAGACGTCGTCCTCGTCGCTGCTCCTGGCCGGGGGCGCGTCGGGGTCCACGTTGGCGGGCGGCCCGTCCAGCAGGTCGCCGCCGACCGGGGGGTCGCTGCCCTCCTGCGCGGCCGACGCCTCCTGGCCCTCCTCGCCCTCGGCTTCGGCCCTGCCCTCACCGCGCGGCGCCAGCAGGTCGGGGCCGGTCTCGCGTTCGCGTCCGCCGAGGTCGGGCAGTTCGGAGCCGAGCACCTGTTCGGCGGCGCCGCGTTCCTCGGCGTCGACGTAGAGGTGGTCGGTGGGCGGGTCCTCGGCCTGGCCGCCGGTGGGCTCCAGGACGTCCTCTTCCAGAGGAACCGCGTAGGCGGCGATCCCACTGCGCCGGAGCGCTTCCAGCATGAGGTCGGCGTGTGAGGGTGCGAGCAGGATCAGGGGAACGTAGGCGTCGGCGAGCAGGCCGTTGCCCCGACGTTGTGTCATCGGTCGGCTCCTTCCCCGCTTCTGCTGCGCTCGCGCACGAACGCGAGGCTTCCTTCGAAGATGGTGGCGGCGTCATGGTCGAGGGTCGCCACGTGGTAGCTGTCGTGAAGCAGGTGGATCGTCAGCCGGGTGTTGACCGCTCTCTTAGCGAGCATACGCAGACTGTCCGGTCCCACCACGTGGTCCTGGGGGCTCCGGTAGGCCAGAACCGGCGCTCGCAAACCGGACATGCCGCCCTGAACCGTGCGCCACAGCTTCGGGAGTGTCGCGGCCGCGGCGGTGGGCACCCGGTCGTACCCGCCCTCCCCGGCCTGTTCGAGGGCGATGTCGCTCTCCAGACCGGGCGTGGTGGGCAGGAGCCGGGCGGCCAGGCGGCGGATCGGCGCGATGACGGGGAGCCGGTGGTCCTCCACCACGAGGGAGGGGTTGACCAGAACCACGCCCTGGACGATGTCGGGGTACTCCTGGGCCAGGCGCAGGGTGAGCGCACCGCCCATGGACAGCCCCATGACGAACACCTCGTCACACCGCTCCGCGAGGTCGAGCAGCGCCCGCTCCACCTCCGCGTACCAGTCGTCGGTGGTGGTGGTCGCCATGTCCTGCCAGGTGGTGCCGTGCCCGGGCAGTCGGGGCAGCTCGACGGTCAGCCCGGCCTCGGCCAGGTACTCGGCCCAGGGGCGCATCGAGTACGGCGAACCGGTGAAACCGTGGCAGAGAAGGACACCGACGCCTGAACCCGAGTGGCTGAAGGGGTCCGCACCCGGGATCAGGGGGATGGCGTTGGTCGGTCTCACAGGTCTGCTCCCGGGATCGTACGGCGGAGGGCTCCGATGGGATCGCGGCCCCAGCCGTGAGGCTAGTCGCTCGGGTGAGCGTTTGTCATCGCAAGAACGTTAGCGTTCCCCTGCCCGAACTCCGTGGGGGCCCGGCGTGTTCCCGCGCGTCCGGTGACCCCGCGGCCCGGGTCGGGAGACGGGGGCGTCACCTGTGGTGAGTATCCTCGACAGTGCCCCCGCGGCGCGGCTCCCTCTTCCCCGGCGACGGACAACCCGGTCCGTTCTGGCTGCTTTTGGCGGTTACCCGCACGTGGTGGGAAGATGACGCTTGTCAGCCTCCCCGCATCCGCGGTGGGAGCGTTCCGGACAATGACGGCCGAGCGGGACAGTGAGACGCGGCAGACCCTGCCTCAGTGCTCCCCGCGTGTGCAGGGGTGATCTGAAGCAATGTTCTACTGGGTGGTCAAGGCGATCCTGGGGCCGATTCTGGCCGTGTTGTGGCAACCTCGCGCGGAGGGCGTGGAGAACGTGCCGCGGCGTGGTCCGGCCATCATGGTCAGCAACCACCTGTCGTTCTCCGACCACTTCTTCGGGCCGCTGCCGCTGCCGCGCAAGATCATCTTCCTCGCCAAGGCCGAGTACTTCACCGGCACCGGCGTGAAGGGGTTCCTCAGCAAGGCCTTCTTCACCGGCGTGGGGCAGATCCCGATCGACCGTTCCGGCGGCAAGGCGAGCGAGGCGGCCCTGCGTACCGGGCTGCGCGTGCTCAAGCGCGGCGAGCTGCTGGGAATCTACCCCGAGGGCACCCGCTCCCCCGACGGCAAGCTGTACCGGGGTCGGACCGGCGTGGCCCGGCTGGCGCTGGAGGCCAAGGCCCCGGTGGTGCCCATGGCGATGATCAACCTCGAGAAGATCATGCCCCCCGGCCGCACCGTTCCCAAGCTGGGCGTGCGCCCCAAGGTGGTCTTCGGCAAGCCGCTCGACTTCTCCCGTTACTACGGCATGGAGAAGGACCAGCGGGTCCTTCGCGCCATCACCGACGAGATCATGTACTCCCTCATGGAGCTCTCCGGCCAGGAGTACGTGGACCGCTACGCGCAGGCGGTCAAGGCCGAGATCGAGGCCGAGGAGAAGGAGGCCAAGCGCGAGCAGCAGGCCAGCGCCAAGGATGAGCGCCGGAGCAAGCGCGCGGACAGGAAGGCTGACCGCAAGGCGCGCAAGGAGGCCCAGAAGGAGGCCAAGCGCGCGGCGAAGGCCCAGAAGAAGGCAGAGCAGAAGGCAGAGCAGAAGGCGAAGAAGGACTCCCCCGGGGACGACACCGCGGGCGGCGCCGAGTAGCGCCTGAGACCTGCGCGGCGAAGGGGCGGTCACCGGATTCCGGTGACCGCCCCTTCAGCGTTGTGTCCTATCGGGTGCCGTACCGGGTGCCGGACCACACCGGGTGCGGTCGGTCAGTACCGGGCGAGGTCACCCGCGCCGGCGATGCCCGCCTCGCCGCCGAGCTCGGCCACCCGCACCTCGGCCAGGCGGCGGCCCGGGCGACCGGAGACGTGTCGGGCGAAGGAGGCGCGCACCGGGTCGAGGATGATGTCGCCCGCGTCGGAGACCCCGCCGCCCAGGACGAAGCACTCCGGGTCCAGGATCGCGGCCAGGTCGGCCAGGCCCAGACCCGCCCACTCCCCCACGATCCGGAAGCACTCCAGCGCCGCCGGGTCGCCCTCCATCGCGGCCTGGGTGATGATCCGGCCGCTGACCTGCTCCACGACGCCGTCGGCGAGCTTGAGCAGCCGCTCGGCCCGCTGGGGGTCGGTGCGGGCCAGGTCCTGCCCCTCGGCCACCAGGGCGCGACCGCTGGCGTACTGCTCCCAGCAGCCGTGGTTGCCGCAGGCGCAACGGCGGCCGTGCGGGACCATCCGGTAGTGGCCGACCTCGGCCGCCACCCCGTAGCGGCCCCGGTGCAGGGCCCCGCCGAGCACGAGGCCGCCGCCGATCCCGGTGCCCAGGGTGACGCAGACGATGTGGTCGCTGCCCCGTCCCGCGCCGAATCGGGCCTCGGCCCAGGCCGCGGCGTTGGCGTCGTTCTCGATGACCACGGGCAGACCCACGTGCTGCTGCACGCGTTCCCTGAGCGGCTCGTCGCGCAGGCCGAGGTTGACCGCGACCTGGACGGTGGCCCGGTCCTCGTCGACGAACCCGGCCACGCCCACGCCCACCGCGCCGATCTCACCGTCGGGCTTGCGGGAGCGCAGCTCCGCCACCGCCCGACCGACGACCTCGGCCAGCTGGCGGGGGTCGTTGGTCGGGGTCGGGTACTTGACCTTGTCCAGGATCTGCCCGTCGTGGTCGACGACACCGGCGGCGACCTTGGTTCCGCCGATGTCTACGCCAATGGTCAGCATGGGGGCAGCTCCTTCTACTTACGCCCGAACTCTGACATAAGTCTCAAGGTTCATGGCAGAGGGTTTTCAAATGGTGTAAACCATTCGATTAAACCAGGCTCAGGCGGCCGCGAACACCCCACCGGCGCATACCCGCCGGTTCGCCCTGCTCCCCCGGCGTGACCTGCTACTCCGCACCGCCCCGGGCGTCCTCTCCGGAATCGGCCGGGGACTCACGGCGGGCCCGCTCGTCACGCTCGCGGTCGGCCCACTCGCGCTGCTCCCGCTCCTCCCGTGCCCGGGCGGCCTCCTCCCGGCCCTGCTCGAAGGAGCGCTCCATCACGCCCCAGGTCTTTCCCACCGCACTGGCGAGGGACAGTCCGGCCCGGCCGAGGTGTCCGGCGACCTCGGGCGCGCTCTTGCGCACGATCTCGACGAACTCCTCCAGCGGAGGGCGCTCCTGCTGGGTCTCGACCCGGATGGCCTCCTCCCACACGTCGCCCTTCTTGGGCGGGGGGCTGGTGACCGCGCTGACACCGCGCTTGACCCCGGCGACCAGCAGCTTGCGCTGGAGGCTGTCGACCAGGCGCAGCGCGTCGTCGATGAGGTCGGGCTGGTCCGAACGCCCGTTGTTCGGCCGTTCCGAGCGCCCGGTGCTGTTGTCGTCGGTCATGTTCGTGAGCCTCCTGTCAGTGGTCCTCTGGCCTCACGTTAACCGCCCGAACCGGGCAGGAGAGGGCGTCTCAGGGCAGGTTCAGGGACGAACCAGGGAAGAAGCGGGGTCCGGTCGGGGCGAACCGGAGGCGGGGCGAGGACCGGCCGGATGCGACGCGGACACGGGGCGGGGATGCGGTCGGGGACGCCCCGGGCACCGAGGCGCCAGCGGAGCGGAAAAGGATACTCGTCGCCCTACAGGAGTTGAGGCCACTTGGGGCGGAAACAACGTGAATTTAACCAGATGTGCACAAAACACCCGGCAGGCGATAGTCTCGACTGCGCGCGAGAAGTAACCGGGATCACCTGCTTGACCTGCGCACTCCCGGAAGGCCCAACGAGAGTCGACCGACCTCTCAGCGGGCATGATCACGCGTACAACAGCACAGGGGGACGTCCCGGACCGCCCGCACGAGACCGACGGTGCGCACCCGGCTGAACAGCGCGTTGACCTTCACCCGCGCGTCAAGCTCGGATCACCGTTGGATACCGAACGGCAACCTGTTCTACTCACGAGTAGGCTCCTGTTGTTACGGTCGTCACGTCCCCAACATCAAGAACCCGTACACGTCCAGGAGCATCACGTGCGCGAATACAGCTCTCCCGCGAAGGCTGAGATCTCCGACGACGCGCGGCTGACCGACACGCTCTTTGCGCGCGCGGCCAGCGAGCCGAACGCCGTCGCCGCCCGTCGTCAGGAGGAGCCAGGGTCCGGCCAGTGGCGCGACGTGACCGTCGCACAGCTGCACGGCGACATCGTCGGATACGCCAAGGCCCTCATCAACGCGGGCATCGGGCAGGGCGACCGCGTCGCGCTCATGTCGCGTACCCGCTACGAGTGGACCGCGGTCGACTACGCGGTCTGGTCCATCGGCGCCGTGACCGTACCGATCTACGAGACCTCCTCCGCCGAGCAGGTCCAGTGGATCCTCTCCGACTCCGGGGCCAAGGCCGCCTTCGTCGAGACCGCGGCCCACGCCGAGCGCGTCGAGTCCGTCCGGGCCGAGGCCCCCGAGCTGGCCAACATCTGGAAGTTCGACGGCGGCGACCTGGAGGCCCTGAGCGCCACCGGGAGCGGCGTCTCCGACGAGGACCTCGACAAGCGCCGCACCGCGGTCAAGGCCGACGACCTCGCCACCCTCATCTACACCTCCGGCACCACCGGCCGCCCCAAGGGTTGCGAGCTCACCCACCGCAACTTCCTCTTCATCGCGCACTCCGCGCTGGAGGGCCCGGCCAAGCCCGTCATCCTGGGCCACGAGGGCACCCCCTCCACCCTGCTCTTCCTGCCCCTGGCGCACGTCTTCGCGCGTTTCGTCCAGGTCATGGTCATCGAGGGCAAGGCCGTCCTGGGCCACTACCCCAGCACCGGCCCGGACCTGATCGACCAGTTCTCCGTCTTCAAGCCCACCTTCCTGCTCGCGGTCCCCCGCGTGTTCGAGAAGGTCTTCACCAAGGCCCAGCAGAAGGCCGAGGGCGAGGGCAAGGGCAAGATCTTCAACGCCGCCGCCGATACCGCCATCGCCTACAGCAAGGCGCTGAGCACGGGTAACGTCCCGTTCACCCTGAAGCTCAAGCACGGCCTGTTCAAGAAGCTGGTCTACGGGAAGATCATGGCCCGCCTCGGTGGTGAGGCCAAGTACGCGGTCTCGGGCGGCTCGGCCCTGGGCGACCGCCTCGGCCACTTCTTCCGCGGCGTGGGCCTGACCATCATCGAGGGCTACGGTCTGACCGAGACCACCGCCCCGAGCACGGTCAACAGCCCCGGCTTCAACAAGATCGGCACCGTCGGCCAGCCGCTGCCCGGTACCACCGTGCGCATCGCCGACGACGGCGAGATCCTGCTCAAGGGCGACCACATCCTGGTCGGCTACTGGAAGAACGAGAAGGCCACCAAGGAGGCCTTCGAGGACGGCTTCTACCGCACCGGTGACCTCGGCTCGCTGGACGACGACGGCTTCCTCAGCATCACCGGTCGCAAGAAGGAGATCATCGTGACCGCGGGCGGCAAGAACGTCGCCCCGGCCGTCCTCGAGGACCGCATCCGTGCCCACGCCCTGGTCAGCCAGTGCATGGTCGTCGGTGACAACCGCAAGTTCATCGCGGCCCTGGTCACGATCGACCCCGAGTCGTTCGACCTCTGGAAGGAGTCGAACAACAAGACCGGCGAGATCGCGGACCTGACCGAGGACCCCGACCTCCAGGCCGCCATCCAGGGCGCCGTGGACGAGGCCAACAAGGCCGTCTCCAAGGCCGAGGGCATCAAGAAGTTCAAGATCCTGCCGAGCGACTTCACCGAGGAGGGCGGCCAGATGACCGCCTCCCTGAAGGTCAAGCGCCACGTCGTCAGCAAGCAGTGGAGCAAGGAGATCGACGACATCTACGGCGGCTAGGGTTTCGACGGCCAGGGTCTCCCCGGTCAAGGTTTCAGCGCATCGGGTTTCAGCGGATCGGGTTTCAGCAAGCAGGTTCCGTCGCTCCTGAAAGCTGAGGGGGTCGATCGCCTACGGGCGGTCGGCCCCCTTCTCCGTACCCGGCCCGTGCCCACCGTCCGCTCTCCGCGACTCCCGGCCCCTCGTGAGAGCGCTCCCCGGGCCTGCGGCCGACGCGCACACCGCGGACATGCGGACCGGGGCACTGCCTCTGAGGGCGCTCCCAGGAGGCGGGGCCGGACTGGACTCCCGCAGGTGCACGTGTCGGGGCACGGACCCCGCAGCGTGGCTCTGGGTGTCGTGCCCGAGCAGCGCAGCCCCCGGACGGGCACCACCGCCGGACACACGACGGACCCGGCCGCGCTGTGCGGCCGGGTCCGTCGTCACGACAGGCGGGCTCTAGTGAGCCTTGTCGTCCCCGTGGTCAGCGGAGTGGTGCAGGTGGTGGCCGGTGTGGGCCTCCACCCCCTCGAAGGACACGTTGTCCTTCGTGTACCAGTGAGCCAGGGCCCGGCGGAGCTTGCCCATGCCCTTGCGGGCCTGGGGGTTCTCCACGCCCTTCTCGTCGGTCTCGTCCTCTTCCAGAGCGGTCGAGGTGATGACCGGCTTGCTCGCCAGCACGTGCGTGGTCTCGTCGGAGCTCTCCTTGTGGACCTCGATGAACTCACCGCTGGGCAGCTGCTGGATGGTGCCGCTCTCGTAACCGTGCTCCAGGATCTCCCGGTCACGGCGCTGAAGGCCCAGGCAGATGCGCTTGGTGATGATGAAGCCGATGATCGGACCGAAGATGGCCAGCGTACGGAAGATGTACGTGGTCAGGTACAGGTCGATCGAGAAGGTCTCCGACAGGACGTCGTTCGCCCCGGCCATCCAGAGCACGCCGTAGAAGACGATGCCGGCGACACCCAGACCGGTGCGGACCGGGGCGTTGCGCGGACGGTCGGCGACGTTGTGGGCGCGCTTGTCACCGGTGATCCACTGCTCGATGAACGGCCAGGCGGCCAGAGCACCGAAGATCAGGCCGGGTACGACCAGGCCCGGGACCAGGACCGCCGTGATGATCGGGTACCCGTCGCCGATCGGCAGCGTGAAGTCCAGGGTGTTCGGGAAGATTCGCAGCGAACCCTCCATGAAGCCCATGTACCAGTCCGGCTGGAGGCCGGAGGTGATGGACGTCGGCGTGAACGGGCCGAACAGGTGGATCGGGTTGATCTGGACGAACGCGCTCAGACCGGCGATCACGGCGAACGTGAAGAAGAAGAACCCGCCGGCCTTGACCGCGAACGCCGGGAACATGGGTGTCCCGACCACGGTCTTGTCTGTTCGTCCCTGTCCCGGGTACTGCGTGTGCTTCTGGTGCCACAGGATCATGAAGTGGGCCACGATCAGTGCCAGCAACAGGGCCGGGATCAGCAGGATGTGCAGCATGTAGAGCCGCGTGATGATGTCCTCGCCGGGGAACTCCCCGCCGAAGAGGAACATCGATATGTACGAACCCACCAGTGGCAGCGCCAGCATGACGCCCTGGAGGATGCGGACACCCATACCCGAGGGCAGGTCGTCCGGCAGCGAGTAGCCGAAGAGGCCCTCGACCATGGCCAGGGTGAAGATGGCGACACCGATGAGCCAGTTGATCTCACGCGGCTTGCGGAACGCACCGGTGAAGAACACCCGGAGCATGTGCACCACGAGCGCGGCCACGAAGATCAGCGCGGCCCAGTGGTGGATCTGGCGCATGAGGAAGCCACCACGGACATCGAAGTTGATGAACAGGGTGGAGGCGTAGGCCTCACTCATCGGAACGCCCTGGAGGCGCTCGTAGGAGCCGTCGTAGACGATCTCCGCCATGCTCGGCTTGAACCACAGCGTGAGGAAGACACCGGTGACGAGCAGGATGATGAACGAGTACAGCGCGATCTCGCCCAGCATGAACGACCAGTGGTTCGGGAAGACCTTGCGAAGGTTCTTCTCACCGCCCTTGGCCAGGTGGAAGCGGTCGTCGATGAAGTTTCCGACGCCGCGCAGCGCCTTGGGGGCTTGCGTGGTCTTACTCATCGACTAGTCCTTCCTGTATTCCCAGAACGTCGGCCCGGCCGGCTCGTTGAAGTCGCCCCTGGCGACGAGGTAGCCCTCGTCGTCCACACCGATCGGCAGCTGGGGCAGGGGCCGGTGCGCGGGACCGAAGACCACCTTCGCGGCGTCGGCCGCGTCGAACGTGGACTGGTGGCACGGGCACAGGATGCGGTGCGTGGTGCGCTCGTAGAGCGCGGCCGGGCAACCCACGTGCGTGCAGATCTTCGAGTACGCCACGATGCCCTGGTGGGTCCAGTTCATGTGGGTCTCGTCGCTGCCCTCACGGACGGGCTGGTCCATCCCGGGCTTCCAGTCGTCCTCCGGCATCTTGATGAGCAGGATGACGGACTTGGCCTGGTCGTTCAGGCTGATGCCGTGCGGGTAGCGGTCGTCGTTCACCGCGGGCAGGGCGGAGATCATCCCGTACGGGTCGTTCTCCAGGTCCTCGAGCCTGATCTCCCGGTGGGTCCCCTCGACATGCATGCGCATGCCGTCCACCCACGGGGTGCTCTTCATCAGGTCGCCCGGCACGGGGCCG
This sequence comes from Nocardiopsis exhalans, assembly GCF_024134545.1. Lineage (GTDB taxonomy): Bacteria > Actinomycetota > Actinomycetes > Streptosporangiales > Streptosporangiaceae > Nocardiopsis > Nocardiopsis exhalans. The sequence continues at coordinate 5,332,192 of NZ_CP099837.1, forward strand.
GTGTCACGCAGCAGGACGATCGGCGCGATGCCCAGCGGCAGCATGGCCGCGATGAGCGTGCGGCGCATCAGCGGACGCTTGGTGAAGCCGCTCTCGTCCGCGCTCTTCATGAAGAACTCACTGAACGAGCTCTTCTCCTCCGGGCTGGAGGGAAGGTCGTCGTAGGACGAGGCCACCTCGTAGTGCGGCATGATGTTGCGCGCCCAGACCGTCATACCGGCACCGATACCGAACATCGCGAGGGTGAGCGTGCCACCCAGGAGCATGTTCGAGTACTGGCTGATCTGCGGATCGGCGATCGCGGGCTCCCCCGCCGCGTTGGGCGGGAAGACGAAGTACGAGGCGATGAACCCGATCCCCGCCAGCATGGCGACGATGAACCATGCCGCGGCCATCTTCTCGCCCCGGCGCTGCTGCTCCTCCGGGTGGTGGTGAGTCTCCGAGGCCAGGTACGGCCCGTTGTGCTCACTCTCCGCCTCGGCGGCGGTTTCGGTCACCACGTCCGCGGTGTCCGTCGGGGTGCCGACGACGCGCTCGGTGGCGTCGTCACCCGCCTTGTTGTCGTTGTTGCTGTTCTCAGTCATGGGCACGCTGCTTCGCGGTGATCCAGATCGCGCAGGCGATGATCAGGGAGAGACCGATGGTCCAGTTGATGAAACCCTCGGCGACCTGACCGACCCGCTGCAGGTCGAAGATGCCGCCGGCGTTGGGTTCGGCCTGGAGCGTCTTCACGTAGGAGATCAGTTCCTGCTTCTCTTCCGGAGAGATGACGCCGTCACTGAACATCGGCATGGCGCCGGGTCCGCTGACCATGGCCTCGTAGATCTCTCGCGGAGTCGACTCGTGGATCTCGGGGGCCCAGCGGCCGTCGGTGAGGGCGCCGCCGCCACCGGACCAGCTGTGGCAGTGCGCACAGTTGGTCAGGTAGAGCTTCATGCCCATGTCGACGTCGTCGGCGCCTTCGATGTAGGCGTCGTACTCGGCCTCGTAGGCGGCGACGGCCTCCTCGTAGAGGGCGTCGACCTCCTCCGCGTCGAGGTCCTCGTCGACGAAGTCGGCACGCTGCGGAGCGGAACCGGGCACCTCGTAGGGCACGTCGGCGCCGGCACCGTTGTCCCTGATCTCCGCGTCGTAGTACGCGATCAGGTCGGCCAGGTCCTGCTCGGACATGACCATCGGCTTGCGCGGCATCTGGCTGTCCGGGTCCATGGAGGGCATACGCCCGGTGCTGACCTGGAAGTTGATTGCGGCCGATCCGACCTCACGCAGGTCGGGACCGGTCTCGGACCCAGCGCCGTCCAGCCCGTGGCACGAAGCACACGTCTGGTCGAAGATGGTCTTGCCCTGGGCGATGTCCACGTCGTCCGCGGACGGCGCCTCAGCGGCAAGGGTCTGCGCCTGCGCCTGGTCGGCGGTGGGGGCCAGTGCGGCGTACCCCACCCCGAACAGGGCTAGCGCGAGGATGACGACGACATACCCCGCCAGGGGATGCCGTCGCCGCGCGGTAATCCATTTCACGGTTTCCCCGTTTCGGGTTACTGGATGAAGTAGATGGTGATGAACAAAGCGACCCAGACGACGTCGACGAAGTGCCAGTAGTAGGACACGACGATCGCACTGGTCGCCTGCTGGTGAGTGAAGCGCTTCGCGGCGTACGTGCGTCCCAGCATGATGAGGAACGCGATCAAACCACCGATGACGTGGAGTCCGTGGAAGCCCGTGGTCAGGTAGAACATCGACCCGTAGGCGCTCGACTGCAGAGTCAGGCCCTCGTGGAAGATGAGCTCGTAGTACTCATACGCCTGTCCAAGGATGAAGAACAGGCCCATGAAGAACGTGATGTAGAACCACATGCGCAGCTTCTTGACGTCGCCGCGCTCAGCGGCCCAGACGCCGAACTGCGCGGTGAAGCTGGAAGCCACCAGGACAACGGTGATCGTGGTCGCCCACGGCACGTTGAGGTGGACGTCCGCCCACTCGCCGAGCTCGGGGTTCCCGTTGGTCACCGATCGGATGGTGAAGTACATCGCGAACAGCGCAGCGAAGAACATGAGTTCGTTGGCCAGCCACACGATGGTGCCAACACTCACCAGGTCAGGACGCTTTGCCACACCATGCGCTGATGCGGTTGCTGTTTTTGGGTTCGCGGTTGCTGTCGCCACGGGAGCATTATTACGGCTTCTCGCGAAGGTCCGTACTCGACCCCCCGTAAGGAGACGGATCGGTCCCGGTATCGGCCGCCGTCGGGGCCCGGCTCGGCTCTCTCGTCGTGACTCGGGCGTTACTGTAACCGCTCGGGTGCCCTGGGTCCGCGTCTGACGCGCTCAGAGGCGCCGAAAAGCTCGAACCGGGGCGGCTGAGGCGTTCCGTACCCCGCCAGAAGTCGCTTCAACCTCCCCCGGCCAACGCCGAGGTATCGAAACGGTTACCGTTGGGCAACGCCGCACCCGGGGCGGGTTAGCGAAGCGCCGCACGACCCTGGCATCCTGTGGTGTCGAAGGTCTCAGCCCCTTCACCGGTCCCCCGGCTCCCATCTGGGCCGGGTGACCCCGAGGCAATACAGTCATAGGCATACAGCCAACGAACGCCACGGCCGCACCCCCCACGGCAGCGGCCGCGGACAGACGCGATGGGACGGTTGCGCGATGGTGATCAGCGGTACGGACACGGATGCCAGGATGCGCGTACTGGTCTACAGCGACAAGGCGGACACCCGTGAGCAGGTGCGGCTGGCGATCGGCCGCCGCCCCGCCGCCGATGTTCCCAAGGTCGAGTTCGTCGAGTGCGCGACCGCGCCCGGCGTCCTGCGCAAGCTGGAGTCCAAGGACCCGGCCGAGCGGATCGACGTGGCCGTCTTCGACGGTGAGGCCGCGCCCACCGGCGGGATGGGCCTGTGCCGCCAGGTCAAGGACGAGATCTTCCGCTGCCCGCCGGTGCTCCTGCTGGTGGGCCGGCGCGACGACGGCTGGCTGGCGACCTGGTCGCAGGCCGAGCAGGTGGTGAGCCACCCGATCGACCCCGTCGCGCTCGCCGAGTCGCTGGCCGAACTCATGCGCCAGCGCGCCGCCGCGCTCAGCGGGTGAACCCAGTGGGTGGTGACCGGAGGCGTGACGATCACGGCCGGTTGACGGCTGAAGGGGACAACGGCGAGAGGGACATGCGCCGTCGACTCGTGGTGGGCGGAGCTCTCAACCACGGCGCTGACATCGGACGATGGCGCGGCCGCGCCGACTTCGCCCTCCTCTTCGCCCAGGGCCGCTGAGAGAGGCGGGCACCCGACAGGCGTGCCCGCCCCCGGCGCCCCCTTGCCCACGCCCTTCAGTCAGGAGTTCCACATGAACGTCCCCGCCTCCTCGGCCGCCCCGGCCGAGAACAACGCGGTCGATACCGACAACCGGGAAAGCTCCGCCGTCGCGGAGCGGACCTGGTCCAACCTGATCACCGCCCTGCTGGGCGGGACCACCCTCAGCACCGCCGACACCGGGTGGGCGATGAACGAGATCATGTCGGGTTCGGCGACCGACGCCCAGATCGCGGGCTTCGCGATCGCCCTGCGGGCCAAGGGCGAGAGCGTCTCCGAGGTGTCCGGCCTGGCCCAGGGCATGCTCGACAACGCGGTGCGGATCAGCGTCGACGGTCCGACCCTGGACATCGTCGGCACCGGCGGCGACCGGGCCCACACCGTGAACGTGTCCACCATGGCGGCGATCGTCGCCTCCGCCGCGGGCGCGCGCGTGGTCAAGCACGGCAACCGCGCGGCGTCCTCCTCCTGCGGTACCGCCGACGTGCTGGAGCGGCTCGGCGTGGTCCTGGACCTGCCGCCGGAGCTGACCGTACGGGTGGCGCGGGAGGCGGGCATCACCTTCTGCTTCGCCCCGCTGTTCCACCCCTCGCTGCGCTTCGCCGCCAAGCCCCGCCGCGAGCTGGCGGTGCCGACCGTGTTCAACTTCCTCGGTCCGCTGACCAACCCCGCCCAGCCGACCGCCTCGGCGATCGGGGTGTTCGACGAGCGCATGTGCGAGGTGATCGCCGGGGTGTTCGCCCGCCGCGGCTCCGCCGCCCTGGTCTTCCGCGGCGACGACGGCTTGGACGAGCTGACCACGGCCACCACCTCCACGGTCTGGGTGGTTTCCGAGGGCCAGGCGCGGCGCGAGCGGCTGGACCCGGCCGATCTGGGGATCGGGCGTTCGGCCCCGGACGCGCTGCGCGGCGGTGACGTGGAGTTCAACGCCCAGGCGGTCCGGGACCTGGTCGCGGGGCGGCCCGGGCCGGTGCGCGACGCGGTGCTGCTGAACGCCGGCGCGGCGCTGGCCGCGGTGGACGGGGTGGGCGAGGACCTGACCGGGGCGGTGCGCGTCGGCTACGAGCGGGCCGCCGCGGCGGTGGACAGCGGCGCCGCCGAGCGCCTGCTGGCCTCGTGGGTGGAGACCAGCCAGGGCCTGGCCAAGTCGCTCTGAGGCAGTCCTGGAACGCACACGAGAGGGGCACGGTGACCGGTCACCGTGCCCCTCTCGTGTCTGCCGGCTACCAGCCGATGGCGAAGGCCGACTCCAGGTCGTGCTTGGAGTAGGTCTGGAAGGAGATGTGGGTGTCGGAGGAGGTCACACCGGGGACCTTGTTGACCCGGCCCGGGATCACGTCGGCGAGGTCCTCGTGGCGGCGCACCCGCACCATGGCGATGAGGTCGACCCCGCCGGTGACGGAGTAGACCTCGCTGACCCCGTCGATCTCGGCGATGGCCTCGGCGACCTCGGGGATGCGGTGGACGTCGGCCTTGATCATGACGATCGCGGTGATCACTGTGCCTCCTGGGCGGTTCGGTGCGGAAACGGTGCCCGCCGGGCCGGGGAGCGCTAGTAGACGTCGGAGAGCCGCGTCCCGGAGCGCCATCGCAGCCGGTAGACCACCAGTCCCGCGAGCACTCCGGCGACGAACCCGTAGACGTGCGCCGCGTAGGCCACGTTGGATCCGGCGCCCGGGGCGGTCGAGGATGTGACGTAGAGAAGATACTGAAGCGCGAAGTAGCTGCCCACCACGGCCCACCCGGGCAGACGCATCGGGATGACCCCGAACACCAGCGTGGTGACCCTGCTGCGGAACTGCACGACCAGGTACGCGCCGAGCACGCCCGAGATCGCGCCCGAGGCGCCGACCATGGGCACGGTGCCGTCCGCGTCCACCAGCGCGAAGCCGTAGGCGGCCACGACCCCGGTGCCCAGGTACAGCCCCAGGAAGCGGAGCTTGCCGATGCGGTCCTCCACGACCGGACCGAACACGAACAGGTAGACCATGTTGCCGAGCAGGTGCATGGGTCCGGCGTGCAGGAACATCGAGCTGAGCACGGAGAACCAGACGGACTTGCCCTCGATTCCGCCGCACTCGGGCATCAGCGGTCCGGCCAGGTCGGTACGGCCCAGCATCTCGTCGGGGATCGCGCCCCAGCGCATGAAGTAGTCGTCGATCGCGCAGAAGCGCCCGACCATGTCCACCGGGTACCAGACGGCGGTGGCCGCCTGGGGCGAGACCAGGTAGACGAGTACGTTGACCGCGATCAGCCCGAAGGCGATGACGGGTGCGCGACGGACGGGGTAGTCGTCATTGAGCGGAAGCGCGGCCATGGGCCCAGTGTGTCATCTCGGTATGCGCCTCGGCGCTCCGCAGCGGGCATGTCCACTCGCCGTCGATCTCGACCAGGCGGGTCCCGGGGGACACGAGCCAGTCCAGGACCAGTTCGGTCTCCCCCGCCGTGGCGTTGGGAACCGGGCCGAACCCGGCGGGAACGCGCTCGGCGGTGGCGGTGAGGGAGCTCAGGAAGGCGGCGGGTTCGGTGCCCGGTTCGAGGACGGCGCTGGCCGCCAGGCGGCCGTGGCGGACCACGACCGTCTCCCAGCCGGTGGCGCCTGGGCGGGAGGCGACCAGGTGCGGGACGGCGGCGATCGCGGTGAGCCGCTGCGCGCGCCGGGCGCCGCGCAGGAAGGCGGTGAGCCGGTCGCGCAGGGCCGCCGCCTCCTCGTATCGCAGTTCGGCGGCGAACTCGCGGATCCGGCCGGTGAGGGCGTCCACGACCACGGCCGGGTCGCCGGTCATGGCGGCGCGGGCGGCGTCGGCGTGCCCGGTGTAGTCGGTGAGCGACTCCGTGCCGTCGCAGGGGGCGCCGCAACGGCCCAGCTGGGCCAGGACACAGGGGGGCACCGGTTTCCCAGGGCTGAAGGTGTGCGTGCACTGGCGCAGCGGGAAGGCGTGCAGGAGCGCCTCCTTGGCCTCCTCCGCCGCCCTGGGCGAGTTGTAGGGGCCCAGGTAGGGCGCGCCGTCGTCCTTGATCACCCGCACCACGGACAGGCGCGGGTAGGCGTCGGTGGTGAGCTTGACCCAGGCGGCGCGTTCGGGGTGGCGCGAGCGGCGGTTGAACGGCGGTTTGCGTTCGGCGATGATGCGCAGCTCGCGGACCGAGGCCTCCAGGTCGGTGGTGCACACGATGGGGGTGACCCCCGCCACCAGCCCGGCCATCTCCCTGATGCGGCGGCGGGACTCCGCGGCGGTGAAGTAGGTGGCGACCCGGCGGCGCAGGTTGTTGCTCTTGCCCACGTACAGGCTCTGCCCCTGGGCGTCGGTGAACACGTACACGCCGGGGCGCTCGGGCAGGTCCTCGGCCAGGTGCCGTTTGGCCCGCTGGGCGCGGGTGGGGGGTTTGCTGACCGCCCGCAGCTCCTCCAGGCTGGTCACCCCCATGGGTGCCAGCCGTGCCAGGAGCCCGTTGAGCACGTCCGCGGTGGCGCGGGCGTCGTCGAGCGCGCGGTGGTTGGGGGCGGTGGGCGTCCCGAAGAACGCGGCCAGGGTGCCCAGCCGGTGGTTGCGCACCTCGGGCCGGACCAGGACCGCCCGGGCCAGGCGCAGGGTGTCCACGACCGGGTAGTCGGGCCACTCCGCGCCCTCCCGTTCGCAGGCGGCCTTGAGGAAGCCGGTGTCGAAGGGCGCGTTGTGCGCCACCAGCACGGTGTCGGGTTCGGCGGCAAGGAAGGCCAGCAGTCCGGGCAGGGCCTCGGTGATCGGCGGGGCGGTGGCCACCATCGACTGCGTGATGCCGGTCAGCAGGGTGATGGCGGCCGGGATGAGCACGCCGGGGTTGACCAGGGTGGTGAACTCGTCCACGACACGGCCTTCGCGTACCCGGACCGCGCCGATCTCGGTGATCTGGGACTTCGAGGCGCTGGTGCCGGTGGTCTCCAGGTCGACGACGACGAAGGACACCCCGGTCAGCGGTGTGCCCAGGTCCCCGATGCTGGTTTGGACGCCGACGGGCGCCGCGGACTGTCGAACCACGCGGTCAGGGTAGTCGGGCCCCACGACCAAACACCGCCGGGCTACGGCCCGGCCCGTCCGACATGGAAAGATGTGGGTGGCGGAGCGGCAGAGCCCGCCGCCCGTGACGAAGCACGACGCAAGGAGGAACACCGTGGGGATCGCGATGCCGGGTGACAGTGAGCGTTGGCGATGCACCGGGTGCGGGAACCTCACCCGGTTCGACGTGACCCGGACGGTGCGCTCCCAGGACTTCGTGCACCAGGAGCTCTCCGGGGCCGGTGCGGTCGAGGAGCGCACGGTGCTCTCCGAGTCGGTCGAGCGGGTGAAGTGCCGCTGGTGCGGCGCCACCGACAGCGTGGAGATCGTTTCCCGTCCCGACGCCGACCGGTCGGTCTCCGGCTCTTCGGCGGAGAGCGCGACGGGTCGGGCATGAGCGCCCGCCCGGACACGGGCGGCGAGGCCGACGGCACCGATCCGACCGGTGGAAACGGCACCGCCGGTCCGGTACCCCCCGAGGAGGGCGGGGAGCGCCTGCGACGCCCCCTGCCAGAGCCGGTTCGCGCCCGGGTCGTCGAGTACGGCTCCGACGTGCTGGGCGGGATGCGCCCGTCCGACCTTCCCCCGCTGCTGCGCAGGGTCGCCAAGTTCGAACCCCGCCGCAGGGCGCGGCTGGCCGGTCCGCAGATCGCCGCCCAGCTGGAGAACGACCACGGCTTCCGGGGCATGGTCGCCGCCCGGGTGGAGCAGGTCTGGCCCGAGCTGGCCGAGGGGATGCGCGCCGGGGTGGTCCCGCCCGCCGCCGACCCCGTGGCGGTGGCGGCCAGCGCCTATCTGCTGCGGCCCAAGGGCTGGCCGGAGATCATCGAGGGCGTCCACGAGGAGCTGGAGCGGCAGACCAGCGCCAAGGAGGCGGACGAGACCGCCGAGGCCCTCGACGACGTCCGTCGGCGGCTGGAGGAGAGCCAGCGCGTCCACCAGGCTGAGCTGGAGCGGCTGCGCGGGCAGATCGGGGAACAGCGGGCGGAGATCGCCGAGCTGCGCCGCAAGGTGCACACCGAGCGTCAGCGGGCCAAGAAGGCGACCGCCGAGGCCCGGCAGGCGTTGAGCGAGACCGCCGACCACCGCAGTGAGACCGAGAGCCAGGTCAGCGCCCTGGAGGTGGAGAACCGCCGGCTGCGGTCCAGGCTGGCTGACGCGGAGGCCCAGGTGGAGAACGCCCGACGGGCGGTCCGGACCGGACGCAACGCCGACGAGGCCCGGCTGCGCGTGCTCCTGGACGTGCTGGTGGACGCCTCGCACGGCCTGCGCCGTGAGCTGGCGCTGCCCGCCTCCCTGGACAGCCCGGCCGACCTGGTAGCCGAGGCCCAGGAGGAGCGGCGCCGGGTGTCGCTGGGCGGGCTGCCCGACGACGCCCCCGGGCTGCTGGAGCACCTGCTGACGGTGCCCCGGGTGCACCTGCTGGTGGACGGCTACAACGTCACCAAGACCGGGTACGGGACCCTGCCGCTGGCCGACCAGCGCAACCGGCTGCTCAACTCGTTGGAAGGGCTGGCCAGCCGGACCAAGGCGGAGATCACCTGTGTGTTCGACGGCGCCGACGTGGAGGCGCCCCCGGTCGTGCCCAGCCGCAGGGTGCGGCTGCTGTTCAGCGCCCCCGGGGAGACCGCGGACACGCTGATCGTGCGGCTGGTGCGGGCCGAACCGCCCGGGCGGCCGATCGCGGTGGTCACCTCGGACAAGGAGATCGTCTCGGCGGTCCGGCGGGTGGGCGCCCGCGCGGTCCCCTCCCCCGTCTTCCTGCGCCGTCTGGAGTCGTACAGCTGAGCACGGGTCGGGGCCGGTGCGCCGTTTTCGACTGAGAGACCGACCACGCGAACCAGCGCGCCGGACCCGCCCCCGCGAACCGTCACGACCGCGCCCAACCCCCAGTTCACGGCCGGCGGCGACCGCCGAAAGACCCGCCTCCGGGACCCCGGTGACCAGCGAGACGGACGTTTTTCGTTTCATGTCGTGGTTGAGCTGGGCAGGCGGGTCCGCTAGGTTCTTCCCGGAACGTGAGTGCTCCGTTGGATAGAAGACCACCCTTGCGCCTACCCGCCCCGACGGCAGACCCGCGCACTCTCGTCGGACCCGTGCCCACACACGGGTTCCCCCAGCTTTGTTCGTCTCCCAAGCACCCCTTTGCGCACTTCTCAATTTTAAGGAGCGTGGACCGCCATGAAGAATCCCGGTGGTCGGCGTACGGCTCGCCGAATCGCTACGACCGGCCTAGGCGTGGTTGCCGCCGGTACCTTCATCGCCCCCGGTATCGCACACGCGGAGCCGACCCAGGACGAGGTCGAGGACCGCATTGAGGAGCTCAACCAGGAGGCCGCCACCGCGGTTGAGACCTTCAACCAGGCCGAAGAGGACTACGAGGCGGCCAAGGCCGCCTTCGACGAGCTCGACGGCCAGGTCGGCGACGAGCAGGAGCGCTACGACGAGCTGCGCGAGAAGGTCCAGCAGTTCGCCAACGCCACCTACCAGGGCGGTGAGCTCAACTCCACCGCCAACGTCCTGACCTCCGACGGCCCCGAGGCCCTGCTGGAGCAGAACGCCGACCTGAACTACCTGTCGGAGAACCAGCAGGCCCAGCTCGACGACTTCGGCGAGTCCGCCGAGCGCCTGTTCGCGCTCAAGGACGAGGCCGAGAAGGCCCTCGAGGAGGCCGAGGAGGCCAAGAACGAGGCCGAGGAGGCCAAGGAGGAGGTCGAGGAGGCGATCGAGGAGCAGCAGGAGATCCTGTCCCAGTTCCCCGACTCCGACGCCTCCGCCGAGGGCGGCGACGACAGCGCCGGCCAGACCCCCGACGCTCCGGTCGGCAGCGGCGGCGCCTCCGCCGCCCTGGACTTCGCCTACGCCCAGGTTGGCAAGCCCTACATCTGGGGCGGCACCGGCCCCAACGGCTACGACTGCTCCGGCCTGGTCCAGGCCTCGTGGCGCGCCGGCGGCGTCGACCTGCCGCGCACCACGTACGGTCAGGCCGACGTGGGCACCCGCATCTACGACATGAGCGCCGTCCAGCCGGGCGACATCCTGTTCTTCTTCGGCGACCTGGGCCACAACGGGCTCTACGCCGGGAACGGCCAGATGGTGCACGCCCCGAGGAGCGGCCGCAACCTCGAGGTGGTCGGTCTGGCCGCCTACTGGGGCGGCCAGTTCCAGTTCGCCGTGCGCCCGTAGGCGACCCGGCACCGCAGCGGTTTCCGAGGCCGCCGTCCCCTCCGGGGCGGCGGCCTCGCTCGTGGTGTGCCCAGCATGGGCAGTTGCTTGGAGGTGGAAGTCCTCTAGAGGAAGCGGCAGTGCTAACTCTGAGCCGGAGGCAACGGCGTCACCGCGAGGTGGGGTCGGGAGGAAGCCCGAGGCGAAACCCTGCACTGAGGAACACGAACCGCATACAAGGCAGTCCGGTCGGGGTGAGCCAGCCATGGATGGCGAAGCCCGTCACTGCCAAGACGGCCGGGGTGTAGATGCGGCAGGCGTAGGGGGAAAGTAGCTGTTCTTACCTGGGGAGGTCTGTCCGGGTGTCGGTTGTGCTGAGTATGTCGCCGCGCCGACGGCCGCGACCGCAAGGGAGCGGCTGACCGGGCAGAAGTCAGCAGAGGTCGTAGTACCAGCCGGGATCGCTCGTGGGCTGGGAAGGGCCGAACGTCAAATGGGACAGAGGAACCGGTGCCGCTCGTGCTGGTCACACAGATCGCAGCCACCCCGCCGAAGGCGGGCCTGCGGTGGGAGGGGACGGTGCATTTCCGTTGAGTACCGCCGTAGAGCGTAGTGACCTGTCGGCGCGGCCTGGAGACGATGTCCACCACGGCCAGGGGGATCTGTGGCAGCGAATGCTGTCCAGCGCGAACCTGGCCGCGGCGCTCGAACGGGTCGAGACCAACCGGGGTGCCCCGGGTGTGGATGGAGTCACTACCGCTGATCTGCGGGGATGGCTGCGCGAGCACTGGGAGGGCGTTCGGGAAGAACTCGACGCGGGGAGATACCGGCCCTCGCCGGTCCGCCGGGTGATGATCCCCAAGCCCGGGGGCGGCGAGCGGATGCTGGGTGTTCCCACGGTGCTGGACCGTTTGATCCAGCAGGCCATCGCGCAGGTCCTCACCCCGATCTTCGACCCGGAGTTCTCCGGGTCTTCGTTCGGGTTCCGTCCCGGCCGGTCCGCCCATCAGGCGGTGCGGGTCGCGCGGCGGGCTATTGAGGACGGCCACCGATGGGTCGTGGACATCGACCTGGACCGGTTCTTCGACCGGGTCCAGCACGATGTGTTGATGGCCCGGGTGGCGCGCAGGGTTGACGACCGCAGGGTGCTGCGACTGATCCGGTCCTTTCTGGAAGCCGGGATCATGGCGGACGGGGTCAAGATGCCGAGCGCGCAGGGGACCCCGCAGGGGTCTCCGCTTTCGCCGGTCCTGTCCAACATCATGCTCGACGACCTGGATCGGGAGCTGTGGCGTCGCGGTCACCGGTTCGTGCGCTACGCCGATGACATCCGTGTCTTCACGCGTAGCAGGCGGGCCGCTCACAGGGTGCTCGACTCGATCACGGTCGTGGTCGAGCAGCGGTTGAAGCTGAAGGTGAACCGGGAGAAGTCGAAGGTGGTTCCGGCATCCGTCGCGACGTTGCTGGGGTTCGGTTTCTACTTCACCCGGGCCGGGGTGCGTATCCGGGTCGATCCCAAGGCGCTCAGGCGCTGGAAGGTGCGGATCCGGGAGCTGACCTCGCGCCGGTGGTCGGTTGCGATGGAGTATCGCATCGGCCGGTTGAACCGGTTCATCGTCGGGTGGATGGGTTACTTCCGGCTCGCGGACACCCCCAGGGTGTTCCAGGGGTTGGATGAATGGCTCCGCCGCAGGATGCGGCAGGTCCGTTGGAAGGAATGGAAGCGGGCCAGGACCCGCCGCCGGATGTTGCGCTCGCTCGGTATCTCGGATCGTGTGGCCCGGGACTGGGCGATCAGCAGCAAGGGGTACTGGCGGATCGGTGGCTCGGTCGTCCTTCAGCAGGCGCTGCCCAACTCCTACTGGGAGGGCTTTGGTCTGCGGATGCTCAAGCCGACCTGGCAGCGGTTGAGATCAGTTTGACGAACCGCCGGATGCGGGCCCGCATGTCCGGTGGTGTGGGGGGAGGGCCGGGCGACCCGGCCCTCCTACCCGATTGCCCGGCTCCTGCGCGTGTCCGGAGCGGACCGCCTTTAGGGTCAGCGGAGGGCTTTTCGGACAGTTCTGTTCATTCAAGGGAACATCACGAAACAGTTGAGTGCGCCCCAAGGAATGCACTAGTGTTCACCACCGAGCGTGGTTGCTCCCTTTTCGCCACCCCCCGGTGGCGACGACCGCGCCCGGGTCGGGCACACCCCCACACCGTTTCGGCCACCCGCTCTGGCCCCCAGGACCCCACCCGGTGCAGTCCCTTGATCCCGCATGGCCTGGGACAAGGGGAGAAAGGTGTTTCAGTGTCTGCATCCCGTGGCGACCGCCGGCGCCGAACCGCGGTCATCTCCTCCCTCGTTCTCGGAGCCTTCCTCCTGCCCGCAGCCGTGGCCCACGCCGAACCCACGGCGAGTGACGTCCAGGAGGAGATCGAACGCCTCGAAGAGGAGTTCATCGAACTCAACGCGACCTACAACGAGGCCAAGGAGAGCTACGAGGCCGCCGAGGAGAAGCTCGAGGGCATCCTCGGCGACATCGAGACCGCCGAGAACAAGGTCGAGGCCCTCAGCGGCGGTGTGCGCGCCCTGGCCAACACCACCTACACCGGCGTGGACCTGACCTCCCCCGCCCAGCTGATCGGCGCCACCGGCCCCGAGGCGGCCCTGGAGCACCAGGCCGACCTCACCTACCTCTCGGAACAGCACCAGGAGAACCTCGCCCAGTACGTGGAGGAGCTCGAGCACCTGGAGGGCCTGCGTACCGAGGCCGAGGCCACCGAGCAGGCCGCCGCCGACGCCCTGGAGGAGGCGGAGGAGGCCACCGAGGCGGCCGAGGAGGCCATCGGGGAGCAGGAGGAGCTGCTCTCGGAGCTGACCGCCGAGGAACAGGCGGCCGCCACCGAGAACATCAGCACCGAAGAGAGCGCGAGCAGCGGTGGTGGCGGCGGAGGCAGCGGAGGCGGCGGCGGCGGAGCCAGCTACACCGGCCCGGCCTCCGGCAACGCCCAGACCGTGCTGGACTTCGCCTACGCCCAGATCGGCAAGCCCTACATCTGGGGCGGCACCGGCCCCAACGGCTACGACTGCTCCGGCCTGACCCAGGCCGCCTGGGCCCAGGTCGGCGTGACCCTGCCGCGCGTCACCTACGACCAGATCAACGCGGGCCAGCGCGTGTCCTGGGAGAACAAGCAGCCCGGCGACCTGCTGTTCTTCTACGGCCCCAACCCGAGCCACGTGGGCCTGTACGCGGGCAACGGCGTGATGGTGCACGCCTCGACCTCGGCCCGGCCCATCGGCACGGTCCAGCTGAGCGACTACTACCGCTCCAACTTCGTGGCAGACGTGCGCCCCTAGGGCGCGGCGAGCAGGGCCGCTGGGAACCACCCCGTTCCCAGCGGCCCTTTCCCGTGTCCGCCCGCTCCCGGACCCGCTTCCCCCTAGACTCGCTGGGGTGTCGCGAACCCTGATCATCACCAACGACTTCCCTCCGCGCGCGGGCGGCATCGAGTCCTTCGTGCACGAGCTGGCCCGGCGCCGCCCCCAGGGGTCGGTCCTGGTCTACTGCTCCTCCCCCGCCGCCGCTGACCACCGCGCCGCCCCGGACTTCGACCTGCTCCAGCCGTTCCCGATCGTGCGCGACGCGGCCCAGGTGCTGCTGCCCACGCCACGGGTGGCCCGCCGGGCCCGGGTCATCGCCGAGCTGGAGGACTGCGACTCGGTGCTCTACGGGGCGGCCGCGCCCTTGGGACTGGTCGCCGCCGGACTGCGGCCCCTGGTGCGCCGCCAGGTGGCGCTCACCCACGGGCACGAGACCGGCTGGACCGTGGTGCCGGGCGCGAGTGCGGCGCTGCGGCGCATCGGTGACAACGTCGACACCGTGACCTACCTGGGCGAGTACACCCGGCGGCGGCTGGCCCGCTCGCTCTCCCCCGCGGCCGCCGCCCGGATGCGGCGCCTGGCCCCCGGGGTGGACACCGAACGCTTCCGGCCCGGCTGCGGCGGCGAGCGGGTCCGCGAACGTCTGGGCCTGGGCTCGCGGCCCGTGGTCGTGTGCGTGTCCCGCATGGTGCCCCGCAAGGGTCAGGACACCCTCGTCCGGGCCTGGCCCCGGGTGCTGGCCGACGTGCCCGACGCCGTCCTGCTGTTCGTCGGCGACGGCCCCTACGCGGCGAAACTCCGCTCGGCCGCGCAGGGCCTGGACTCGGTACGCTTCACCGGGCCGGTTCCGGCCGCAGAGCTCCCCGCCCACTACGACGCCGGGGACGTCTTCGCCATGCCCTGCCGCACCCGGCGGGGCGGTCTGGACGTGGAGGGGCTGGGCATGGTCTACCTGGAGGCCTCCGCCACCGGGCTGCCGGTGGTCGCCGGGGCCTCGGGCGGCGCCCCCGACGCGGTCCTGGAGGGCGAGACCGGGCACGTGGTCGACGGCTCGGTGCCCGGGCCGACCGCCCGCGCGCTCATCCGGCTGCTGAAGGACCCCGACCGCGCCGCCCTGATGGGCGCACGCGGCCGGGAATGGGTTTCGGATGAGTGGTCCTGGGGCCGCACCCTGGAACGGCTGGACGGCCTTCTCAGCGGCGCCTAGAGGCCCTCACCGTGGACCGAGCCGGGGGTGCCGCTGCCGTCGGTGCCAGTACCGCCGATGATCTG
Source organism: Nocardiopsis exhalans (assembly GCF_024134545.1). Taxonomy (GTDB): domain Bacteria; phylum Actinomycetota; class Actinomycetes; order Streptosporangiales; family Streptosporangiaceae; genus Nocardiopsis; species Nocardiopsis exhalans. Next base: position 5,347,334 of record NZ_CP099837.1, read on the forward strand.
GGGCTCCCCGGTCACGCTGTGGGACAGCCACTCGTCCCAGGAGCGCTGGTAGTAGCCCCAGCCGTTGTCCCACTCCAGTTCGCGATCGGTCCCGGTGGTCTCCAGGATGTCCCCCATGAGCGACTGGTCGTGGAACCAGCGGGCGTCCTCCACGGACATGTTGGTGCAGCCGTTGGAGGTGTTGGCGCTGCCGAGGTTGTCGGAGTTCCAGGGGGCGGCGTGGGTGAACTCGCCGCTGTTGGAGGTGCGGACCGCCCAGTCCACGTCCAGCCGGTAGTAGCCCGGCTCCCCCTCCGGGATACCCACGGTCGCGGAGTCCATCACCAGCGACTCGTACTTCTCCATGGTCAGGTGGGTGCCGGAGGTGGTGGTGTCGAAGCGCTCCTCCGCGGCCCCGTTGCTGACCGGGATGGAGCGGACGGTCTCCCCGTCGACGGTCACGTTCATCTCGTGGTCGGGCACGTGCATCGTGGAGATCAGCTCGCGGCCGACCTCGAACTCGATGCGGTGGTTGGCCACCCCGTAGACGCCGTCGGCGGCCTCGACCCCGGCCAGCCGCAGGTCCACGGTGATCTCCTGGTAGGGGTCCCAGTACTCCTTGGGCCGGAAGACCGCCATCTCGTCGGTGACCCAGTTCCAGGCCCCTTCGGTCTCCTGCTCCGCCGTGACCTCGATGGAGTTCTCCACCTGCGCCTTGTGGGTGACGGGCAGGTCGAAGTTGATGATCACGGGCATGCCGACCCCGACCACGTCGCCGCTGTTGGGGAAGTTGGAGGCGAGTTCGAGGCGCTGCCCGGGTACGGCCTCCAGAGTGGTGAACTCCGAGACGGTCTCGGTCTCCTCACCGTCGGCGTCGGCCGCGGTGACGGTGACCGTGACGGCGGCCCCGGGCATCAGGTTCCAGTCGCTGATCCAGGCGTCCCCGGCCTCGCTGAGCGTGCCGGTGACCGCGAAGGGGTCCTCCTCGTCAGCTGAGCTCTCGGGGCCCTGACCCCCGGCTCCGGTCCCGGTCTCGCCCTCGGCGGTGCCGTCGGCGGCGGCCTGTTCGATCCGCACGTCGGTGATGGTCCCGTCCGCGGACTCGACCCGGACCGGGGTGTTGGGCGCGACCCCGGTGGCGCCGGGCGCGGGGGTGATCTCCACCCGCGGCCCCTGCTCCTGTTCCTGCTCCTGTCCCGATCCCTCCGGGGCGGAGGCGCCGCCGGGCTCGTCCCCGCCGCCGGAGGTGCACCCCGCCGCCAGGAGGACCAGGGCGGCGGCTGTCACGGCCAGTCGGGGTTGGGTGGTTCGTCGCTTCACACCAAGGACCTCCAGCGTCCGTTCTCGACGGGGCCCGGGCGTTCGCGGAGCGGGGGCGCGCCGGCGTGACGCCGTCAGGGCCTGGATGCGGCGTGAACTGCGCAGGGAGCAGCAGTCACGTGGGGGCCACCGAAAAAGAGTACCCCGGTGCCCGGAGTCGTCCTGGGGACGGCCTCCGGCCACCGGGGCGGCGATACTCACATCCTACCCTGCGCACTCGTTCACTCTCGAAGAGTGGTCGACGCGCGGGGCGCGCACGTCAGTGCTGGAACTCCTTGCGGTAGTACTCGAAGACCCAGCCCAGCGAGGTGAGCATGATCGCGAGGAAACCGATGAACACCATCCACCAGCCGATCGCCACGCCGACCGCCGTGAAGGCGACGGCCATCGCGACGAACAGCGGCCACCAGCTGTGCGGGCTGAAGAAGCCGTACTCACCGGCGTTCTCGGCGATCTCGCCGTCGAGCCGCTCCTCGGCCGGAAGGCCGTGGTGGTGCTCACTGTGGCGGGCCGACTGCCAGAGCCAGTAACCGATCATCCAGCCGAAGCCGACCGAGATGACCAGGGCGGTGGTGCCCGTCCACTCGATCGCACCGGTGTCCTGGTACGACCAGTAGATGTACAGTGCGGCAGCCAGACCGAAGAAGGTCGAGATGCCCATGAACAGGTAGGCCTGCATCTTCATGTGCGCTACCCCCTACTTCTTCTCGGCACCGGCCGCGACGGCACCGGGTGCCGCGGCGTGCGGGTGGTTGAGGTCGAAGGCCGGACGCTCGGACCGGATCCGGGGCAGCGACGTGAAGTTGTGTCGCGGCGGCGGGCAGGAGGTCGCCCACTCCAGCGAGCAGCCGTAGCCCCACGGGTCGTCCACGTTGACCATCGGCGCGTTCTTCGCGGTGATGTACATGTTCCAGAAGAAGATGAGCGTCGAGGCCGCGAGCACGAACGACGAGATCGAGGAGATCTGGTTGAGCTCCGTGAAGCCGTCCCCGGGCAGGTAGTCCGCGTAACGACGCGGGAAGCCCATGGCACCCAGCCAGTGCTGGACCAGGAAAGTGCCGTGGAAGCCCAGGAACAGCAGCCAGAAGTGGAACTTGCCCAGCTTCTCGTTGAGCATCTTGCCGGTGAACTTGGGCCACCAGAAGTAGAAGCCCGCGAACATCGCGAACACCACGGTGCCGAACACCACGTAGTGGAAGTGCGCCACCACGAAGTAGGAGTCGGTGACGTGGAAGTCGATGGGCGGCGAAGCCAGCAGCACACCGGTCAGACCACCGAAGAGGAAGGTGACCAGGAAACCGATCGTGAACAGCATCGGCGTCTCGAAGGTGAGCTGACCGCGCCACATCGTCCCGATCCAGTTGAAGAACTTCACCCCGGTGGGGACCGCGATGAGGAACGTCATGAACGAGAAGAACGGCAGCAGCACCGCGCCGGTCGGGAACATGTGGTGGGCCCACACGGTCACGGACAGACCGGCGATGGCGATGGTGGCCGCCACCAGGCTCTTGTAACCGAAGATCGGCTTGCGGCTGAACACCGGCAGGATCTCCGTCGCGATGCCGAAGAACGGCAGCGCGATGATGTACACCTCGGGGTGACCGAAGAACCAGAACAGGTGCTGCCAGAGGATGGCACCGCCGTGCTCGGCGTTGAAGACCTGGGTGCCGATCATGCGGTCCGCGCCCAGCGCGATCAGGGCCGCGGTCAGTACCGGGAACGCGATGAGCACCAGCACACTGGTGAGCAGGGTGTTCCAGGTGAAGATCGGCATGCGGAACATCGTCATACCGGGCGCGCGCATGCACAGGCCGGTGGTGATGAAGTTGACCGCGCCAAGGATCGTGCCCAGACCGGACACGATCAGACCCAGGATCCACAGGTCACCGCCCAGGCCCGGCGAGCGGACCGCGTCGGACAGCGGCGTGTAGGCGAACCAGCCGAAGCTGGCCGCGCCGCCCGGGGTCAGGAACCCGCTGATGGCGATGAGGCTGCCGAACAGGAACAGGTAGTAGCCGAACAGGTTGATCCTGGGGAAGGCCACATCGGGGGCGCCGATCTGCAGCGGCATGAGGATGTTCGAGAACCCGACGAACAGCGGGGTCGCGAACATCAGCAGCATGATCGTGCCGTGCATCGTGAACAGCTGGTTGAACTGCTCGTTGGACATGAACTGCATGCCCGGCGAGAACAGCTCCAGCCGCATCAGGAGCGCCAGCACGCCGCCGAAGAGGAAGAAGGCGAAGGAGGTGATCAGGTACATGTACCCGATGACCTTGTGGTCGGTCGACGTCATCCAACTGACGATGATCGACCCTTTGCTTGACGGTGCCTGACCGTCAGTGCGGGGTTCGGTTGCCGTGGTGGTCATTAGTCGTCATTCTCCTCGGCGTCAGCCGCTCCGACGCCCGCACCCTCGGCATCATCCCCGGCGGGGCCAGTGCCCTCGGCCATGTCCGGGTCGTCGTCCGTCTCAGCGGCCTCGGCGGCCTCGGCGGCCTGGGCCTCCTCCTGCTCGGAGGCCCAGGCGTCGTACTCGTCCTGCGGCAGGACCTCGACGTTGAAGAGCATGCGGGTGTGGTCCACACCGCACAGCTCGGCGCAACGGCCGACGTACTCGCCCGCGGTGCCCTCCTTGACGTTCGCCTGGAAGGCGTTGTCACGGCCCGGGACGACGTCCATCTTGAAGCCGAACGCCGGGATCCAGAACGAGTGGATCACGTCGGGCGAGTAGAGGTCGAAGTGAACGATGGCGCCCTCGGGAAGAACGAGGGTCGTCTGGGTCTCGGGGTCAGCGGTGCCGTCCGGGTTGGGGATACCGACCTCGGAGAAGAGCACCTCCCCGCCGTTCTCCTTGGTGTCGTCCATGTAGTTGAACTGCCAGGCCCATTGGAAGGCCACGACCTCTACATGGACGTCCGCGGGCTCTTCCGTGTCGAGCAGGTAAGCCTGGTCTCGCGCGGTGAAGAAGAAGAGCACCGAGATGACGACGATCGGCAGAACGGTGTACAGCGCTTCGATGGGCATGTTGTACCGCACCTGCGGCGGCAACTGCTCAGAGCGCTTGCGGTGGAAGAGGATTGTCCAGATGAACAGTCCCCACACGAGAATGCCGACCGCGAAAGCCGCCACCCACGAGCCCTGCCAGAGCGAGAGAACACGCTCGGCCTGCTCGGTGATCGGCTCCGGCATGCCCAAACGAGTGAGATCGTTCGACGCGCAGCCGGTCGCGGCCAGCCCCAGCACGGCGAGCGCGGCGCCGCGTGGTGCCCATCGGCGCAGAGTTGAGCGCCGATTTTCTTGGCGGGTCGGACTCACGGATTGCCTTCCCAGCGGTGAAGCCCGTGGATCCTCCACGGGCGGCCTAAGTATCCAAAGCTTGTCAGGGGGAAACATTATCGCGAACCGCCCAGCGTGCCGTTCATGGGCTTGCCTGGTCAGCGTGTTGCCAGACGCGCCCTCTGACGGAACGCGCGGTGGTCTCACAGAGCCGGGCCAGGTCGCCCGCGAGGGATGTCCTCCCGGCTGGCTACGAGGCGCGGCCCGGCGCTCCCCCGGGCCCTCGTTCACGCCCGTCCACATCCCCACCCGAGGTGGTGGTGTGCACGGTCGCGGCACGAGACTAAGGCGAGCGTATCGCTGGGTTTACGACACCCTTAACCGGGTGCGCCTTTTGGCGCGCACCGGGTCAAGATTGGGACACAGGACGACAACCAACGGGGGTGGACGTGTCCGAGCGACCGACTTCGCAACAGCCTCTGGTCACCGTGGAGGCGGTGGGCCGCAAGTGCCCGATTCCGATCATCATGCTGGCCGCCCGACTGCACGAAGTGCCCATCGGAGCGGTCATCGCGGTCACCGCGGACGATCCCGCGGCGAGCGCGGACATACCGTCCTGGTGCCGGATGAAGATGCACGAGTTCGTCGCCGAGCGACCCGTGACGCGAGGTAGCGAGTTTCACATTCGGAGGATGTACTGACCCCCGGCCAGCCCTTCGGGGCGCGATCCGGGTTTTCGGTTCCGTTGCGATAACGATTCGCACTATCCGGTTTTCTGGGAGTGGCGCGAAGCACGCGTTTCCCCGCCCGCCGCCTCGGGGAGGCGCCGGGCAAAGCGAAGGCCGCGCGGACACGGGGTCCGCGCGGCCTGGCCCGCGAGCACGGTACCACCAGGGATGGAGCCGCTGCGCGGGAGGTGCTTAGCGAGCGTAGAACTCGACGACGAGCTGCTCGTCGAAGGGCACCGGGATCTGCTCGCGCTTGGGGCGGTCGATGACCGCCACGCGCAGGTCCTTGTGGCTGACGGCGAGGTAGCCGGCGATCTTGTCGTCGGCGTGAACGCCCTCAGCGGCCTCGACGAACGGGACCATCGAGCGGGACTTCTCCCGAACGCTGATGATCTGGCCCGGCTTGACCTGGTACGACGGGATGTCGACCTTCTTGCCGTCCACGGTGATGTGGCCGTGGTTGATGAACTGACGCGCGGCGTAGATCGAGGCGGCCAGACCGGCGCGCAGCACGACCGTGGCCAGACGCAGCTCGAGCTCGCCGAGCATCTCCTCGCCGGTACGGCCGGGACGCTTCTTGGCGTTCTCGTAGATCCTGACCAGCTGCTTCTCGGTCAGGTCGTAGTACCAGCGCACCTTCTGCTTCTCCGCCATACGAACGGCGTAGTCGCTGCTGTTGCGGCGGACGCGACGACCGTGCTCGCCGGGCGGGTACGGACGCTTCTCGAAGTAGCTGACCGCCTTACGGGTCAGCGGGGTGCCGGCGCGCCGGGACAACCGCACCTTCGGTCCGGTGTAGCGCATGCAAAGTCCTTTCAGGGTGAATCAGGGAATCCCAGGTAAGGCTTGCCTAAATCTGGGAGGCGCTCAGGGCGCCCGAGCCCCGGTGTCCCGCGGTGCGGGTCGGAAGCGGGTTCCCCACCGTCGCGCGTGACCCGGCGCGAACGGCTTGGGCGAATGACCCGGCACGCGTTTCAACGCACCGAGCGGGCACGGGGAAGCCCCGTGCGGGTCACGACCATCCACTTTACGGGCTCAAAGACACCGCCCCGACCAGAAGCCGCGTTTTTCCGGTCGGGGCGGGTGCGGGTCACACGCCGACGGGGGTCGGCGAGAGAACCCCGGTCCCACGAGGACCCGGGTCACACGAAGGGCTTGACCTCGGCGGCGACCTCGGCTCCGTAGGAACGCTCCAGGCGCTCCAGCAGGGAGGCGCCGGTGAGCGTGTACTCCTGCGGACCGTCGGCCTCCAGGCAGTGGACTGCGGTGGCGTTGCCGACCTGGGCGGCGCGCTCCAGGGACAGGCCCCAGGAGTGGGCGGACAGGAAACCGGCGCGGAAGGCGTCGCCCATACCGGTGGGGTCGACAAGCTCGTCGACGGCGGCGGAGGGTACGTGGGTGCTCGGCTCGCCCTGACGGTCGATCCGCGCGCCCTTGGCGCCCAGGGTGGTGATCCGGGTGTCGACCTTGGCCAGGATCTCGGAGTCGGACCACCCGGTCTTCTGCTCGGCCAGGGCCTTCTCGTACTCGTTGCTGAACAGGAAGGCGGCGCCCTCGATGAGCGTGCGCACCTCCGGGCCGTCCATGCGGGCCAGCTGCTGGGAGGGGTCGGCGGCGAAGGGGATGGAGCGCGTACGGCACTCCTCGCTGTGCCGGACCATGGCGGCCGGGTCGTCGGCGCCGATCAGGACGAGGTCGAGACCGCCCAGGCGGTCGGCGATCGGCTGGAGCTCGATGTTGCGGGCCTCGGCCATCGCACCGGTGTAGAAGGAGGCGATCTGGTTCTGGTCACGGTCCGTGGTGCAGACGAACCGGGCCGTGTGGCGCAGCTCGGAGATGTGCACGGCCGAGGTGTCGACGCCGTGGCGGTCCAGCCAGGCGCGGTACTCCTCGAAGTCGGCACCGGCCGCACCGACCAGGACCGGGTTGAGACCGAAACCTCCCATGCCGAAGCAGATGTTGGCCGCGACGCCGCCGCGGCGCACGTCCAGCTCGTCGATGAGGAAGGAGAGGGACAACTGCTGGATCTGCTCGGGGATGATCTGCTCGGCGAACCGACCCTCGAAGGTCATCAGGTGGTCGGTGGCGATGGATCCGGCAACCGCGATACGCACGGGACGTGGGCTCCTTGTTGGGGAAGTGGTTCGCTCGCAGACGAGCTGAGCGAGCTGGTGCGGGCATGCCGAGGACGTGCCCGTTCGGACCTGCCAAGGGTACCCAGAGCGCCGGGCCGCTACACGGGTGGGCGCACGCCCGGTCCCGCACCTGCGGAAAAGCAGGGGGGAGGGTGGACGCCTCGGGTGCGTCCGCCCTCCCCCGGTGGCTCCGAGAGCCGTCAGGTGCCCCTAGTTGAAGGAGTCACCGCAGGCGCAGGAACCGGTGGCGTTGGGGTTGTCGATGGTGAACCCCTGCTTCTCGATCGTGTCCACGAAGTCGATGCTCGCACCGATGAGGTAGGCGGCGCTGCGGCGGTCGGTAACGACCTCGACACCGTCGAAGTCGGCGACGACGTCGCCGTCGAGGTCGCGCTCGTCGAAGTAGAGCTGGTAACGCAGCCCCGAGCAACCACCGGGCTGGACACCGACGCGCAGGCGCAGGTCGTCGCGGCCCTCCTGGTCAAGGAGCGCCCGAACCTTGTCGGCCGCACCCTCGGTGAGGATGACTCCCTGCGCGGTGGCTTCGCTCTGAACCGTCATGTTGTAAAGCTCCTCTTGAAAGGGGTTGCGGCCGTCTGGCGACCCCGGTCGCGTACCGGATCTGCCCCGCCGGGGCGGGTCCAGTCCTCTTCAACGGGTCCCAACGCCGGAATCCCGTGTGGCATTCCGCCGCGTGGCCGCTGTGTTCGCCCTGCCGCCTCTGCCGCACGGTGCACGTGTGACCTCGGCGACGCACGGGTGTGCTCGTACCTCCAAGGGTAATTTGTCCGGGGCCCGGATGCCATCTCCACAGGTCCCGGAGATCGAAGGACGGAGGCGTTCCGGACCCGGTGCCCGGGTGCACCGGCCGGTTTCACAGGCCCGGGGCGCCGTAGACCGGGAACCAGCGGGAACGGTCCTTCTCCATCGGGAGGTCGTCCCCGATCGCCGCCTCCACCTGGAGTTCCAGCGCGTTGTCCCGCTGCTTGCCGCTCTTGGGCGCGAAGGGGTAGAAGGTCCCGCGCTTGTACAGGTAGACCAGGCCGACCGAACGGCCCCCCGTGTCGGTGAAACCCACCAGGGAGCACAGCAGGGAGGGGCCGTAGCCGTTGGCCTCCAAGGTGGAGTTGACCGCGTGCAGGTCGGTGACGAGTCCGGTGATGTCGGTGTCCACGAGGTCGCCGCCGGACTCCCCCGCGGTCGCCTGGGAGCCGCGCACGACCAGCCAGGTGTAGCCGTAGTCGTCGGTGCTCTGCTCGACCGGCGGTCCGTCCCCGGCGTTGAGCAGCGCGGTGACGTCGCGCTCGATGTCGGCGAAGGCGGCGCCCTCGGCGGCGCGGAAGGCCACCGACCCCGAACCGGTGGGGGTCAGGCCGACCCCGGCCCGCAGGGTGAGCGCGGCCGAGGGCAGGCCGAAGAGCGCGTCGAGGTCGGGCTTGACCGGTGCGGACCGGCCGAGCAGGGCGCGCCAGAAACTCATGCTGGTGGGTTCCCCTCGTGGGTGGTCTCGTGGGCGGCGTCGTCAGTGGCGTGCCCGGCCCAGAGTGGTCGGGCACGGTGTGGTCAGGCCCCGCGGCCGAGCTGGCGGGAGATGTCGGAGAGCTGGGCCAGGCGCTGCTCCACCGGCGGGTGGGTGGCGATCAACTGGTTCATGCTGAAGCCCTTCTTGGCGAAGGCCGGGGCGAAGAAGAAGGCGTTGAACGGCTCGACCTGGCGCAGGTCGCGGGTGGGGATGCGGGCCATGTCCCCGGTGATCTTGGACAGGGCGCTGCCCAGCATGGAGGGGCGGCCGGTCAGGTAGGCGGCGGCGCGGTCCGCGGCGAGCTCGCGGTAGCGGGACAGGGCCCGGGTGAGCAGGAAGCTCAGCACCCAGGCCACGGCGCTGACCACGACGACCAGGAGGGCGATGACCGCCGGGGCCGGACCGCTGTTGTTGCCGCGGTTTCCGCCCGCCCCGGCGAACATGGCGAAGCGCAGTCCGGCCTGGGTGAGGAAGCCCGCGACGATACCGAGGAACCCGGCGATGGTCATCACCATGACGTCGCGGTGGGCGATGTGCGAGAGCTCGTGGGCGACGACCGCCTCCAGCTCGGGCCCGTCCAGGCGGCGCATCAGCCCGGTGGTCACGCAGATGACCGCGGACTTCTCGCTGTGCCCGGTGGCGAAGGCGTTGGGGACGTCGGTGTCGGCGATCCCCACCCGCGGTTTGGCCATGTCGGCCATCGCGCACAGGCGGTCGACCATGGCGTGCAGGTCCGGGGCCTGCTGGGGGCTGACCTCCTTGGCGCCCATGGCGAACATGGCGATCTTGTCGGAGGAGAAGTACGAGAAGGCGGCGAAGCCCGCGACCAGGATCAGCACCAGCCAGATGTTGAGCCCGGCCAGGACCAGACCCACCACGAAGGCGACGTAGACCAGGAAGAGAAGGACCATGGTCATGACCATCCGGGCCGTCAGCCCCCGGTCTGGACGGAACTTCGAACCTGCCACGCCGTTTCCTTCCCCCTGCGGATGTTCGGAGTGTAGTTCGGGCAGGTGAGAAACGGGTTAAAGCGGGCCGCCGCGTGTTCCCTGATTCGGGTGAAACGGGCCACAGGATCCGCGGTGGAAAACGCGCACGCAGGCACCGAGCGTGGCCGGACGTGTTCCCCGACAGCTGCCCGCTGGTGGGAACACGTCTGCCTCGGGGGCTCACCCGGACGGCGGTGGGACCGGTTGGGAGGGGCCCCTAGCCCGGGATGAGTCCGTCGTCCTGCAGCATCTCGCGCACCTCGTCCATGCTGGCGTCAGCGTGGGGGAGGATGAACTGCGAGGGCTCCAGGGAGTCGGGCGGCAGCGGCTTGCTGTCCTGCCGCACCTTCTCCAGGAGGTCGTGCAGGGCCGTGCGGAAGGTGGCCTCGTCACCGGACTCGATCGCCGCCTCCAGAGCGGCGTCGAACTCGTTGAGCAGCTCCAGGTCGGCTTCGGTGAGGTCCACCTGACCCTCACCCATGATGCGAACGATCACGAGCCCTCCCGGTTCCCGGCACCGTTGCCGCCCTCGATCTGCGGCGTGGCGCTGCCGCCGTTGCCGCCGCCCAGCTCAAGCTTCATGCGCTCGAGCTCGGCGTCGACCCCGGTCGTGCTCGCCAGCTGGTCGAGCTCGTGCTGGATGTCGTCGCGCGGGCCGCTGCCCGTGACGTCGTCCAGCGCGCCGGAGGCCAGGAGCTCGTCCACCGCGCCGGCGCGGGCCTGCATCTCGGCGGTCTTGTCCTCCGCCCGCTGCACGGCCATGCCGACGTCGCCCATCTCCTCGGAGATGCCGGAGAAGGCCTCGCTGATCTGCGTCTGGGCCTGGGCGGCGGTGTAGGTCGCCTTGATGGTCTCCTTGCGCGTGCGGAAGGCGTCGACCTTCGCCTGCAGGCGCTGGGCGGCCATCGTGAGCTTCTGCTCTTCGCCCTGGAGGTTGGCGTGCTGCTCGCGCAGGCCCTCGATCTGGCTGGTGAGACCGGAGCGACGGGTGAGGGCCTCGCGAGCGAGGTCCTCACGGCCCTGGGTCAGGGCCGCCCGGCTCTGGTTCTCCAGCTTGCCGGACTGCTGCTCGAGCTGCTGGATCTGGAGCTCGACCCGCTTACGGGAGGTCGCGACGTCAGCGACACCGCGACGAACCTTCTGCAGGAGTTCGAGCTGTTTCTGGTACGAGTAGTCGAGGGTTTCCCTGGGGTCCTCGACAGAGTCCAGGGCCTTGTTGGCCTTGGACTTGAAGATCATCGAAAGTCGCTGAAACACGCTCATCGGCGTGGCCGTCCCCTTCTCGGTGCGTACATCGGCTGTTCCCAGCGGGCGCTTTGCCCAACCCTACGCGGTCTGGCCCGCGGTCGCCATAAAGCTATGACCGGCTACCCTGAGGGTGTGTTCCGACGTCGCTCCGCTTCCGCAGCCCCGGATTCGAACTCTGCCGAATCCGCCAGCCCTGAGGCCACTGAGGCCACCCAACCTAAGGGATATACCCCGAAGAAGGGTGTGCCCACCCCTAAGCGCAGGGAATCCGAAACCGCCCCGCGCCGACCGGTGAAGGCCCCTGAGACCCGTAAGGAGGCCTACCGCGCCTACCGGGATCGTCTCGAACGTCAACGCGGCACGACCGCCCGGCGTTCCGGTGCTCCCAAGGGCGACGAGAAGTACTTCCGTCAGCAGGACCTCGGGAAGGCCCGCGCCTTCGCCCGCGACTTCATCGACTCGCGTCGCAGCGCCAGTGAGTTCTTCCTGCCGTTCTCGATCCTGATCATCGCGCTGCTGTTCATCAACAACCCGCTCTTCCAGGTCGGTGTGGCCTACGTCCTGTGGCCCCTGATGATGGTCACGATCGTCGCCGAGGGCGTGATGGTCGGCCGCACGGTCAAGCGCCGGGCCACGGAGTACTTCCCCGACGACCCCGCGATCAAGGGCATCGGCATGTACGCCGCGATGCGCCAGCTGCAGTTCCGGCGCCTGCGTCTGCCCAAGCCCCGCGTCAAGGTCGGCGAGGACCCCACCCCGAACAGCGCCCGCTGAACGGCGAGCCGTCCCACCACATCCCCATCCCGTCCGACGTGAGCAGGGCCGGTGCGCGCACCGGCCCTTCACCTCGTGTTCCGGCCCGTCGTCTGGGAGCGTTCCCATCCACCGGTGGCCGCGGCTCGGCAACGGTGGCGCCGACCACTAGAGTTCCCCCATGGAATTTCGGCATCTAGGCAACAGCGGTCTCATCATCAGTGAGATCGCCTACGGGAACTGGATCACCCACGGATCCCAGGTCGAGGAGGACACCGCCGCCTCCTGCGTCCGCGCCGCACTCGACGCGGGCGTCACCACCTTCGACACCGCGGACGTCTACGCCCAGGGCAAGGCCGAGGAGGTCATGGGCCGCGCACTGAAGGGCGAGCGCCGCGACGGCCTGGAGATCTTCTCCAAGGTCTACTGGCCCATGGGCCCGGGCAGGAACGACAAGGGCCTGTCCCGTAAGCACATCATCCGAGGCTGCGAGGACTCCCTTCGCCGCATCGGAACCGACTACCTGGACCTGTACCAGGCGCACCGGTTCGACTACACCACCCCGTTGGAAGAGACCATGCGGGCCTTCGAGGACCTGGTCCGCCAGGGCAAGGCCCTCTACATCGGCGTCTCCGAGTGGCGCGCCGAGGAGATCGAGCGGGCGCTCAAGATCGCCGACGAGATGGGCTTCGACCGGATCGTCTCCAGCCAGCCGCAGTACAACATGATCTGGCGGGTCATCGAGTCCGAGGTCGTCCCGCTCTCCGAGCGCGAGGGCATCGGCCAGATCGTCTGGTCCCCCATCGCGGGCGGCATCCTCACCGGTAAGTACAAGCCGGGCCAGGAGCTCCCCCCGGGTTCGCGCGCCAGCGACCCCAAGAGCGAGAAGTTCCTCGCCGACAAGGTCTCCGACCAGACCCTGCTGGAGCGGGTGCAGCAGTTGGAGCCGCTGGCCGCCGAGGCCGGGCTGACCCTGTCGCAGCTGTCCGTGGCGTGGGTGCTGCAGAACCCGAACGTGTCCGCCGCCATCATCGGCGCCTCCCGGCCCGAGCAGGTCGAGAGCAACGTCCAGGCGGCCGGGGTCAAGCTCGACGCTGGCCTGATGGCCCGGATCGACGAGGTCCTGGGCGACAGTATCGAGCGCGATCCGGCACTCACCAGGAGCCCGGAGAACATCCGCGGCTAGCAACGTCCGCCACCGGCCAGCGTTAACCGGCACCAGCCAGCGCTGACCGACACCACGACGTACGAGGGCCCCGGTGTCCGGGAGCAGTTCAGACACCGGGGCCCTCGTAGGTCCAGCGGGGGCTACTCGGCCGCGAGAGGCATCGTGTAGACCTCCCGGTCCTCCTCCAGCAGGGCGACGCTGCCCACGCCGCCCTCCGCGAGTTCGGCCCAGTTCTCGCCCAGCCAGCTCTCGGCGTCGCCGCGCGACGTGAACGACTCGGTCGGCAGCTCCTCCGCCTTCGACTGGGCCCCGTCCGCCTCGTGATACCGCCACGTCCACGTCATGTTCGACCGCCCTTCGTCGCCGGTTCCACGGTGGGTACACCGCGATCCTGTGCCGAGCTTAACCAAGGCTTGGCCCACGATGCTGTTTACTTTTTCGGGTGCGTATCCGATTTCTGGGGACAGCGGGTCACACGGGCTGGCCAGCCCCACAGTGCACCTGCTCGTCCTGCAACAAGGCCCGCGCGGATCGCCGACTGCCGCTGAGGGTGACCGTCGACGACCGTTTCCGCCTGCGCGAGTCCGGAGCCGTGGGCCCGGTCCCGCCGGGGTACGCGGTGACGCCCACTCCGGACGGCGTCCTGGTCGAGAGCGCCGACGGCGGGCGTCTGCTCTACGCCCGTTCCGGCCCGGGGCCGCTGCCCGGGGGGCCGCCCGCAGAAGCCCCGCCCACGGGGTCGTCGGTGTACTCCTCCGCGCCCGAGCAACAGGTGGACATGGTCATCGTGGACGCCGCCCAGCGCCCGGAGATCATCGGGGAGCTGCGCCGTTCCGGAGTGATCGGGGTGACCACCGCCGTGGTGGCTGTCGGCGGCGACCACCGGATCCGCTCCCCCGAGGAGTTCGCGCGGCGCGCCCGCCTGTGGGGCGCCCTGGTACCGGGGGACGGCAGCGTCGTGTCGTGCCCGCCCGCCGTGTGGCCGGAGTCGCGTCCGCACGGACCGCACCGGACCCTGGTCACCGGCGGGGCTCGTTCGGGCAAGTCCACCGAGGCCGAGCTGCGCCTGCTGGCCGAGCCCCGGGTGGTCTACGCGGCCACCGGACCGGTGGCCGCCCCCGACACGGACCCGGAGTGGGCGGAGCGCGTCGCCCACCACCGTCGGCGCCGCCCCTGGTGGTGGCGGACCGAGGAGACCACCGATCTCGCGCTGGTGCTGAGGAAGGCGCGGGGCGCGGTCCTGGTCGACTGCCTGGGGACCTGGCTGACCTCGGTCATGGACGAGGCCGGCCTGTGGGAGGAGGAGCCGGCCGGGGACGCCGAGGAGCGGGTGGAGGCGGCCGTGCACGAGCTGCTGGAGGCCTGGCGTTCGACCCAGGCCTACGTCGTGGCGGTCACCAACGAGGTGGGGTCGGGTGTGGTTCCGCCGACCCGCTCGGGTCGGATCTTCCGTGACCAGCTCGGGCTGCTGAACCAGTGGGTGGGCGCCGAGTCCGAGGAAGTGGTGCTGGCCGTGGCCGGGCGGGTGGTGGAGCTTCCGTGAACGGTGCCGACGCCGTGGCCGGTGCCCGGATGGCCGTGGGCACCTTCACGGTCTGGCCGGTGCGGGTGGACCGGGTGGACCGCGCCGTAGCCGGTTGGGCGATGTGCTGGGCACCGGCCCTGGGCGCGCTGCTGGGCGCGGTCACCGGGGCGACCGCGGTGGCCGGTGCCTGGTGGGGCTGGTCGGCCCCGCTGGCCGCGCTGCTCGCGGTGGGCCTGGGCGCGCTGCTCACCCGGGGGCTGCACCTGGACGGGTTGGCCGACCTGGCGGACGGCCTGGGCAGCGGTCGGCCCGCCGAGGGAGCGCTGGAGGTCATGCGGCGCTCCGACATCGGCCCGTTCGGGGTGATCACCCTGCTGGTGGCGGTCGGCGCCCAGGTACTGGCCCTGGCCCAGCTCCTCGAAGCCTCCCCCTGGGCCGCCCTGGCCGGTGCGGTGGCGGCGGGCGCGACGGGGCGGCTGGCGGTGACCCTGGCGTGTTCGCCGCGGGTGCCCTCGGCCCGGCCCGACGGGCTGGGGTCGTTCGTGGCGGGCACGGTGCGGCCGCTACCCGCCGCGGTGTGCTCGGCGGGGGTGCTGGCGCTGTGCGGGCTCGGGCTGGTCCACTCCCCCGCCTTCGCCGCGGCCTGCGCGGCCGGGGCGGTGCTGGGGCTGCTGGCGGCCGGGCTGCTGCTGCGCCGTGCGGTGCGGCGGTTGGGCGGTCTGACCGGGGACGTCCTGGGTGCTCTGGTGGAGACGGCGGCGACCACGGTCCTGCTGGTGGCGGCGGCCGCGACCGGGGCGCTGTGAAGGTCTCCGGGGATCCCCACCAGGCGATTCTTACTGGCCGGTAGCCTTCCGGGGCGGCCCAATGTCGCCATCATCACATTTTTTCACACGGGGTTTCACGCTATCGACACCCGGACAGGCGCGTGTCCGCGCCGCCAACCGCGTGCGACACTCCCCGCGAGGGACCAGAGCCCCCTCATGGCGCGGACGGCGACGGACCCACCGGGGGAACACCCCCACACCCCCGGATGGCGCGGAGCGCCGTGTCAGAGCCCTGGGGCCGCGGGGCGCCGCGTCGCCGCCGGGGGCACGAGAGGACTAGCATCAAGGACGTGAGCACGACGTTGTCAGTAAACACGGAGTCCCCCAGTTCGCTCGACGCCGACGCGGTTGTCGTCGGTTACCACTCCGGAGGCGACGCCCCGGAACCCGCATCGGGCGCTCATTCCGTCGACGCCGCCTTCGCCGGCGGCCTCGGCTCGACCCTGTCGCTCCTGGGAGCGAGCGGCGCACCTGAGGAGGTGCACACCATTGCCTCCCTCGGAGCCGTCAAGGCCCCGGTCGTCGTCGCGGTCGGTCTCGGCCCGGCGCCCGCCGAGGGCCCCGTCGACTCCGACGTCCTGTCCCGCGCGGCCGGTGCCGCGCTGCGTTCGCTGAGCTCGCGCCCCGAGGGCGCGGGCCGCGTCGTTCTGGCCCTGCCCGCCACCACCGCCGACCAGGCCGGTGCCGTGGCCCTGGGAGCCGAACTCGGCGGCTACAGCTTCGACCGCTACCGCACCGGGGAGAAGGCCGAGAAGAAGGCCGCCCTGCCCGCTACCTCGCTGACCGTGGTCAGCGAGGCCGACGGCGCGGACGACGCCGTCGAGCGCGCCGCCGTCCTGGCCCAGGCCGTCTCCTTCACGCGCGACCTCGTCAACACCGCCCCGGCCGACCTGGTCCCCGAGGACCTGGCCGCCGCGGCCCAGGAGATCGCCCAGCAGACCGGGCTGGAGATCGAGGTCCTGGACGAGCGCGCGCTGGCCGAGGGCGGATACGGCGGCCTGACCGGCGTCGGCCAGGGTTCGGCGAACCCGCCGCGCCTGGTCCGCCTGGCCTACAGCCACCCCGAGGCCACCAAGACGGTCGCCTTCGTCGGCAAGGGCATCACGTTCGACTCCGGTGGCCTGTCCCTCAAGCCCTCGGGCGGGATGGAGTCGATGAAGTCCGACATGAGCGGCGCCGCCTCCGTGCTCGCCGCCATGCGCGCCATCTCCTCCCTGGGTCTCAAGGTCAACGCGATCGGCTACCTGACCGTGGCCGAGAACATGCCCAGCGGCACCGCCCAGCGCCCCTCCGACGTCCTGAGCATCTACGGCGGCAAGACCGTCGAGGTCCTCAACACCGACGCCGAGGGCCGTCTGGTCATGGCTGACGGCCTGGTCCGCGCCCACGAGGACCAGCCGGACCTGATCGTGGACATCGCCACGCTGACCGGCGCCCAGCTGGTCGCGCTCGGCACCCGCGTGTTCGCGGTCATGTCCAACGACGACTCCGTGCGCGACGAGATCGTCGCCGCCGCCACCGCCGAGGGCGAGGCCTCCTGGCCGATGCCGCTCCCGGCCGAGCTGCGCGCCGGTCTCAACTCCTCGGTCGCCGACATCGCCAATGTGGCGGCCGAACGCTGGGGCGGCATGCTCTCCGCGGGCATCTTCCTCCAGGAGTTCATCGAGGAGGGCACCAAGTGGGCCCACCTCGACATCGCCGGGCCCTCCTTCAACCAGGGCGGCCCCCACGGTTACACCTCCAAGGGCGGCACGGGTGCGGGTACCCGCACCCTCGTCCGCATCGCCGAGGACTACGCCCGTAAGCAGTAGTCCTGCAAGGTCGGGGCGGCACTCCTGAGCCGGTGTGCCGCCCCTTCCCCGGCAGCCGCGGTCCCCGTTGACACGCCGCCCCCCGGCGGTAGCGGACCGCGGTCTTCCACCACCCATCACCAGCCACCACAACTAGGAGTTCGTTCCCGTGAGTGAGAGCGGCGGCACCTTCGACCTCGTCGTCCTTGGCGGCGGCAGCGGCGGCTACGCGGCGGCACTGCGCGCCGCCGAGCTGGACATGAGCGTCGTCCTGATCGAGAAAGACAAGCTCGGCGGCACCTGCCTGCACCGCGGCTGTATCCCCACCAAGGCCCTCCTGCACTCGGCCGAGGTCGCCGACTCCGCCAAGGAGAGCGAGAACTTCGGTGTCAAGGCCACCTTCGAGGGCATCGACATCGAGGCCGTGCACAAGTACAAGGACAAGGTGATCAGCGGCCTGCACAAGGGCCTGAGCGGGCTGATCAAGTCCCGCAAGATCACCGTCGTCGAGGGTGAGGGCAAGCTCACCGGCAAGGACGAGGTCACCGTCGACGGCAAGGTCTTCAAGGGGAAGAACATCCTCCTGGCGACCGGCTCCAAGCCCAAGACCCTGGGTCTGGAGATCGACGGCGAGAAGGTCATGACCAGCGACCAGGCCATGGAGCTGGGACGCGTCCCCGAGTCCGTCATCGTCCTGGGCGGCGGCGTGATCGGCGTGGAGTTCGCCAGCGTGTGGCGTTCCTACGGCTCCGACGTCACCATCGTCGAGGCCCTCAAGCACCTGGTCCCCGTCGAGGAGGAGTCCAGCTCCAAGCTGCTGGAGCGCGCCTTCCGCAAGCGGAAGATCAAGTCCGAGCTGGGCACCCCGTTCGAGTCGGTCAAGACCACCGACTCCGGCGTGGTCGTCACCCTCCAGGGTGGCAAGACCCTCGAGGCCGAGGTCCTGCTGGTCGCCATCGGCCGCGGCCCGGTCTCCGAGGGCCTGGGCTACGAGGAACAGGGCATCACCCTGGACCGCGGTTTCGTCCAGGTCGACGAGAACCTGCACACCGGCGTGGGCAACGTCTACGCGGTCGGCGACCTCATCCCGACCCTCCAGCTCGCGCACGTCGGCTTCGCCGAGGGCATCTTCGTCGCCGAGCACATCGCCGGGCAGAACCCGCCCGCGATCGACTACGACGGTGTTCCCCGTGTCACGTACTGTGAGCCTGAGGTCGCCTCCGTCGGTCTCACCACCAAGGTGGCCAAGGAACGCGGTCACGACGTCGTCGAGATGAACTACAACCTGGCGGGCAACGGCAAGAGCCAGATCCTGCAGACCCAGGGCGCGATCAAGGTCATCGCCGAGAAGGACGGCCCGGTGCTGGGCGTCCACATGGTCGGCAGCCGCGTCGGCGAGCTCATCGCCGAGGGGCAGCTGATCTACAACTGGGAGGCCCTGCCCTCCGAGGTGGCGCAGCTGATCCACCCGCACCCGAGCCAGTCGGAGGCGCTGGGAGAAGCGCACCTCGCGCTGGCGGGCAAGCCGCTGCACGTTCACGACTGACCGCTTCACCCCCGGGGGCGGGCCCCACGGGCCCGCCCCCGTACACATCCGCGCTGCCCACCAAGGCCTGGGCAGGTACCGCGTCCAGATCCAACGAGGAACTCATGCCGACTTCCGTTTCCATGCCCGCCCTGGGTGAGAGCGTCACCGAGGGGACCGTCACCCAGTGGCTGAAGAACGTGGGCGACACCGTCGAGGTAGACGAGCCGCTCCTTGAGGTCTCCACCGACAAGGTGGACACCGAGATCCCGTCCCCGGTGGCCGGTGTACTCACCAAGATCCTCGTCGACGAGGACGAGACCGTGGAGATCGGCGCGGAGATCGCGGTCATCGGCGGCGAGGGTGACAGCGCCGACGCCGAAGCCGCGCCCGCCGCCGAGGAGCCCGCTCAGGAGGCCGAGCCCGAGGCCGCTCCCGAGGCCGACCCGGCAGCCGAGGAGCCCGCTCAGGAGGCCAAGCCCGAGCCCGCTCCCGAGGCCCCGGCCTCCGGTGGTTCCGACTCCGACGGTCCCGGTACCTCCGTGACCATCCCCGCCCTGGGTGAGAGCGTCACCGAGGGCACCATCACCCAGTGGCTGAAGAGCGTCGGCGACACCGTCGAGGAGGACGAGCCTCTCCTCGAGGTCTCCACCGACAAGGTGGACACCGAGATCCCGTCCCCGGTGGCCGGTGTACTCACCAAGATCCTCGTCGACGAGGACGAGACGGTCGAGATCGGTACCGAGATCGCGATTATCGGCGGCGGCTCAGGTTCCGCCGCCGCCCCGGCCCAGCCCGAGGCCGAGGCCGAGGCCAAGAGCGAGCCCGAGCCCAAGAGCGAGCCCGAGCCCGCCCCGGCCGCCCAGTCCGCACCTGCTCCCGCCGCACGTGAGCAGGACGCTGGCGCCCCGTCGGTGGACATCGAGACGCTCAGCGGCACCGGCCAGGCCTCCGGCACCGACGCCGTGACCGAGGCGTATGTGACCCCGCTGGTCCGCAAGCTCGCAGGCGAGCACCGCGTCGACCTGAGCCGCGTCTCCGGCACCGGCGTGGGCGGTCGCATCCGCAAGCAGGACGTGCTCAAGGCCGCCGAGGCCCAGCGTTCGGCCGCCGCGGCCCCGCGTAAGGTCACCTCGGACACCTCGGTGCGCGGTCGCACCGAGAAGCTGAGCCGTCTGCGCAAGTCCATCGCGGACCGCATGGTCGAGTCTCTGCGCGTGTCCGCCACGACCACCCAGGTCATCGAGGTCGACGTCAGCAAGATCGCGCGCCTGCGCGACCAGGTCGGCGCCGACTTCGCCAAGCGCGAGGGCGTGGAGCTGGGCTTCTTCCCGTTCTTCGCGCAGGCCGCCGTGGAGGCCCTCAAGGTCCACCCGAAGGTCAACGCGGTGATCAACGCCGCCGACCAGACGGTGACCTACCACGACGTCGAGAACCTGGCCGTTTCGGTGGACACCGAGCGCGGCCTGCTCGCCCCGGTGGTCAAGGACGCCGGTTCGCTGAACCTCGGCGGCCTGGCCCGCGGCCTCACCGACCTGACCGAGCGCGCCCACACCGGCAAGCTCGGCCCGGACGAGCTGGGCGGCGGCACGTTCTCGATCTCCGAGACCGGCCACACCGGCGCTCTGTTCGGCACGCCGATCATCAACCAGCCGCAGGTCGCGATCCTGGAGACCGGCGCGGTCGTCAAGCGCCCGGTCGTCGTCGAGGACGAAGCCATGGGCGGCGAGGTCATCGCGGTCCGGTCGATGGTCTACCTGTCGATGGCGCACGACCACCGTCTGATCGACAGCGCCGACGCAGGCCGCTTCCTGCAGACCGTGAAGGAGCGCCTGGAAGAGGGCGCCTTCGAGGGTGACCTGGGCCTGTCCTGACCCGAGTCCCCTCCAGGGGAGTTCTCCTCGGCCCGGGCCGGGCACCGTGCGACGGTGCCCGGCCCGGGCCGCTTCTCGTTCGGGTACGCGTGACGACGGTCTCCCGGCCGGTGCCGGCCTCCGGGTTGACCTCAACCTCACTTGACGTTCTACCGTGGACACACCCCCGCGGAACCCATGTCCCGGACAGCCCCAGACGAGGAACCACATGCAGCAGGAGAACCTTCGGATCACGGTCGTCCTGGGCGGCAACCTCAACGGCCGCACCGGGCCTGTGGTCTCCAACTGGTTCCTCGACCGGGCCGCCTCCCGCGAGGGCGTGACCCTCGACGTCCTGGACGTGGCCGGGCTCGACCTGGGTGATGGCCACGGCACGTCCTCGGACTCGTTCCCCTCGCGCATCGCCGCCGCGGACGGGTTCGTGGTGGTGACCCCGGAGTACAACCACGGCTATCCCGGACCGCTCAAGAGCGCCATCGACGCCGCGCGCAAGGAGTGGTTCGCCAAACCGGTCGCGTTCGTCTCCTACGGCGGTATGTCCGGCGGCCTGCGCGCCGTGGAGCAGCTGCGCTCGGTCTTCGCCGAGCTGCACGTGACGTCGGTGCGCACCTCGGTGAGCCTGCACAACGCGCAGCGGATGTTCGGCCCCGAGGGAGCGCCCGTGGCGGAGCTGCGGGGCGCGGAGGACGCGGTCGAGGAGATGCTCGACCAACTGGTCTGGTGGGCCCTGTCCCTGCGCGAGGCCCGCGCCCGCCGTCCGTTCCCGGGCTAGGGCGAAAAGGTGGACGGGGCGGCGCCTGAACGGCACCGCCCCGTCTTTCTACCCCACCAATCACCATCCCCTGATGATCCCCATCATCAAAGGTCTGCGGGTAAGCGAGCCCCAGCCAGCCCGACAGGGCGTCGCCCACGGTAGCTCCGCGCTGACGCGGAGTTCCATGTCCCACACTCAACCTAGAAGACCCGCCCCCTCCGCGCAGGGCTTTCGCCGAAAAAGCCGAGAAAACTTCCGGGCCTGTTCCAGGACCGCGCAGGAGCAGGCAGTTCACCGGTGCTGAAAGTACGGCTGGAGGGGTAGACACCTCCTTATGAGAGTGGCGATCACGGGTGCGACCGGGTTGATCGGCGAGGCGTTGACGGACTCCCTGCTCGAGGACGGGCACACGGTGGTGCGGTTGGTGCGCCGACTGCCCCGGGACACCCGGGTTCCCCGGTTGGAGGAGGCCGAGTGGCGGGCCGAGCAGGGGCGTGTGGACACCGTCGCCCTCCAGGACGCCGACGCCGTGGTCCACCTGGCGGGCGAACCGATCGGCCCCACCCTGTGGACCCGGCAGCGCAAGACCGCCATTCGCCGTAGCAGGGTCCGCGGCACCCAGACCCTCTCCCAGGCCCTGGCCAGGATGTCCACGCCCCCTCCGCGCCTTCTCAGCGCCTCGGGGATGCATTTCTACGGGGACACGGGCGGAGGTGTGGCCACCGAGGAGAGTCCGCCCGGCACGGGGTTCCTGGCCGGGGTGTGCCGGGACTGGGAGGCGGCCACCGCCCCCGCCGAGGAGGCGGGGCTGTCCGTGGCGCACCTGCGCACGGCCGTGGTGCTGGCCCGTTCCGGCGGGCTGCTCCGGCATCTGCTGCCGCTGTGGCGGCTCGGGCTGGGCGGGCGGCTGGGCTCGGGGGCGCAGTACATGACCTGGATCGCGCTGGCCGACCAGATCGGCGCGATCCGGTTCCTGCTGGAGCGGCCCGAGATCACCGGTCCGGTGAACATGTGCGCGCCCGAACCGGTCACCAACGCCGCCTTCACCGAGGCGCTCGGTCGGGCCCTGGGACGTCCGACCATCCTTCCGGTTCCGGCGACGGCGATGCGCGCGGCGCTGGGGGACTTCGCGGAGGAGACCGCCCTGATCGACCTCAGGGCGCGGCCGAAACGCCTGGAGGAGTCGGGGTATTCCTTCCTCCTGCCCACCGTCGACAGTGCGCTTTCCGACATCCTGCCCAGACCCGCCCCTCCCGCCGGGAGGTAGGTTGGTGGTGTGAGTGATCTCGTTTACGCATGGCTGGGCGACACTCCCGTCCCGTACCACCAGGGCTGGGATCTCCAGAAACGGCTCCACCAGAGCCGCGTCGCCGATGAGGTGCCCGATACGGTCCTCTTCCTGGAGCACGAACCCGTCTACACGGCGGGCAAGCGCACAGGGAGGTGGGATCGTCCCATCACCGATCCCGGTGCTCCCGTCGTGGACATCGACCGGGGCGGCAAGATCACCTGGCACGGTCCCGGCCAGCTCACGGTGTACCCCATCGTCAAGCTGTCGGACCCGATCGACGTGATCGCCTACGTGCGCATGCTCGAGGAGGCGATCATCCGCACGCTCGCCGACTACGGCCTCACCGGCCGCCGGGTCGAGGGCCGCACCGGGGTCTGGCTGGACGCCGATCCCGAGCGCGGACTGACCGAGCGCAAGATCGCCGCGATCGGCTGCCGCATCGCCCGTGGGGTCGGTATGCACGGCCTGGCGTTGAACTGCGACAATGACATGTCGTGGTTCGACCGGATCGTCCCCTGCGGGATCTCCGACGCGGGGGTCACCTCGCTCACCAACGAACTGGGGCGCGCCGTCACCGTCGCCGACGCACGGCCGCGCCTCGAACGGCACCTGGCCGACGTCCTGGGCGCGGCGGAGTACAGCCACACCGACGGCAGCGGAATGCTTTCCGATGCCACCGCGCTGGGATGACAGACCACACCATGAGCCAGTCCCCATCGGGACGTGCTGCCCCCACAAGGGGCGCGAGGGTCCCCGTCAAGGGGTACAGAAGGGAACGGGTTCGCGTTGACCATCGCTCCTGAGGGCCGCAAGCTGCTTCGCGTGGAGGCGCGCAACAGCGAGACCCCCATCGAGAGAAAGCCGCCGTGGATCAAGATCAAGGCGCACATGGGGCCGGAGTACACCGAGCTCCAGTCCCTGGTCAAGGGCGAGGGCCTGCACACCGTGTGCCAGGAGGCGGGCTGCCCCAACATCTACGAGTGCTGGGAGGACCGCGAGGCCACCTTCCTCATCGGCGGTGACCAGTGCACGCGGCGCTGCGACTTCTGCCAGATCGCCACGGGCAAGCCGAGCCCTCTGGACAGGTTGGAGCCGACCAAGGTCGCCACCTCCGTCCAGAAGATGGAGCTGCGCTACGCCACCGTCACCGGCGTGGCCCGCGACGACCTCGAGGACGGCGGTGCCTGGCTCTACGCCGAGACGGTCCGCAAGATCCACGAGCTCAACCCCGGTGGCGGCGTCGAGCTGCTCATCCCGGACTTCAACGCCGACCCCGACCAGCTGGCCGAGGTCTTCGGTTCGCGTCCGGAGGTCCTGGCGCACAACGTGGAGACCGTGCCGCGGATCTTCAAGCGCATCCGCCCGGGCTTCCGCTACGAGCGCTCCCTCAAGGTCATCACCATGGCCCGCGAGGCCGGTCTGGTCACCAAGTCGAACCTGATCCTGGGCATGGGCGAGACCCGCGAGGAGGTCAGCGAGGCCATGCGCGACCTGCACGAGGCCGGCTGCGACCTGCTGACCATCACCCAGTACCTGCGCCCCTCCAAGCTGCACCACCCGATCGACCGCTGGGTGAAGCCACAGGAGTTCGTGGAACTGGGCAAGGAGGCCGAGGACATCGGCTTCGCCGGGGTCATGTCCGGCCCGCTCGTGCGCTCGTCCTACCGCGCCGGGACCCTGTACAAGCAGGCCCGCGAGAAGCGGGACGCCGAGGCAGCACAGGCCACAAGCAACGCATAACGGCCGATTGACCCGAGTCGTGACCAACCTGGAACGGTGGCCCCCGGGCCACCGTTCCGCATCTCGGGGTCCGGACGCATATCCTGGTGTTTCCATGGCGCCGGGCATGCCCAGCTCGCGGCGCCGGAAGGCGCCGCACCGTAGGTCGACCGCGAAGAGGAGGCAAGGCAGCACAGGGATCTCCTTCCCCGCCGATCCGTTCGGTGTGCGCTGCCTGAAAGCACGATGGCGAAGAAGTCCGACAACACGACCGCCGGTAAGGGTGGCGAGAAGCAGCCGGGCCGGTTGAAGCAGATCGGCATGGTCGCCAAGGTCGTGCACAAGCAGAGCCCGCGTACGATCCCGATCGCGGTCAGCGTCGCGATCCTGATCTTCGCCGTCTTCATCGGTATCGGTATCTGGACCGGTTCCTGGATCATCTGGCCGCTGACCGGTCTGCCGATCGCGTTCCTGGTCGGTTTCATCATGTTCACCCGCGCCGCCCAACGCGTGCAGTACAAGATGCTGGACGGGCGCCTGGGCGCCGGTATGGCGATCCTGGAGAACATGCGCGGCAACTGGGTGGTCGAGCCGGGCGTGGCCGCCAACAAGCAGATGGACGTCGTCCACCGCGTGGTGGGCCGTCCCGGTGTGGTCCTGGTCGGCGAGGGCGACCCCGGTCGCCTCAAGGGCCTGATCGCCGGGGAGAAGAAGCGCGTCGCCCGCGTCGCCCACGACACCCCCATCTACGACTTCAAGGTCGGCAACGGCGAGGGCCAGGTGCCGGTGTCCAAGCTCCAGCGCACGCTGGTCAAGCTGCCCCGCAACCTGGACAAGTCCGGCACCGCCGAGCTGAACTACCGGCTCAAGGCGCTGCCCGCCGCGATGCAGATGCCCAAGGGCCCCATGCCCAAGGGAGCCAAGCTGCCCAAGGGCATGCGCGGTAACAAAGCCGGAGGCTGAGCCTCCACGCCTCCCGGCGGACCCGACGGGGCCGGCACACCTGGGTTGTTCCAGGGAGTGCCGGCCCCGTTCTCGTGTGTGGAGTCCGGTTGTGCGGCCCTCCCGGAGACCCCGTTCAGTCCCTCTCGTGGCTGATGAGGTCTCCCGGCTGACACTCCAGCACTCGGCAGAGCGCGGCCAGCGTGGAGAAGCGGATCGCCTTGGCACGGTCGTTCTTGAGCACGGACAGGTTGACGACGCTGACTCCCACCCGCTCCGCGAGTTCGGTGAGCGTCATGCCCCGCTCGGCCAGGAGCTTGTCCAGGTGGATCCGGATTCCGGCAGCCTCCTCCGGCGGCATCAGACCAGCCCTTCGACGTCTTCGCGCATCCTGGCGCCGCGCCGGAAGACCTCGGCGAGGGAGGCCAGGAGCAGCCCCACCAGGACCCCGGCCACCGGGCCCGAACCCATCCCCAGGTCGAAGGCGAGCAGCGCCACCTCGTCGAACGGGACCCGGTCTGCCCACAGGGCGGTGTTGGCGATGGACTCCACCATGGGCAGCAACAGGGAGCCGAAGAGGACCGCGAAGGCCACGGCGTAGACACGGCGCACGTTGGCGGGCACGAAAGGATCCCCGGTGCCGAGGCTCTGGAGCACCCGCAGCACCAGGTAGACCACGAACAGCCCGAGGGTCTGCTGCGCGAGCGCGGGGAGCGCCAGCAGAAGGCGTTCGAGGGTGTCGGGGTTCTCGAACACGAGCACCAGCGTGTCAGTACCGCGCACGCTGACGTCCTCGCTCAGGAGCGTCAGGTCGGGCACCGCCCGGGCGACCTCGGACGTGTGGTGGACGGTGATCTGGTTCATCCATTCCATGGCCCCGACCGATATCACAGGTAGGATCCATAGGACGGTGGCCCCGAAGGACAGAGTCAACAGGAGCAACACCAGGAACAGAGTGCCCTGGAGGAGCAGCGAATCCGCTCGAGTCCAGCGGATCCGGGGGCGGCGTGGAGACGGCATGCCCACCTCTATCTTATCGATTATCGATATTAACGATAAACGATAAGACGTGCGCATGGCAAGGGGGCGGTGACCCGGTCGGGTCACCGCCCCCTGAAGAAGCGTCACACGGGCGCCAGCGGACTCAGGAGCAGCTGACCGTGTCCTCGTCGGCCGAGGTGGACTCGAGGTCGTCCAGCGCGTTGCCACCGCCACCTTCGCCCTCGTCCTCGCCCTCGCTTCCGGTGGTGGCCATGCCGCCCCAGTCGGCCCCGCCCATGACCAGTTCCAGCTCCTCGCCCAGCGAGGGCTCCTCGACCACCTCGGCGACCGCCAGGGCATCGGCCAGGACCTCCGCGTGCTCGACCCGGTCGGGGCCGTGGTAAACGGTGGTCGTGTCGGGTGCGCCCGGTTCGGGGTTGGTGGCCTCGGTCACGACGAAGCCCTCCGCCGTCAGCAACTGCTCGATCTCGCTACCCAGTCCGTCGATGCCGGTGTTGTTGAGCACCCGCAGGGACACGTCGGAGGGCTCGACGCCGCCCCCGGACTCCTCCTCGTCCGTCCCCCCGTCGTCCCCCTCGGTCAGCTCGCCGGCGGCCACCGCCGAGAACAGCGCCTGCGCCGGGGCTTCGTCCAGCATCACCTTGTTGGTGTTGGCGGGATACTCCATGACCGGGGCGGTGACCATGTTCATCCGGCCCAGGTCCACCTCGCGCATGGCGATGGCCAGTTCGGTCATCTTGTCCACGGTGAAGCCGCTGTCGGTCGTGAGGCTGTCGGTGATCGAGTCCAGGAAGCCGTAGAGACTGCTGGGGCTGGACAGGACCTCGCCTTCGGTGACCTCGCGCAGGATGGCACCGATCATGCGCTGCTGGTTCTCGATCCGGCCCAGGTCGCTCCTGGACTCCGTGCTGTCCCGAGAGCGCGCCAGGCCCAGGGCCTGCTCGCCGTTGAGCTCCTGCAGCCCGGCATCCAGCTTCAGGTGCGCCTTGGGGTCGTCGATCGGCTCGGGGATGCACATCTCGATGTTCCCGACAGCGTCGACGATGTTCTCGAACCCGGCGAAGTCCACCATGACCATGTGGTCCAGGTGGATGCCGGTGATCGTCTCCACGGTGTTGCCCTGGCAGTCCATCCCCCCGTAGACCATGGCGTGGTTGACCTGGTCGACGCCGCCGTTCCAACCGCTGCCCTCCTCGCCGCCCTCGCACGGCGGGATCTCGACCATCGTGTCGCGCGGCAGGTTGACCATGGTCACCCCGCCCTGGTCGACGTCGATGCTGACGACCACCAGGACGTCGGGGCGGATGCCGTTGAGCTCGTTGTAGCTGGCGTCGTCCCCCGCGCGCTCGTCGGTGCCCAGGAGCAGGATGTTGTGCAGTCCGTCCACCTGGGCTGGCCGGTCACCCCAGCCGTCGGGGTCGACGTCGGCCGTGGCGATACCGAAGACGTCCTGGTAGACGGTGTAGCCGGCCAGGCTCCCGGCGATGACCACACCGGTCATCGCGCACGCCGCCCACTTGCCAAGGCTCATCTTGGCGGCGGCCGTAGACACGTTTCTTGGGGCCAAGAGGGCACCTGCGATCCGATCTGGGACATGAGAGGAGAGTTGCCGTCCGGTGAGGGGCGCCGCGGCGGGAGGGAACCGTGCGACTACCCGGACGTAACCCACCGGATGGTACCGGACCGGTCTCGGTGCGTCAGATCACGGTCACCGGTTCGGGGTGGGCGATCGCCCACCCCGAACCGACGAACAACTCACGCGGGAATTCGGCGGCCGCGCGTGATCACCACTGGTGGTGAACAATTCCCCCACGGGAAACCGAGGAGTTCCGGCAGAAATTCACGGAAAACACCTACGGAGACGGAGACGGAAATGCGCTACCGGCACGTCATGCGTTTCCCGCGACCACGACCGAAGCCGTCTCCGGGGTCTGGTGCCCTCACGCCCCGGTGAGTTCCACGGCCCGTTCCAGAACCGCCCCCATCTCCTCCGACCGTTCCTGGAGGACCGTCTGGTTCGCGGCGATGTCACGCTCCTGGATCTCCGAGAGCACGTCCAGGTAGGTCTGGGTCAGCTCCGACTCCTCCCGGCACTCCACGTTGCGTACCGCGGCCTCGGTGTCGTCGGAGTCCACCCGGGTGTCCTTGCCCGAGCCCACGGTGCCCGGCTCCTCACCGGGGTAACCGGAGTCGGCCATGCACTCGCGCCAGGCGGCCTCGGCGTCCAGGACCCGCTGATCCGAGGAGGCCTCCCCCTGGGACTCGTTGGAGATCCGGACGGCCACCGGGCTCTGCCCCATCGGCGTGGGAACCTCTCCCGCCTGGGCCTGCTCGACCCCGATGATCCGCACGCCCTCGTCGATCTCACCCTCGGCCCACCCCGTACAGCCCCACTCCGGCACGGGGTCGCCCGATGGGGTCACCGCATCCTCCGGGAACCCCTGCAAGGCGGCCACCGCGGCGTCGTAGGCCTCCCCCTCGTGGTCGATGCGCGGGTCACGGAACTCGCCTTCGACTCCCTCCTCGCTCTGGGCCAGCAGCTCCTCCGAGTGCGAGAAACCGTTCTCGGCGGCGTACTCGGCATCCACGTGCCAGCGTCCCAGGTAGTTGTTCTGGGGGCCGAAGGCCGCGATCGAAACCGGGTCGACTTCCTGCGGCTCGCCCCGGGTGAAGGAGAAGCCGAGGTCACGCATGCACTCCTCAACGAGGATCTCGTGGGCGTTAAGGATCGTGGTCTCCTCCACCGCCGTGAACATGTAGGCGTGGATCGGCAGTGCGAAGAGCTCGTCCATCTCCTCGTCCGCCCCCGGGACCGGGTCCTGCGCGTCCTCACGCGGTTCGGCTTCGAGCCTGATGTCCTCCGAGCCGGCACAGCCGACGGCCACGAGTCCGACGCACAGGGCGGTGGCGACAGCAGTCAGAGGCACACGCAGCCGAGTGGAGTTGGGGGGTTGTTCCTGAACATAGTGCCCTTTCCGGGGCTGGGGTGGGAGTGGAGAACCATGGACGAACACAGGGCGTTGAACCATGACGAACGCGAAGCACGGGCCGGTTCGGTGGTGGCCGCGAGCCAGGCCGGGCAGGTACCGGCCAGCAGCCCCGCACCGGAGCCGACGGGTGGCGCCGCGGCGACCGTGACGGGGCCAGCCAAGGCCCCGCCCCGGGGTAGTCCTCCGCATGGGGTTCTCCGCTGGGGAAGGGGATTCCCCAGAAAGATAACAGGGCGTTGTTCGGGAAAGACCATCCGCACGGAGGAACGACAAACCGCCTCTTCGGGAGTCCTGGGCGACGGACGGAAAAGAAAACCGGCGGGCCCTCGAAGGACCCGCCGGAATGCGCGGCTGAATACGCTGGAAAATAATGCCCTAGCAGGCACTTTCCTTCTTTTCGGCGGTCTTGCCGCCGAGGTCGTCGGTAATGGACAGCTCCCCCTCTGAGGAGGACGAGGAGCCGGTGTCGAAGCCGTTCCAGTCGGACCCGGCGACCAGTTCGAGGGTCTGCTCCAGGCCCTCGACCTCCTCGGTCTGGGCGTTGCTCAGCTCACCGGCGAGCAGTTCGGCCGCGGCCGCGTCGCCCGGACCGTGGTAGACGGTGGTGAACTCGGGCGCGCGCAGCTCCGGGTTGCCGGTGCCGGTGACCACGTAGCCGTCGTCGACCAGGACCGCCTGGATCTCCAGGGCCAGGCCCTCGATCCCGGTGTTGTTGACGATCTCCACCGAGATGTCGCCGGGTGACGGTGCGCCGTCGTCGGCCTTCTCCTGGTCCTCGTCGTCTCCGCCGGACAGGTCCACGCCGTTGTTGATCGCCTCGAACAGCGCGGGGGCCGCGTCGCTCATGATGATGCGGTTCTTGTCCGCGGGATGCTCCCCGTTGGGCACGGTGACGAACTGGACCCGGTCCAGGTCGACCTCGCGCATGGAGATGGCGATGTCGGCCATGGTGTCGACGGTGAGGTCGTCGTCGGTGGTGATGGAGTCGGTGACCGCGCCGAGGAAGTTGGTGATGGTGATGGGGCTGGTCATCACGTCGCTGCTGAGCACCTCGCGCAGCATGGCGCCCATGAACTCCTGCTGGCGGTCGATCCGGGACAGGTCGCTGCCGTCACCCTGGGCGTAGCGCGAGCGCACGAACCCCAGCGAGTCCTCGCCGTCCAGGGTCTGCAACCCGGCGTCCAGCTTCAGGTGCGCCTTGACGTCGTCGATCGGCTCGGGGATGCACATCTCCACCCCGCCGATGGCGTCCACCATGTCCTTGAACCCGCCGAAGTCCATCATCACGAAGTGGTCCAGGTGTACCCCGGTGACCTGCTCGACGACCTTCCACTGGCAGCCCACCCCGCCGAAGTTCATCGCGGAGTTGATCATGCCCTCGTGCGGGGACATGCCCTCGTAGCCCTCCACCGCCTCGCAGTCGGGCAGGTCGACCATCAGGTCGCGGGGCAGGTTCACCAGCGTGGCCGCGCCGCTGTCCACGTTGATGCTCGCGATGAGCATCGTGTCGGGCCGCTCACCCTCGGCGTCGCCGTAGTCGGCGTTCTCCCCCGAGCGCACGTCCGAACCGATGATCAGCAGGTTCATCACCCCCTCCACGCTCGTGGGGCGGTCCCACTCGTCAGTGTCCACCTGGGCGGTCGTGATGTTACCGATCAAGCCCTGGTACCAGCCGTAACCGCCCAGACTGGCGACGATGGCCAGGGCCGTCGCCACACAGGCGATCCACTGTCCGGCGGACAGCCGGGCGGCGCTCAGGGCGCCTGAGGTGTGGGGGGCGGAGCGTCTTCCAGCCATGCGAACCTTCGAGGGTGCGGTGAGACCTGAGGGGGCGGGGTCAGGGCAGCCAGGGCGTGTCCCAGGCGCGGATTCCGCCCGAAGGCGGGGAAACATGAAAGGACACGGCCCGAGGTCGCGGGGCCCCTGCGAAAATACCGTGAACGGATGCTAACAGCAGCTCGGAAAGGGTGCGCACGGCTCGAAACCCCGCGGGAACGGGCTTCGGTACCACTGGTGAGCGGTCAGTAGCGGGTCGCGATCGTCCCCGCGGCGCGGTCGTGCAGACCACGGGTGTCACGGTCGTAGACCACGGCTGGGATCACCAGGCACAACAGCAGGGTGCGCACGGCCATCGACGCGAACCAGGGCCAGCCGCGCTCTCCGGTCGCCGTGATACCGACGCCGACGATCCGCCGCCCGATCGTTGTACCGAACAGGGTCAGCAGGACGATGTTCATCGCCGCGAACACCACCAGGGTGGACAGGGTGGTGAAGTTGGTGAGCGCCAGGGCCTCGGGCTCACCGCCGGCGGCCGCGGCCGCCGCGACCTCCTGCCCGATCAGGCCGAGGTTGATCGCGCCCCACACCAGCATCGCGGAGATGCCCCAGTCCAGGGCGAGCCCGACCAGGCGGCGCACCACTCCGGGCACCGAACCGGTGCCCTCCTCGGGCAGGCCGAGCCGGTTGCCCCGGTAACGGAAGTCGTCTTCAGGAGGCGCGGGGGGACCGCTCCGGCTCTTGTCACTCATGGTTTTCACGTTATCCGCCGCTCAGCGCACCCTGCGCGCGGGCCCGCGCGAGCACTGTGACACGACAGGGAGACGACCATGGCCCCCGTCACACCGAGGGGGTCGATGCGCCCTGATTTCGCCATGAAACAGGCGGAATCACCGGGTCAACCGCCTTGGTCTGCGAAAACGGACAGCTCCGTAACATGCAGGAAACAATCGAGACACCGCGTGGAAATCACGCGCTCCTAGCTTCGATAAAGAAGCCGGGAGACGGCGCGTTGGTCCGACATGTCCGCGACGAAGCGGACCACGGACCCGTCGTCTCAGCCACCTGCACGGAGGTTCCGTTTTGTTCAGCAGCGTCGACGAGGTACTCGCCTACATCCGAGACGAGGACGTCAAGTTCCTCGACGTCCGGTTCACGGACCTGTTCGGAGGCGTGAACCACGTCACCCTCCCGATCCAGAACGTGGACGAGTCCACCTTCACCGACGGCCAGATGTTCGACGGCTCCTCGATCCGCGGCTTCCAGGCCATCCACGAGTCCGACATGCTGCTGCTCCCCGACCTGAGCACCGGCGTCCTCGACCCGTTCCGCAAGCACAAGACGCTGAACATGACGTTCTTCGTCCACGACCCGCTCACGCTGGAGTCGTACAGCCGCGACCCGCGTAACGTCGCCCGCAAGGCCGAGGCCTACCTCAAGGGTTCGGGCGTCGCGGACACCGCGTTCTTCGGCCCCGAGGCCGAGTTCTACATCTTCGACGACGTCAAGTTCGAGACGCGTGCGAACACCGGCTACTACGAGATCGACTCCATCGAGGGCGCCTGGAACACCGGCTCCGCGATCGAGGGCGGCAACCGCGGCTACCGTCCGCGCTTCAAGGGCGGCTACTTCCCCGTCGAGCCGGTCGACCACTACAGCGACCTGCGCTCCGACATGGTGCAGACCCTGATCGAGTCCGGCATCGAGGTGGAGCTGCAGCACCACGAGGTCGGCACCGCGGGCCAGGCCGAGATCGGCATCAAGTTCGGCACGCTGCTCCAGCAGGCCGACAAGGTCCAGCTGTACAAGTACATCGTCAAGAACGTCGCCAACGAGGCGGGCAAGACCGCCACGTTCATGCCCAAGCCGCTCTTCGGCGACAACGGCTCCGGCATGCACTGCCACCAGAGCCTGTGGAAGGACGGCGAGCCGCTGTTCTTCGACGAGTCCGGCTACGGCCAGCTCTCGGACACGGCCCGCTACTACATCGGTGGTCTGCTCAAGCACGCCTCGGCGCTGCTGGCCTTCACCAACCCGACGGTGAACTCCTTCCACCGCCTGGTGCCGGGCTACGAGGCCCCGATCAACCTGGTCTACAGCCAGCGGAACCGTTCGGCCTGCATCCGCCTGCCGCTCACCGGTTCCAACCCCAAGGCCAAGCGCATCGAGTTCCGCGTGCCGGACCCGTCGGCCAACCCGTACCTGGCCTTCTCCGCCATGCTGATGGCGGGCCTTGACGGCATCAAGAACAAGATCGAGCCGCCGGAGCCGGTCGACAAGGACCTCTACGAGCTGCCCCCGGCCGAGGCCGCGGCCATCGAGACGGTCCCCGCGTCCCTGGACGAGGCCCTGCTGGCCCTGGAGGCCGACCACGAGTTCCTGCTCGAGGGCGGTGTCTTCACCAAGGACCTGATCGAGACCTACATCGACTTCAAGCGCACCGAGGAGATCGACTCCCTGCGCCTGCGCCCGCACCCGCGCGAGTTCGAGCTCTACTACGACATCTAAGCAGCACCCCTCGGGGCCGGTATCCGCACTGGATACCGGCCCCGAGTCGGTTCCGGGGCCGGTCAGCGGTGTGGTCGAGGTGTGGTCACGGCGCGGTCGGCACCCGGTGGCCCGCCGTGCGGCCGCGATGCCGGACGTACGGCTACCGTTGACGCGTGGCAAGGGACGGAAACACCAACATGACAGCAGGCGCGCTCGCCCGGCGCGGTTTCAGCGACAGCACCCGGGCCCTGCGGCTGGTGGCGGAGGCCGGGCTGGACGCCCGGGCCGACACCGACGTGATCGGCTCCCTCGCGGCGGCAGCCGACCCCGACCAGGCCCTGCTGGGTCTGCTCCGGCTGCTGGAGGCTTCGCCCGAACCCGACGAAGTGCTGGTGGCACTACGGGAGGACGCGGACCTGCGGACCCGGCTGTGCCGGATCCTGGGGGCCAGCACGGCCCTGACCGACCACCTGGTGCGGCACCCCGGTGACTGGCGCGAGCTACGCGGGGCCGACGCCTCGCGCACCCCCGACCCCGAGGAGCTGCGCCGGGGGCTGATGCACACCGTGGGCGCACACCCCGACGAGGCCGCACCCGTCGCCGACCTCTCCCTGGGGTTGGGCTCCGAGGAGGCCCCCTCGGCCGTGCTGCGCCACACGCTGCGGGTGGCCTACCGGCGCCGGGTCCTGCGGTTGGCCGGGCGGGACCTGACCGGGGTGAACACCGTCGACGAGGTCGCCGCGGAGCTGGCCGACCTGGCCGCCTCCACCCTGGACGCGGCGCTGGCGGTGGCGCGCGCCGAGGCCCCCGAGGACGCGGCGCTGTGCCGGCTGAGCGTCATCGGCATGGGCAAGTGCGGCGGCCGGGAGCTGAACTACGTCAGCGACGTGGACGTGGTGTTCGTGGCCGAGCCCGCCCTGGGCGAGGACGGCCTCCCCCTGGACGAGCAGGAGGCTCAGCGCGCGGCCACCAAGCTGGCCACCGCGATGATGCGCATCCTCTCGGAGACCGACGCCGAGGGCACCCTGTGGGAGGTGGACCCGGCGCTGCGCCCCGAGGGCAAGAACGGCCCGCTGGTGCGGCCGCTGGCCGGACACCTGGCCTACTACGACCGCTGGGCCAAGACCTGGGAGTTCCAGGCGCTGCTCAAGGCCCGGCACATCGCCGGAGACGTGGCGCTGGGCCGGGAGTACACCGAGGCGATCGCACCGCTGGTGTGGGAGGCCTCCGGGCGCAAGGACTTCGTGGAGGACGTGCAGGCGATGCGCCGCCGGGTGGTGGCGCACATCCCCGCCGGCGAGGCCGAACGCGAACTCAAGCTGGGCCCGGGCGGCCTGCGCGACATCGAGTTCTCCGTGCAGCTGCTCCAGCTGGTGCACGGGCGCTCCGACGACCGGCTGCGGTCCGGCAACACCCTCCAGGCACTGGCCGTGCTGTCGGAGTACGGCTACGTGGGACGTAAGGACGCGGCCGGGCTGGCCGACGCCTACCGGTTCCTGCGCCGGGTGGAACACCTGTTGCAGCTGGAGCGGTTGCGCCGCACCCACCTGCTGCCCGACCCCAAGACCCCGGACGGCCCCGCGCAGCTGCGCCAGCTGGGCCGGGCGCTGGGTTTGACCGCCGATCCGGTGCGCGAGCTGACCGAGGCCCGCAAACGGGTGTCGGCGGAGGTGCGCCGCCTGCACGAGAAGCTCTTCTACCGTCCGCTGCTGAACGCGGTGGCCAAGCTCCCCGAGGACGAGATCCGTCTCTCCCCCAGCCAGGCGGTCGAGCGGCTGAGCGCCCTGGGATTCGTGGATCCGCGCGGGGCACTGCGCCACCTGGAGTCACTGACGTCGGGGCTGTCCCGGCGGGCGGCCATCCAGCGCACGCTGCTGCCGGTGATGCTGGGCTGGTTCGCCGACTCCCCCGACCCGGACGCCGGACTGCTCGGGTTCCGTCAGGTCAGCGACTCCCTGGGCACCACACCCTGGTACCTGCGACTGCTGCGCGACGACGTGCGGGTGGCCGAGCGGATGGCGTGGCTGCTGGGCACCAGCCGCTACGTGACCGAACTGCTGCTGCGGGCGCCCGAGGCGGTCGCGATGCTGGCCGACGACGCCGATCTCAAGCGCCGGGAGACCACGTCGCTGATGGCCGAGGCGGACGCCGCCCTGCGCCGCTACGACACCCCGGAGGAGGCGGTGTCGGCGGTGCGCGCCCTGCGCCGCCGTGAGCTGCTGCGCACGGCCGCCGCCGACCTGCTGGGGGTGTCCTCGGTGGAGGAGGTCGGCCGGGCCCTGACCGGCATCGCCGCGGTGACCATCGACGCCGCCCTGCGCGCCGCCTACACCAAGGTGGTGGCCGAGGCGGGCGGCGAGGAGCTCACCCGGGTGTGCGTGGTGGCCATGGGCCGGTTCGGCGGCGGTGAGCTCACCTACGCCAGCGACGCGGACGTCATGTACGTGCACGACCCGATGCCGGGCGTGGACACGGGCGCGGCGACCAAGCAGGCCATGGCGATCGTGCGGGAACTGGCCCGGCTGCTGGAGATGCCGCAGGCCGAGCCGCCGCTGAAGGTGGACACGGACCTGCGGCCGGAGGGCAAGAGCGGGCCGGTGGTGCGCACCCTGGACTCCTACGCCGCCTACTACGGCCGCTGGTCCCAGGTGTGGGAGAGCCAGGCCCTGCTACGGGCCCGGCCGATCGCCGGTGACGAAGGGCTGAGGTCGGCGTTCATCGCGCTGATCGACCCCGTCCGCTACCCGGACGGGGGCATCGAACCCGCCTCCGTACTGGAGATCCGCAAGCTCAAGGCGCGGATGGAGGCCGAGCGGCTGCCGCGCGGCGCCGATCCCACCCTGCACACGAAACTGGGCCGGGGCGGGCTGTCGGACGTGGAGTGGGTGGCGCAGCTGGTGCAGTTGCGCCACGCCCACGAGTACCCGGACCTGCGCACCCCGCAGACACTGTCCGCGCTGTCGGTGGCGGTGGCCCACGGGCTGCTGGCCGCCGACGACGGTGTGGTGCTGGAGGAGGCCTGGCGACTGGCGTCGCGGGTGCGCGGGATGGTCATGCTGGTGCGCGGCCGGGGCGGTGACTCGCTCCCGCACGACCTTCGGGTGCGCGCGGCGCTCGCCCAGGCCATGGGCTTCGGCGACGACAGCGGTGACGGGGAGGCCGAGGAGGAGGGCCCGAACCAGGAAGGTCCGGAGCCGGAGGGCCCCGCGGAGCAGCTGACCGAGGCCTACCTGCGAACCACCCGGCGGGCGCGGGCGGTCATGGAGCGGGTCTTCTACGACGACTGAGACGGCTGAGCGGCACCGGGCGGAGCCACCCGGGCGGGCGGGGGAGGGAACATGACCGTGACGGTCAGCCCTCCCGTTGCTGATTCTTTGGTCGAACATCAGCATCCCGAACATTTCTGCCCAGGAGGTCCGTGACGGTCTCACCACAACCTCAGTTGGGTGCCTCGACGACGGTCTCCCGCTTCCTTCCGCGTACGCGGTGTTGCGCCACCAGCCCGCCCCGCCGGGGTCGTGCGACCCCGGCGGGTGGTGCGGGTCTTACGGTCGGCTCCACGGGGCTTCGGAGCTTGCGCTCCCCGGTCTCCGGCCACTCCGGTACCGGTATTACTCATGCTCTGCGCCAGTTTGGCGAGGTTGCGTGCGGCGTTGACGTCCCGGTCCAACACCAGGGGACATTCGTCGCAGTCGAACACCCGGACGTGCAGGCCCAGCTTGGTTTTCACCGCGCCGCACCCCGAGCAGGTCTTGCTGCTGGCGAACCATCGGTCCGCCACGATCATTCGGCCACCGTTCCAGGTGGTCTTGTAGTCCAGCTGGCGGCGGATCCGCCCGAACCCGGCATCGGCGATGTGGCGGGCCAGACGCCGGTTCTTGATCATCCCGGCCACGTTCAGGTCCTCCACCACGACCGTCCCGTATTCGCGGGCCAGGCTGGTGGTGAGCTGGTGGATGGCGTCCTCGCGCAGGTTCGCCACCCGGTGGTGCACGCGGTTGCGTTCGATGTTGGCCTTGACCCACCGCTGTGACGGAGCCTGTCCGGTGCGCCGGTCCGGGCCTTGACGTCGTGACACCCGCCGGGACGCGTGGCGTAGACGCTGGAGCTCACCGTTCAGGTGGCGGGGGTTGGCCACGTGTCGTACCTGCCCGTCGGAGTCAGCGACCACCGCCAGAGCTTTGACGCCCAGATCGACTCCGGCCACCGACCGCGGGCGGGCCGGGGCACGTACAGCGCGTTCGATCTCGACCTGGAAGGAGACCTGCCAGCGGCCTCGTCGATGGGAGACCGTGGCGGACAGGATTCGGGCTGTGCCGTTGGCCAGACGGCGGTGGAGTTTTCGGGTGGACTCATGGGTGCGCACCCGCCCCACGACCGGCAACACCACGTGACGACGGGTGTCCTCACACCGGATGGCCCCGGTGGTGAACCGGCAGGCCAGTCGGGAGCGGTGTTTGGACTTGAAATTGGGGCGGCCCATGCGTGCCCCGGCACGTTCGCCGCGTTTGGACTTGGAGTAGGCGTCGAACGCTGCGGCCGCGCCTGCCAGACCGGTGTTGTAGGCCTCTTTGGAGTTGTCCGCCCACCAGTGAGCGAACCGAGGGTCGGTGTGTTTGGCGGCGTTGAACTCTTTGCGCAGGCTCGGTAGCGACCAAGCCCGCCAGGGGGTGAGTTCCTCCTCGGCAATGCCGTAGGAGGCTTCGGCCTTGCGTTGGTCCCAGACCGCCAGTACGTGGGAGATCGCCCAGTTGTAGGCGGCCCGGGAAGCCCCGCAGTGCGAGCGCAACCGTTGCTCGGTCTGGGCTGCGGGGTCCAAGGCGAACACGAACGCCTGAACCACCCACCCGGGGCGGGGCTCGAACCCCCGCTTGTCCCGCTTCTTCTCCGGCTTCGGCTGCTGCCCGGTGTGCTGTTCGATTGCCGTCTTCATAGAGTTCTCCCCCTCCCAGCGCTCATCGTTCAGGTGTTCGAGACCAAACGCTAGCGGGGTGGGCGGGGTCGTGTCCGCCGAATACGACAACCCGCCGACTTTTTCTGCTCGTGTAGACGGCCCATGCCTCAGACCCTGGACTCCACAGGCTTCCATGGTGGTGATCTGTGATTACAGAAATAAATGTTTGTCAATGAATCACGGAACAGCTCACAGGCTCGTCCCCTTTCCTGTGCGGCCTGGGAATCCTGCCGCGCCTACCCGGCCCTCTCGAGGACGCCTTCGCGGGCTGACGGCAGCGAAAAGGGGAAGGGCACCTCCGCGCCGAAGGAGTGTGGCGCGAAGGTGCCCGAGGGTCGGACCGGGGAGTGGACGGTCCTGGGGACAGCTCGGTAGGGACGGCTCAGCGGTGAGTGGTCAGCGCTGGCCCCAGGTGACGGAGGCGGCCGGGCCCACCCGGTTGGCGCCGGGCTCCCAGTCCGCGCTGCCGTCGGGTGAGACCTTGACCAGCTTCCACTCGGTGTCCGGCCCGATCGCGGCACTGCCGGACCACTGCGGGTAGGTGTCGGCCCCAGTGGTCAGCGCAGCGCCGTCAGCCGGGTTCCAGGAGCCCAGCTCGGAGGTGGAGCCGACGACGTGCACCTCCTGACCGAAGTAGGTGTGGACGGTCGCGGTGACGGTGACACGGTCGCCGCCGTTGCCGCCGCAGTCCTGCCCGCACTCGCCGCCCACGTGCAGCGCCAGGGCGCCGTCGGCGGGGACGGTCGCGGAGACCTGTCCGCCGGAGACGGTGGCACCGCCCGGTCCCGCGGCGTTGTCGTAGTCGCCGTCGGGCAGGGAGGTCGGAGCGTTCAGCTGCCAGGCCTGGCCCGAGGCGTTGAAGGCGGCGAAACCGCTCTCACCGCGGTCGAAGGCCACGCGGGACGATCCGTCCTGGGCGCGTTCGGTCAGGCCCGTGCCGCTCACCGCGTTACGGAAGGAGACCATGCCGCTGACAGCCTCGTCACGGTGCTCGCAGACCCAGTCCGAGCTGCTGCAGTCGCTGTCCTCGGTGATCCATCCGGCCGGGTTTCCGTCGACCTCGCCGATGTTGGGCGGGCCCTCGGTGTCGTTGCCCTGGAAGTCGTAGCTCGACATCACCACGGGGGTGCCGTAGGGGTGCGCGAGCATGAAGGCGGTGGCGAGGTAGTAGCGGTCGCCGTCCACGTAGGTGAGGGTCGGCTCGTAGCGCTGGGTGTCGTGGTTGTCGACGAAGACCACGGACTCGGCGGAGGTGAGTCCGCCGTGGTCCGGCATGTCGGTCAGCCCGGTGATGTCACCGTTGGCGAAGCCGGACGCGATGTCGCGCTTGTAGTCGAAGTTGGTGACCTGCCCGTAGGGCGTGTACGCGGTGTAGGGGACGGTCTGGTCTCCGTAGACCTCGTGGTAGACGTGCGGGGCGCCGCCGAAGCCGGGGACCTCGTCCAGGGCGTCGATGATGGCGCCCATGTCGTCCTCGGCGATGTGCTTGGAGGCGTCCACCCGGAAGCCGCCCACGCCCATGGCGATCAGCTCGTTCAGGTAACGGGTGATCTGGGCCCGGACGTGCGGGGAGCCGGTGTCCAGGTCGGCCAGGTCGAGGAGCTGGCAGTTCTGCACCTCCCACTTGTCGTCCCAGTTCTCGATGGTGTCGTAGCAGGGGGCGAAGTCCTCGTAGGAGTAGGCGGCCGAGCCGTCCCCGAACAGGTCCGGGTACTCGTACTGCTCCCACTCGGTCCCGGCGCTGCCGGTGCTGGTTTCCTCCTGCGGGCCGGTCATGTGGTTGATGACGGCGTCGACGTAGATCCGGACGCCGTTGTCGGCACAGGTGGCGACCATGTCCTCGAAGTCCTCGGCGGTGCCGCGCCGGGTGTTGTCGACCTGGTAGGAGACCGGCTGGTAGTCCTG
The DNA here is from genome assembly GCF_024134545.1 of Nocardiopsis exhalans. Taxonomy (GTDB): domain Bacteria; phylum Actinomycetota; class Actinomycetes; order Streptosporangiales; family Streptosporangiaceae; genus Nocardiopsis; species Nocardiopsis exhalans. Next base: position 5,387,819 of record NZ_CP099837.1, read on the forward strand.
CCACCAGGGATAGTTACCCCCTTCGGAGAAGGGGACGACCACGTGTTCCTGGGGCGGGGAGACCTGGACGCCGCCGTATCCGGCGGGGCCGAGGAAGTCGGCGCACTCGGCGGCGACGGAGTCCCAGTTCCACTGGAAGAGATGGACGATGGTGTCGGCCGCGCCTTCCTGGGCGACGGCGGGGGGTGCCTGGGCGGGTTCCTGGGGGGTCGCGGACGCGGGAACCGTTAGCAGGCCGGTTCCCAGCACCACGGCCCCGGCGAGGGCGCCGAGTCGGGCTGTTCTCATGAAGCGCTCCTTGGGGGGAGTCCTGAAGCGGGGCCGCACTGCCCCGCCGCATCATCTTGCAGAATTCGCAAGAGTTTGCGTGGAGGTGATGAAGGTAACAGAAGAACCTTCGATTGTGAACAGGTGTTGACCGGCGCGTTAAGTACCGAGGGCCACGCAACAGCGCCCTGACCTCAACGAAAGAACCTGCAAGAAATTCGAAACCACACCCCGGGCCGAGCGGCAACAGGCGACAGAAGACACCGGCGGTGAGAGGGCGACCCGTGCGGGCGGGTACGCCGACGTGGCGGGAGAGGACTACCAGAAGACCGCGACGCCGATGTTGACGATGGCGAGGACACCGGCGATGATCGCCAGGTTCTTGGCGGGCTTGCGCAGGTTCAGCACACCGACGACCACCACGCCCAGGCCGATGAGGAGCTTCACCGCGACCTTGATGTGGTTGATCTCGGCGGTGTCCGCCATCTCGGCGACGCCGACCAGCAGCAGGCCGGTGACGAACTGGAGCAGGGCGCTGTGCAGCAGGACCTTGGTCGACTTGAGGTTGTCGGTCATCAGCTGCATCAGGAAACCGGCGATGATGCCGGCCAGGCCGAGCATGTGCAGGAAGACGAGCGCGGAGTAAAGAATGTCCATGCCCGTAGACTACTACGCCCTGTAGTTGATAACCCTGTCTTACTGACGCCCTGACGTAACAAAACAGACAACCCACCCCGAACGCGCCCTCACGCCTTCCGGGCCGGTCCCCACTGCCGCCACAGCAACCAGACCAGCACCATCAACACTCCCACGCCCACCGCCCGCAGCACGCCGTCGCGGTCGACCAGTTCCCCCGCCCGCGAGAGCACCGTCTGGTCAGCGACCAGGAGGGTGTCACTCGCACAGGCCGAGGGCTCGGCGTCGCGGTCCAGCAGCAGGCAGGCGGTGCTCACCACCCGGACCCCCGCCTCGGCGTTCTCGGACACCCGGACCCGCACCGTGTAGACGGCCTCCCCGCCCTCGGGCACGTCCACCCGCCAGTTGGCGACCCCCTCCTCCACCAGCCCGCCCTGGTCGATCTCCAGCACCTCCAGGGGTTCGGGCACGTGCTGGGCGAGCAGCGCACCCTCCACCGGAGTCTCGCCGCCGTTGGCCACGGTCGCCTGGTAGACGACCTCCTCCCCCGGCAGCGGGGGCTGGTCCACCCCGAACAGCGCCAGCCCCACCGGGTCGCTGTCGGCGAGCCCCTCACCCCCGGAGAGCACACCGGGCAGCCCTCGTTCCGGATCGTCCTCGTCCGCGACGGCGGGGGCCGCGCACAACACGGCGGCGGCCAGACCGGCGAGGGCCCATCCGGACCTTCGCCCGAACCCTCCCCCGCGCCCGCCCGCGACCCGTCGACCAGTCCCACAAGCGACCAGAGTCATCCCACGCCTCCTTGAGGTTCACCCTGTGACACCTCAAGACAACTACGCGCCACCACCCGAGATCGCTCGGTGACACGCCCCCGACCAGAGGAACCTACGACGGAAACCCACCCTGAGCACGGCTGAACGGGTCTGAGACCGGATGCTTAGGCCGCACCTCACACGTCTTAGAAGTCTTAGGCACCGATTACCCGGATCCGTACGGAAAACCGGTGAATCCTTCCGATGTGCGAGGGACCCCCTTAGCCGGATCGTGGAGGACACAAGGGCGGGACACCGGTTCCGCCGCACAACCGAAGGACTCACCGTGTTCCACCTCGCACCACAGCACAGCAGCCGGGCCCTCTCCGAGCGGGCCGCCCAGCGCAGCGAACACCTCCACGCGGTCCGCGAGGCGCGGGCCGAGGCCCGCGCCCGCCGCCGGGCCGCACGCCAGGGCCGACGCTCCGACACGACCTGAGGGCGCGCGTCACGACAAGACCGCACCAACACCACCACGGGGGAACACCATGAGCTACGCCGACCTGCGCCTGGCCACCACGCACGCCCTGTACGACGAGCGCCTGCGCCAGGCCGAACTCAGCCGCCGTACCCGGCGCCTGCGCAACGAGGCGCGGGCCCGCCGTCGGGAAAACCAGGTGAGCTACCAACCACGGAGAGCATAATGGGCGATATGCCCCTCCTTTCGGACACCAGTCCCGTCTTCGTCGGCCGCCTGGACCATCTGCGGTTGCTGACCGAACAGGCCCACCGCGTACGGACCGGGCCTCCGGAGATGCTGCTGGTCGGAGGGGACGCCGGGGTCGGCAAGAGCCGCCTGGTCGCCGAGTTCGCCGCGACGCGACCGCCGGGCACGGTCTTCCTGGGAGCCTGCCTGCAACTGGGCGTGGACGGCCTGTCCTACGCGCCCTTCACCGCGGTGCTCCGTCAGATCCTGCGCGAGCGCGGCCGCCCCCCGTTCGAGTCGGCCGCCCCGGGCGGGATCGGCGAGTTCGCCCGGCTCCTGCCCGAGCTGGGCGAGCCGTCCGCGGACCGGAGGGAGAACCGCGGCATCCTCTTCGAACAGGTGCTGCGCCTGTTCGACCAGGTGGCGGGGGACGACGGGATCACGGTGGTGCTGGAGGACCTGCACTGGGCCGACGGCGCCACCCGGGACCTGCTGGTCTTCCTGGCCCGCAACCTGGACCGGCCGGGCACACAGATCGTGGCCACCTACCGCAGCGACGACCTGCACCGATCGCATCCGCTGCGCCGCCTCCTCCCCGAACTCGAACGCCTGCCCCGGGTGGGCCGGATCGTGCTGGAACCGCTCACCCGCGAGGAGGCGGGCCGCCAGGCCGCCGCCATCCGCGGTGAGGTTCTGGGGGAGGACGCGCTGAACACGCTCTACCAGCGCAGCGAGGGCGTGCCGCTGTTCGTGGAGGCGCTGGCCGCCGCCGACAGCTGTCCGGACGACGACGACCCCGACCTGCCGGACCACTTCCGCGACCTCTTCCTGGAGCCCCTGCACCGCTTCGACGAATCCGCCATGGCCGTCCTGCGGGTGGCCGCGGTAGGCGCTGTGGCCGACTCCATCGAGCACGAGTTCCTCTACCACGCGGCCGGTCTACCCGAACACGAACTGGAGGCCGCGCTGCACATGCTGGTGGACGCCAACGTGCTGCGCCCCGGGCGCACCGGCTACCGGTTCCGGCACGCGCTGCTGCGCGACGCCGTGCACGAGGAGATCCTGCCCGGCCCGCACGCGCGGCTGCACCTGCGCTTCGCCCAGCTCATCGACGAGTACCCCGCAGTCGTGCCCGTGGACCGCCGCGCCGCCGAGCAGGCCCACCACTACCAGGCAGCCCAGGACCTGCCCCGCGCCATGGAGGCCGCCTGGTGGGCGGCGGTCCAGGCCAAGAAGACGCTCGCCTTCGACGAGCGGCTGGACATGCTGGAGCGGGTCCTGGCGCTGTGGGACCGGGTGCCCGACCCCAGCAGCCGGGTGGAGGGGCTCAGCTGGGCCCAGGTGATCAGCCGGGCCGCCAACACGGCCATCTCCGCCAACCGCAACCGGCGCGCTTTGGAGCTGGTCGACGAGGCCCTGGCGACCCTTTCCGAGGACGCCACCGACAACGAGACCCTCACGATGCGGGCGGTCCTGCTGCGCCAGCGCGGCCAGGCCCGGGCCTATCACGTGCGCGACGGCGGGATCGGCGACCTGGTCCGGGCGCTGGAGCTGCACCCGCCGCACATGCCCGGGTACAGCCAGCTGCTGGCGATCCTGGCCCGCGAGTGCGCCCTGCTGCGCGAGGACCGCGCGGAGACTCTCGAACAAAAGCTCCTCCGGGAACTGGCCGACTCCGGCCGCGGACCGCGCGCACTGGCCGAGATGGCGATAGAGGCGGCCGACACCGACAGCCTCTCCGACGCCTGCGCGACCGCCGACGCCCGTATCACCCTGGGCGGGGCGTACATGCAGGAAGGCGACATCGGACGCGGGCGCCCGCTCATGGAGCAGGGCCTGACCGAGGCCAAGGAGCTGCGCCAACCCCACATGGAGGCGCGCGGGGCCGGAAACCTGGGCCACTTCCTGCGCGAGCTGGGCCACCACGAAGAAGGGATGCGGGTCCTGGACGAGTCCCTGGCCCGGCACGAGTCCCTGGGCTGGGCCCCGGCACGCAAGTCCTTCAACCACCAGAACCGCGCCGAGATCCTGCTGGAACTGGGCGACCTGCGCGGGACCAGGGAGATCTTCCGGCTCTACCTCAGCCGCGACCAGCGGGACGGCAAACACCTGCACTACATCCAGGCGGTGGAGGCCCGGGCCGCCGCGGCCATGGGTGACGCGGCCGCCGCCAGGGCCGCGGCGGGACCCAAGGGCGACCGCTCCCTCCTGGAGGCGCACCGGATGAACATCGTCCAGCTGAGGGCTATGGGCCTGCTGGACGCCGCCGTGGTCGAGGGGGATGTGGCCGAGGCGTTGGCACTCTCCCGGGACTTGTTGGAGAAGGTGGCCCTGGAGTGCGCGCCCGGGTACACCTGGCCGCTGCTGGAGCAGATGGCCGAGGCGGCCCGGCCGGGGTCGGAACAAGGGCGTGCGGAGCGGGGCCACGGGACGGACAACGCCGAGGCAGCCTGCCAGATCCGCGCGCTGATCGCCCGGACCGCGGGGAAGACACCCGTCGCCGGGCTGGTCCAACCGGCGCACTCGGCCTCGGTCACCGCCCTGCTCGCCGAGGGCGAGGGGGCCGCCACGGAACTGGCCGAGCTGTGGGCCGCGGCAGTACGGGCCTGGGAGCACACCCCGATGCGGCTGCACCTGGCCCGCGCACGGCTGCACGAGGCCGAGGCCCGGGTCGCCGCCGGTGAGCGGGAAGCGGCCGTGCTACTCACCAGCCAGGCGCACGAGACGGCCACCGAATGCGGCGCGGTCCCGCTGGCCCGGACCGCCGAGGACCTGGCCCGCCGACTGGGCACGGGGCTGTCCGGGGGGTCGGTGCCCCCGCCCGCCCCCGCCGGACTGACCGGCCGTGAGACGGAGGTGCTGCGGCTGCTGGCCTCCGGCGCCACCAACGCCGACATCGCCGCCGAGCTGTTCATCAGCCCCAAGACGGCCAGCGTGCACGTGTCCAACATCCTCGGCAAGCTGGCCGTCCCCAACCGCGCCACCGCCGGAGCCCGAGCCCGCGAATTCGGCCTGGCATGAGCGGCCTGGCCTTCTCGCCTCGCCCGAGGGCCTCCTCGACCCACCGGTCCGCCGGTCAGGGCTCGGGGACGACGGCTTCCACCACTCGGGTGACCAGGTCGTCCAGGGAGCCCTCGGCTGCCAGCACCCCGGGCAGGGTGAGGTGTTCGGTGACCAGCCGGTTCAGGGCGAGGTAGAGCAGGACCACGGTGTCCCTGGCGCCGGGCATGCCCTGTTCCTCGTGGAAGGCGATGTTGGCGTCCAGGTCCGCGCGGACGCGGGCGGTGAGGTCCGCGCGCAGTTCGGGGCGCCGGGTGGCCTCCAGCTGGAGTTCCAGGGTGGCCAGGTACACGTGGGGTTCGGCGGTCAGGCGCGTGACCGTGGCGCGCATGGCCTCGGTCAGGGCGGCCCGGTCACGGGGGCCGCTGATGACGGCGTCCCACTCCTGCTGCTCGGGCATGAAACGCTCGTAGGTGCGCACACCGGTCTGGGCGAGCAGGTCCTCGCGATTGGCGAAGTAGTTGGAGGCGGTGCCGACCGGTACCCCCGCGCGGGAGTCGACGGCGCGGAAGGTGAGTCCACGTGCGCCCTCCGCTGCGAGTGTCTCGATGGCGGCGTCCAGCAGCGCCGCGCGCCGCTCCGGGTTCTTGACCACGTGTTCCTCCCTCTCTCCGAGAAGCTCTGAAAACCCCTTGGCAAACCACTACATACGAAGTACTTTGCTTGAAGTACTTCAAGCATAGTGGTCAACTGGCCACGAAGACACTCTCGCGAGGAGACGCATGCGAACCCTCACCTACTTCGTCGCGGTCTCGCTCGACGGCTACGTCTGCGCGCCCGACGGATCCTTCGACTTCTTTCCCGTCGGCGACGCCAACGGAGACCTCGGGGACAACGGCGAGTTCCACCTGAACGAGTACCCGGAACTGCTCCCCGCCCCAGCCCGCAAAGCACTCGGCGTGGACGTGCACAACAAGCACTTCGACACCATGCTGCAGGGCCGGGGCTCCTACCAGGTCGGCCTCGACGAGGGGATGACCAGCCCCTACGGGCACATGCGCGAGTACGTCTTCTCCCGCACCCTGCCCCAGGGCATCGACCCGAACGTCACGGTGGTGGCCACCGACCCGCTGGAGACGGTTCGTGAACTCAAGAAGGAGGACGGACCGCTGGGCATCTGCATGGTCGGCGGGCCCAGCATCGCCGGACTCCTGCTGCCGGAGATCGACGAGCTCATGATCAAGCGCTACCCGGTCGTGGCCGGGCACGGAAAGCCCTTCTTCGAGGGCGCGGCCTTCGCCCCCGCCGAGTTCGAGCGGGTGGAGAGCCACGTCTTCGAGAAGGGTGCCGACTACACCCTCTTCCGCCGGCGCACCGCCGTCGCGACGTGACCCGGAACGCGCCGGGGGCCGTCGTACGCGCTCACACCGTCCAGCGGTTGGTGATGGGCAGACGGCGGTCCCGGCTGAGGTTGCGGGAACTGATCTTGGTACCGGGCGCGGTCTGGCGGCGCTTGTACTCGGCCCGGTCCACCAGCCGGATCACCCGACGCACCAGCTCGAGGTCGTACCCGGCGAAGACCAGCTCCGCCTCCCCCCGATCGGTGCCCACGTAGGCGTCCAGGACCGCGTCCAGCAACGCGTAGTCGGGCAGGGAGTCCGCGTCGAGCTGATCGGGGCGCAGCTCCGCGCTGGGCGGTTTGGTGATCGAGTTCTCCGGGATCGGCGGGGTGTGCCCCTGCCGGGCCGCCTCGGCGTTGCGCCACAGCGCCAGCTCCCACACCAGCGTCTTCCAGCAGTCCTTGATCGGGGCGAACCCGCCCACCGAGTCGCCGTACAGCGTGGAGTAGCCGGTGGCGGCCTCGCTCTTGTTACCGGTGGCCAGCACCAGATGGCCCTCCTGGTTGGACAGCGCCATGAGCAGCGTGCCGCGCACCCGCGCCTGGAGGTTCTCCGCGGCGAGCCCGCTCAACGGAGCGTCAGCACCCGCCGCCGCATGCTCGAAGGCCTCGACCACCGGGGCGATCGGCACCGTGCGGGCCGCGAAACCCTGGCGTTGGGCCAGGTCCTGCGCGTCAGCGACCGAGTGCCCACTGGAGTAGGTGCTGGGCAGCAGGATCCCGTGCACCCGCTCCGGGCCCAGAGCGTCCACGGCGACGGTCGCGACCAGGGCCGAGTCGATACCCCCGGAGATCCCCAGGACCGCCGAGGCGAACCCGTTCTTGGCCGCGTAGTCGCGCAGGCCCACCACCAGCGCGCGGTAGACCTCCCCGACGTCGGAAAGCGGATCCGGGCGCGGGGTGACGGTGTTGCGCCCGGGCTCACGGGACTCCTCTTCGCAGGGCTCCGCGGGTACGGCGGACAGCGTGCGCCGGACGACCCGCAGACCGTCCACCACCTCGCCGTCACCGGCGCCGTCCCTGGTCTGCGCGGCCTCCGCCAGGTCCAGGTCGGCGACCAGCAGAGCGTCCTCGAACTGCGGAGCACGCGCCACCAGCTCGCCCTCGGCGTCCACCACCAGGGAGTCGCCCTCGAAGACCAGGTCGTCCTGACCGCCGACCATGTTCACGTAGGCCACGGCCGCGCCGGTCTCACGGGCGCGGCGCGAGCAGAGTTCGAGGCGCACGTCGTCCTTGTGCCGCTCATAGGGCGAGCCGTTCAGCGTGACCAGCAGACCGGCCCTCGCCGCACGCGTCGCGGTGACCGGACCGCCGTCCTGCCACAGGTCCTCGCAGACGGCCAGGGCCACGTCCACCCCGCGCACCCGGATCACCGGCAGGGTGTCACCGGGCACGAAGTTGCGGTACTCGTCGAAGACCCCGTAGTTGGGCAGATGGTGCTTGGCGGAGGTGAGCTCGACACGGCCCCCGTGCAACACGGCGACCGCGTTCTGCGGCGCCCCGGAGGGCTGGCCGTACCGCTCACCCGGGCCTTCTCTCCGGGAGAGGAATCCCACCACCACCGGCAGCTCGCCCATCCCCGCTTCGGCCAGATCGGTGGCCAGCGCCCGGGTGGCCCGCACAGACGCCGACACGAACGAGTCGCGCAGGGCCAGGTCCTCGACCGGGTAACCGGTGACGATCATCTCCGGCAGCACCACCAGGTGGGCCCCCGCCGCCGTGGCTCGCCGGGCGGAGTCCACCACGAGCCGACCGTTTCCCTCCAGGTCACCCACGGTGGGGTTGACCTGGGCCAGTGCGATTCTCAGCTGTGCCACGGGCCGAGCGTATCCACCGATTGTTTCCGGGGCGTGTTACATCACCGATCCGGCACGACGAATCCGGCCCGGGATGGCCCGAAACCCCTGCGCCAGAGGTCATAATGCGTGTGCGGGGGACGGACCGGGCAGGCTGGCTGGCGTGTGCGGAAATACCCTGGAAATATCCGCACGGCACACTGGTCCTGGGACAACGCGTCCGGCTTGGCTCCGCTCAGGTGGACCGGGACCGGGACCGACCGGCATCGAGGAAGGTTGATCGTGAATCGACAGCAGGAATTCGTGCTCCGCACGTTGGAGGAGCGCGACATCCGGTTCGTGAGGCTGTGGTTCACCGACGTGCTCGGGTACCTCAAGTCCGTGGCGGTGGCACCCGCCGAACTGGAGGCGGCCTTCTCCGAGGGCATCGGGTTCGACGGTTCGGCCATCGAGGGCTTCGCCCGGGTGTACGAGGCCGACATGCTCGCCCAACCCGACCCCTCCACCTTCCAGGTGCTGCCCTGGCGCAACGAACCGCACGGCACCGCGCGCATGTACTGCGACATCCTCATGCCCGACGGCTCGCCGTCCCCGGCGGACCCGCGGCACGTGCTCAAGCGGCAGCTCGGCAAGGCCTCCGACCTCGGGTTCACGTTCTACACGCACCCCGAGATCGAGTTCTACCTCCTGAAGAAGTTCCCCGAGCACGGCGAGTTCCCCGAGCCCAACGACTCCGGCGGCTACTTCGACCACACACCGCACAACAGCGCGCACGACTTCCGGCGCAACGCGATCAACATGCTCGAGGCCATGGGCATCTCGGTGGAGTTCAGCCACCACGAGGGCGGCCCGGGCCAGCAGGAGATCGACCTGCGCTACGCGGACGCGCTGACCACCGCCGACAACATCATGACCTTCCGGCTCGTGATGAAGGAGGTGGCCATGGAACAGGGCGTGTACGCCACCTTCATGCCCAAGCCCTTCACCCAGTACCCGGGTTCGGGCATGCACACCCACCTGTCGCTGTTCGAGGGCGACCGCAACGCCTTCTACGAGCCCGGCGCGGACTTCCAGCTGTCCAAGGTGGGCCGCGGGTTCATCGCGGGCCTGCTCCGCCACGCCGACGAGATCGCGGCCGTCACCAACCAGTGGGTGAACTCCTACAAGCGCATCTGGGACGACCCCGCGGCCTCCGCCGGCATGGGCGGCGAAGCCCCGGCCTACATCTGCTGGGGCCACAACAACCGCTCCGCCCTGGTCCGCGTGCCGATGTACAAGCCGGGCAAGTCGAACTCCAGCCGCATCGAGATCCGCTCCCTGGACAGCTCGGCCAACCCGTACCTCGCCTACGCCGTCATCCTGGCCGCGGGCCTCAAGGGCATCGAAGAGGGCTACGAACTGCCTCCGGGCGCCGAGGACGACGTCTGGGCGCTGACCGACTCCGAGCGCCGCGCCCTGGGCATCAAGCCCCTCCCGCAGAGCCTCGACGAGGCCCTGCGCCTCATGGAGAACAGCGAACTGGTCGCCGAAACCCTCGGTGAGCACGTCTTCGACTTCTTCCTGCGCAACAAGAAGGCGGAGTGGAACTCCTACCGCCGCCAGGTAACGCCCTACGAGCTCCAGCGCTACCTGCCGACTCTCTAGGACCGTCAAGGTCCCTCCGGGCGAACCAGCGGCGAGGCCCGTCCCACACGGGGACGGGCCTCGCCGTGTCCACCCCCGCCCAGCCGCGATCTTGCTACCAGGAGCAAGTTCGGCGCCTTGGGTTCCAGTGGCTCCGGGCTTCTGGTAGCAAGATCTACTGGTCCACCATGGTGGGTGTCGGGAGGGTTTCGACGGGAGCCGCCCGACAGCGGGGCTGGGGTGACTCAAGCAAGATCTGTCCCACGTGGACCTTGTCGTGACCTGTCCACCAGCGCTCGCAGGCCAAGGCCCTGGCCGCGGGAGTGACCTTATAGAAGCCTGTGCAGCCGATAACTCACAGTAGATCTGTCCCCCGGGCCAGGGCCCTGGTAGTCGTCCCGTTCCTGACCAAGAGGAAGCAGGACACCACCATGGTGACAGTGGGTATCGACCCGCACAAGGACATGCACCAAGCCGTCGCGCTGGCCCAGGACGGCACCCGCCTGGGCAGGGCCAAGAAGGTCCAGACGGGCCCCGAGGCCCTGGGCCAGCTCTTGACCTGGATCCGCGCCCTGGCCGGAAACGGCCCGGTGCTGTGGGCCATCGAGGGCGGCCCCGGGCTGGGCCGGGCCATCGCTGACGCCCTGCTGGGAGCGGGCCAGGAAGTGGTGTGGGTGCCGCCGCGCGCCATGGCCGCCCACCGCAAGCTGAGCGGGCCGGTGGGCGCCAAGTCCGACGTGATCGACGCGGTGGCCATCGCGCGTGCGGCCCTGGCCACCCCTGACCTGGCCCGCCACCGGATCGACCCGCAGGTGCGGCAGGTGCGTGCGCTGGTGGGCCTGCGCCAGAATCTGACCGATCAGCGTGTGGCCCTGACCAACCGGGTGCTGGCGGCGGTGCACATCGAGTTGGACCACCGCCTGGGCAAGGGGGCGTTGAAAACCCGGGCCAAGGTGGGTCGGGTGCGTGCTCTGGTGGAGGGGGCCGAGCTGGACGAGGTGGCGCGGTGGGTGCTGCTGGAGCAGCTGGAGGAGATCCACACCCTGTTCGTGCGTGTTGTTGAGGTGGAGCGGCGTCTCAAGGAGCTGGTGGAGCCGTTGGCGCCGAACTTGTTGGGGATTCGTGGTGTGGGTGTGGTCTGGGCTGCGGTGTTGCTCTCGCAGGTGGGGGATGTGTCGCGGTTTGCGACCTCGGCGAAGATGGCGCGGTGGGCGGGGAGCGCGCCGATTCCGGTGTTTTCCTCGGGGCGGGATCGGCATCGGTTGCACCGGGGTGGGAACCGGCAGGTGAACCGGGCGTTGCACTCGATCGGGGTGGTTCAGGTCCGGTTGGGTGAGCCGGCTCGGGAGTTCGTGCGTTCCCGGGAGGAGGCCAAGGGCACCAAGGGTGCGTATCGGGCTTTGAAGCGGCATTTGGCGGATGTGGTGTATCGGGCGATGGTCGCTGATCAAGTGGTGAGAGGGCGGGCTGAGGTCTCTCTTCAGCCCGCCACTTGACATAGAAGCGTCACGGCGGATACAGCGGTTTGCATGGCCTCACGCGGGTATTCCCGATTCCGTTGACCAGCACGTCACATACCCCCGGGGGTAGTATTCCTACTAAGATGGTCGACTAATCCGCACCATCCGCCCCCCGCCCTTGCCCGACTCCCTTCAGGAGCCAGACACACATGAGCAAGCACGTCGACGTAGCGACCGTCCACGCCCGGGTCGACAGCAACTCCGCGCCGCTCCTGGTGGACGTGCGCACCCCCGCCGAGTTCGAGAGCTCGCACATCCCCGGCGCCGTCAACCTCCCCCTGGGCCAGCTCGACCAGCACGCCGGGCGGGTGGCCCGGGACGCCTCCGAGCAGGTCGTCCTCGTCTGCCAGTCCGGCCCCCGCGCCGAGCAGGCACAGACCAGGCTGGCCGCCGCGGGCCTGACCGACTCCGTCGTCCTCTCCGGCGGTATGAACGCCTGGGCCGCCGCCGACGCCCCGGTCGTGCACGGCCGGGAGCGCTGGGCCCTGGAGCGCCAGGTGCGCCTGATCGCCGGTTCGATCGTGCTGGTCACCGCCCTGCTAAGCCTGTGGTGGACCCCGGCGGTCTTCGTCGCCGCGTTCATCGGCGCCGGACTGACCTTCGCCGGGCTGACCAACACCTGCGGCATGGCCCTCATGCTCGCCAAGCTGCCCTACAACCAGCCGGTCAACAAGGTCGACGCCGAGTCCTCACTGGCCCGGATCAGCCGGGCGGGTTCTCGGACCTGACGGTTTCCTCCCCGCAGGGCAGGCTCCGGCCCAGCGCACCGGCCGTCAGGCTCGCCGCGGCCAGGGCCGTGAGCGCGACGGGCAGGCTCGTGGCGGTGGCGATCGCGCCGACCACGAGCGGCCCGCCCGCGTCACCTATCTCACGGCCGAGTTCGGCGTTGCCCATCGTGCGCCCCAGGCGTTCCTCCGGAGTGCTCTCGGCCAGGTGCGCGAAGGCGAGCGGGGTGACCACCCCGACCATCAACCCCATCACGGCGGCCGAGGCGAACAGCGTGACCGCCTGCGGGGCCAGGGCGAGCACGACGAGCGCGAGCGCGGCCAGCCCCAGGGCTCCCGACCCGCCACTGCGGATACCGGCCCGGCCCTGGTCACGCAACCGCCCCACGGCCGGTTGAACCGCCATCGACACCAGCGCCAGCAAGGTCACCGCGGCCGCCCCGACCAGCGGATGCAGCTCCATCCGCACCGCCAGCAACGGCAGGAAGCCCACCGCCACCCCGAGGACCGCGGTGGTGGTGGCGAGCAGGAGCGTGGGGACCAGGAACCCGCGCTCGGTCGTCTGCCGAACCAGGTCCGCGACGGTGTAACGGCGCCGGGGCACGACCGGCAGCGCCGGAAGCGCGAACAGCACCCAACCCGCCGCACCCGCCGCCAGAACGGCCAGCACCAGGTAGAGCGCCCCCATGCCCCACAGGTGGGCCAGCGCCACACCGCACAGCGGACCGAGCACGTACCCGAGGCTCTTCCACGCCCCGTAGCGCCCGAACGACCGCCCCAACCGCTCCTTGCCCGCCAACCGGGCGACCGCCGCCGACGAGGCCGGAGAGAACGCCGCTGCCGCCGCGCCCTGCCCCAGTCGAGCCAATCCGAGCACCAAGGGTGTCGGCGCCAGCAGCGCGAGCAGGGATGCGAAAGCGAACCCGACCAGCCCGCCGAAGATGACCGGCCGGACCCCGATCCGGTCACTGAGCGCGCCGAAGACAGGTTTGAGGATCACCTCCGCCACGTCGTACAGCGCGAGCATGAGCCCCAGGCTCAGCAGGGTCAGCCCGATGCCGTCGCTCTGGGCCCCGAGCACCCCGGCGACCCCGTGTGCGCCGAAGGCGGTGGTGAACCCGGCGAGGTAGAGCGGTGCGACCGACCACACCGAAGAGGAAGCTTTTGTCACTCTTGGAACTGTAACACCTGTTACTCAGTCGCGTTCCGCCCGTCTCACCCGGTGTTACCGTCAGGGCTGTGACAGATGAAGCGGTCCGCTGGATGCTCGCGGTGGTACAGGTCCCGGCCAAGCCGTCCCGGCACCGTGTCGCGGTGTGGCGGGAACTGCGGCGCGCGGGGGCGGTGCCCGTCTCCCAGGGAACCTGGGCCCTGCCCGCGGCGGACCCCTTCCGTACCGCCGCGGCCCGCGCCGCCGGGCTGGCGGTCGAGGGCGGCGGCACGGTGGCTGTGTTCGACGTCGAACCGCGCGACGCTGCCGCGCGCACGCTCATCGAGGACGCGTTCCGCGCCGCACGCGTCGACGAGTGGCGCGAGTTCAGCGCCGACTGCGGCAAGTTCGAGGACGAGATCGCCAAGGAGATCGCCAAGGAGAAGTTCACCTTCGCCGAACTCGAGGAGGAGGAACAGAGCCTTGACCGGCTGCGCCGCTGGTTCCGCGACCTGAGGAAGCGTGACGTCCTCGCCCTCCCGGAGGCCCGTACCGCCGCCGAGCGCCTGCGCATCTGCGCGGACACCCTCGAGGGCTACGCCGAACTCGTCTACGCGGCGGTACACGGGGACGCCCCGGGGGGCGTCGAGCCCTCCGGTGGCTGACCCGCGCCCCGGAACCGGCCCGGCCGGCTCCGCCCCCTCAGACCAGGCCCAGGTCGCGGGCCCGGGCGACGGCCGTGGTGCGGTTCTTCGCACCGAGTTTGGCCATGAGGTTGCTCAGGTGCGCGCTCACCGTCTTGGCGGAGATGAACAGCGCAGCACCGACCTCCTGATTACTCAGCCCCTTGGCCACCTCCACCAGCACCTCCGCCTCCCGCCTGGTCAGTCCGGCGGGCAGGACCACCGACGGGTTCAGGGCCCCGCCCAGAGCCACTCTCATCTCCGCCACGTGCTGGTGCACGAGCCGGGCGTCGAATTCGGCCAGCATCCCCTCGGCCCCCTCCGACAGCTCCCTGGCGAGTTCCGCCTCTCCCGCCTCGTGGGCCGCCCAGAACGCCCCGTGCAGGTACTCGACGCGCAGGGTCCAGCGGACCCGAGCGGCCAGCGGCAGCGCCCGCTTCCAGTGCTCCAGGGCCCGAACGGGGTCCGGCTCCAGAAAGCCCGCGCAGGCGTTCCGGGTGAGCTCACCCGCCGGTGAGGTCGGCCAGTCCTCCCGGGCCAGGGTCGCCAGCAGGCGCCCGGCCAGCTCGTCGGCGAGTTCGCGATCCGCGGGCTCGGCCCGGCGACGCAGCCGCCAGGCCACCCCCGCCATGGTGGACAGGCCGTGGGCGATGACCCGGACCCGGGACAGCAGACCGGTGTCGGCCTCCCCGTCCAGGATCAGCCGGGCCGCCTCGGCCGGCCGCTCCTCGGGCCCGTGCACCAGCAGCAGGATCCGCAGGTTGTAGCGCAGGACGTGCTCCACCGGCGGGGTGGTGTCCCAGGGCAGCAGCCGGTCGATCTCGTCCACGGCGCCCTGGGCCGCCGTCCAGTCGCCCTCCAGGACGGCAAGCTGGCCGAGGGCCGCCTGGTGCAGGGCCCCGACCCTGCCTTCCGTGGCGGGGCTGGCCCGCAGTTCGGCCCGGGCCTCCTCTAACCGCCCCAGTGCCATGAGCGCTTCGGGCATCCCGTTGACGTAGCTGGTGTCCGGGGCGTACAGCACCCCCAGCTCGGCGCGCCGTTCCTGCACCTGCCGGGCGCAGACCAGCCACTCCTCGAACTCGAACCGGCTCGCGTGATTGTTGCCCAGGTTGTTGAGTCCGCGCATCTCCACCCGGACGTCACCCAGCTCCCGTGCGATCCGCACGCCCTCACGCAGCAGTTCCAGGGCTTCCGCCGAGCCGGTGGAGTCCAGCAGGCTGCCCAGGGTGATGAGTGCGTCGGCCTCACTGGTCCGGTCGCCGCACGCGCGCGCCTCCTCGATGGCGGCCCGGGTGACCTCCTCCGCCTCGGTGTCCCAACCCCAGACCAACAGCACCGACCCGGTGGCCGCGCTCACCGCGGCCCGCTCGGGGTGCCCCTCGGGCAGCAGTGCGGCCGCGGCGCGCAGGTCGTCCAGGGCCTCGGTCCGACCCAGGTCCTTGTAGGCCCGGGCCCTGGCCACCAGCAGGCGGGCCGCGGTCTCGGGGGCGGCCGCCAGGTCGAGACTGGTGAGCCCGTCGGTGGCGTGCCGGACCGACCGGCGCAGGCTGCCCGCGATCTGCGCGGCCCGGCACACCCTCAGCAGGAGTTCCCCGTGCGTCTGACCCAAGCGCTCGGCCGCGTCCGGGACCATTTCCCACAGCTCCAGCACGCGTTCGAGCAGTGCCAGGTACTCGGGGTGGGCAGCGGTAGCCGCGGCGTGCTCAGCCGCGGCCCACGCGGCGGTCAGAGCCCTCGGGTGATCATGCGCGGCGTAGGCGTGGTGGGCCAGCTGGGCCACGGTCTCGGCACGCGACAGAACCGACCCCCCAGCGTCCAGGACCTCCGCGTAACGGCGGTGGGCCCGCACCCGCTGCCCCGGCAGCAGGTCCTCCTTGACCGCCTCCGCGAGCAGCGCGTGCCGGAACACGTAACCGGTGTCGGTGGCACGCAGGATCCGGGCATCGACCGCCTGGCGCAGCGCGGACTCCAGTGCGCCCTCGCCGACCCCCGATGCCTCGGCCACCTCGGCGAGCAGGTCGTGTTCGACCCGGTCCCCGGCCACCGAGGCCAGCCCGAGCACCTGACGGGCGCCCTCAGGCAGGGGTTCCACGGCACGCAGGAGCAACTCACGCGGCCCGTCCGGAAGGGCGCTCTCCAACGGGGCGGGGTCAGCGAGGAAGGACTCCACGAACAACGGGTTCCCGCCGCTGCGCTCCAGAAGCAGGTCCGGGTCGGCCTGACGGCCGAGCGCCGAGGCCTGCTCGGCGACCTCTTCCCGGGAGAGCGGTTCCAGATCCACCCGGCCGACCCCCGGCAGACGTTCCAGCTCCGGAAGCAGTCGCCGCAGCGGATGCGTGCGGTGCAGGTCGTCCGAGCGCACCGAGACCACCAGATGCAGCGGAACGGCCTCCAGGTTGCGCAGCAGGAACACCAGCAGGTCCCGGGTGGAGGCGTCGGCCCAGTGCAGATCCTCCAGCACCACCACCAACCCGCCTGGGAGAGCGTTCTCCTCCAGGAAGGTCAGCACCGCCTCGAACAGCCGGGCCCGGCTCTCCTGCGTGACCTCGGGCGCCTCCCCCAGCGCCGGAACGAGTCGGGCCAGCTCGCCCCCGGCTGTCCTGTTACCGACCCCGCCCGCCCCTCCGCCGTCACGGACCAGCTGCCGCAGCACGGCCGTGAACGGCGCGAAGGCGATGCCCTCCGCACCCAGTTCCAGACAGGCACCGGTGGCGGTACGGGCCAGCGGGGTACGGGTCAGGTACTCCGTGATGAGTCGGGTCTTGCCGATCCCGGCGTCACCGCACAGCAGGACCGCCCTGAGCTCGCCACCGCCCACCCGGGCGGCGTCGGAGAGGAGGTGGTCGAGTTGCCGCTGGCGGCCGACAAGGGCTGAGGGGGACATACGGGCCAGTATGCCCAAGTCCGGTCCCCTTCGCCGACTACCCCAGCCCGAGCTCCCTGGCCCTCGCGACCGCCGCCGTACGGTTGTTCACCCCGAGCTTGCCCATCAGGTTGGTGACGTGCACGCTCACCGTCTTGGCCGAGATGAACAGCCTCTCCCCCACCTCCCGGTTGCTCAGCCCCTTGGCCACCTCCACCAGCACCTCCGCCTCCCGCGGGGTGAGCCCGGCGGGCAGCACCTTCGACGTCTCCGCCAGGGCCGCACGCATCTCCCCCGACAACTGACGGATGTCGTGGGTACCCAGCTCGGCCAGCAACGCCTCAGCCTGACCCAACAGCTCCCTGGCCCGATCCGCCGCACCGGACTCCAGCACGGCCCAGAAGGCTCCGTACAGGCATTCGCCCCGGAAAATGCCCCTGGCCCGCTCGGACAGGGACAGCGCCAGTTCCCAGTGCTCCAGCGCCCGCGCCGGATCCTCCTCCAGGAAGCCCAGGCAGGCATGGCGGGTCATCTCCCCCACCGGCGCGCCCGGCCAGTCCTCGCCAGCCAGCACCTCCAGCAGCACCCCGGCCAGTTCACCGGCGAGTTCGCGGTCCCCGGGGCCGTTCCGGCGCCGCAGCCGCCAGACCACCGAGGCGGTGGTGGACAGGCCGGACACGCTGAAGCGGGTCTGGGAGAGCAGACCGAAGTCGCGTTCCCCCTCCAGGGCCCGCCGGGCCGCCTCCGCCAGCTGCTCCTGCGGCCCGTACAACAGCAGCAGAAGCCGGGTGTAGTGATCCGACATGTACTCAACGGTCGTGGTGGTGTCCCATGGCAGCAGGCGGGCGAACTCCGCCAGGGCCCGGCGACTGGTCTCCCAGTCCCCTTCCAGAGCGGCGAGCTGGGCGATGAGGGCCTGCCGACGCCCTCCCGCCAGGTCGTCCGATGCCGGGTTCGTGCTCAGTCTCTCCCTGGCCTCCGCGAACCTGCCCAGAGCAGCGAGGGCACTGACCACGCCGTTGACGTACATGACCCCCTGGGAGCGGAACACCCCCAGTTCGACGCAGCGCGCCAGGGCCTCCTCCGCGCAGACCAGCCACTCCTCGTACTCGAACCGGTAGTTGTGGCCGCTGCCGAGGTTGTTCAGGCCACGCAACTCCACCTGGTCCTGGCCCATGTCCCGGGCGATGCGGATCCCCTCGCGCAGCAGGTCCAACGCCTCCTCCGAACCGGTGGAGTCCAGCAGGCTGCCCAAGGTGATGAGCGCGTCGGCCTCGCTGGCCCGGTCGCCGCACGCGCGCGCCTCCTCGATAGCGGCCCGGGTGACCTTCTCCGCCTCAGTGGTTCCGCCCTGCATCATGAGCACCGCGCCGGTGCTGGCACTCACCGCTGCCCGTTCCGGATGTCCTTCGGGCAACAGCGCGGCGGCCGCGCGCAGGTCGTCCAGGGCATCGAGTCTGCCCAGCTCCTTGAAGGCCAGGCCGCGCGCGACCAGCAACCGCGCCGCCAACTCGGGTTCGGTCCCGGGGTCGAGATCGGCCAGGGCCTCGGTGGCGTGCTCCACCGCCCGGCGCATACTGCCCGCGATCTGCGCGGCCCGGCAGACCTCCAACAGGAGCTCCCCGTAAGGGAACCCGAGCCGTTCCCCGGCGTCGGGAACCAGCTCCCACAGCTCCAGCAGACGTTCGAGGAGTTCCAGGTGCTCGGGGTAGGCACTCGTGTCCCGTGCCAGGCCGGCGGCCTCCCACGCGGCGGTCAGCGCCCGCGGGTGGTCGTGCGCGGCATAGGCGTGGTGGGCCAACTGCGCGACGGCTTCCGCTCGCGGCAGCCCCGGCACCCCGCCCGCCAGAGCCTGTGCGTACCGCCGGTGGGCCCGAACCCGCTGGCCCGGCAACAGGTCGCCCTTGACCGCCTCGGCCAGCAGCGCGTGCCGGAACACGTAACCGGTGTCCGTGGCCCGCAGCACCTGCGCGTCCACGGCCTCGCGCAGCGCCTCGTCCAGGTCGTCCTCACCGATCCCCGAGGCCTCGGCGACCTCCGCGAGCAGTCCGTGGTCGACCCGGTCACCGGCCATCGAGGCCAGTCCCAGAACCTTGCGGGTGACCGCCGCGAGCGGCTCCACCCGGCGCATCAGCAGTTCACGCGGCCCGTCCGGCACGCTCCCGCCGTCCGGCGCCGCCAGGAAGGACTCCACGAACAGCGGGTTCCCGCCGCTGCGCTCCACCAACAGCTCCAGCGCGGCCGGGTCCAGAGCCGCCCCGCGCAGCGCGGTGGCCTGCTCGGCCACGGCATTCCTGCTCAACGGTTCGAGGTCGACCCGCCGCACCCGGGGCAACCGCTCCAGTTCCGGGAGCACCCGGCGCAGCGGGTGGGTGCGGTGCAGATCATCGGAACGGACCGAGACCACCAGATGCACCGGCACCGAGTCCAGATTGCGCAGCAGGAACACCAACAGGTCCCGGGTGGAGGCGTCCGACCAGTGCAGGTCCTCGATCACCAGGCTGAGCCCACCGGGGAGAGCGCTCTCCTCCAGGAAGGTCAGCACCGCCTCGAACAGCCGGGCCCGGCCGTTGTCGTCGGTGTTCTCCCGTACCGGCCCCAGCCCGGGAACCAGCCGGGCCAGCTCTCCACCAGCGGTCTCACCGCCCTCGCCGACCACGCGGACCAGCTGGCGCAGGAGAGCGGTGAAGGGGGCGAAGGCGATGCCCTCGGCACCCAGTTCCAGACAGCCGCCCAGCGCCGAGTGCCGCATGGGTGTGCGTTCCAGGTACTCCTCCAGCAGCCGGGACTTGCCGATCCCGGCGTCGCCGCAGAGCAGGACCGCCCTGGACTCGCCCCCACTCGCCCGGGCGGCGTCGGAGAGGAGGAGGTCGAGTTGCTGCTGGCGGCCGACGAAGGCAGAGGGGGGCATACGGCACAGTATGCCCAAGGAAAACCGGCTCGGGAGGCTCGCCGGGACTCGGTTCCGTATCCGTTGGCCGCCCGCTTCGAACGGTCAGAGCAGGCCGAGCTCTCGTGCCCTGGCCACCGCCGCCGTGCGGTTGCCCGCACCCAGCTTGCCCATCACGTTGCTCAGGTGCACGCTCACCGTCTTGGCCGAGATGAACAGCGCCTGGCCCACCTCCCGGTTGCTCAGCCCCTTGGCGACCTCGGTCAGCACCTCCGCCTCACGTGGGGTCAACCCGCCGGGCAGCCCCGCGGACACTCGGACCGGCTCGGCCGCCGCCAGGGCCGCGCGCATCCGCGCCGCGTCCTGGCGCAGGATCCACGCCGTCCCCTGCCCTTGGAGGGAGCCGAAGCGTTCCAGCAGTGTCCTGGCCCGATCGTGGTCGCCCAGGTCCAGGGCTGCGTGGAAGGCTCCCATAAGGGATCGGAACTGAATTCCCCGGTATCCGTTTTCCTCGCAGATGCGTACCGCTTCGGTGAAGTGCTCCAGTGCCGTCGTGGGCTTATCCGTCAGGAACCCCTCCATGATCCGGTACCCCAGGCGCCCCAGCGGGGAGACGGGCCCTCGGCGGTGGACCAGGTCGGACCTCAGATGGTCGACGAGGTTCTGTGCCCAGTACCGCTCCTCGGTACCACCGTGCTGTCGGAGCCGAAGGACCAGATCCCCCATCACGGTGAGCCCGTAATGGGGAAACCGTCCGGGAGCCATCGTGCCGATGTCGGCGGTGGCGAGTCCGACCGAGCGGGCCGCCTCGACCAGGTCGCCCCGGTACATCAGCAGGTAGAGCCGGGCGTAGTACTGGTTGAGGTACTCCAGAGGAGAGGAGATGTCCCGGGGCATGATCCGGGTGAAGGCCGTCAACGCTTCCTCAGCCTGCTCCCAGCGGCCTTGGAAGGCGTGGAACATGGCCGTCAGGTTCAGCCGGTAGGCCTCCTGGCGTGACTGTCCGTACGGGAGACGGTCGAGTAGTTCCTCCGCCTCGTCCAGGCGTCCCATGTCGTTGAGCAGGGATGCCATCGTTGTGGCGCAACCGACCCCCTGGCTTCGAGAGACTCCCAGTTCGGTGCAGCGCCGCCACCCGCGCTCGGCGGCGCGGTAAGCCTCCTCCAACCGCAGTTCCTGGTCGAGGTGGATGGCCAGATTGCGCCAGGCCCGCACCTCCATGCGTACTTGCCCAGTGCGCTGAGCGAGGTCGATCGCCCGGTGCAGCATGGCAGTAACTGCTTCCCCCTCCGGGCCCTTCCTGGCGTCGGCTTCACTCTCCTCTTCGGAACTCCGAGGGCCGACCGGCTCTCCTACGAGCCCTCTGACCTCACCGAGCAGGTTGGTCAGGGTCATCAGCGCATCCACCTCACTGACCCGGTCACCGACCCTTTGGGCGCAGGCGAGGGCCGCCCGGGCCGCCCGCTCGGACTCCTTGTCCAGGCCCAGCCGCATGAGTGCGGTGGCGCTGGCCGCGTCCAGGGCGGGCCGCCGGGGATGATCACGGTCCAGGTACTCGGCGGCCGCCTCGAGGTCCTCCAGCGCGTCGGCCCGGCCCTGGTCGCTGCGAGCTCTTCCCCGGGCCATGAGGAGTTCTCCGGTGAGCTCGGGGTGAATAGACGGGTCGGTGGCGCCGAGTCCGGAGGTAGCGTGCGCGACGGCCCGGCGGGTACTGCCGTAGACGTGGGCGGCCTGACAGGCCCGGCGCAGCGCCTCTCCGTGCGGCGCCCCGGCAAGGTGCTCGGCCTCGGGCACCATCTCCCACAGCTCCAGCACCCGTTCGAGCAGGCCCAGGCGCTCCGGATGGGCGGCGGAGGCCTCGGCGTGCTCCGCGGCGGCCCAGGCCGCGACGAGAGCACGCGGATGGTCGTGCACGATGTGTGCGTGCCGGGCCAGCTGGGCTGCGGTCTCACCGGGCAACCGTCCAGGACTGTCGTGGTCGAGGGCGTCCACGTAGCGGCGGTGGGCGCGGATCCGCTCCCCGGGCAGCAGGTCCGCATAGACCGCCTCGGCCAGCAGCGCGTGCCGGAAGACGTAGCCGTCCTCGGTGGCGCGCAGCACCTGGGCGTCCACGGCCGGGCGCAGGGCGGCGTCCAGTTCCAGCTCACTGATTCCCGAGCCCGCGGCCACCTCGGCGAGCAGGGCGTGGTCGACCCGGTCGCCGGAGGCCGAGGCCAGACCCAGCACCGCGCGGGTGGTCTCGGGCAGGGCTTCGACCGTACGCAGCAGGAGTTCACGGGGACCGTCCGGGAGGGCGCTCTCCAACGGCGCGGGGTCGGCGACCAGGGACTCGACGAACAACGGGTTCCCGCCACTGCGCAGGTACAGCAGATCAGGATCGGTGCTGCGCCCGAGGTAGGCGGCCTGTTCGACGACCTCCTCCTGGGAGAGCGCTTCCACGTCCAGTCGCGCGACGCCCGGCAGGCGCTCGATCTCGGGGAGCAGGCGGCGCAGCGGATGGGTACGGTGCAGGTCGTCCGAACGCACCGAGACCACCAGGTGCACCGGAACGGCGTCCAGGTTGCGCAACAGAAACACCAGCAGGTCCCGGGTGGAGGCATCGGCCCAGTGCAGGTCCTCCACCACCACGACCAGCCCGCCCGGGAGAGCGCTCTCCTCCAGGAAGGTCAGCACCGCCTCGAACAACCGGGCCCGGCTCTCCTCGGTGGCCTCCGGAACCGGGCCCAATCCGGGAACCAGCCGAGCCAGCTCTCCGCCGGCAATCGGCGCTTCGGTGTCTCTCACCAGCTGACGCAGCACGGTGGCGAAAGGAGCGAAGGCGATGCCCTCCGTCCCCAGCTCCAGACACCCGCCGACCACCGTCCGCGCCAAGGGGCTACGGGCCAGGTACTCACTGATCAGCCGGGTCTTGCCGATCCCGGCGTCACCCACCACCAGACTCGTGCGAGCGTTCCCGGACCCGACAGCCGCGGCCGCACCCAGCAGGTGGTCCAGATGCGGGCGGCGGCCGACGAAGGGGGAAGGGGGCATACGGCTCAGTATGCCCAAGAACAAAGGGGAACCGGGGCAGGGTCGCGGCCCCGGCCCGCGAAACGAACCGGCTACCGAGGTGGTCCCTGCGGGTACCCGGGCGGCGGCTGCTGGCCGGGATGCGGCTGGGGGCGGCCCGGCTGCGGGGCCTGCCCCGGATGGGGCGCCTGGTACCGGGCGGGGCTCTCCTTGGGCTGGATGCCCTGGCCCACGGCGATGGACGCCCCGATCAGGCCGAGGCCGATCAGACTCATGTTGGTCAGCGACATTCCGACGATCGCCTCGTAGCCGCCGTTGACGGTGCAGCGCATGATCTCGGGGTCGTTCTCGCGTTCGTTGGCCTCGCAGGACCACCAGATGTTGTTGGTGTTGCCGTTCTCGAGGTAGATCGAGCCGAAGAAGCCGACCCCCAAAGCGATCATGCCCAGGGAGAGGAGGATGTATTTGAGGATTTTCACCGATCCGACCTTAGAGGGTCCTCAGGCGGGTGAGCCATGCTGACCTCGGTTTCCGGCCGGTTCCGGACAGGGACCGCCCTGGAAATGGGCTCAGATCACTCCCAGCTCGCGCCCCTTGGCCGCGGCGGCGGTGCGGTTGTTCACTCCGAGCTTGCCCATGAGGTTGGTGACGTGCACGCTCACCGTCTTGGCGGAGATGAACAGGGCCTGGCCGATCTCCCTGTTGCTCAGCCCCTTGGCGACCTCGGTCAGCACCTCCAGCTCGCGGCGGGTCAGTCCCAGCGGCAGAGCCGTGGCAGCGGGAGCAGGGGAGTTCGCGACCGGGCTGTCCCCGGCCGTGAGTGCGACCCGTTCCTCCCCGTCGGGCAAGCCGTGGCGGGCGCGCAGGACCCGTGTCTCGCGCTCGAACAGCGCCATGCCGTGCCGAACCGCCAGCCGGTGGACCCCGTCCACATGCTTGACCGCCTTGTCCCGGTCCCCGGCCCGCAGGGCGGCGTGCGCCGCGGCCAGTCCGTACTCGGCCTGGACGATGACGTGTCCGGCGGGCCCTACCTCGGCCAGGGCCGCTTCGAACAGGGCCAGAGCGTCCCGGGGGTCCGGGGACAGCCAGGCGTCGGCGGCCATCCGGGCCGGGGTGGCGTCCGCATGGCCGGAGGTGGTGGGCAGTTCGGCCAGGAGCCCGCGGATCCGCTCCACCAGTTCCCGGGCCTCCTCCCCCGGTTCCTCCGCGAGCAGGGCGGCGATCGAGGTGTGCCAGGCCAGGACGGACCGGTACAGGCCGTGCACCATCGTGGCCAGGGCTCCGTTGGCGACCGCCTTGGCCAGCAGGTCCCGGACCATCCGTCCGGCGTCGATCCGGCGCCCCTCGTACAGGGCCAGTTGCTGGAGGACCATGTGGACCGGCAGGTGCTCCACCGGGGAACTGCTGCGCTCGGGCAGTACGCGGCGGAACTCCTCGACGGCGGCGCGCACCGCGTCCGGCCGCCACCGGTACAGGTCCAGGTGCATGCGCAGGGTCAGCGCCCGCGCCGAGGTCACCCCGCCGTCACGGATACCGGACAGCAGCTCCTCGCTCTCGGTGAACCGGCCCTGGCTGAACCGGGTGACCGCCAGCCCGTAGGCGAACGCCCCGCTCTGGGTGCGGGTCAGGCCGAGTTCGCGGCAGCGGCGCAGCCCTTCCAGGGACACCTGGGCACTCTCCTCCAGGCGGTTCAGGTTCTTGAGGTAGCCGCTGAGGTTGCTCATGCCCCGGATCTCGGCCGGTACGTGACCGGTCTCCCGAGCCATGGCGATGCCCTCACCGAACAGCACCAGCCCTTCCTCACTGTCGGCAGGACTGCTGAGGCTGCCGAGGGTGATCAGGGCGTCGGCCTCGCTGCGCCGGTCACCGAGCTCACGGGCCCGGCGAAGAGTGCTGCGGGCGGCCCTGGCCGCCTGGTCGTGGTGGCCGCGCATCATGAAGGTGGCGGCCAGGGTCGCACCGATCGCCGGGGAGTCGGGGTGGTTGGGCGGCAGCAGGAGGCCGGCCTCACCCAGGTCCTCCAGCGCGCCGTCGCGACCCATCTCCTTGAGCGCCCGCGCGCGGGCGTGGCGCAGCCGGGAGATCCGCTCGAAGTCGTCGGGGCGGCCCTTGCGGGGGTCGTGGACACCGGTGACACCGAGTTCGTCCAGGCCGTCGGTGGCATAGCTGACCGCGCGGCGCAGCGAACCGGCGACCAGGCAGACCTCGGAGGCGCGGACCAGGACCTGGTCGCGGGGCAGTCCGACCCGTTCGGCGGCGTCGGGCACCTGGTCCCACAGTTCCAGGACACGCTCGATCAACGCCAGGTGCTCGGGGTAGGCGTCCACCGCGGAGGCGTGTTCGGCGGCCTGCCAGGCGGCGGCCAGCGCCAGCGGCTGGTCGTGCGCGGAGTGGGCGTGGTGGGCGAGTTGGATGGCCCGCTCCCCCTCGGGTATCCGGTCCACCCCCTTCTGGAGGGCCTCGGCGTACCTGCGGTGGGCGCGTACGCGTTCGCCCGGCATGAGGTCGGACTGGACGGCCTCGGCGAGCAGGGCGTGCCGGAACACGTAGCCGTCCTCGGTGGTGCGCAGGATCTGCGCGTCGATGGCCGGGCGCAGGGCGGAGTCGAGGGCGTCCTCGGTGATCCCGGCGCGGCGGGCGACGTCGGCCAGGAGGGTGTGCCGGACCCGGGTTCCCGCGGTGGCGACCAGGCCGAGGACACGGCGGCTGCGTTCGGGGAGGGGTTCGACGGCGGCGAGGAGGAGGTCGCGGGGGCCGTCCGGCAGGGGCGCCCCGGCGGGGTCGTGGTCCACGGCCAGGAACGACTCCACGAAGAGCGGGTTGCCGCCGCTGCGCTCGTAGAGCAGGTCCAGGTCGGCCGGGTCGAGCTCGCCACCGCGCAGGGCCATGGCCTGGGCGCCGACCTCGTCCCGGGAGAGCGGTTCCAGGTCCAGGCGACGGACCCGGGGCAGGCGTTCGATTTCGGGGAGCAGTCGGCGCAACGGATGGGCGCGGTGCAGGTCGTCGGTGCGGACGCTGATCAGCAGGTGGATGGGGGCGGGGCCGAGGTTGCGCAGCAGGAAGACGAGCAGGTCCCGGGTGGAGGCGTCGGCCCAGTGCAGGTCCTCGATGACCAGGGTGAGGCCCTCGGGTGCCGCCCGCTCCTCCAGGTAGGTGAGGACGGACTCGAAGAGCCGGGCCCGCCCCTGGTCGGCGGCACCGGCGGCGCCACCGAGTTCGGGAAGGAGTCGTCCCAGGTCACCGGTGGGGTCTGTGGTGGGCCCGCCGGAGCGGACGAGTTCGCGCAGCAGGGCGGTGAAGGGCGCGAAGGGGATGCCCTCCGCGCCCAGTTCCAGGCAGCCGCCCACCGCGGAGGGGGTGTCGGGGACCCGCCGCAGGTGTTCGTCGAGCAGGCGGGACTTGCCGACCCCCGCCCCGCCGCAGACCAGGACGGCCCGGGCGCCCTCCGGGCCGGTCCGGCGCGCGTCAGCGGCGAGGAGGGACAGCTGGGTGTGGCGACCGACGAAGACAGCGGAGGTTTCGTGGACCTGCATGCTGCCCAGTATGTCGGCTCGGAGCGGCCGCGCCACCGGGCTTCGGGGCCGTCCGCCCGTCCGGAAGCGGCCAGCCGGGCGATCAGTCAGCCCTCGGCACCGAGCCAGAGGTCGGGACCGAAGACCTCGTAGTGCACCGAACGTGCGGGGACCCCCGCACGCAGGAACCGGGACCGGACGTCGCGCATGAACGGGAGGGGGCCGCACAGGTACACCTCGGCGCCTTCGGGCACCTCGACTCCGGCCGGGTCCATCGTCCCCGGACGCGACCCCGGGGTGGTCTCCGCGCCGCTCTCGTACCAGGTGTGGGCGGTGGCGCCGGGCAGCGCCCCGACCAGGGCCGCGACCTCCTCGCGGTGGGCGTGCGCCTGCGGTGACCGGTCCGCGTGCAGGACCAGGACCGGGCGGGTGCTGCCCTGTTCGGCCAGGTGCTTGAGCATGGCGACCATCGGGGTGCAGCCGATCCCGGCGGAGGCCAGGACGAGGGGGTGGTCACCGCCCGGCAGGGTGACGTCGCCCGCCGGGGCGGAGACCATCAGGGTGTCGCCGGGTGCGGCGGAGTCGTGCAGGAACGTGGAGACCTCCCCGGCCGGGTGTTCGCCCGCGCGCAGGCGCTTGACCGTGATGCGGCGGCGGTTGCCGTCCCAGCCGGAGACCGAGTACTGGCGGGCCTGGTGGAGGCCGTCGGGCAGCTGGACGCGCACGCTCACGTACTGGCCGGGCCGGAAGCCGGGCGCGGGCTCCGCGCCCTCGGGCTCCAGGGTGAGGGAGACGGTGTCGGCGGTCTCCTCGACTCGGCCTGCCACCCGCCAGGGGCGCCACACGTCGCGGCCGGTGGTTCCGGCCTCCTGGTACAGGCGGGCCTCCAGGGCGATGAGGCTCCCGGCCATGAGCCAGTAGACCTCGTCCCAGGCGGCGACGACGTCGGGGGTGGCGGCCTCGCCGAGGGTCTCGGCGATCGCGGCGAACAGGTACTTGTGCACGATGACGTACTGGTCCTCGGTGACGCCGAGGGAGACGTGCTTGTGCGCGATGCGGGCGAGCAGGGCGTCCGGGCGCTCGTCCGGGTGGTCGAGGAGGGCGGTCGCGAACCCGGCGACGGCCCCGGCGAGGGCTCGGCGCTGCTGACCGCTGGCCTGGTTGCCGCGGTTGAACAGACCGTCGAGGAGCTCGGGGCGCTCGCCCAGCATGGCGTCGTAGAACCGCGCGGTGATGGTGTCCAGTGCTCCTGCGACGGCGGGGATGGTGGCGCGGACCGTGGCTGCGGACTCGGTGGAGAGCACGCGTCCTCCTTTGACGGGGTCGGGGCCCCGGGTCAAATAATTGGTATCTGATATGCATATTAAAACCGGCGCCCGGACACCCGGCAGCGGGGTGGGTGAACCAGGGAAATCCCAGTTCAGGCCAGCTCAGCTCAGGCCGGGGAACCGTCCTCACGGAGCACCACGAGCACCTGGCGCGCGGGCGGGGACACCAGGGACTCCACGGTCACCTCGTCCAGGGAGGCGTAGAAGGCCTCGCGTGCCTGGGCCAGGGCGCCGCGCAGCCGGCAGGCCGCGCGCAACGGGCAGGGCGGGTCGTCCTCGCATCCGGCCAGGTCGCCCGAACCCTCGATCTCGCGGACGATCGCGCCCACCGAGGACCGCCGCCCGGCCTCGGTCAGCAGCAGCCCGCCGCCGCGCCCGCGCCGCGTCTCCACCAGCCCCATCTCGGCCAGGCGTGCCACGGCCTTGGCCATGTGGGTGTAGGGCACGGCGAGCATCGCGGCCGCGGTGCGGGTGGTGAGCAGCTCACCCTCCCCGGCCACCGCGAGCCGCATGACCAGGCGCAGGGAGACGTCGGTGAAGGCGGTCAGGCGCATGCGCCCATGCTAGGTCGCGTGGGCAGTGGGCCGTTCGCCCCCGGGCCTCGGGGACTTTCGTCCTCCTGGCCCTAACTCCTGGGGCTCTCCTCCGCAGAACCCTACGATCCCTGGAAGCCCGCAGCCCCCTGGGACGTTACCGACGACAAGTTCGCGGCGGAGGCCGGGGAGTACCACCGTCGTCGCCGAGGCCTGGAGGAAGAAAATGATCCCGGCCATGCTCAACTACTCGGTCGTGAACGGATCCGAAGCTGGTGCCTCGGGTTCGTTCGCACCGGTTCGCGCTCCCGACTGTCCCCGACGAATGGGACGGTTACGGGTCGCATCCCCCAAACCCCGGCGTCAGGCCGGGTCTGGGGCGGGCATGTTGAGAAAGGCCCACGCTCGCCGCGCCCGCGCTCGCACGTTCACGGCGGCGACTTCGTCGGCGGGCCCAGCGAAACCACACCGACAACAAAGAAAGTAGTCCCGGGTGCGACGGTTACCGCGCCCGGTATGCCCACACCACAGTGCGGGACACATCTGTGAGGTGTAGGCCGGATCCACCTCGATCAGAGGGACCCCGGCGCGTTGGGCCTTGTAAGCAAGGAACGCGCCGAGTTGGTGGAAGGGCCAGGAGGACAGTCGTGCTCGCTGGTCGCGGGGAACCGTGACCCGCCCGCGGATGCCCTGGAGCTCCTCCAAAGCGATACCGCGAGTGGTGCGTTGGGCGACAGCAACGACGTTCTTGGCAATCTTGTGGTTCAGATGGGTGGCGTACCGGGCTTCCTTCTTCGCTCGGCGCTTGGCCCGCCGTGCGGCCGAGCGGGTCCGTTTGGCTTGGAGCTCGGTGCGTTTGCGGGCCTGCCAGCGCCGGTACCGCCCCAGGCGCCGCCCCTGATGGTTGCTTCCATCTGAGGTGGTGGCCAGGTTGACGATGCCACGGTCCACCCCGACCCAGTCCTCGGGCTCGAACACCTCCGGCTCGGGCTCTTCGATGGTCGCGAGCAGGAACCACTTACCGCCCCGGCACACCAGATCCGACTCGCCCTGACGCTGGTCGACCAGCTGCTTGAGTGTCCTGGGAGAACAGGTGAAGGACAGGGTTTTCATCCGCCCGTCCAGCGTCCAGACCGAGACGGTCCGGGAGTCGTAGTTCCACGACAAGCACCGATCGTCCATCGTGTGCGCGGAGTGCTCACGGAAGACGATCGGTTTGGACTTGGCCTTGGCCCGGCGTTTGCTGCCCTCCGGGCCCAGGTTCCCGGCCCGGATGTTGCCCCGCAGGGTGCTGTAGGCGTCCACGACCCGTTTGATGATGTGCTGGGCGACCTGCGCCCCGAACCCTTGGTCCTTGAGCTGGCCGTAGCACAATGACCGCAACCCCCGGATCGAGGCCCGCAGCCCGAAGCGGGCGAAGGCCTGCGCTGAGACCTGGTTGGCGGCCTCGTTGATCGTGGCCAGGGTACGCTCCAGCACCGGCGCCTGCACGGCATCCGGTGTCAGCTTCACCTGCACGGTCAACTTCATAGTCGAACACACTAACGACGCCGGGCAGGCTAGTGGGGTCAAACCACAAAACTCGCCCAGAGGTGACCGCCCTGACCCCTCAACCGGGGGACACAGCCCGCCGCCCCAGAGCAGGAAAGACCTCGCCGACCTTCACCCGGAGCCCCACTCCCCGCCTTCACGCCCGCCCGGATTAACTTTCCCGCAGGTGGTGCGAACGGTGTTCGGGAATGCGAAAAAGGCGGCCTCCCGGGGGAGCGCTGCGGGACCGCTCCGTGCGATGATGCTCCTGTGCGGGCCCCGCACACCTGTTTCCCCGCACCGGCGCGCCCGGGTGGATCGGGACAGGTGGCGGGGAACAAGCCGCACCGGCATACCGTTCCTTTCGGGGAACCCCTCCCCTGCCGGGGAACCCGCGTGCGCGAGCACGCATGACAACTGTTTTCGTCCACAGGTCCGGGGACACCCCACGCGGGTGCTTCGAGACAACGGAGGAAGAACCCATCATGAGCACCACAGCCAAGACCCCTTCCGCTGGGAACGCCCTTTACGGCGGGGTCACCAGCCGACGCGTCACCATCCGCGACCTGGCCCTGGCCAAGCAGCGCGGCGAGCGCTGGCCGATGCTGACCGCCTATGACGCCCTGACCTCGCGGATCTTCGACGAGGCGGGCATCCCCGTCCTCCTCGTGGGCGACTCCGCCGCCAACGTGGTCTACGGATACGACTCCACCGTCCCGGTGACGGTGGACGAGCTCGTCCCGCTGACCGCGGCCGTCGCCCGCTCCACCAAGCGGGCGCTGGTCGTGGCCGACCTTCCCTTCGGCTCCTACCAGGGCTCTCCCCAGCAGGCGCTGGAGGCGGCCTCCCGGTTCATGAAGGAGGGCAACGCCCAGGCCGTGAAGCTGGAGGGCGGCCACGCGGTCGCGCCCCAGGTCGAGCTGCTGACCTCGGCGGGTATCCCGGTCATGGGCCACGTCGGCCTGACCCCGCAGTCGGTGAACACCCTGGGCGGCTACCGCGTGCAAGGCCGGGGCGAGGCCGCCGCCGGTCTGCTCAAGGACGCCAAGGAGCTGGAGCGCGCGGGCGCGTTCTCGGTGGTGCTGGAGGCGGTCCCGGCCGACCTGGCCGCCGAGGTCACCGAACAGCTGAGCGTCCCGACCATCGGGATCGGCGCCGGTCCGTCCACCGACGCCCAGGTACTGGTGTGGCAGGACATGGCCGGGCTGAGCCCGCGGGTGGCGAAGTTCGTCAAGACCTACGCCAACCTGGCCGAGACCCTGCGCGAGGCCGCCTCCGACTACGCGGACGAGGTCGTCAAGGGCAGCTTCCCGGCCGAGGAGCACACCTACGCCAGCTGATCCCCGCTGTTTCCCAGCTGAGCGGCTGAACGGCTGAACGGCTGACCACGCCGCCGGTCGGGGCCGCTGTGCTCCGACCGGCGGCGGGGCAGCCGGTGGCCGACCCACACCGCGAGCAGTGAACCCGCCACGGAGGCGCCGCCGAGCGCACCCGCGACCAGTCCCACCGCCTGGGGACCCCAGCCGCCCTCGTGCGCCCAGATCGGTAGGGCCAGGCTCATCACGGCGACGTCCACGATGTTGGTCACCAGGATCATCGCGACCAGCGTCCGCAGCGGCAGGTCGCCCCAGACCACCCGCCAGCCCGCGTACAGGCTGGCCAGGTAACCGTCGTCGGCCTCCGGGTCGGCCTTGGCCCGGCCCGCCGTTTCGGTGTCGCGGCGCAGCAGGAGGGTCATCACCAGGGCGGCCAGCAGCATGAGTGCGGCGTTCACGTAGAGCGCGGTGAGCGCGCCCAGGGCGGCGACCACCGCGCCGGCCGCGATCGGGCCCACCGTCATGGAGAGGCGGTCGACGGTCCCGGTCAGGCCGGTGACCCGTTCCAGGCGCACGTTGGCCACGGCGGCCACGAAGGGGGAGAGCGACACCTTGGCCGCTTCCGAGGGGCCGGTGGCCAGGCCGATCACGGTGACCAGGCCGATGACCGGTCTCATGGGGAGTCCTCGGGGCCGGTGTCGACAGCGAGGTCCGGGGCTGGGTCGGGGCCCGGCTGGGGGAAGGCGGCCAGCTGGACGTGCACCGTGCGCTCGTCCGGGGCCCCCGCGTTTCCCTCGGCGGTGTGCCGGTCGAGTACCTCGATGAGCTCCGTGCGCAGGCTCCGCGCCTGCTCCAGGGTCAGGGAGAGCATGCGGTCGGACATGAACTGGGCCTCGCGCCAGCCCTCGGGCTGGGCCGACCACTGGTTGACCGCCGCGCCCAGGCGTTCGGACCAGCCCGCGGCGATGGCGTGGCGCAGCGCGGTGGTGAGTTCGGGGGCCTCGGTGTCCAGGTGCTCGGGCAGGCGGAAGCCGTCGGCGGCCGCCCGCCACCAGCGCTCCCGGCTGGTACCCAGGTCCGGGTCCTCCCGGATGAACCCGTAGGTCTCCAGCTGACGCAGGTGGTAGCTGGCCGAGGCCGAGGAGATGCCCAGCTTCTCGGCGACGACCTTGCCGGTGGCCGGGGCCTTCTGGAGCAGCTGGTACACGCGCATGCGCAGGGGGTGGGCCAGACCGCGCAGGGACCGGGCGTCCAGGACGGCGGCGCTCTCGAAGGGGTCGGGGACGGCCGGGCGGTCTTCGAAGGGTGTGCTCATACCTCGACCATAGATGCCCAAGGAGTCTTGGCCAAGACTTATTGGCCAACAAATCTTGGGCACGGTGTGACAGACTCCGGACAGAGGTGAGCCAGACAACAAACCGAATATGACTCGGTAGTACAGTGACGGCACACCGAGCACCTACGCGGGCCGGGGGTCCGGCCCACCGGGAGGACAGCACATGCGCATCTCGATGCCGCTCCAGTACGCGGGCGAGCCCAAGGACGCCGTCGAACAGGTCGTCGAGCTGGAGAAGGCCGGGCTGGACACCGTGTGGGTGGCCGAGGCCTACGGCTACGACAGCCCCACCCTGATGGGCTACCTCGCCGCACGCACCGAGCGGGTGACGATCGGCTCGGCCATCCTGCCGATGTACAGCCGCACCCCCACCCTGATCGCGATGACCGCCGCCGGGCTGGACTACCTCTCCGACGGACGCGCCGTTCTCGGCCTGGGTGCCAGCGGCCCGCAGGTCATCGAGGGCTTCCACGGCATCCCCTACACCAAACCGCTCGGCCGCACCCGCGAGACCATCGAGATCTGCCGCAAGGTCTGGGCCCGCGAGGAGCACCTGACCCACGACGGCAAGGTGTTCCAGCTACCGCTCCCCGCCGAGCGGGGCACCGGCCTGGGCAAGCCGCTCAAGATCATCAACCACCCGGTGCGCCCGGCGATCCCGATCTTTGTGGCATCCCTGGGCGAGAAGAACGTCGAGATGACCGCCGAGATCGCCGACGGCTGGCTGCCGCACCTGTTCATACCGGAGAAGGCCGAGAGCGTGTGGGGCTCCTTCCTGGCCAAGGGCAAGGCCAAGCGCGACCCCGGGCTGGGTGAGCTGGAGATCTCCGCGGGCGGGCTGCTGGCCATCGGGGAAGGCGAGGACACCAGGAAGCTCGCCGACTTCACCCGCCCGATGATCGCCCTGTACGTGGGCGGCATGGGCGCCAAGGGCAAGAACTTCTACAACACGGTGGCCCAGCGCTACGGGTACGAGGAAGCCGCGGAGAAGATCCAGGACCTCTACCTGGCAGGGAAGAAGGAAGAGGCCGCGGCGGCGGTCCCGGACGAGTTCGTGGAGCTGACCAACCTGGTCGGCCCCGAGTCCTACGTGCGCGAGCGGGTGGAGGCCTTCCGCGCCGCCGGGGTCACGCAGCTCAACGTGACACCGGTGGGCGAGAACCCGGCCAAGCTCATCGAGAAGGTCAAGGAGTGGGCATCCTAGGCTGACTCGGCTGCCTCTGGCACGCCGACGGCGCCGCCTCCCGAGAGGACGGGAAGCGGCGCCGTTCGCGCGTGTTGGGGGGGTGGGGGTACCGCGGGCCCGGAGACCGGTCTAGAGGCCGGTGATCCGAATGCCCGCGTGGGTCTTGTAGCGGCGGTTGACCGCGATGAGGTTGGCGGTGAACGCCTCGACCTGGTGGGCGTTGCGCAGCCGTCCGCCGAAGACGCCCCGGACTCCGGGGATCTGCTCGGCCAGGGCGCGTACGACGTCGGTGGCGTCGCGGTCCTCTCCCAGCACCAGCACGTCCAGGTCGACCTGCTCGACCTCGGGGTCCAGCAGGATCACGGCGGAGACGTGGTGGAAGGCGGCGGTGACCCGGCTGCCCGGCAGGACCTCGGCGGCCTGCTGGGCCGCGCTGCCCTCGGCGACGTCCAGGGCGAAGGGGCCCTTCTTGTCGAAGCCCAGCGGGTTGACGCAGTCCACCACGATCTTGCCGGCGAGGCGGTCGGCCAGCGAGACCAGCAACTCGCGGTGGCCGTCCCACGGGACGGCGACGATGACGATGTCCCCCTGCGCGGCGGCGTCGGCGTTGGCCAACCCGTGCACCTGGAGGGTGGCGGACTCGGCCTCCACGAGTTCGCCCGCGGCCTTGGCGGCGCGCTCGGCGTTGCGGGAACCGATGTAGACGGTGTGTCCGGCCAGGGCGAACCGGCGGGCGAGCCCGCGCCCCTGGTCACCCGTACCGCCCAGGACGGCAATGGTCAGCTCGGAGATGTCCGTGCCCTGCGACGCGTTCTGTTCACTCATGGGGCGATCCTGTCAGAACGGGGTGGGGCGGGGAACGCACAGGGCCGGTCGGAGAACGTTCCGCCCGGCCCCGGGAATCCCTGGGGACACCGTCAGCTGCCACCCCGCCGGCTGTCGCCCTTGTTCGCTAGCTGTTGCCCTCGTCCTCGTCCTGCTCTTCCCAGGCCTCGTTGCGTTCGGCGGCGATGCTCAGGGCCCGGGCCGCTGTGGCCTCGTCCTCGTAGGGGCCCATCCGCTGGCTGTTCGGGCAGCCCGCTCCGTGTTCGACCCTGTTGTGCCGCAGGCAGTACCACCAGCCGTCGTCCTGTGCGTCGTTCACTGCCGGACCACCTCTCGTCGTTTGGCGGGTACGTGGGGATCTACCCGCAGCTGGGGCGCTCCTCACACCCACCCGGCCGGAGCCGTCGCCCGGCCCGGAGGGTGTGCCCACGAACTACAATCAGTGTCCATGACTACTCCGCTGGTTCCTGGGCGCATCTCGCCACAACGTTCGGTCCCCTCGCACATCATCCGGCCGGAGTACGTGGGGCAGAAGCACCCGGTGGAGGGTGTCCTGGGGGACATCCAGACCCCGGAGACCATCGAGAGGATCCGGGTGGCGGGGCGCATCGCCGCCCAGGCGCTCGAGGAGGTCGGCAAGAACATCCAGCCCGGGGTGACCACGGACGAGCTGGACCGGATCGGCCACGAGTTCCTGCTCGACCACGGCGCCTACCCGAGCACCCTGGGGTACAAGGGCTACCCGAAGTCGCTGTGCTCCTCGCTCAACGAGGTCATCTGCCACGGCATCCCCGACGACACGGTGGTGCGCGACGGCGACATCGTCAACATCGACATCACCGCCTACAAGGACGGCGTGCACGGCGACACCAACGCCACGTTCCTTTCGGGTGAGGTCTCCGAGGAGAACCGCCTCCTCGTCGAGCGCACCCGCGAGGCCACCATGCGCGCCATCAAGGCCTGCCGCCCGGGGCGCCAGATCAACGTGATCGGCCGCGTCATCGAGTCGTACGCCAAGCGCTTCGGCTACGGGGTCGTCCGCGACTTCACCGGCCACGGCGTGGGTCCGGAGTTCCACTCCGGTCTGGTCGTCCCGCACTACGACGACCCGCGCGCCACCACCGTGATGGAGCCGGGCATGACCTTCACGATCGAGCCCATGATCACTCTGGGCGGCGTGGAGTACGACATGTGGGACGACGGCTGGACCGCCGTCACCGCCGACCGCAAGTGGACGGCCCAGTTCGAGCACACCCTGGTGATCACCGACTCCGGCGCGGAGATCCTCACCCTGCCGTAGACGCTCGCCTCCCGAAAGACCCCGCAAGGACCCCGGACGCCGCCAGGCCCGGGGTCCTTCGCCTGTCCAGGGGTTCGAACAACCGCGAACCGGGGTACTTCTCCTTCGGCAACCCCGAGTGGGCCGCCTTCACGTCCGGGGTGAGCCGGTTGACCGCTTGAAGGACCAGAGCACCAGGGCCTCGACCGCCGGTAGGCGCCGGGGCCCTCACCCGTGCGGTCAGCACGAAGCGGGTTGAGACAGGTTGGGAAAACCCCTGCACCAAGGCCTCACTTCCGGATTGACTGATCCTTGGTACTACCGACCCACCGTCACGACCGATCGACACACAGGAACCAAGCCATGGCGATGTTCGTCCACCTGACCCCCCGCGCCAACATCTCCCGCGTCCGAAGGTCCGGTGTACGCACCACCATGGGAAACGAGGGCGTCCACGGAGTGTTCTGCTTCCCCGTCCTTCCCTCCTACACGGTGACCCACCAGTGGCTGCGCGAGCTGGCCCGGCACCACGGGCCCCGCGGGCTCGTCGGGGTCTACCTGAGGCTGCCCGACGACGAACCGGTCACCGTCGGCCACTACGGCGACAGCGACGGCCCCGAACGGGTGGCCGCCGCCGAGGCCGTGCGCGTGGTCGCCGGGCTGGAGGACCCGCGCGGCTGGGAGGTGTTCATACCCCGCAAGGTGACCAGGAACGAGGTGCACCGCATCCGCGAGGTCCGCCAGGTCACCGGCTGGCGCTACTTCCCCGACGCCCACGGCACCGCCCCGTGCACCTGCCAGGGCTGCGTCGAACCCGGCGGTTACGGCTCCAGGCGCCTGCTGGAGCGGAACCCGCACCCACTGGACGGCCCGCCGCCCCCGCCCCGGGTCCTACTGGAGCGCATCGCCGAGGCCTCCAACCGGGGCGACACCATTGCCCTGCGCGAGGCCCTGTCCTGGCTCGGCCAGCGCCGCCGCGGCCCCCTGGACCGGGTGACCGCCCTGTCCGGCCACCCCGAACCCCTGGTACGCGCCACCCTGGCCGAAGCGATCACCCCCTGGGGTACCCCGGGCGTGGACACCCTCCTGGCCCACCTGGCCGAGGACCCTGACCCCAAGGTCCGCGAAGCCGCGACCCTGGCCATCGAAACCCGCTCGACAAACTCCAGCGGCTGAGGCTTTCCAACAGTCCTTGAGGATCCTGAGGGTGAGGAGAAGAACTCCCGAAGGCGAAGAGCCCTCTGGCGGGTGAGGGCCGTGAGGACCCCTT
The DNA here is from genome assembly GCF_024134545.1 of Nocardiopsis exhalans. Classification (GTDB taxonomy): domain Bacteria; phylum Actinomycetota; class Actinomycetes; order Streptosporangiales; family Streptosporangiaceae; genus Nocardiopsis; species Nocardiopsis exhalans. Next base: position 5,424,953 of record NZ_CP099837.1, read on the forward strand.
AACGGTGAGGGCCCTTCACAACAGACAACCCACGACACAGACAACCCACGACACAGGCAACCCATAACAGCGAGACGCCCATTCTCCCGGGCCGGTGGGAAACGGGTCGCGTGTCGCGGCCGGTCAGTCACACCCGCGTGCTACACGAAGGGGCCGCTTTTCCGCCAGAGAGAAGGGCTGTCCGCTGCTTCCGAAACCCCCTCAACCCGGATGATCTTGCTACCAGAGGCAAGTTCGGCGCTGATTTCGCTTCTGGTAGCAAGATCATCTTCGAAACAGGGGCCGAAACCGTGCTCAGGGGTCTCGTGGGCCGCTGTTGGTGTTCGCCGGTACGGGTGAACGGCCGCGACACGCGACCCGTTCCCCGCAGGGCTGGAGATCCGGCTTCCTTCCCTGCCGCTTTTCCGTCGCCAGCCTTGACCGGCCGCGACACGGCCAGGCGTTCCGCTCCGGAGCGGGACAACTGTGGAGGAGTGGCTCGGACTGCGGGTGACTCTGGATAAGCGGAGGCTTGCGGGACTAGGGTCTTCTGGATGAAGATCCTCATCTCCGCGGACATGGAAGGCGCCACCGGCGTCACCTGGCCCGCTGACTGCGAGCCCGGGACCGAGCAGTGGCAGCGGTGCCGGGGCATGTTCACCAGTGACGTCAATGCCGCGATCGGTGGGCTTTTCGAGGGCGGTGCCACCGAGGTGCTGGTCAACGAGGCGCACTCGACGATGCGCAATCTTCTTCTGGAGGAGCTGGACGAGCGGGCCACGATGATCACCGGGCGGCACAAGGAGCTCTCCATGGTGGAGGGCGTCCAGGCCGGGGACGTGGACGGGATCGTCTTTCTCGGGTACCACTGCGGCGCCGGGGAGGACGGGGTGCTCGCCCATACCTATCTGCCGAACGCGATCACCGGGGTGTGGCTGGACGGCCAACCTGCGAGTGAGGGCTACCTGAACGCGGCGGTGGTCGCCGAGTACGGGACACCGGTGATCCTGGTCACCGGGGACGACCGGGCCTGTGAGGACGCCGAGTCCTACGCTCCCTTCGCGCGAACGGTCGCGGTGAAGGACCACGTGAGCCGGTACGCCGCCCGGTGCCGACCGCCCGCGCGGACGGCGGCGGACATTCGGGAGGCCGCGGAGAAGGCCATGCTGTTGGCTGGGCGGTTGGAGCCGGCCTCGCCCGCGGAGAAGGCCATGGAGATCGAGGTCGACTCCGCGCAGCTGGCGCAGGCGGCGGCGATGGTGCCGGGGGTGACGCGTACGGGTACGCGGCGGGTCCGGTACACCTCGCCGGACGCCTACGAGATGATCCGCGCGTTCAAGGCGGTCTGCACCCTCATCTCCAGTTCCATGGAGAATAACTACGGTTGATTCTTCCGGTCGACTGGCCGAAGTTCTGGCCGAACGCCGGGACACTCCCCCGTCGAAACCGGTAGAACTGTGGCGGGGCCGGCATCGAACCACACGGGTGATCCGTGTGTCCGACTTGAGCAAGACCCCTGAACCCCTGCTGAGAGCGAGGCCGAGCCCGTGGGCCACACGAATACCTCCCTGCCCGACAGCGTCCGAGAGGACGCCCTCGTCGAGGCCGGTGAGGACGCCATCCGCCTCACCCGCGAGCTGATCCGGCGGGACTCCACCAACCACGGCAAGGGCGTGGGCGACGAGCGCGCCGCCGCCGAGTTCGCGGCCGAGGCACTCGGGGCCGCCGGGCTTTCGCCGGTGGTCCTGGAGTCGGCGGACCGACGCGCCAACGTGGTGGTGCGCATCCCCGGCACCGATCCGGACGCGGACGCGCTCCTGGTCCACGGCCACCTGGACGTGGTACCCGCCGACGCCCACGACTGGACCTTCCCGCCCTTCGCGGGCGAAATCGCCGACTGCCCGGTCACCGGGGTCCCCTCGCTGTGGGGCCGTGGTGCCGTGGATATGAAGAACACCATCGGCATGGTCATCGCCGTGGTCCGGTACTGGTCGAAGCTGGGCCTGCGGCCGCGGAGGGACATCGTGCTGGCGTTCGTGGCCGACGAGGAGGACAGCGCGGCCTACGGGGCCGACTACCTCGTGCGCGGCCACGCGGACCTGTTCGAGGGCTGCACGGTGGCGATCGGCGAGGGCGGCGGCCACACCGTGCACGCCGAAAGCGTCGGGGGTGACGTGCGGCGCCTGTACCCGATCGGGTCCGCCGAGCGCGGCAGCGCGTGGTTGACGCTGCGCTCCTACGGCACCGCCGGGCACGGCTCCCGGCCGCCCCGGGACAACGCCGTGGGCGCGCTCGCCGCCGCCGTGGCCCGGATCGACCAGCACCGCTGGCCGCTGCATCTGACCCCGGTCACCCGGGCCGCCATCGACGCCATCGCCGAGGCGCTGGAGGTCGGCCGTACCTCCGGTGACCTGGACAGCAACGAGGCCGTGGACGCCCTGGTGGCGAAGTTCGGCACCGCTGCGCCGCTGGTCTCGGCGACGGTGCGCAACAGCACCGCGCCCACGATGCTCTCGGCCGGGTACAAGGTGAACGTGGTGCCGGGCGACGCCACGGCGGGCGTGGACGGCCGGGTACTGCCCGGCGCCGAGGAGCAGTTCGTCGAAACCATGGACGCGCTGACCGGTGACCGTGTGGAGTGGGAGTACGCGCACAGTTCGCCGCCGGTGGCCGCGCCGGTGGACTCCGCGGCCTTCGAGGCGCTGCGCGCCGCGGTCCTGGCACACGACCCCGAGGGTCTGGTGGTCCCGGTGTGCCTGGGCGGCGGAACGGACGCGAAGGTCTTCGCGCGGCTGGGGATCGACTGTTACGGCTTCTCCCCCCTGCGTATGCCGGCGGGGCTCAACTACCCGAGCCTGCTGCACGGGGTGGACGAGCGGGTGCCGCTGGAGGGGCTGCGCTTCGGGGTGCGGGTGCTGGACAGTTTCCTGCGCGCCTGACGGAACGGACAACGAAGAGGGACGGGGACAGACGTGGGTGAGTCGGTGACCGAGGTGCGCGGCGATCGGGACGGGGCCCCCGGGCCGGTGACGGGCCCGCGCCCGCCCCGCCCGAGGGCTCGGGCGGCGCGGGCGCTGACCCGCCCGCCCCGGCTCCGGGAGGGTGACCGGGTGCGCCTGGTCGCCCCGTGCAGCCCGGTTCCGGCCGCGCAGCTGGACACCGCGGTGGAGGTGCTCCGGGGGTGGGGTCTGGAGGTCGAGCTGGCCCCGCACGTGCGCGACCGCCACCCGCTGCTGCCCTACCTGGCCGGGACCGACCGGGACCGGGCCGCCGACCTCCAGGAGGCCTGGTGCGACCCGGATGTGCGCGCGGTGTTCTGCGCGCGCGGCGGGGACGGGGCGCACCGGATGCTGGACCTGCTGGACTTCGACGAGATGCGGCTGGCCGAGCCCAAGGCGCTGATCGGGTTCAGCGACATCACCGCGCTGCACGAGGCGTTCGCGGTGGAGCTGGGCATGGCGACCGTGCACGGGCCGGTGGTGGGGACACGCTACTTCGTGGGTGACGAGGCGGCCCAGCGGGAGCTGCACACGACGCTCTTCGCCCCCGAACAGCGGTTGGTGCTCAACTCCCCGGGCGCGCACGCCCTGGTGCCGGGCCGGGCCGAGGGGGTGACCTTCGGCGGGAACCTGAGTCTGCTCAACAACGGCCTGGCCACTCCGCACAGTCGGCTTTCGGCGGCGGGCGGCATCCTGATCCTGGAGGACGTCAACGAGGACGCGGCGCGGATCGACCGGATGCTGACCCATCTGCTGCGCACCGGTTGGATGGACGGTGTGGCGGGGGTGGCGTTGGGCACGTGGACCGACTGTCCGCCGGATCTCGGGGTGATCGCCGAGCTGATGCGCGACCGTCTCGGTCCCCTGGGGGTTCCGGTGCTGTGGGGGCTGGAGTTCGGCCACTGCGCCGCGCAGCTCACCGTCCCGTTGGGCGTCCCGGCGGCGCTGGACAGCGAGAACGGCAGTCTGGTGTTGTCGGTTCCCGGTCTGGAGTGACCACCGAGGGGTGGTCACCGGGGTAGCGACCGCCGGGCCCGGGAATCAACACCCGTCGGCCCCTCACCGAGGTGGTCGACGAACTGGTGGCCATCGCTCAGGAGTTTCGGACACAGTAGATGCAGTAAATGAGCGGTGGCCCGCCCGCACGCTCCACGGGCGGGACACCGCTCCGGACCCCGGCCGGTACTGGAGTACCAGGTAGGCCCGCCAGCACCGCTTTCGCGACGCCGTCTCATGACTCATTGTCGCGCAACCGACACGCCCCCGCGCGGAGTTTCGGACATCAGGCGGCATGTTTTTTTCCTGAACCCAATCCCGGAACGGAGCGGGCGCGTCCGTATCGTCCCGCTCCTCCCCTCAGGGGAGGGTGAGCACCACGGGACCGTCCTCGGTGACCGCGATCGTGTGCTCGCAGTGGGCGGCCCGGCTGCCGTCGTCGCTGATCACCGTCCAGCCGTCCTCACTGTGGGCGTAGCCGTCCGAGCCACCGCGTACCAGCATGGGTTCGATGGCCAGGGTCAGTCCCGGACGGAGCTGGTACCCCCGCCCCGGGCGGCCGTCGTTGGCCACGTCCGGGGCCTCGTGCATGGTGCGGCCGATGCCGTGCCCGCCGTGGTCGGCGGTGAGCCCGTACCCGGCCGCGCGGGCCTCGGCGGCGATGGCGTGCCCCACGTCGCCCAGACGGCTCCCGGGGCGGGCCGCCGCGACACCCCGGGCCAGTGCGGCCTCGGTGGCGGCGATCAGGGCGAGGTCGGCGGGGTCGGCCTCGCCCACCACGAAGCTGATCGCGGCGTCGCCGGACCAGCCGCGCAACCGGGCTCCGCAGTCGACGCTGACCAGGTCCCCGTCGGCCAGGACCCGCTGCCCGGGCGGGCCGTGCACGATCTCGTCGTTGACGCTGACGCAGGTCACCCCGGGGAAGGGGGTCGGCGCCCAGGCCGGTTGGTAGCCCAGGAAGAGCGGCTCGGCGCCCGCGACGGCGATGACCCCGGCGGCCGCGCGGTCCAGGTCGGCGGTGGTGCGGCCGGGCTCGGCGAGGTCGCGTGCGGCGGCCAGCGCGTGGGCGACCACACGGCCCGCCTCCCTCATCAGGGCGATTTCTTCGGGGGTCTTGATCTCGACCACGGGGATCCTTCCAGAGAGAGCGAGGATAACTATACCGGTATTACTATACGACCCCAGGGGTCCGGGATACACTCGCCCCATGGTTCGAGAACCGCTGACCGAAGAGCAGATCGAACGCGGCCGCGCCCTGGGCACCCTCCTGCGCCAGGCCCGAGCCGACCGCACGATGGTGGACGTCGCCCGCGCCTCCGGGATCTCCGTGGAGACCCTCCGCAAGATCGAGGGCGGCCGCATCCCCACCCCGGCCTTCTTCACCGTCGCGGCCGTCGCCGCCACCCTGGGCCTGTCCATGGACACCCTCCTCGCCCGGATCGACACCGCCGTCGCGCCCTCCTCCCCCGCCGTGGCCGTCTGACCGGCAACTCTCCCGGTGCCCGGCCGCGACCCCGGCCGGGCACCCCCTAACGTTGGGACTCACACACCCGCGACCCGGGCGTGTTCACGGCCGCCCACAGGCGCGGGGTGGTAACAGGTGGACATCGCGTCAACGACGACCACAGGGGGAGCACATGAGCGAACAGGCACTGTTGAAACTGGACGAGGCCGAGCTGCGCGGTCTGCTCGACGGGCGATGGGCCAACATCCGTGAACGCGCCCGCGACGTCATCCAGGGCGAACAGTTCGCCCCCGTGCACGGGCTGTCCATGGAGGACCACCGCGCCCGCACCCTCAAGCAGCTCATGGCGCTGGCCGAGACCGGCATGCCCGCCTACGGGTTCCCCGAGTCCGTGGGCGGAACCGACGACATCGGCGCCTCGGTGGTGGCCTTCGAGATGCTCGTCGCCGACATGTCGCTCATGGTGAAGATGGGTGTGCAGTTCGGACTGTTCGGCGGGGCCATCAAGGCCCTGGGCACCGACGAGCACCATCAGAAGTACCTGCCCGACGTCATGACCGTGGCGCTGCCCGGCTGCTTCGCGATGACCGAGACCGGGCACGGCTCGGACGTGCAGCGCCTGCGCACCACCGCCACCTACGACGCCGCATCCGGTGAGTTCGTGGTGCACACCCCGGACGAGTCCGCGCGCAAGGACTACATCGGCAACGCCGCCCGGGACGGCCGTATGGCGGTGGTCTTCGCCCAGCTGCGCACCCCGGACGGCGAGGGCGGACTGATCGAGCACGGCGTGCACGCGCTGATGGTGCCCATCCGGGACAAGAAGGGCAAGCCGATGCCCGGGGTGACCATCGAGGACTGCGGCCCCAAGGCTGGGCTGAACGGGGTCGACAACGGCCGCCTGTGGTTCGACGGCGTGCGGGTGCCGCGCACCAGTCTGCTCAACCGGTACGGCGACGTGGCCGCCGACGGCACCTACTCCAGCCCGATCGAGAACCAGAACCGGCGGTTCTTCACCATGCTGGGCACGCTGATCCGCGGCCGCATCAGTGTGGCAGGGGGCGCGGGCACCGCCACCAAGGCCTCGCTGGCCATCGCGATCCGGTACGCGGACACCCGCCGCCAGTTCACCCGCCCGGCCACGGACTCCCGACCGGAGCAGGAGGTGCGGATCCTGGACTACCTCGCCCACCAGCGCAAGCTCCTGCCCGCGCTGGCCCGCACCTACGGGCTGCACTTCGCCCAGGAGGAGCTGGTCACCCGCCTGCACGAGCTGTCCAAGTCCGAGGAGCGCGACGAGCGCGCCCAGCGCGAGCTGGAGTCGCGCGCGGCCGGGCTGAAGGCGGTCGCGACCTGGCACGCCACCGAGACCATCCAGACCTGCCGCGAGGCCTGCGGCGGCTCCGGCTACCTGGCGGAGAACCGGATCCCGCAGCTCAAGGCCGACTCGGACATCTTCACCACGTTCGAGGGCGACAACACCGTCCTGTTGCAGCAGCTCACCAAGGCCCTGCTGACCAACTTCAAGGACTCCTTCGGCGACCTGGACCAGCTGGGCCTGGCCCGGTTCATGGCGGGCAAGGTGTTCGAGACCGTCATCGAGCGCACCGCCGCCATCCCGCTGATCGACCGGCTCATCGCCGCCGCCCCGGGCCGCGACGAGGCCAGCCTGTACAACCGGGGCTGGCACCTGGAGCTGTTCGAGGACCGGGAGAAGCACATCACCGAAGGGCTGGCCGGGCGGCTGCGCCGGGCCAAGAAGGACGGCAGCGACGCCTTCGAGGTGTTCAACCGGGCCCAGGACCACGTGCTCGCGGCCGGTCGGGCACACATGGACCGGGTGGTGCTGGAGGCGTTCGTGGCGGGTATCGACCGCTGCGGCGACAAGTCCACGGCCAAGCTGCTCAACCGCCTGTGCGACCTGTACGTGCTGTCGGTGATCGAGGAGGACCGGGCCTGGTTCCTGGAGCACGAGCGGCTCTCCACCGCCCGGACCAAGGCGGTCTCGGCGGCCGTGAACGACCTGTGCCGGGGACTGCGTCCGTACGCGGTGCAGTTGGCTGACGCCTTCGGTCTGCGTGACGAGTGGCTGGGCGCGCCGATCGCCCTGGGCGCGGAGGAGCGGCGCCAGGAGGTCCAGCAGGCGGACGAGCGGGCGGAGCGGCCGAAGCAGGAGCAGGAGGCCTGACCGCACCCGGCGCTCCCCGCCCCAGGTCGAGTACGAGGTCACCGGGCGCGGCAGCGAGGAATACTTCTCCCTGCCGCGCTCGGCGCTGCGCGGACACGAGACCAAACCGGGCGTGCTCGCCGCCGGGCTCGGCCTCGCCGTGGGCCTGCCCCGCCAGGAGGCCCTCACCCTGCTCCGACAACGGCTGGCAGGGCTGGAGGCCTGGCGGGCAGCAGTGGTCAAGCACTACGGCCCCGAACAGGACCCCGAGCAGCAGGGCCACATCGGTGAGGTCATGGACATGTGGGTGCACGCCTCTGGCTACGAGGCCGCCTGGACCCGCGGGGTGATCGGCCGGATCGAGGGCGGCGCGTACACCTTCGCGGGCGAGGAGGGCGCCGCACCCTATGAGGGCGTGCTGTCGGCCAAACGCATATGAGTCCGTCCCTGAACCACCCGGGACCTTCCCCGAGCCGGACCATCTGGCCTAACATGAACTCTTCTCATGTTAGGCAGGTCACACTGTGCGCACACCCCCCGCCGCACGACCCCCGAACGAGCTCCCCCCGGCCCTGGCCGAACCCACCCGCAACGTACGCGCCCTGTGGGTGGCCGGGATCAGCCTGGCCAACCTCGGCATGTGGATGGCCTTCTTCGGCCCCCTCCAGGTCCTGCTGCCCGAGCAGATCGGCCGGGTCTCCCCCGCCGACAAGGAGACCGTCCTGGCCTGGGTCACCGGGATCGGGGCGGCCATGGCCATGATCGCCACCCCGCTGGCCGGGGCCCTGTCGGACCGCACCACCGGCCCGCTCGGCCGCCGTAGGCCCTGGGTGCTGGCCGGGGCGGTGCTCGGCGGCGCGGGACTGATCGTCCTGGGCACCCAGGAGAGCGTCACGGGGATCCTGCTGGGCTGGTCCTTCGTGCAGACCGCGCTGTCCTGCCTGAACGCCACCCTGCTCGCCGCCGTCCCGGACCACGTGCCCCGGAGCCAGCGCGGGGCGGTCTCGGGCTGGATCGGCATCCCCCAGTCGGCCGGGGTCGTGGCGGCGGTCGTCCTGGTCACCGTGGTCGTCACCGAGATCTCCCCCGGCTACACGCTCATCGGCGTCCTGACCATCGCGTGCGCCCTGCCGTTCGCGCTGCTCTCCCCGGACCCGCCGCTGCCCCCCGAGGCTCGCCCGCCCTGGCGCAACTTCGCCCGGAGCCTGTGGGTGTCGCCCCGCCGCCACCCGGACTTCGCCTGGGCCTTCCTCACCCGGTTCCTCATCGGCACCGGGAACGCGATGTTCGTCCTGTACCTGCTGTACTTCCTGCGCGACGCGGTGGGCTACGAGGAACTCTTCCCCGGTTCCTCGGCCACGGACGGATTGCTCACCCTGATCCTCGTCTACACGGCGGCTGTCGTGGCCACCACCGTGCTGGCGGGTGTGGCCTCGGACCGGATCGGCAGACGGCGCGGCATGGTGGCCTTCGCCGGGCTGGTGATGGGCCTGCCCGCGTTCGGGTTGGCCCTGTACCCCACCTGGACCGCGGCGGTGGTCTGCGCGGTGGTGCTGGGCGTGGGGTTCGGTGTTTTCCTGTCGGTGGACAACGCGCTGGTGACCGAGGTACTACCGACCGCCGAGGGCCGCGCCAAGGACCTGGGCATCGTCAACATCGCCAGCTCGGGCCCGCAGGTAATCGCCCCGGCCCTGGCCGGACCCATCGTGGTCCACTTGGGCGGCTACCCGGTCCTGTACACGGCCTGCGGGGTGATCTCCCTGCTGGGCGCGGCCGCGGTCTGGAAGATCAGGGGCGTGCGCTGAGCACGGCCTGAGTCCCGTGTGGCCCCTGGTACACCCGTGCCGCCGGGGTGAGGATGGGTTCATGGACGAACGGCAGGAGTGGGACTGGCTGGTCAGGGAGCTGACCGAGGGCACGGAGATGACCGTCTACCCCGGCGGGGCCGGGCCGCCGGTCACCTATCGGGCCACCAGCCGCGCCGAGGTCCTGCCCGGGGAGCGCGGTATCCGGATCAGCTGTTTCAAGGGCCGGGAGCTGGAGGAACCGATGGTCCTGCACCTGGACCCGCCCACGCTGGCCGCGCGGTTGCGGGACCTGGTGGAGGACGCGGTGGCGGCGTTCGGCACCAGGCGCGAGGGCGGCCTGGTGGAGGCCCGTGCGCTGTTCATGGTCCACCTGGAGGAGACCGTGGAGACCGCCAGACCGGGCGAGGTCCACCTCGTCCCAGCCCGCGGCGGCTTCGACTCCCTGCGCGAACCCCCGACCTGAAGCCCGGGACCCGGGTCAGTCCGTGACGGCGTCCAGGGTTCCGCTGTCGGCGCGGGTGTGCGAGGGGGTCTCCTCGCCGCGCTGGCGGGCCGGTTCCCACCACCACCAGTGGGTCTCGGGCACCCAGGCCGGGACCGCCTCGACGGTGGCCGGGCTGGCGTCGGCCGCCACCGCTTCCAGGGCGTCGTCGATGTGCGGCAGGGCGTCCAGGTCGACCGGGCGCAGAAAGCTCTGCAGTGGCACGAACTCGTCGCCCAGGAGCTGGAGCATGGAGCGGCGCCAGCAGGCCGGGCGGTAGCCCTCGTGCCGGCCGTTCTCGGCGGCGGTCTGGGTCCGCACCACGTACAGGCTGATCCGGACCGGGTTGTTCCCGCTCACCAGGATCTCGGCGAGTCTGGCGTTGAAGTTCTGCCCCGCCGGGGACTGGCGTTCGGCCTGGGAGGTGGCCTGGTAGAGCTCGAAGAGCCGCGCGAACGCGGTGTCCATGAGTGCGTCACGGTCCCTGCCCCGTGCGGCGCTCTCCTCGAACGCCTCCACTGCCCGCCTGGCCAGGCCGGGAAGGTCCCTGCCCGAATCCGCACCCACCGGCACACCGCCTTGTCCAGAGAAACCGTTGTGAAGAACTGTTGTGGCCGGTGCTTTGCCCGGCCTTTTCGATCATAAGCGCCCGCCGCCCGGAGGTGGTAGGCGGCCGACGATAGAACTCACTCACCAGTAAACACCGCTGACCCCGGCAGCCGGCCCCGACCGCAGGTCAGTCTCCCGCCGCCAAAGCCTGGTCGAGCATGCGGGCCCACTGACGGACGATGTGGCGGCGGCGCGGTCCGTCGTCGGTGAGGAGGTTGGCCAGGCCCAGCCCCCGGGCCAGGTCGAGGGTGGCCTGGACGGCCTCCCGCGTGCCGGGGACCGATTCGTCGGCGCCCAACAGATCGACCACGGCGCGGTGCACCTCCCGACCCACCTGTTCCTCCAGGGGGATGACGCGTTCGCGCAGGGCGGGGTCGCTGGCGGCCCCGGCCCACAGCTGGAGGGCGGCGTTGAAACCGGTCCCGCTGAAGGCGTCCACCACCATCTGCACCACGGCCTCGGTGCGGCCGGGCCCCTCGGGGACCGACTCCACCCGGCGGCTCAGGTCGGCGCCGCGGCTGTCCACGATGTGCCGCAGCGCTGCCAGCAGCAGGTCCTCGCGGGTGGGGAAGTGGTGCTGCGCGGCGCCCCGGGACACCCCGGCGCGTTCGGCGACCGCGCCCACCGTGGCCCCGGCCACTCCGCGTTCGGACAGGCATCCCACCGCCGCGTCCAGCAGCCGGGCCCGGGTGGCCCGGCTGCGCTCCTGTCTCGGCTCCCGGTCGGAGACCCCCGATGCCGTGTCCACTGCGCGCCTCTTCTCCCCTGGTGTGCCGCCCCCGCGGTCAGTACGACTTGGGCAGGCCGAGGGACTGCTGGGCCACGTAGTTGAGGACCATCTCCCGGCTCACGGGGGCGATCCGGGCCAGCCGGGAGGCGGCGATCGCCGCGCCCAGCCCGTACTCACTGGCCAGACCGTTCCCTCCGAGGGTCTGCACGGCCTGGTCGACGGAGCGCACACACGCCTCCGCGGCGGCGTACTTGGCCATGTTGGCCGCCTCCCCGGCGCCCGCGTCGTCGCCGGAATCGTAGCGGAGCGCCGCGTGCTGGGTCATCAGGCGGGCCTGTTCGGTCTCGATCTTGACCTGCGCCAGCGGGTGGGCCAGCCCCTGGTGGGCGCCGATGGGCCGGTCCCGCCACACCACGCGCTCCTTGGCGTAGGCGACCGCCTTGTCCAGAGCGTGGCGCGCACTGCCGGTGGCCAGAGAGGCGGCCATGATGCGTTCGGGGTTGAGTCCGGCGAAGAGCTGGAGGAGCCCGGCGTCGGGGTCACCGACCAGGGCGTCGGCGGGCAGTCGGACGTCGTCCATGAACAGCTGGAACTGGTGGTCCGGGCTGACGATGTCCATCTCGATCCGCCGCGCCTCGAACCCGGGGGTGTCGGTGGGGACGGCGAACAGCGCGGCGGACAGGCGTCCGGTGGCCTCGTCCTCGATGCGGCCGACCACCAGCACCGCGTCGGCGACGTCCACGCCGGAGATGTAGGTCTTGCGGCCGTTGAGCACCCAGCCCCCACCGTCGCGGCGGGCGGTGGTGGTGATGCGGTGGGCGTTGGAGCCGGCGTCGGGTTCGGTGATGGCGAAGGCCATGATGGACTCGCCGTTGGCCAGGCCGGGCAGCCAGCGCCGGCGCTGTTCGGGGGTGCCGAAGCGGGCCAGGACGGTGCCGCAGATGGCCGGGGAGACCACCATCATCAGGGTGGGGCAGCCCGCGGCGCTGAGCTCCTCCAGGACGGCGGCCAGGTCGCCGATGCCGCCGCCTCCGCCGCCGTACTCCTCGGGGATGTTGACGCCCAGGTAGCCCAGCTTGCCCGCCTCGCGCCACAGTTCGGTGAGGTAGGCGCCCTCCTTGGCCTTGGTTCTGTAGTACTCGGATCCGTATTTGGCGCCGAGGTCGGCGACGGCGGCGCGGAGTTCGACGCGTTCGGCGGGTTCGTTGAAGGTCATGGCACCGGTCATTGGTCGAGCCCTTCGTTGTGGGGGGTGGTCCTCGCGCCCGGGGAGCCGTGGTCGTCGCTGTCCAGGGTGTCGTCGGGGTCACCGGTCTCGGGGTCGGTGTAGTCGAGCACGGCCAGTGGCGCCCCGGCCGGGACGCGTTCCCCCGCGGCGACCGGGAGTTCGCGGACGGCTCCGGCTGCGGGGGCGGTGACGCGGTGCTCCATCTTCATCGCCTCCATGCGCAGCAGGGTCTGGCCCTCGCGGACCTTCTCCCCCACGGTGACGTCCACGGCGGTGACCGTGCCGGGCATGGGCGCGGGCAGGGCGCCGGGGTCGACGGTGGCCTCGGGTTCGGGGAGGGGGTCGACGGGGGTCAGGGTGACCGAGCCCACCGCGGACTCGACGTACACCTCGCACTCACCCGAATGAACAGCGAAGGCGCGGCGCAGCCCGTCCACCTCCAGGACCACCTGGTCGGGGGCGGCCGAGAGCACCCGTACGCCCTCCCGCTCGGGCAGGTGGGAACCACGCACCGACCGGAAGGCCGAGGTGATCTCGCGGCCCGCGTCGGTGGTGTGGCGGCGCCGGTGCGGGGCCGAGGGCAGGTTGCGCCAGCCCGCGGGGATACCGGCGGGGAGAGCGCTCTCCCCCCTGGCGGTCTCCATCGAGGCCAGGGACGCGGCGAGCGCGGCCAGTTCCTCGGTGGCGGGTTCGGCCAGGGGCTGGGCCAGCGCGGTGAGGCGGTCGCCGGTCAGGAAGGCGGTGTGCAGGCGTTCGGGCCGGTGGTGGGCCCGGGCGAAGTCGGGGTGGCGCAGGGCGCGCACGAGCAGGTCGCGGTTGGTGCCCACCCCGTGCAGGCGGGCGTCGGCCAGGGCGGCGGCCAGGCGGCGCAGGGCGTCGCGGCGGTCGGTGCCGTAGGCGATGACCTTGGCGAGCATGGGGTCGAAGTCGGTACCGACGGCGTCGCCCGCCTCCACCCCGTGGTCCAGGCGCACCCCGGGGGTGGTGAGGGGGGTGAAGCTGACGGTGGCGGCGGGGACGTCGAAGGCGTGCAGGAGACCGGTCCGGGGCCGCCAGTCGTTGCGGGGGTCCTCGGCGTACAGGCGGGCCTCGACGGCGTGGCCGCGCGGGGCGGGGGGTTCGGCGCCGGGCAGGGGTTCGCCCTCGGCGATCCGCAGCTGCCACTCCACCAGGTCCAGGCCGGTGACGCACTCGGTGACGGGGTGCTCGACCTGCAGGCGGGTGTTCATCTCCAGGAAGACGGGCTCCCCGAGCCCCTCCTCCGTGACGGGCACGAGGAACTCGGCGGTTCCGGCGCCGGTGTAACCGATGGCCGCGGCGAGGTCACGGGCGGCCAGGTGCAGCCTTTGCCGGGTCTGCTCGGGCAGTCCGGGCGCGGGCGCCTCCTCCAGGACCTTCTGGTGGCGGCGCTGCGCCGAGCAGTCGCGTTCGCCCAGTGCCCAGACGGTGCCGTGGTGGTCGGCCAGGACCTGGACCTCCACGTGGCGGCCGCGTTCCACGTAGGGCTCGCAGAAGACCGAGGAGTCGCCGAAGGCGGAGGCGGCCTCGGTGCGCGCGGCCCGGGCCTGAGCGGCGAGCGCGTCGAGGTCACGGACCACGCGCATGCCGCGTCCGCCGCCGCCGGACACCGCCTTGACCAGGACGGGGAGGTCTTCGGCGCGCACGTCCTCGGGGTCGAGGGCGTCGGCGACCGGTACCCCGGCGTCGCGGGCGACCTTCTTGGCGAGGGTCTTGGAGCCCATCTGTTCGACCGCTTCGGCGGCGGGGCCCACCCAGGTCAGCCCGGCGCCGGTGACGGCGCGGGCGAAGGCGGCGTTCTCGGACAGGAAGCCGTAGCCGGGGTGGACGGCGTCGGCCCCGGCGGTGCGGGCGGCGGCGACCAGCGCTTCCGGGTCGAGGTAGGCGTCCACGGGGCCGCGCCCCTCGGGGACGCTCAGTCGAACGGCGGCGTCGGCCTCGCGGACGTGCGCGGCGTTCTCCTCACCGGGGGCGTGCACGGCGACGGTGGCCACACCGAGGGCCTTGCAGGTGCGGATGATCCGGCGGGCTATCTCGCCCCGGTTGGCGACCAGCAGCGTGCCGATGGGCCGGGCGCCGTCGGGGCTGACGGAGGTGGTGGGGGTCATGTCGGTCCTCCCCTTCTCACATTCGGAAGACACCGAAGCGGTCGGTGCCGCGTACCGGTGCGTTGCTGGCGAAGGACAGGCACAGCCCGAGGACGGTGCGGGTGTCGCGGGGGTCGATGACGCCGTCGTCGTAGACCCGGCCGGACAGGAACATCGGCAGGGACTCCGCCTCGATCTGGTTCTCGACCAGTTCGCGCATGGCGGCGTCCTGGTCGTCGTCGTAGGGCTGGCCCTTCTTCGCGGCCGAGGCACGCGAGACGATCGAGATGACCTCGGCGAGCTGCTTGGGGCCCATGACGGCGGAGCGGGCGCTGGGCCAGGAGAACAGGAAGCGGGGGTCGTAGGCGCGGCCGCACATGCCGTAGTGCCCGGCCCCGTAGGAGGCGCCGATCAGCACGGACAAGTGCGGGACGGTGCTGTTGGAGACGGCGTTGATCATCATCGAGCCGTGCTTGATGATGCCGCCCTGCTCGTACTCGGCGCCGACCATGTAGCCGGTGGTGTTGTGCAGGAAGATCAGCGGGGTGTTCGAGCGGTTGGCCAGCTGGATGAACTGGGTGGCCTTCTGCGCCTCTGCGCTGAACAGCACGCCGTTGTCGTTGGCCAGGACGCCCACGGGATAGCCGTGCAGGGTGGCCCAGCCGGTGACCAGGCCGGGGCCGTAGGAGGGTTTGAACTCGTCGAACTCCGAGCCGTCCACCACGCGCGCGATGACCTCGCGGGGGTCCACGGGGACCTTGAGGTCGGGCGGCATGATCCCGAGGAGCTCCTCGGCGGGCAGGAGGGGTTCGCGGACCTGCCCGGCCGGGGCGGGCCCGGCCTTGGTGTGGTTGAGGCGGGCCACGATGCGGCGGCCGATGCGGATGGCGTCGTGCTCGTCCTCGGCCAGGTGGTCGGCGAGCCCGGAGACCTCGGCGTGCATGCGCGCGCCGCCCAGGGACTCGTCGTCGCTCTCCTCCCCGGTGGCCGCCTTGACCAGCGGCGGGCCGCCGAGGAAGACCTTGGAGCGGTCCCGGACCATGACCACGTGGTCGCTCATCCCGGGGACGTAGGCGCCGCCCGCGGTGGAGTTGCCGAAGACCAGGGCGATGGTGGGGATCCCGGCGGCCGAGAGCTGGGTGAGGTGGCGGAAGGTGCCGCCGCCCGGGATGAAGATCTCCTTCTGGGTGGGAAGGTCGGCGCCGCCCGACTCCACCAGGCTGATCATCGGCATCCGGTTGCGTTCGGCGACCTCCCCGGCCCGCTGGGACTTCTTGAGGGTCCAGGGGTTGCTGGAGCCGCCGCGCACGGTGGGGTCGTTGGCGACGATCACGCATTCCACGCCCGAGACCACGCCCACGCCGGTGACCACGCTGGCGCCCACGTGGAAGTCGCTGCCCCAGGCGGCCAGGGGTGAGAGTTCGAGGAAGGGGCTGCCCTCGTCCAGGAGGAGTTCGATGCGTTCGCGGGCCAGCAGTCCGCCCCGGGAGCGGTGGCGTTCGACGTAGCGTTCACCGCCCCCGGCCAGGGCCTTGGCGTGTTCGGTGCCGAGCTCGGCGAGTTTGGCGAGCATGGTGTCCCGGGCCTCGGCGTAGGCCGGGCCCCGGGTGTCGAGTCTGGAGGTCAGGACGCTCACGGGCCCTCCTCGGGCAGCGGGGACTGGGCCAGCGGGTTCGGGGGCAGCGGTGAGTCGGCCAGCAGGGACTCGGGGATGGGGAAGCGCCGGGCGCGCAGCCACTCACCGACCCCCTTGGCCTGGGGGTCCTGACCCTCACGGCGGGCCGTACCGGGGGCGAGCATCCCCTCGATCCAGAAGTTCGCGGCGCGCAGACTCGGCAGCAGGTGGCGGGTGACCTTGAGGTCGGCGGTCTCCGGGAGGAGTTCGCGCAGCGCCTCGACGGTGAGGGTGTGCGCCAGCCAGCGCCAGCCCTCGTCCGAGGTGGCCCACACGCCCACGTTGGCGTCGGCGCCCTTGTCTCCGCTGCGCGCGCCCAGGACCAGGCCGAGGGGGGCCAGCCGGGTGGGCCCGTCGATCACCGGACCTGAAAGCGGTTCCGGCAGCGGGGGTTCGGGGAGCTCGGTCAGCTCCCTGGTGTGTTCGGGGTGCGGGACGCTCTCGCGGTCGCCTTCGGGGGTGATGACGGTGTGCTCGACCTCGAAGGCGGGGACCAGCGCGTGGGTGACCGCCACCCCGTCGGGGCGGGCCTCGCGCGGCGGCGCGGTGAGGTGGAACCCGGCGTAGCTGGCCAGGGCCAGTTCCACGGCGGCGGCGCCGAAGCGGCGTCCGATGACGGCGGGGTCGTGGTCGCGGGCGACGACGCGCAGCCGCGCCGTGGCCTCGTCCTGGGTGTCCCCGTGCGGGTCGAGAGCCGGGGTGAACTCGAAGCTCAGCTCACCGGGCTTGTTGTGGGCCAGGGCGGCGCGCATCTGGCGTTCGGCCTGGTCCGCCTTGGCCCGGGCGTCCAGACCGGTGATGAGGAAGTCGACCTCGTTGCGGAAGCCGCTGATCCCGGTCAGCCCGACCTTCAACTCGGGCGGCGGCGCCTCACCGCGCACCCCGCTGATCCGCACCCGGTCGTCGGCCTCCTGAACCAGGTGAACGGTGTCCAGGCGCGTGGTGACGTCGGGGCCCGGATAACGCGCGCCCGCGATCTCGTAGACGAGCTGAGCCGTCACGGTTCCCACGGTGACCGCGCCGCCGGACCGGGCGTGCTTGGTGATCACCGAAGAACCGTCCTGAGCGATCTCGGCGATCGGGAAACCCGGGTGGTCCAGACGCCTGTCGGCGAGTTCGCGGGCCAGAGCGTAGTTGCCGCCGGTGGCCTGGGTTCCGCACTCGATGACGTGCCCGGCGGCGGTCGCCCCGGCAAGGGCGTCGAGGTCCTCCCTGGTCCAACCGAAGTGCGAGATCGCCGGGCCCACCGCGAGTGAGGCGTCGGTGACACGACCGGTCACGACGATGTCGGCCCCCGCGTCCAGGCAGCGCGCGATCCCGAAGGCGCCCAGGTAGGCGTTGGCGGTCAGAGGCCCGCCGAGGTTGAGCTCCTCGGCGCGGTCCAGCAGGTCGTCCCCGGTGACACAGGCGATGCGGGGTTCGAAGCCGAGGCTGTCGGCCAGCTCGGTGAGCTTGTCGGCCAGGCCCCGGGGGTTGAGGCCGCCCGCGTTGGTGACCACGCGGACGCGGCGTTCCATGATGATCGCCAGGCACTCGCGCATCTGCTTCAGGAAGGTTCTGGCGTAGCCCCGGCTCGGATCGGCCAGCTGGTCGCGGCCGAGGATGGCCATGGTGAGTTCGGCCAGGTAATCGCCGGTCAGGACGTCCACGGAGCCTTCGGTGAGCATCTCGTGAACGGCCGAGAGCCGGTCACCGTAGAAGCCCGAGGCGTTCCCGACCCACAGAGATGTAGCGGTCATGGCAAAGAGAGTGACACCGGACACAGAAAAAAACAAGCATCCATGATTGTTTTTCCCTCAATCATGCCCGTGGCCAGAACCGGCCGCGATTGCCCTGTTACAGATGGCGAAAACGGGATATGCGCCCGGTATTTTGGCGCGCGTGAATACCTCCTCCGAAGACACCAGCACCACCGCCCCCACCGACGACAAGCCCGAGAGCTCCGAGGCCGACTCCACCCCCGAGGCCGACTCCACCCCCGAAACCAACTCCACCCCCGAGGCCTTCCTCTCCGGTCAGCACACCGTTCCCCGCCCCAGCCTCTTCGGCGCCGAGACCTTCAGCGTCGCGGGCTTCCTCATGCTGGCCACCACCCTGTTCGCCACCGAGCTCATCGCGATCTTCAGCCGATGGGTCCTCACCCCCTCGATCTCGGAGAGCGACGCACCGAGTGTCGTCGTCCAGGGCTCGCTCACCGGTTCGGCGGTGCTCGCCGGACTGGCCGTGATCTGCGCCGCCGTCGCCCTGTTCCGCGCCGGCACCACCACTCGCGCGTGGGCCCGACAGCTGGCCTCGGCGACGATACTGGCGGGCATCCTGTGCGTGATCCTGGCCGTGCTGACCTTCGTCCTGATGCCGACCCCGGTGTACCCGGCCCCCTGATCCGTCCCACAACCCACACACGAACCACCCTGGACACAGGACCCCAAGAGGCCGGAGGCGATGCCTCCGGCCTCTACCCGTGCCCGCCGGGAACCGAGGCCCGGCTCTTCCGCCCGTGTGGGGGCACTGACCGGAACTTGGTGCTTTTCCGGGTCTGAGCAGGCGATTCTTAGGTCCCGTTTATCCGGACCCGCGGGTACGTTGGCCGCGTGAGTACCGCACCGGAAGACAACACCAGGCCCGAGAACACCAACAGCCCCGCAGCAGGTGCCCCGCAGCCGAAGTTCGAACCGGGGTTCGCCACGGAGCCCCCCGTCGCGGCTCAGGACACCGAGCCCGCGGAGGGCGGCCTCGACGGTGCGGAGCACGGTCAGGAGTACGACCACGAGCACGAGCACGAGTTCGCGGTCGCTCCGGCCGAGCCCCGCACCGGCGGTGCGTTCTCCTCGGAGACCCTGAGCATCGTCGGCGCGGCGCTGCTCGCCGTGACCGTCCTGTCCGGGCAGCTACTGGAGATCCTCACCAGCATGATCCTGGTCGGTGGCCAGGCCATCGACCCGAACCAGATCCGGCAGATCGAGATGCAGGTCTGGATGGGCGGCGCGGTGGCCCTGCTCACCGTGCTCTCCTCGACCCTGGCACTGGCCCTGCTCAACAGCGGCACCCGCCACTGGGCCAAGTGGACCGCCACCGCGACGACGATCGTGGGCTTCCTGTTCGTCCTGGTGGCCGCCGCCTCGTTCCTGCTGATCCCGGAGGCCGCACCGCAGCAGATGCTGCCGCCCATCATGGACTGACGGCAGGGCCCGCAGACGTGCAGGGGAGGGGCTGGCACCACGCCAGCCCCTCCGTGTGTGAACGGTCAGGACACGCGGTCGATGACCAACGGCTGGACCTTCTGCTCCAGCACGTCCTCGATGTCGAAGGCGCCCTCCAGGGCCTGGGCGGCGCGGTCGAAGCGCTCCGGCTCGTCGGCGTGCAGGGTGAACAGCGGCTCGCCAGTCTTGACGGCCTCGCCCGGCTTAGCGTGCAGGGTCACTCCGGCGCCGAAGGACACCGCGTCCTCCTTGCGGGCGCGGCCCGCGCCCAGGCGCCAGGCGGCCAGGCCGACCTGGTAGGCGTCCAGCCTGGTCAGTACGCCGTCCGCCGGAGCCAGCACCACCCGGCGCTCGGCGGCCTCGGGCAGAGGCGCGTCCGGGTCGCCGCCCTGGGCCCGGATGAGGTCCTTCCAGGCCTGCAGGGCGCCGCCGTCGCGCAGGGCCTGGGCCGGGTCCTTCACTCCGTTCTCGCCCGGGGTCAGCCCGGTCGCGATCAGCATCTCCCGTGCCAGGGCCACGGTCAGCTCCACGACGTCGGCCGGGCCGCCGCCGGAGAGCACCTCCACGGCCTCGGCGACCTCCAGTGCGTTGCCGACCTGGCGGCCCAGCGGCGTGGCCATGTCGGTGAGCAGGGCGACCGTACGCACCCCGTGGTCGTTGCCGATGTCCACCATGGTGCGGGCCAGCTCACGCGCCGCGTCGGCGTCCTTCATGAAGGCGCCCGAGCCCACCTTGACGTCCAGAACCAGGGCTGCGGTCCCCTCCGCGAGCTTCTTGCTCATGATGGACGCGGCGATCAGCGGGATGGACTCCACGGTGCCGGTGACGTCGCGCAGCGCGTAGAGCTTGCGGTCGGCCGGGGCCAGCCCGGACCCGGCCGCGCAGATCACGCCGCCGGTGCCGGTGATGACCCGCCGCATCTCCTCGGTGGACAGCGACGCGCGCCAGCCGGGGATGGACTCCAGTTTGTCGAGGGTGCCGCCGGTGTGGCCGAGCCCGCGCCCGGACAGCTGCGGGACGGCCGCGCCGCAGGCGGCGACGGTGGGGGTGAGCGGCAGGGTGATCTTGTCGCCGACGCCGCCGGTGGAGTGCTTGTCGGTGGTGGGCCGGGCCAGGTCGGAGAAGTCCAGCCGCTCCCCCGAGGAGAGCATCGCCTCGGTCCAGCGGCTCACCTCGGCGCGGTCCATGCCGCGCAGGAAGATCGCCATCGCCAGCGCGGCCATCTGTTCCTCGGCCACATCACCACGGGTGTAGGCCCCGATCACCCAGTCGATCTGCTCCGGGGTGAGTTTTCCCCCGTCGCGCTTGGCTCGGATGATCTCGATGACGTCCATGTCATGTTCCTTCCGTGGTGAAGAAGTACTACGAGGTGGTGCGAGAAAGGCGTCTCCCCGGCCGCCGTGGTTCGGCGACCGGGGAGACGCCCGTCGGGTCAGGCCAGCCAGCAGGTCAGGGCAGGTTGTGCGGGCCGAAGGCCTGGGGCAGCACCCGGTCCATGGGCCAGATGCCCTGGGGCGTGTCCACCAGCAGCTCCGGTCCGCCGTGTTCGTACAGCAGCTGACGGCAGCGCCCGCACGGCATCAGGGTCTCACCCTGACCGTCCACGCAGGCGAAGGCGACCAGCCGCCCGCCCCCGGTGGCGTGCAACGCGCTGACCAGCCCGCACTCGGCGCACAGGGCCAGACCGTAGGAGGCGTTCTCCACGTTGCAGCCGCTCACGGTCCGGCCGTCGTCGACCAGCGCCGCCGCGCCCACCGGGTACTTCGAGTAGGGCGCGTAGGCGTTGGCCATGGCCGCCCGGGCGGCCGCCCGCAGGGCCGCCCAGTCCACGTCGACGGGTGCGGTCATGACCGGCTCGCCCTCCACTGCTTGCCGATCCCGGCGGGTGCGCGCAGCTTCTGGGAAGCCAGCGAGAGCACCAGCAGGGTGGCGATGTGCGGACTGTAGGTGGCCAGCTCACGCGGGAGCGAGTCGGTGCTGAAGTACCAGAACAGCAGGACGATCGCGGCGAGGAAGCCGGCCACCGCGATGCCCTTGCGGTCCTTGCGCACCTGCCACACAGCCACCACCAGCAACACCACAGCCAGAAGCAGCAGCAGCGCGTGGATGGCCGCGCCGCCGCCGCGCAGCTGGAGGGCGTCGGTGTAGCCGAACAGGGTCGCACCCATGGCCAGGCCACCCGGTCGCCAGTTACCGAAGATCATCGCGGCCAGACCGATGTAGCCGCGGCCGCCGGTCTGACCCTCCTGGTAGATCTGCGAGGCGACGATCGCGAGGAAGACGCCGCCCATCCCCGCCAGACCACCGGAGATGACCACGGCGATGTACTTGAGCGTGTACACCGGCACACCGAGCGACTCGGCGGCGTCGGGGTTCTCACCCACCGAGCGCAGTCGCAGGCCAAAGGTGGTCTTCCACAGCACCAGGTAGCTGATCGGAACCAGCAGGATGGCGATGAGGGTCAGCGCCGACATGCGGGTGGTGAGACCGATGATCAGCGCCGCGAAGTCACTGACCAGGAAGATCCCGCTCTGGGCCACCGGCCCGAGCGCCTCCGGCAGCCACGGCACCGTCAGGGTCGGGAACGACGGGGCCGACGGGGACTGGGCCGCGCCGGCACCGGGGATGTCGGCGTAGACCAGGATCGACAGGTAGCGCATGGCGCCCAGGGCGAGGATGTTGATCGCCACACCGGACACGATGTGGTCCACCGCGAAGGTCACGGTGGCCACCGCGTGGATCAGGCCGCCGAACATACCGCCCAGGGTCCCGGCCAGCAGGCCGATCCACGGGTCGTTGAAGCTCCACGCGAAGTAGGCGCCGAACCAGGTCCCGAAGATCATCATGCCTTCGAGGCCGATGTTGATGATGCCCGCGCGTTCGGCCCACAGACCGCCGAGGGCGGCCAGACCGATCGGGACCGCGAAGGTCAGCGTGGTGCGGACGGTTCCCGCGTCGGTCAGCATGTCCTGGCCAGTGATGACCCGCAGGCCCGCCAGGGACACGAAGACCGCCATCAGCAGGGTGAGAATGCGCCAGCGCGCCCACCCCTTGGGCCGGGACGGCTTGGCCACCGGCTCCATCACGTTGAGTTCCTGGCTCACTGTGCCTCCCCGCCGCGCTTGTCGTCGGTGCCGTCAGTGTCGGAACCACCGGAGGTGCCGTTCTCACCCTCGGAGTCCTCGGCGGAACCGTGGTCCGGGCCGTTGCCGTGGGACACGGCCGCGGGCTCCGGGGTGGTCTCGGTCGTACGACCGAGCTGCTTGCCGATCTGCTGCTGCTGGTAGCGGCGGCCCCAGCGGTGGACGATCTCGTAGACCACGACGACCGTGAGGACGATGGTGGCCTGCGCGATGACCGCGATCTCCTGCGGAATGCCGTCGAAGGGCAGGATGCCCGACGCCTGGGTCAGGAACGCCCAGAACAGGGAGGCGAACACAATACCCACGGGGTGGTTGCGGCCCAGCAGCGCGATCGCGATGCCGATGAAGCCGATCCCGACCGGGAAGTCAAGCGCGTAGTAGTGGGAGCTGCCCAGCAACTGCGGCAGGCCCACGAGTCCGGCGACCATGCCCGAGAAGAGCATGGACAGGAAGACCATTTTCTTGACGTTCACACCGCTGGCCTCGGCCGCCGTCTTGGACTGGCCGGTGGCGCGCAGCTCGAAACCGAACCGGGTGCGGTTGAGCATGAACCAGTAACCGATACCCACCGCGATGGAGAGGAAGATCAGACCGAAGATCTCCCGCTCCGAACCGAGGAAGGTCGCCGGGATACCGGGGACCCAACCGGACTCGGGGATGGGCGGGGTACCGATGTTGTTGGTGCTGATCTCGACCGCGAGGCGGCCCTCGGTCAGCAGGTAGGCGGTGATACCCGTGGCGATCGCGTTGAGCATGATCGTGGAGATCACCTCGGACACGCCGCGGGCCACCTTGAGGTAACCGGCGATGGCCGCCCACGCGCCGCCGACCGCGATGGCGGTGAGGATGACGACGAACTGGCTGAGCACCGGGGGCAGCACGAGGTAACCGCCCACCGCGGCGGCCATCAGCGCGGCCAGCCGGTACTGGCCGTCCACGCCGATGTTGAACAGCTTCATCTTGAAGCCGATCGCCACGGCCACGGCGGCCAGGTAGTAGGTGGTGCTGTCGTTGATGATCTGCACCAGGCTGTTGGGCCGGGTGCCGTACTCCAGCATGCGGTCGAAGGTGGCCAGCGGCGGGATGCCGCTGAAGTGCAGCACGGCCGCGGTGACGCCGATCGCGATCGCACCGGCCACCAGGACCGCGGCGAAGGACAGCGCCATCATCGCCGCAAGGCGGTGGAAGAGCACGAACGCCAGAACGGAACCGACGAGCGCGCCGAGCGCGGCCGCGACGGGTTCGAGCAGCTGGAGGTCCAGTACCCAGGAGGAGACCAGACCGGCCACGACCGCCAGGATCAGGGCCATCGGGACGACCAGGACGTTATGGAGGGGTGTGCCCTCCTCCTTGGTCCCGTCGGCCCCGACCCGGCTCTCGTCCGGGGTCATCGGCGCCAGTACCGCCACGAGCGCGAAGGCGAGCGTGACTCCGATGATCAGCGCCGCCCAGTGCAGCAGGAACAGGTCCAGGGCGACGGTGGTCACGACACCCAAGACGACAGCCAGGAGCATCACGATCGGTGCCGCGATGGTGCGGCCTGCGGTGTTACTCATGCCCCGCCCTCGCTCTCGTTCCGGTGGGCACCCTCAGCACCGCTGTCACCTTCTGTGTGCGTCTGCGAGCCCTCCAGCCCGGCACCGGTCATGGCGGAGCCGAGCTGTTCGGGGGTGACGCTGGTCGGGTCGGCCTCCGCGACCATACGGCCGCGCAGGATGACGTGGAGTGTGTCGGACATGCCGATGAGCTCGTCGAGGTCGGCGGAGATCAGCAGGACCGCCAGGCCCGCGGCGCGCGCCTCGCGCAGCTGCGCCCAGATGGCCGACTGCGCGCCCACGTCCACGCCTCGGGTGGGGTGGGCTGCGACCAGGAAGCGCGGGGATCCGCTCATCTCCCGACCGATGATGAACTTCTGCTGGTTGCCCCCGGACAGCGCGTCGGCGATGACGTCGATGTTGGGGGTGCGCACGTCGTACTCGGCGACGATGCGCTCGGAGTCGGCGCGGGCGCCGCTCCGGTTGATCAGGGATCCGTTGACGCTGGGCCGACGGGTCTGGTGGCCGAGGATGCGGTTCTCCCACAGCGGCGATTCCAGCAGGATCCCGTGCCGGTGGCGGTCCTCGGGGATGTAACCGACCCCGGCCTCTCGGAGGTGCAGCGTGCTCCAGCCGGTGGTGTCCCGGCCCTCGAGGGAGATGGCGCCGGAGGCGATCCGGCGCATGCCCATGATGGCCTCGATCAGCTCGGACTGACCGTTGCCCTCGACCCCGGCGATGCCGACGATCTCGCCCTGACGGATGTCCAGGGTGACGTCGTCGACGGCGGGACGCCCCTCTGGGGAGAGTACGGTGACCCCGGTCATGGACAGGACGACGTGGTCGGTAACGGTGGACTCGCGCAGCTCGGGCACCGGGAGTTCGCCGCCGACCATGAGCGTGGCCAGCTGACGGGCGGTGGTGCTGTTCGGGTCGGCGGTGGCCACCGTGGTCCCGCGCCGGATCACGGTGATCTCGTCGGCCACAGACAGGACCTCGTCGAGCTTGTGCGAGATGAAGATGACCGTGAGGCCCTCGCGCTTGAGCTCGCGCAGGTTGTCGAAGAGCTCGTCGACCTCCTGCGGGACCAGGACCGCGGTGGGCTCGTCCAGGATGATGGTCTCGGCGCCGCGGTAGAGCACCTTGAGGATCTCCACGCGCTGGCGGTCGCCCACGCCCAGGTCCTCCATGAGGCGGTCGGGGTCGATGCCGAGCCCGTACTGTCCGGACAACTCCAGGATGCGGGCTCGAGCCCTGCGGCCGATGCCGTGCTTGCGCTCGGCGCCCAAGACCACGTTCTCGAGCACGGTGAGGTTGTCGGCCAGCATGAAGTGCTGGTGCACCATGCCGATGCCGTGCTTGATGGCGTCGGAGGGCGAGTTGAAGCGCACCTCCTGGCCGCGGATGTAGATGTGACCCTCGTCCGGCTTGTGCATGCCGTACAGGGTCTTCATCAGCGTGGACTTACCCGCCCCGTTCTCGCCGACGATGGCGTGCACGGTACCGGGAGCCACGGTGATGTCGATGTCGTGGTTGGCCACGACGCCGGGAAAACGCTTGGTGATCCCGCGCAGCTCAACGGCGGCGGGTCCGTTCGACCCGCCGCCCGATGGCGTGCTGCTCATCAGACTCCTCTGTGGGAACTTGCGGCGGGGCGCGGCGGGCCTGGGATCGGCCACGGCCGGGACGCCTTCGTCGCGGTGCGGCTACCGGGTGGAGCCGAAGGGGGCTCGCCCCTTCGGCTCCGTTTTCGCGACGTCAGGTCACGACGCGGGCCCGGCGCCCGCTCCTGTGCTGTTTCCCGTGCCCGTTACGGCTGAGTGGGAACCTCGATGTCACCATCGATGATCTGCTGCTTGAGCTCGTCCAGCTCCTCCTGGATCGGCTCGATGGCCTCCCCGTTGGAGGTGGTGTAGTCGACGCCGCCGTCGCTGAGGTCGAAGCGCTGGATGCCGCCCTCGACGCTGCCGTCGACGGCCGCGCTGATCAGCTCGAAGACCGACACGTCGACCTGCTTGATCGCGGAGGTCAGGACGTACGGCTTCTGCTCGTCCTCGGCGTTCTCGTACTGGTCGCTGTCGACACCGATGAAGGTGAACTCGTTCTCGACGGCGGACTGGAGGATGCCGTTACCGGAGGCGCCGGCGGCGTGGTAGATGACGTCCGCGCCGCGGTCGTACTGTGCCTGGGCGGCCTCACGGCCCTGGGCCGGGTCGTTGAAGCCGGCGAAGTCCGGCGGCTGGCTGAGGTAGTTGATCTCGACGTCGATGTCCTCGTTGACGTGCTCGACGCCCGCGAGGAACCCGGCCTCGAACTTACGGATCAGCGGGGTCTCGACACCGCCGATGAAGCCGACGTGGTCCTCCTCGGTGGTCAGCGCCGCGGCGGCACCGGCCAGGAAGGAGGCCTGCTCCTCGGCGAAGACCAGGCTGGTGACGTTGTCGATGCCCTCGATCTCGGAGTCGACAATCGCGAAGTCGACCTCCGGGTAGTCGGGGGCGACCGACTGAACGGCCGCGTCGTAGGCGAACCCAACCGCGATGACGAGGTCGTAGCCCTCCTCGGCCATGGTGGCCAGGCGCTCTTCCTTGGCGGACTCGGCCTCACCGTCGGCGGGCTCGAAGTCCTGGGTCTGTACGCCCAGTTCCTCGGCGGCCTGCTCCAGGCCCCGGTAGGCGGAGTCGTTGAAGGAGCGGTCGCCACGGCCGCCGACGTCGTAGGCCAGACCGACCTGGAGCTCGGAGGCGGTTTCTCCGTCGCCTCCGCCGTTGCCGCCACCGGCGGCACCGTCGTCTGTGGCGTTGTCACACGCGGTCAGTGCCAGCACACCCGCCGCTGCGACCGCGGCGAACTTGGCTGCGTTGCTGCGCTTCACTAGAAAGTCTCCCCTTCGCCCTCTCAGCGGTCCGCATTCCGCGCGGAACCGACCTGAGTTCTGTTGCCGGACGATATCCGCTGGCCGAAAGTACACCTAACCAACGGACGGAGTTGTTATGAAGGCGAGAGCAGAGTGACACGGGGCCTTACTTGGAAGTTACCAAGAGCACACCGAATCTGGGCAACTAGCGGGCTATTCGCTGTTATTGACCTCGCCCCCCACGCGGAAAACCAGCGCCGTTACCGTCCGTATCGTGATCTTCACTACTCCCAGCGGGCCCCACATCGCCCCAACCGGTCTAGACCGGGCTAACCCACTTCGGCCCCGGCGCCCTCGGGTCCGGCCCCCTTCACAGCGCCCTCCCCGGCCCCTCCTACCGCTCTTGCCCCTCCTCGAGGAAGGCAGCCACGGCCTGCTTGAAGACCCTGGAGGAGACGGCGTTGGCGTGGTCCCGGCCGGGGATCTCCACAAAGGAGGCCCCGCAGCGTTCGGCGAGCTCCGCCGCACCCTCGGCGACGGTGTCCTTGACGCCCGAGACCAGGAGCATCGGGATGCCCTGGGGGCGCGGCTCCTCCTGGAAGGGGCGGGAGGCCTGCCCCCGCACACAGGCGGCCAGCGCCGCGGCGTCGTTGCCGGGCAGGGCGGCGACGGTGCGGTAGACGTGGTCGAACGGGCTGTCACCCGCGCCGGGCTCGGCCGTGTCCAGACCGGCCAGGGCATTGGCCGGGCCGAAACCGCCCAGGACCAGGCGGCGGACCCGGTCGGGCGCGGTGAGCGCGAGCTCCCAGGCCAGCCGGGACCCCATGGAGTAGCCGACCACGTCGACGCTGGTCACACCCAGGTCATCGAGCATCGCCAGGATGTCGGCGACGAAGTGTTCGGGCAGGTAGAGCCCGCTGTCGGTGGGCTTGTCACTGGCCCCGTGGCCGCGCAGGTCCGGGCCGATCACCCGGCGCCCGGCCGCCTCCAGCGCGCGCGGCCAGCCCGCGGCGCGCCAATTCATGTCGAAGTCGGTGCCGAAACCGTGCAACAGAAGCACCGGTACGGAGTCCGTCGGAGCGGGTGAAGGCAAATCCGTATAGCGCATTGTCACGTCTCCGACGAGATTCGCGGTCATGAATCCTTCCGTTTCTTATGCCGGGGGTGGGATTTGATCGAACAGACGAAGGCCCATTCAGATGTTTCTATAAACGGTTGGCCTGGTTGGCGCGTTCCGCTTGTGTCGACATCCGAACGGGCCCTCGTCATTGGTGGGACCTTTGGCGCATCGGTTGACACTCCGTGTCAGCGACCCGGAGTGAGCACAACCGGCTGACCGGATCAGTCCGTCGGCGGCTTGAGCCGGACCCGGCGCTTGGGCTTGGTGTCCTCGGTCGGGACCCGGCCGACGATCCCGGCCTGCGGGGCGCTCTCCTCGACCTGGACGGCGAAGGTCACCAGCGGGTCGCCGACCGGAACCACCTGCTCCTCCTCGGCGTGCAGCTCCACCACGCGCCCGGCCTTGGGCGAGGGGATGACCACGGCCGACTTGGTGGTCTCCACCTCGACCAGCGGGTCGTTGCGGCCGATGGTGTCCCCGACCGAGACCTGCCACTCCAGGACAGTGGCCTCGACCAGACCTTCCCCCAGGTCGGGGAGGGTGAAGGTGATGTTCTCTTCTGCCATGTGGGCTAGTACTCCAGGGTTCGCTGGACCGCGAGCAGGACGCGGTCGATCGTCGGCAGGTACTGGGGCTCGAGCGGCCCGGCCGGGTAGGGGACGTCGAATCCGGTGACGCGCTGGACCGGGGCGGCCAGGTCACGGAAGCAGTTCTCGGTGATGAGGGTGGACACCTCGGCCCCCAGCCCGGCGGTGAGCGGGGCCTCGTGGACGACCACGGCGCGCTTGGTGCGGGCGACCGAGGCGGCCAGCCCGGCGGCGTCGATGGGCTTGAGCCAGCGCAGGTCCAGGACCTCCAGCTCGACCCCGTCCTCGGCGGCGAGCTCGGCGACCTGGAGGCACTTGTGCACCATCGCGCCCCAGGCGACGAGGGTGGCGTGGCGGCCGGGGCGCACGATCCGGCTGGTGCCGATGGGGTCCGTGGGCTCGCTGAGCTGGACCGGGCGGCGGTCCCAGTAGCGGGCCTTGGGCTCCATGAACACGACCGGGTCGTCGGAGCGCACCGACTGCAGCAGCAGGCTGTAGGCCTCGGCGGGGTCGGAGGGGGCGGCGACCTTCAGCCCGGGGGTGTGCGCGAAGAGGGCCTCGAGGCTCTCGCCGTGGTGTTCGGGGGCCTGGATGCCGCCGAAGGAGGGCAGGCGCAGGGTGATCGGCATGGGTGCGGCGCCGCGGGTGCGGTAGTTCATGCGCGCCACCTGGTTGACGATCTGGTCGATGGCCGGATACGCGAAGCCGTCGAACTGGAGCTCGGGGACCGGCCGCCAGCCGTTCATGGCCAGGCCGACCGCCATGCCCATGATGGCGGACTCGGCCAGCGGGGTGTCGAAGACGCGCTGGTCGCCGAACTCCTTCTGGAGTCCGTCGGTGACGCGGAAGACTCCGCCGAGGGCGCCGACGTCCTCACCGAAGACCAGGACGTCGGGGTCCTCGGTGAGCAGGGTGTGCAGGGCCCGGTTGATCGCCTGCTGCATGGACAGCTCGACCGTGCGGGGCCCGACCGCGGCGTCGGTGTGCTCGTGCTCGATCAGCTCTGTCACAGCTCGACCTCTTCCTGCCAGGTGCGGTGCTGCCGGGTCAGCTCCTCGGTGGTCTCCCGGAAGACGTGCGTGAACAGCTCGGATCCGTCGGGCTCGGGGGCGCTGGCGACCCCGTCCCGGATCTGCTCGGCGCGCTGGGCGGCCTCGGTGGCGACGGTGGCGAAGAAGGCCTCGTCGGCGTGCTCGGCCTGTAGCATCGCGGTGCGCAGCAGGTCGATGGGGTCGCGTTGGCGCCAGCGGTCGGCGACGGCCTCGTCGCGGTAGCGGCCGGGGTCGTCGGAGGTGGAGTGGGGTTCGACGCGGTAGGTGAGCGCCTCGATGACGGTGGGTCCGCCGCCCTCGCGGGCGCGCTGGACGGCCTCGTCGGTGGCCGCGTAGACCGCTCCGGCGTCGTTGCCGTCGACGAGGACGCCGGGCATGCCGTAGCCCTCGGCGCGCGCGGCGATGGAGCCGCCCGCGACCTGGCGTTCGTTGGGCACCGACAGGGCCCACTGGTTGTTCTGGCAGAAGAAGACGACCGGTGCCGTGAAGACCCCGGCGAAGTTCATGGCCTCGTGTACGTCGCCCTCGGAGCTGGCACCGTCACCGAAGTAGGCCATGGCCACGCCTTGGTCGCCGCGCAGTCTCTCACCGACCGCCCAGCCCACGGCGTGCGGGACGGGTCCGCCGACCACGGCGTTGATGGCGCCGAAGCGGGAGCCCATGACGTCGTAGAGGCCGCCGTGCCACAGGGCGCGGTGGGTGGCCATGTAGCCGACCATCTCGACGCCGTAGGCCAGGGCGACGGCCATCTCGCGGTAGGTGGGGAAGACGAAGTCGCGGGCGGGGTCGAGCGCGGTGGCGCTGGCGACCTGCGCGGCCTCCTGCCCCCGGACGGAGACGTAGGCGGGGAAGACGCCCTGGCGCTGCAGGGCGATGGCCTCGGTGTCCAGGTCGCGCGCGGTGCGCATGTCGCGGTAGAGGCCGCGGGTCAGTTCGGGTGCCAGGTGCGCCACGGTGATGGCGCCCTGGCCCGTCGACTCTTCGGGTGGCATGTCGAGCGGCTCCCAACGTGGCCCTGCGCGCGTCGTGGCGCGGTCGGGGCTCGGGGTGGTCACGGTATGCCTTGATTCTCCGGCTAACTGGACAGTTACGCTAGATATGTCCGAACAGTCGATACATCAGCGAACGAAGAACCTCGTTTCGTACTCAGATGTCCAGGCTTGGACATCTCACGCGAGGGAAAACGACACACAGCGCCAAACATCACGAATCGCCATCAACACCTTGACCACCGGAAGCCACCCGAGCGTTGCGATCCGAGCACGAGGGGTGTGCCCGACAGGCGGGAGCGAGGACCTTCACCAGCCCCGCCCACAGGAGTCGTTGCATGTCGCCACAGATACGACAAATATGACCGAAATAGGCCCGCAAGCGAGAATTTCTGACTGAATCAGGACAGTTCGGTGTAGTTACTGGCCAGTCGGGGAAACTCACGCTCCATCCCGTGCGTCAACCATGAGTACAGTCGGAACCCCTCCGCCACACACCCGTTTGGCGGTTCACACAAGAAGTACGGGCGCACCATCCCCCGATCCCCCACCCCGGCCCCCGCATCCGACGAACGTGCGCCCAGCATCTCGCCGACTGAGATTTCAATGGACGAAAACAACGTTTACCTGGTACTTCCTTAGCTCCCTGTCAAAGATGACAGCAAGGAGCTGAGCACTGCGACAAGAGCACACGAGGAGCACGCACATGGCCATGGGCGAACAGCGCAGGAGCGGCCGGCGGCCGGACTCGACCGACCAGACCATTCTGAGCGCGCTCGCCAAGGACGCTCGGACCGGCATCACGGAGATCGCCGCACTGGCCAACGTCTCCCGGGCCACCGCCTACAACCGGATCAAGCGGCTCACTGACGAGGGGGTCATCCGCGGCTACTCCGTGGTGACCGACCACTCCAAGATGGGGCTGGGCGTCACCGCGCTCGTGCTCATCTCGGGCAGTCAGCCCGACTGGCGGGCCAACCGGGAGATCCTCTCGTCCTACCCCGAGATCGAGTACTGCTGGTACGTCGTGGGATCGGCCGACATCGTCCTGCTGGTCCGCGTCGCCAACACCAACCAGCTGCGCGACCTGATCCTGAGCCGCCTCCAGTCCCTCCCCGGTGTGACGTCCACCCAGACGCTCACCGTCATCGACGAGGTCGTGCACCGGCCTGTCGTCGAGCCGTCCGAGGGGAGCGAGTGACCCCGCCCCTCCCCCGGATCATCCCCTGACCGCCTCGGCGACCGACGCCATCAGTTCGGCCAGCAGTTCCGAACCGCGCGCGCGGATGGCAGCGACGTCGTCGTCAACCCCCAAAACCACCTCGGCGTAGGCCTTCAGTTTGGGTTCGGTCCCCGAGGGGCGCAGCGTCACCCGCCCCCACACCCCGCCCCCCAGCTCGAAGCGCAGCGCGTCGGTCGGCGGTAGCCCTTCGCGACCGTCGGCGAAGTCGACGGCCCCCGTCACCTTCAGGGGGCCGAACGCGGCGGGCGGTTCGGCGCGCAGCCGCCGCATCGCCGCGGAGATCTCCGACAGGTCCTCCACCCGAACCGACAGCTGGTCGCTCAGGTGCAGGCCGTACTCACGGGCCTGGTCGTCGAGCAGGTCCACCAGGGTGCGCCCGTGGCTCTTGGCCTCGGCCGCCATCGACAGCGCCAGCAGCGCGGCGCTGATCCCGTCCTTGTCAGCCACCGGACGGCCCCGGTCACCGCCCGCACAGTAGCCCAGCGCCTCCTCGTAGGAGAACACCCGCTTGTGCCCGGGAGCGCCCGCGCGGGCCAGCCACTTGAACCCGGTCAGGGTCTCCTCGTAGTGCACGCCCCGGTCCCGGGCGATCTTGCCGAGCAGACTGGAGGAGACGATCGAGGTGGCCACCACCCGGTCGTCGCCGCTCGTGTGGTCGAGCACGTACTGGGCGAGCAGACCGCCCACCTCGTTCCCGGTGAGCAGACCGTGCCCGGGAACCGCCAGCGCCAACCGGTCGGCGTCGGGGTCGTTGGCCACTACCAGGTCGGCCCCGCGAGTCCGGCCCGCAGCGAGGGCCAGGTCCATCGCCCCCGGCTCCTCCGGGTTGGGGAAGGCGACCGTGGGGAAGTCCGGGTCCGGCTCGAACTGCTCGGCCACCACCGCCGGAGCCGCGAAACCGGCCCTTTCGACCGCCTCCATCAGCACCCGGCCGCCTACCCCGTGCATGGGCGTGTAGACCACCGAGAGGTTCCGGGGTCCCTCCGGCACCAGCGCGGTCACCGCGTCCAGGTACCCGGCGACCGCCTCGGGCCCCAGCACCGTCCAGTCCTCGCCCAGCGGGAGCGCGCCAACCGGCCCCACCGCGTCGATGGCGGCCGAGATCTCGGCGTCCACCGGGGAGACGATCTGGGATCCCGCGTCGTCACCGGACCCGCCCACGTAGACCTTGTAGCCGTTGTCCTGGGGCGGGTTATGGCTGGCGGTCACCACGATCCCGGCGTCCGCGCCCAGCGCGCGCAGAGTGTGCGCCAGCACCGGTGTGGGCAGTGGTCCGGGTAGCAGGGACACCCGGTGCCCGGCCCCGGTCAGTACCGCCGCGCTGTCCCGCGCGAAGTCCGCCGACCGGTGCCGGGCGTCATAACCGATCACCACGTGCCTGCCGCCTTCGCCCAGCCACGCCCCGATCCCCGCGGCGGCGCGCATGACCACCACCCGGTTCATCCGGTTGGGCCCGGCCCCCAGCGCACCGCGCAACCCCGCCGTACCGAACTCCAGCCGAGCGGAGAAACGATCGGTGAGATCGGCCAGGGCCTGCCCGTCCCCGACCTCCACCCTGGCCAGCAGGGCGCCCAGTTCTCCCCTGGTTACGGGGTCGGGGTCCTGGTCCAGCCATTCCCGGGCCTGGATGAGGAGGGCGGAGTCGAGCATGGGGAGATCCTTTCCGAATGACGAGTCCGGATGGCGAGCCACCGGGGGTGTTCTTTCCCGTTCGACCGCCGGGGAGGGTGCTGCAAGACGAGACAAGCCGCTAGCGAGGAACGAGCCAGAGACAAGTCTGCGCCGCAGGCGTCCGTTGAGGGTTGGTGGCGGGCGACGGGTGGGCGCCGTCGAGGATGCCGTGCTTGCCTAAACCCAATCCCTCCGCAAAGGCGGAGAACACGGGCCAAAGCGAAGCGGAGGCCCAAAATCAGATCTCTCAGATCTTGGCAACGATGTCCGCGAGCAGGCGGCCCACGGTCGCGGCGGAGTCGCGGCCGGTGGCCAGGACGTCCTCGTGGTCGAGGTTGGCGCCCTCCAGCCCGGCGGCGATGTTGGTGACCAGGGACATGCCCAGGACGCGTGCGCCGGCCTCGCGGGCGGCGATGGCCTCCAGGACGGTGGACATGCCGACCAGATCGGCGCCCATCGCGCGGAGCATCCGGATCTCGGCGGGGGTCTCGAAGTGCGGGCCGGGCATGGCCGCGTAGACGCCCTCGGGCAGGTCGGGGTCGACCTGGCGGGCGATGGCGCGCAGCTCGGACGTGTAGGTCTCGGTGAGGTCCACGAAGTTCGCGCCGGTCAGCGGCGACTGCGCGGTCATGTTGATGTGGTCGGCGATGAGCACCGGCGAGCCCACGGCGTAGTCGGTGTTGATCCCGCCCGCCGCGTTGGTGAGCACGATGGTCTTGGCTCCCGCCGCGGCGGCGGTGCGGACGTTGTGCACGACCACGTCGGTGCCGTGGCCCTCGTACAGGTGGGTGCGGCCCAGGAAGGCGAGCACGTCGCGGTCGCCGTCGGCGATGCTGCGGATGGTGCCGCTGTGGCCGTCCACGGCCGGGGGCAGGAAGCCGGGCAGTTCGGCCGAGGCGAACTCGTCCTTGGAGTCGCCGATCAGGTCGGCGGCGGTCGCCCAACCGGACCCCATCACCAGGGCCACGTCGTAACTGTCCACACCGGTGCGCGAACGCAGCTCGGTTGCGGCTTCCTCGGCCACGGCCTGGGGTGTGCGAGTCACTGCGCATTCTCCGTTCATAGGTACCGCGTGCGCGGTTCGGGGTGGATTGCGGGTTCCGGGGTTGTGTGGGCCCGGGTTCTGGCAGGCGGGCTGAGGGGGCGCGCCATCACGTCCTGGGGGCCCGCACCGCCGGGGACGACCTTGCCGGTGAAGTCGAATCCCGCGGCCCGGTAGGCGCGCTGCGCCGACTGGTTGGCCTGGTTGACGCACAACACGATCCGTTCGGCGTGCGGTGCGACCTCGGCGACCAGCCGGTCCAGCAGGGGCGCGGAGCACGAGGCCCGACCGACCCCCCGGCCCTGCCATTGTGGCGTGACGTAGTAGGCGCGCATCAGTACGGCGCGCTCCGGCGCGTCGACCAGTTCCGAGCCGATCACCCGGTCCAGGACCCCGAACCCCGCGCAGGCGGCCCGCGCCGAGTCCGGGCCGGTCAGCGCGCCGTCCAGGGCCACGATCGCGTACGGGACGCGTTCGGGGTCCTGGTCGGCGTCGGGCAGGGTACGCACGGGCAGCCCGGTGAAGCGCAGCTGCTCGGGCGGGAGGTCGTGCTCGAGCACGGCCTCGCGCAGCAGGGCGGACTCGGCGGACCCGGTGTCCAGCCGGACCAGGCGCACCTGGGTGGTGTCCCAGCGCCCGGCCGCCCTCTTGCGTGAACCCCGCCAACGCGTCATCGGGGCTCCGGGAGCTGGGGGACGGGGTGGTAGCCGGTCTGCACCGGCCGGGAGAGCACACTCTGCATGCCGTGTTCGCCCGCGTCGTAGCGGCGCCCGGTGGGCGTGAACCCGGCGGCGCTGTACGTACGTTCCCCCAGCTCGTTTCCGTCGTTGAGGCACAGCACGATCTGGGTGGCCCGCGGAGCCACGGCGGCGACGAACAGGTCGAGCAGCGGGGCGGCGCAGGCGGCCCGGCCGATCCCCCGACCCTGGTGTTCGAGGGCGATATAGAAGGCCCGCAGCTGTACGGCATCGGCCGGATCGTCGACCAGATCGCGCAGCTGGCCGACCCGGTCGATGATGCCGAAGCCCACACAGGCGTCCAGGACAGCACTCCGCTCTGTCAGGGTCCCGGAGTTGAGGACGATCGCGTACGGAAAGCGTTCCGGGTCCTCGTCGGCGCGCGGCAGGGTGTGCACCGCCTCGTCGACGAAGCGGCGCTGGTCGGGGGCCACCCGTTGGCGGGGCAGGACCTCGCGCAGCAGGGCCACCTCGGGGGTGGTGCGGTCCAGGCGGACCAGGCGCAGTCCGGGGACCCGCTGGGGTTCGGGCACCTCGACCTGCGGGACGAAAGGTTCGGGAGTGCTGGTTTCGGCCTGCTCGGGGGTGTTCGCTGACACCGTTCCTCCACTCGGCTGTCGGACCGGGCCCGCCCCGGAAAGTGGGGACGGGCCGGGCCGCCAGTCTTACACCCCGACCGGGTGCCAGACCGTCTTGGTCTCCAGGAAGGGCGTCAGCCTGGAGGTTCCGGGGTCGGTGTCGAGCCAGGCGTCCTCGCCGCCGTCGGCCTCGGCTCCGGGGCGCAGCACCCGGGTGAGGGTGGTCGCCGCGTCCCGCTCGAACTCCACCGCCGAGTCCCCGGCCCCGGTCAGGTCCAGGGCGTTGACGTCGGCGTGCGAGGCCAGGTGCGGGCCGATCTCCGCGGCCTTGCCG
Organism: Nocardiopsis exhalans; assembly: GCF_024134545.1. Lineage (GTDB taxonomy): Bacteria > Actinomycetota > Actinomycetes > Streptosporangiales > Streptosporangiaceae > Nocardiopsis > Nocardiopsis exhalans. The sequence goes on from NZ_CP099837.1 coordinate 5,461,283, forward strand.
GTGAGCAGGTTGACCACACCGCCGGGCAGGTCGGAGGTGGCGAGCACCTCGGCCAGCTCGATCGCGGTCAGCGGCGCCGTCTCGGAGGTGACCACCACGGCGGTGTTGCCGGTGGCGATGACCGGGGCGAGCACCGAGGTCAGCCCGAGCAGCGGGGCGTCCTGCGGTGCGAACACCGCGACCACCCCGGTGGGTTCGGGTGCGGAGTGGTTGTAGAACGGCCCGGAGACCGGGTTGGCCCCGCCCAGGACCTGGGCGAACTTGTCGGTCCACCCCGCGTAGTACACCCAGCGGTCCACGGCCGCGGACACGATCCGGTCGGCCTCGGCCGCGGACAGCCCCCGGGCGTCCACGAGCCGGGCGGCGAACTGGGCGCGGCGCCCCTCCATGACCTCGGCGACCCGGTACAGGATCTGGCCGCGGTTGTAGGCGGTGCGCCCGGACCAGCCGCCGAAGGCCTTGCGGGCCGCGCCGACGGCGTCGCGCGCGTCCTTGCGGGAGGCCAGCGAGGCGTTGGCCAGGTGGGTGCCGTCCGCTGAGGTCACGGGGTAACTCCTGCCCGACTCCGAACGCGGGAAGGCCCCGCCGAGGTAGAGCTTGTAGGTCTTCTTCACGGCCAGGCGCGCCGGAACGGCAGCCGACTCAGCCGGCCGGGCAGCCGTCTCGGCAGCCTTCCCGGTCTCAGCCGACCTGGCGGCCTTGGCCTTGGCGCCGCCCTTGGCAGCGCCCTTCTTCTTGTTCTCGCGCCGCTCAGCCAAGGTAGGCCTCCAAACCGTGTCGCCCGCCCTCGCGGCCGTATCCCGACTCCTTGTAGCCGCCGAAGGGGCTGGTCGGGTCGAACTTGTTGAACGTGTTGGACCAGATCACACCGGCGCGCAGGCGCTCGGCGGTCCACAGCATGCGGGAGCCCTTCTCCGTCCACACCCCCGCGGACAGTCCGTAGGGGGTGTTGTTGGCCTTGGTCACGGCCTCCTCCGGGGTGCGGAAGGTCAGCACCGACAGCACGGGGCCGAAGATCTCCTCGCGCGCCACCCGGTGCGCCTGGCTGACGCCGGTGAGCACGGTGGGCGCGAACCAGTAGCCGCGCTCGGGCAGGTCGCAGGCGGGCGACCAGCGCTCGACGTTCTCCTCGTCGGCGGTGGCGGTGAGCTCGCGGACCCGCTCCAGCTGGGCGGCGGAGTTGATCGCGCCGATGTCGGTGTTCTTGTCCAGCGGATCGCCCAGGCGCAGCTTCTCGATCCGCGCCTTGAGCCGGGGCAGGAACTCCTCGGCGACGGACTCCTGGACCAGCAGGCGCGAACCGGCGCAGCACACATGGCCCTGGTTGAAGAAGATGCCGGAGACCACGCCCTCCACGGCCTGGTCCAGGGCGGCGTCGTCGTAGACGATGTTGGCGCCCTTGCCGCCCAGCTCCAGGGTGAGGCGCTTGTCGGTCCCGGCCACGGCGCGGGCGATCTGGCGGCCGACCTCGGTGGAACCGGTGAAGGCGACCTTGTCGGTGCCCGGGTGCTCGACCAGGGCCCGGCCGGTCTCCCCCGCGCCGGTCAGGATGTTGACCACACCCGGGGGCAGCTCCGCCTCCTGACAGATCTGCGCGAAGACCAGAGCGGTCAGCGGGGTGGTCTCGGCGGGCTTGAGCACCACGGTGTTGCCGGTGGCCAGGGCCGGGGCGATCTTCCACGCGAGCATGAGCAGCGGGAAGTTCCACGGGATGACCTGGGCGGCCACACCGAGCGGCTTCGGGTCGGGGCCCAGCCCGGCGTGGGCGAGCTTGTCGGCCCAGCCGGCGTAGTAGAAGAAGTGCGCGGCGACCAGCGGGAGGTCGACGTCGCGGGTCTCCTTGATGGGCTTGCCGTTGTCCATCGACTCCAGGACGGCCAGCTCGCGCGAGCGCTCCTGGATGATCCGGGCGATGCGGAACAGGTACTTGCCGCGCTCGGCACCGCTCATGCGGCTCCACACGGTTTCGTAGGCGCGGCGGGCTGCGGCGACGGCGCGGTCGACGTCGGCCCGGTCGGCCACGGCCACCTGGGCGAGCTTCTCCTCGTCGGCCGGGTTGAGCGAGGTGAGGTACTCACCGCTCTGCGCCGGGGCGAACTCGCCGTCGATGAACAGGTCGTAGGTCTCGCGCAGGCTGACGACGGAGCGGGACTCCGGTGCGGGCGCGTACTCGAAGATCACGGCTCAGTCCTGCGTGTAGTAGTCGGGGCCCGGGTAGGTGCCGGTGGACAGCCTGGTGCGCTGCATGAGCAGGTCGTTCAGCAGGCTGGAGGCGCCGATCCGGAACAGGTCCGGGGTCAGCCACTCCGGCCCGGCGGTCTCGTTGACCAGCACCAGGTTGCGGATGGCGTCCTTGGTGGTGCGGATACCGCCCGCGGGCTTGACGCCGATCCGGCGGCCGGTGGCGGCGAAGTGGTCGCGCACGGCCTCCAACATGATCAGCGTGACCGGCAGCGTCGCGGCCGGGGCGACCTTGCCGGTGGAGGTCTTGATGAAGTCACCGCCCGCGCGCATCGCCAGGTGGGAGGCGCGGCGCACGTTGTCGTAGGTGACCAGTTCACCGGTCTCCAGGATGACCTTCAGGTGGGCGTCACCGCAGGCCTCCTTGACCGCGACGATCTCCTCGTGGACCTTCAGGTAGTCGCCGGACAGGAAGGCGCCGCGGTCGATCACCATGTCGATCTCGCTCGCACCGTCGGCGACCGCCTGCCGGGTGTCGGCCAGCTTGACCTCCAGGGGCGCGCGCCCGGCGGGGAAGGCGGTGGCCACCGAGGCCACGCCGATCCCGGTGCCGCGCAGCGCCTCGACGGCGGTGGCGACCATGTCCGGGTAGACGCACACGGCGCCCACGTGCGGCACGGTGCGGTCGGTCGGATCGGGCAGGGCGGCCTTGGCGCACAGGGACCGGACCTTGCCGGGTGTGTCGGCGCCCTCGAGGGTGGTCAGGTCCACCATGGAGATGGCCAGGTCGATGGCCTTCGCCTTGGCGGTGGTCTTGATCGACCGGGTGGACAGGTCCTGGGCACGGGCGCGGGCGCCGACCTCGTCGACCCCCGGAAGGCCGTGCAGATAGGCCCGGAGCGCGTGGTTGGTCGTCGCCTCGGGCGCGAATGCGGTGTGGGGCACGGGCACCTACAGCTCGTCGGTTCAACTGGGGCCGCGCGCTGCTGCCAGCGCAAACGGCGTGTCCTCGCTCGACGCGGGGTGGGTGTCCCCCGCTGTCAGGCAGTCACCATAACCCCGGGCCGGGTCGCCGTCAGGCCCCCTCGGGTTCGCATCCGCCAAGGTTGGAGGAGACTCCAAGAGCGAACCACTTCTCATATCGTCCTTTCCTCCAACTTCGCTCAAGAAATGCCCAAAAAACGTGGTTTTGACTGCGAACTACGGGACTCCGACCTCACGTGCGGTCTAGACCGGACCACTCCCTTCGGCCCTTCAGCGGAGCCTGTCACCCCGGCAGCTCGTCCGGCCCCTGTCCTACCCTGGAGCCATGGCGGAATTCCGGATCAGTAGTGACGACAGCCAGGTCGACCTGCGCAGACTGGCCACGGCCTTGGCCGAGTCGCAGGGGTGGGCGCGCGAGGAGGTGGACATCTGGGACAACCGCCGGGGCGAGGTGATCGTGACGATCAACGACGCCCTGCTGCGCAGGCCCGAGGCGGACCCGCTGCACCGCCCCCGGCACACCCCGCACGCGGTGCACGACGCCTGTGAGCTGCTCCGCCGGGAGGACGCCTCACTGCGGGGGGTGGACTTCCCCTATCTCAAGGCCGAGAGTGCCCGGTTCTTCTCCGCCGGGTGGACCCTGGCCGACCTCCAGCACGCCCTGGCGCACCGGCCGGACGGGGTGGACTGGGACCGGGGGCCCGAGTACCGGGGCACCCGCTGGTTCGCCCACCGGCTGGCGGCCTGGAAGACCCCGGACGGCGACATCCGGCCCTCGCAGTCGCAGGAGTCGGCGCAGCTGCGGGTGATCAGCAAGGCCGGGCTGCCCATGGACATCGGCCTGCCCGAGGACACCGAGCCGTCGGCGCGCCCGGTGGCCAGCCCGGCGGTGGCGCGGTCGGCCGCCGACGACGCCCGCCGCCTCATCCGGCAGAACACGCGCACCACCACGGACACCCTGGCGCACCAGGACCGCACCTCGGCGCACATCAAACGCCCCGACAGCCCCTGAACCACTCGCCCCGCACCCCGGGCCCCGCCTCCGGCGCCCTCGGGACCCGCCCCGGAGAACGACACGCCCCCACCTCCGTTACCCCCGAGGGTGACTCGGCCCCAGTCCCACCGGGTCACCAACCCGGCCGCGCAGCGGGTCGGCGACCTCATGCGGCTCATCGGCAGGACCGGGCAGAAGGACCTCGACCCCCTGGGAGGGAGTTCGGGCTGTACGACTTCGATCAGGGCCCTGCTGGCCGGCTACCTGGCGTGTCCCCCGAGGTCGTCGAACCGCTGGGGCTCCGGGTGACCGAGGACGTCATCACCTACCGTTCCCGGGTGGAGGTGGACGGCGCCGTCAACGACAGCCACGGGACCTTCGTACTGCGCGACGGGCTGATCTGGCGCCAGACCACGGCTTTCTCCCCGGTCTAGCGTCCGGGGGCGCCGGGCCGGTGCGGGGGGTCGCCCCGGTCGGCCCGGCGCTCCTCCACCATGTTGACGGCATTGTCGGCGAACACGCCCAGGGCGATCTCGAACGGTCCCCGGCCCACGGCCCAGCGCCACAGGCAGGCGAAGACGAACGAGCCCAGAATGAACATCTCCAGGTACCAGGGGCCGCCCGCGGCGTTCTGCGGGTGCAGGGCCACGATCACCGCCAGGACCAGGATGTGCCCGGAGTAAACGGTCAGCGGCATCCGGCCCACGGAGGTCAGCGGGTACATCAGGCGCGGCAGCCGCTCGGCGAGCAGCATGCACACGACCAGTACGACCAGCGCCTGGCCGACCGCCTCGAAGATCTCGAAGGTGGTGCCGGTGTGCGGGGTGTTCACCGCCAGCCACCACCAGGAGTCCGTGGGCACCTGCCCGCTGATGCTGTGCGCGGCGTCGGTCGCGGCGTACCGCGCCTCCTCGGCCGTCCCGGGGTCGACCGAGCTCAGCGAGCCGCCGTTGAGGATGTGCGCCTCGGTCAGCCGGTCCCATCCGCCCAGCGGGTTGAGCAGGACCCAGGACCCCAGGTAGCCGGTGGCCGCCATGAGCACGCCGGCGGCCGCCATCCGGATCCGCACGGCGGTGGCGGTCAGGTCGGTCCGCCCCACCGCCATACCGGCGATGACGAACGCCATGAAGGTGATCGCCGGGTAGTAGCCGGTCAGGAAGAACTCGGTGAAGGAGGTGAGCGCGGCCGTGCGCAGCCCCTCCGGGAACAGGTCCTGGCGCAGCAGGAACGACACGACCGGTCCCAGCAGGGTGAGGATCCCGGCAGCCGTCCACAGCAGGGCGGCGCGCGCTCGGAGCAGCGGGAGCGCCAGCACGAAGAAACCGGCGTAGTAGGTGAGGATGATCGCGACCGGGACAGCGAAGGCGTCCAAGACGAAACCGAGCAGCCCGATCAGCAGCGCGCGGGCCAGGACGCGCACACCGGCCCGGCGCAGGGAGTCCCCCTCGACCGGCCGGGTCCGGCCGGTCATCAGGGCCAGGGACACCCCGGCGAGGAAGGCGAACAGGGCGGAGGAGTTGCCGCGCACGAGGCTGTGCAGCTCCCAGCCCTGCTCTTCCGGCAGCAGCCCGAAGGAGACCACTCCGAGGTGTACGGCGAACATCCCGAACACCGCCAGCGCCCGAGCGGCGTCGATGCCGTCGATACGTCGTTTGGCTGGAGGCCGGGCGTCGGGGGCCGCGCCGGTGTCCTCTGACTGATTCTGTGCCACATCCGCCAGGCTATGCCGCGTTCGCGCGGGTATCCAAAGTCCTGACGCTCCCCTGACGGTCACACCCGGCCACACCCGAAGACGCCCGGGGCCCCGGGGCGGCTGCCCCGGGGCCCCTCAGCTGCGGGTGAACCGCGAGCGGGGTCGTGCCCGGACTCAGTCGTCGGCGGCCAGGTCGCTGAAGAAGTCCAGTGCCTCCGGGTTGGCCAGGGAGTCACGGCTGGCGACCTTCTCCGGGCTCTCTCCCATCAGGATGCGCTTGACCGGAACCTCCAGCACCTTGCCCGACAGGGTGCGCGGCACGGACCTGATGACGCGCACCCGGTCCGGGACGTGGCGGGGCGAGCAGTCGGTGCGGATCCGGCGGGCGATCTCCTTGGGCAGGTCGCCTTCCAGGTCCGCGCCCTCGCGCAGCACCGTGAAGAGTTCGATCTTCGAGGAGCCGTCCTGCTGGGGAACGTCCACGACCAGGGCGTCCACCACCTCCTCCAGGGCCAGGACGGCGCGGTAGATCTCGCTGGTGCCCATGCGCACGCCGCCGCGGTTGATGGTGGAGTCAGAGCGGCCGTAGATGATCGCGGTGCCGCGCTCGGTGATCTCGATCCAGTCGCCGTGCCGCCAGATGCCGGGGTATACGGCGAAGTAGCTGTCCTTGAGCCGCTCCCCGTCGGTGTCGCCCCACAGGAAGACCGGCATGGACGGCGCGGGCTCGGTGACCACGAGCTCGCCGACCTCACCGATGAGCTCGTTGCCGTCGGGGTCCCAGGAGGCCACGGCCATGCCCAGGCCGCGCGACTGGATCTCGCCCTCGTGGACGGGCAGGGTGGGGGTACCGCCGACCAGGCAGCTGCAGATGTCGGTGCCGCCGCTGGTGGAGAACAGCCACAGGTCGTCGCCGAACTCCTCGTACACCCAGGAGAAGGCTTCGGGGCTGAGCGGGGAGCCGGTGGAGCCGATCGCCTTGAGCGCGGACAGGTCGCGGCCCTGGCGCGGGTGCACGCCCTCCTTCATGCAGGAGGACAGGTAGCCGGCGCTGGTCCCGAAGACCGTCACCCCGGCCTCGGCGGCCAGGTCCCACAGGGCACCCAGGTCGGGAGACGCCGGGCTGCCGTCGTACAGGATGATGGAGGCCTTGGTCAGCAGCACGCTGACCAGGAAGTTCCACATCATCCAGCCGGTGGTGGTGAACCAGAAGACCCGGTCGTGCGCCTGGGCGTCCAGGTGCAGGTTCAGGTTCTTGAGCTGCTCGAGGAGGATGCCGCCGTGGCCCTGGACGATCGCCTTGGGCAGGCCGGTGGTTCCCGAGGAGTAGAGCACCCACAGGGGGTGGTCGAAGGGGACCGGGGTGAAGGTGAGGTCGGCGCCCGCGCCGCGCCCGGTGAGCTCGGCCCAGGGCAGGCTCCCCTCGAGGGTGGCACCGGGGGTGAGGTAGTCGAGCAGGACCGTGTACTCGACGGTGGGTAGCGCGGCGCGCAGCTCCTCCACCACCGGGCGGCGGTCGAAGTCCTTGCCGCCGTAGCGGTAGCCGTCCACGGCCAGCAGGACCTTGGGTTCGATCTGGGCGAAGCGGTCGATCACGCTGCGCACCCCGAAGTCGGGCGAGCAGGAGGACCAGATCGCGCCGAGGGAGGCCACGGCGTAGAACGCGGCGGCGGTCTCGGGGAGGTTGGGCAGGTACGCGGCGACCCGGTCGCCCTCGCCCACCCCGAGCTCCCGCAGGCCCGCGGCGATCGCGGCGGTGCGCTCGCGCAGGTCGCCCCAGGTCCAGGAATCGAGCGCACGGAGCTCGGTGGCGTGCCGGATGGCCACCTCGTCGGCGGCACGCCCTTCGAAGACGTGCTCGGCGTAGTTGAGGGTGGCGCCGGGGAACCACTGGGCGCCCGGCATGCTCCGGTCGGCCAGGACCCGCTCGTAGGGGGTCTTGGAGTTGACCCCGTAGAACTCCCAGATCGACGCCCAGAAGCCGTCGACGTCCGTCACCGACCAGCGCCACAGGGCGTCGTAGTCAAAGTCCGCGGCGGCGGTGGATCCGCTCTCACCGAAGGCCTTGACCCCCTTCTCCTGTGCGGCCCATCGGGCGAACGCGACGATGTTGGACGACTCGATCCGGTCCTCGTCGGGCTCCCAGAGCACACGGGGCACGCTGCTCTCCGTCATTGCAGGCCTTCCCAATAGCGCGGCTGTGTGTTGCTGTGAGACCCATCTAACAACACCCCATGATCGGGGACACGGCCCGGCCCGGCCTAACGGATACCCGCGACAGCGGCGAAGTACGCAGGTCATGGCGGGGGCCACCGAAACGTGGAACGCCCACCCCCGAGGAGGATTCGAAGGGTGGGCGGGCCACGTTGACCGCGACGGGGAGTCAGGTTCCGTGCGACCCCCAGGGCAAAGATCCGACCATCAGACGAGCTGGCGGACGGCGGCGACCGCGTCCAGCGGGGTGTCCACGACCAGGGCGCCGGTGGCCTCCAGGCGCTCGCGGGCCATCAGGCCGCTGGCGACCAGGATCGGCTGGGCCCCGGCCTCGCGGGCGGCGCGGGCGTCGTCGTCGATGTCGCCGATGAGCACCACCTTCGACGGGTCCAGCTCCTGGTGCTCCAGGTGGTGGACCAGGTGCTCGGCCTTGGAGTCGTGCTCGGTCTCGAACTTGCGGCCGTCCACCCGCGTGAAGTGCGGGGCCAGCCCGCGCTCGGTGATGAGGGGCACCAGGTGCCCGTGCGAGGCCATGGACAGCAGGGACTGGGTACCGCCCGCGCTGGCCCACTCGTGGAGGACGTCGGGCACACCCGAGGCCAGCTCGCAGGTGTGCAGCTGCTCCAGGTAGCTGGAGTCGTAGATCTTCTCGGCACGCTCCCACTCGTCCTCGGCGAAGCTCCGGCCGAGGAGCTCCTCGTAGCAGGGAATGAGGGGGCGGCGGAAGACGGAGCGCCAGTAGTCCATCTCGACCGGCGCGCGGCCGAACTGGGCACAGACCGCGTTGACCGCGGCGAGGTTCGCGTGGTTGTCGTCCAGGAGGGTGCCGTTCCAGTCCCAGACGATGTGGTGGGTGTTGGTTTTCAGGGAAGTCATCTCAGCCATTGGGAGAACTTTACGACCAGAGGGACCGCCTCCGATATGCGTTTTCCACCACCACGTGGGGGTTTGCCCTGGCCAGGCGCTGCTCTGGCGGTGGGGCCGGCTCCAGCGGCCAGGGCAGGTCCGCCGGAAGCCCCTACTGGTACCGGCCGTCCCAGGGGCCGCCCTGGTCCGGCCCCTGGGTGGCCCCAGGGCCCTGGGCCGCTCGGCCGACCGCGCGCTGAGCCCGCTTCTGAGCGCGCTTTTCAGCGCGGACCTTACGGCCCTTGCGGATCGCCCACACCCCGAGGATGAGCATCAGCGGGAACACGATCACGATCAGCAGGGGCAGCAGCACGGCCAGGAGCGCCACGAAGAAGCTGGCGACGTCCTCCAGGAGGGAGACCACGGGCGCGCCGAGACCGAAGGTGAGGACGTTGACCACCGGCCGGGCGATCGCCTTGGCCAGATGGAAGAACAGAGCGATCGTCGCCCCCGCGATCACCGCTCCCCAGGCGACACCGCCCGCGACGGCCGACATCCCGGAGGCCTCACCGGTGATCTCGGTGAGCGTGAAGGCGGAGGCCCCGGCACCGAAGGTGATACCGCCCGAGGTGGGCCGGATGAAGGTCTGCAGCACGTCGTTGATGGTGTCGACGGCGGGCACCTTGTCGGCCACGAACTCCACGACGAGCAGCACCCCGAGGACGATCAGGGTGACGGGGTGCTCCAGCCACATCCAGGTCGGGCTCAGCGGGAGGAAGTCGGTGTAACGGGCGAGCAGGCCGAGAACGAGGAGGGGTATGTAGGCGTTCAGCCCGGCGGCCGAGGCCAGGCCGATGCCGGTGAGGGAGGCGAACATGCGGTTCCTTCGTGCGCGCCGGACAGGGGGCCGAACAGGACCGGGTGCCGGGCCGAGGGCACGGACCGGCACCGGTCACCTGTCGTAGATGCTCGTGGATGGCGGGTGGTTTCGCCTACACGCCTCTATTGGCGGTAATTCTCGACCTCGGAGACGGGTCGGACCTCGGCCTCGTCCGGATCCTGACCGAACTCGCGGCGGGCCCGGCGCTGACGGAGGAGGTCCCAGCACTGGTCGAGTGACTCCTCGACCTCCTTCATCCGGCCGCGCTCCTTCGGGTCCAGCCCTCCCGGGGTGGAGCGGAGCGTGTGCTCCTCGTCCATCAGACCGCGGATGGTCGTCATGATGTCCTGCTCGTCGCTGTCGCTCATACCGCCATGGTCAGCACGGCCCGGGACCGGAGCAAGGGCTCCGGTCCCGGGATTGCCCGGTCTAGACGGAACGTTTGCGCGAGACCACGAACGCGAGGACCGCGGCGCCGACGGCCATCAGGCCGCCGATCACCAGGGCTGTGACACTGGCGCCGGTCACCGGCAGCCTGGGCTTGTCGGCCGGAGTCTCGGGCTTGGGCGGAACGGGGTCGGTGGGGTAGGCGGGCGGGTCAGACGGACTCGGCGACACCGTGGGCGACGGTGACGGACTCGGACTCGGCGACTCGGTCGGACTCGGGCTCGGAGATTCGGTGGGCGACGGAGAAGGGGTCGGATCCGGCGACGGGCTGGGCGGCTCGGTCGGGCTGGGGCTCGGAGTCGGATCCGGACTGGGTGACTCCGTCGGCGACGGACTCGGCGACTCGGTCGGGCTGGGACTCGGAGTCGGTGTCGGGCTCGGAGTCGGGCTCGGTGTGGGAGTAGGTGACGGCGTCGGGCTCGGTGTGGGAGTAGGTGACGGCGTCGGGCTCGGTGTGGGAGTAGGTGACGGCGTCGGGCTGGGCGTGGGAGAAGGGGTCGGATCCGGCGACGGACTCGGACTCGGGCTGGGGCTCGGGGTCGGGCTGGGGCTCGGAGATTCGGTGGGCGACGGAGACGGGGTCGGATCCGGCGACGGACTCGGAGTAGGGCTCGGGCTCGGGCTCGGGCTCGGGGTCGGGGTCGGGGTCGGGCTGGGCGAGGGCTGGAGCGGGTGGCAGTCGGCGCGGACGTCGCCCAGGGTCATGTCGAACAGGGTCACCGGGGCGCCGACCGGGTTGCCTTCGGCGTCCTGCCCCTGCACCACGGCGGTGTAGTCGGTGCGCGCGTGACCGATGTAGGGGTCGTCGATCTCGTAGACGTGCGTGATGGTCACGGTGACGTGCGCGTTGGTGATCCCGTCCCCGTAGTCCCCCGGAAAGTCGAGCTCCGTGACGGCGGTTCCGGGGGCGTTGGGCAAAGGCGCGTCCACCAAGCGCCCCATGAACATGGGCGCGGTGGTGGAATCCTGGATGATGACCCCCGCGGGTGGGGCGCACTGCACCCGGTTGTTCCAGGTGGAGACGGTGAAGACGCGGTACTGGCCGTCGGGCTGTTGCGCCCCCTGGGTGATGAGGGAGGCCGCCCCGCCAGCGGTGGGGGGAGGCACGTCCAGATTGGTGAAGGCGCCGTTGGCGTTGGTCATCGCCGACTCCGGCCCGCTGACCACGTTGACCTCGGCGGTACCGGTCGCGGAGGTGAGGTTGTCGGAGATGTCGGAGCCGGGACCGGTGTTGATGTCCCACTGCTCGTTGCCGTCGCCGCTCACCTCCAGCTCCGTGAGAGTGCCGGAGACCGCGCCGTCACCGTAGACCGTGGGGTCCAGGACGAGCTGACCCCAGGTGCTGGACGCGTAGGGTGTGGCCGGTTGGGCGATCGCATCGCGGGCGCTGAAGGTCGCACCGGCCGCGATGGCCCCCGAGGCGAGCAGAACCGAGGCCACCAGGGCCACCCCCACCCGCCTGACCGATGTGGACCGTACTTCCACTGTTCGTGCCGCCACCACTGCCCCCACTCAAAGTAATTATGCAGCTACTCTGAGCAATAGTATGTTTTTTCGGCCACCCTCCCCCGGAGACACGGCCGCCCCCTGGGCCGCACCGACGGGACACCCAGCCCTCGCGGACCCTAGAACCCCTCCCGTCTGGGAAACTTCTCGTACGGCCAGGTTGGTGACAAATGGTTCCCCCGACGGCGGCCGGGAGGGCGGAATAGACCGCGAAGCTCCTCACTTGAATACCTTGAGGGGGTATTGTTATGGCAGCTGAGCAGGAACAACACGGAAACGGTGGCATGGCGGCGAACCACGGTTACAGCAACGACAAGCAGAGCCACATCAACCGGCTCCGTCGGATCGAGGGACAGATCCGCGGCCTTCAGCGGATGGTCGAGGACGACCAGTACTGCATCGACATCCTCACCCAGACCTCCGCGGTCAACAAGGCCCTGCGCTCCTTCGCGCTTTCCATGCTCGACGAGCACCTCAAACACTGCGTGGCACACGCCGTCGCCAACGGCGGCGACGAGGCCGACGAGAAGGTCCGCGAGGCCTCGGACGCGATCGCCCGCCTGGTCCGTTCCTGACCGTTCCCACCACCGGCCCCGCCGGCACCGTCCCTCGGCGCCGTTCTCTCCCCCGCACCTCCACGAGCCCTCGGCCGGACCCGGCCAACCCGCGCCGAGGGCCGAGCACCAGGGTTAACGTACCGGTCATGTCCCCCGATCTTCCGCCTGTCGCCGAAGCGCCCGAAGACGGCGCCGCGGAGAACAGCCGCGCCCGCACGCTGGAGCGTCGGCTGGCCCTGCCGGTGCTGATCTGCGCGGTGGTCTCCGTCCCCGCTGTCTTCCTCGGCATGTGGGGGGACGGCTGGTGGGCCGAGTTCGGGCACCGGGTCAACTGGCTGGCCGGGCTGGTCCTGTGGGTGGAGTGGATCCTGCTCATCGCGCTGGCCGAGAACAAGCTGGGCTGGCTGCGTACCCACAAGTGGAGCACATTCGTGGCGGCGGTGACCCTGCCCGCGGTCTTCTTCGCGCTCGGCCCGACCCAGGTGCTGCGGCTCCTCCGGGTCGCCGGGACCCTGCGGCTCCTGCGCGTCACCCGCATCATCGAGGCCGGCGGGGTCCTGCGCCGCCGGATGGGCATGACCGGCAGAGGAGGAACGGTGGTGGCCGTGGCCACCACCGTCCTGTCCGCGGTCTTCGTCACGGCGGTCCTCGCCGACCCGACCTCCACCAGCCGCCGGTACGCCGAGTCCCTGTTGGAGAGCGTCGGGGGCTGGCCGGTCGCCCTGGCCGCCGCACTCCTCTCGGTCGCCATCGCCGTGGTGATCGTCCACCGCTGGCGCCGGGCCCGCGCCCTGCTCCGCGGGTCCGGCCCCGGGCCCAAGACTTCTCCCGAGCCCGGATCCGAGTTCGACCCCCAGGCTCCGCCTCAGTCCTCGCCGTAACGCTCGCGCTCGTTGTCGAGCAGTCGGGCGCCCTCCGAACGGGAGGCCGTCTCATCCAGGTACTGAACGCTCTCGTTGGCCACGAACGACGAGGGGCGGCCCTCGTCGGCGAACCCCATCCGGGAGACCTCTCCCCCGGTGAAGGCGCGGATGCTCCAGTTGGCGGCGATGCGCGCCCGCGCGGTCGGGGACGGCACCGAAATCAGGTGGTAGCCGCGAGTGGCCGCCAGCGCAGGCAGCCCGCTCAGGTCGAACTGCAGGACCCTGGCCAGTGCGTCCTTGCCGCTCAGGTCCACCACCAGGCCCATGTCCTTGTGCTTGAACTCCCGCAGCGGTCGGCCCAGAACCGAGTTGACCACGTTCTGCGCGACGGTGGCGGCCTGCCTGGTGGCGTACTGGGCCGTGGGCGGGCAGTAGGCGCTCTCGGCGTGCGAGAGGTTGGGCACCGCCGCGGCGTCGCCGATCGCGAACACGTCGGGCTGCCCGGGCACCGCCAGGTCCGCGCCGACCTCCAGGCGGCCGCGCTGCGTCGGTTTGCCGAGGGTCTCCATCAGCGGGCTGGGCGTGACCCCGGCGGTCCAGATGAGGGTGCGGCAGGGCAGTGCGCGCCCGTCGGTGAGGACCACCTTGTCCGCGGTCACCTCCCGCACGGTCACCTTGAGCTTGACCTCGATGCCGAGGTTGCGGAGCAGGTCGAGGGCCTTACGGCCGAGCCGGTCGCCGAGTTCGGGCAGCACCTTGGGCGCGATGTCCACCAGGTGCCAGCGGATGACCGAGCGCAACTCGGGATAGCGCCGGGCAGCCTCCTCGCACAGGCGCATCAGCGAGGCCGCGGTCTCCACACCGGTGTAACCGCCGCCGACCACGATGAACCGGCAGCGCTCCTCGCGTTCGACCGGGTCCCTGGAGTCGTTGGCCAGCTCCAGCTGGGCGAGCACGTGGTCACGCAGCAGGACCGCTTCGGCCAGTGTCTTGGCGCCGTAGGCGTGCTGGGTCAGCCCGGGGATGTCGAACTCCCTGGTGAGCGCGCCGGGCGCCAGGACGAGCCGGTCGTACTTGCAGGGCAGGAGCTCCCCGGTGGGCCTGCGCACCACCACCGTGCGGTCCCGGGTGTCCACCCCGATCGCGTGCCCGGGGACCAGCCGGGTCTTGCGGGTGAGCCGGTGCACCGACATGGCCACCGACTGCGGGGTGAGCAGCCCCGAGGCCACCTGGGGCAGCAGCGGGCTGTAGAGCATGTAGTCGTGCGGCGCGACGAGCGCGATGTCAGCCGCACCGTTGGGGATGCGTCGTTCCAGATGGCGCAGGGTGTGCAGGCCACCGAAACCCGCACCGACCACCACGATCCGAGGCCGAGACATGTGTTCACCGCTCCTTCTTCGTATCGGGGGGCGGGACGTCCTTCGCGGCTGTGGGCCGTCGGATGCGGGCGTACCCACTTCACCGCTGCCGAATGTACGGCTGCGGGGTTCGGTTCGACGGGTTCCCACGCGAGTCGTTCCCGGGTCTTTGTCGGCCGTTGGCTCCCCTCCGCAAAGGCATACGGGGTCTTCACCGGGACAACACCCGCTATTGGTTTCATGGAGTCGAGACTGAGTGACTGTATGTGGTCATGCACAAACAGAAAGTGCTGGCCCGTGTCTCAGAGAGGGGCAAGAACGCGTATGCGTGCGTTCACCAGGATCGCCACCACGGCCGTACTGGCCACAGGACTGACCGTGTTCGGCGTGGGAGCGGCCTTCGCCGACCCGCCGGACGAGGTCACCGACACCGTGGACGAGGTCACCGAAGTCACCGATGACGTGACCGGAGAGCTCGAGGGCCTCTCACCCGAGGCGGAGGCCCTGCTCGAGGACCCGCAGGTCCAGGAGATCCTGGCCAACGAGGACGCCGTCGAGCTGCTCAGCGATCCCGACGCCCTGGCAGCGCTCCAGGCGCTGCTGGAACTCGAGGACCCGCTGGGCGCCCTCCAGGCGCTCGACCTGCCGGTCTCCACCGACGACGTGACCGGGGAACTCCCGGTCGACACCGGCGATGTCACCGGGGACCTGCCGGTCGAGGACGTCGACACCGGCGATGTCACCCAGCCGGTGGAGGACGTCGTGGGCGGTCTCGGCCTCGGCCTCCGGTAGGGGGCGGGCCGGGATGGTTCCCGGTAAGCGGTGAGGGGCGGGTGGTCGCGACCACCCGCCCCAGCCGTGTACGCCTCCCGGCCTTGCGGATCAGCCTCCGTTGAGGCCCTGGGAGACACGGGAACCGATCTCGCTGTCGATGTCGGTCCAGTACTTGACCGCACGTGAGCGCACGCCGTCGTCGGTGACGGCGGAGATGTGACCGACCACGTTGCGCACGAGCCGGTCGCGGGCCGCGTCGTCCATGACGTCGCGGATCAGTGCGCGGGGCTGGACGAAGTCATCGTCGTCACGGTGCTGGGTGTAGGCCTCGCGCACCAGTTCGGCCGCCTCCACCTGCCAGGTCGCCTGCTCCACGCCCTCCTGGCGGCCCGCGTCGGGACCGCCGAAGGAGTTGGGGTGGTAGACCGCCGCGGTGTCGGGTGCGAACTGACGCATGTGCCCGTCCTTGGCGTAGGAGCGCACCCGCACGTGCGGCCGGTTCGGCGGCAGCTCGGTGTAGTTGACCCCGATCCGGTAGCGGTGGGTGTCGGGGTAGGAGAACAGGCGGCCCAGCAGCATCTTGTCCGGCGAGGGGCCGATGCCCGGCACCAGGTTCGAGGGCTCGAACGCGGCCTGCTCGATGTGGATGAAGTGGTTCCCCGGGTTCTCGTTGAGCGTCATCCGCCCGACCTCGATCAGCGGGTAGTCGCCCTTGGGCCACACCTTCGTCAGGTCGAACGGGTTGAACCGGTAGTCCGCGGCCTCGTCGATCGGCATGATCTGCATGCTCAGCGTCCACGAGGGGTGGTCGCCGCGCTCGATCGCCTCGAACAGGTCGCGGCGGTGGTGGTCGGCGTCCTCACCGGCGATCCGGTCCGACTCCTCCTGGGTGAGGAAGTCGTTGCCCTGGTCGGTCCGGAAGTGGTACTTGACCCAGAAGCGCTGCCCCTTGGCGTTGATCCACTGGTAGGTGTGCGAGCTGAACCCGTCCATGTTGCGCCAGGTCCTCGGGATGCCCCGGTCGCCCATGAGCCAGGTGACCTGGTGCGCGGACTCCGGCGAGAGGGACCAGTAGTCCCATTGCATGGTGTTGTCGCGCAGGCCGGTGCGCGGGTCTCGCTTCTGGGACCGGATGAAGTCCTGGAACTTCTGCGGGTCCTTCATGAAGAAGACCGGCGTGTTGTTGCCGACCATGTCGTAGTTGCCCTGCTGCGTGTAGAACTTCAAAGCGAAGCCGCGCGGGTCGCGCCAGGTGTCCGGACTGCCCATCTCCCCCGCCACCGTGGAGAACCGGGCCAGCATCGGGGTCTCACGCCCGGGCTGGAAGAGGTCCGCACAGGTGTACTGGCTGACGTCGTTGGTCACCCGGAAGGTGCCGTAGGCTCCGCTGCCCTTGGCGTGCACCACCCGCTCGGGCACCCGTTCCCGGTTGAACTGCGCCATCTTCTCGATGAGGTAGGCGTCATGCAGGACGACGGGCCCGTCCCGGCCCACGCTCAGGGACTGCTCGTCGCTGGGTGCCGGGATTCCTGCGTTGGTGGTGGTGCCCTGGGATTCTGGCCGGTAGTCGACCATGAAGGATCTCCCCTTAGAGGTAGACGCGCGCGTCCCGGATGTCGGGTCCGGGACTCGTGCGCTGTCTACCCGTGGGGAGCTAAAGGCACGTTCAACGCAGCCTTATCTCGCGGTTGGCACGGGGTCGCCGGCGAGCAGTGCGGCCGAGCCCATCCTCAGGAGCAGTTCGGCCATCTCGTCACGGGAGAGCGCTCTGCGACTGTGCGGGGTGGAGTTGAGCAGTCCGAACGCGGCGTGCACCGAGGCCCGCAGGGTGGCGTGCGAGTCCCGGGGGCGCAGTTCGGCCAGGACGTTGACCCACTCCTCGACGTAGCCGCGCTGGAGACGGCGGACCCGGCGGCGGTCCTGGTCGGTGAGGTTGCCCAGTTCGCGGTCGTGCACGGTGATCAGGTCGGGTTCGTCCAGGGAGAACTCGATGTGCCCGCGCAGCAGCGCCTCGAGAGCCGCCTCCGGCCCGTCCGCCCCGGCGACGAGCTCGCGCCCGCGCCGGGCGAGGCGTTCGCTGATGTCCACCAGGACCTCGCCGAGCAGCGCCTCCTTACCGGGGAAGTGCCGGTACAGGGCGGGCCCGGTGGTACCCACGGCCCGGCCGAGGTCGTCGATGGTCACGCCCCGGTACCCGTGCGCGGCGAAGAGCCGGGCGGCCGCCCCCAGGATCGCCGTCCGCCGCTCACCCGTGGGCCGCTGGCTCGTCGGTCTCTGACCCGAGGACCGCTCGTCCGTGGCCCTGCCGCTCGGTCTTGTCCCCATCCGCACACCTTCCGCCGCCTTGCCGCAGAGCGCTCTCCGTGACCCGCGCCACCCCGGCTCTGGACACCCATGTTAGTAGTTACTAACATCACTCTTGTTAGTGAGCATTAACATCCCTCCACGAGAGGACACCATGAGCAGGGCACCTGTGCTCGGATCGGCGGTCGACACCGCCGGTCCCGCGTTCGCCGCCAACGACGCCGCGAACCGCGCGCTCGCGCTGGAGCTGCGGGAGCGGATCGCGACCGCGGCCCTCGGCGGGCCCGAGAAGACCCGGGCGCGCCACGTCGAACGCGGCAAGCTCCTCCCCCGCGACCGCGTCGATCTCCTCCTCGACCCCGGTTCTCCGTTCCTGGAGATCGCCCCGCTGGCCGCCTACGGCCTTTACGGCAAGGACGGCCAGGACGCCCCCGGAGCCGGGATGATCGCCGGCATCGGCCGCGTGGCCGGACGGCCGACGGTCGTGGTCGCCAACGACGCCACCGTCAAGGGCGGCAGCTACTACCCGATGACGGTCAAGAAGCACCTGCGCGCCCAGGAGGTGGCGCTGCACAACCGCCTCCCCTGCGTGTACCTGGCCGACTCCGGCGGCGCGTTCCTGCCCATGCAGGACGACGTGTTCCCCGACCGTGAGCACTTCGGCCGCATCTTCTACAACCAGGCCACCATGTCGCGGGCGGGCATCCCGCAGATCGCCGCGGTTCTGGGTTCGTGCACCGCGGGCGGCGCGTACGTCCCGGCGATGAGCGACGAAGCCGTGATCGTCCGCGAGCAGGGCACGATCTTCCTGGGCGGTCCGCCCCTGGTGAAGGCCGCCACCGGCGAGGTGGTCACCGCCGAGGAACTGGGCGGCGGCGACCTGCACTCCAGGGTCTCCGGGGTCACCGACCACCTGGCCGACGACGACGCCGACGCCCTGACCAAGGTGCGCCAGATCGCCGACACCCTCGGCCCGCTGGCCCCCCCGGCCTGGGAGACGCGTGAGCCGCGCCCGCCCGAGCTCGATCCCGAAGAGCTGTACGGGGTGGTCCCCGCCGACACCCGCACCCCCTACGACGTGCGCGAGGTCATCGGCCGGATCGTCGACGGCAGCGAGTTCACCGAGTTCAAGTCCGAGTACGGCACCACCCTGGTCACCGGGTTCGCGCGCGTCCAAGGCCACCCGGTGGGGATCATCGCCAACAACGGCATCCTGTTCGCCGAGTCCGCGCTCAAGGGCGCGCACTTCATCGAACTCTGCGACCGCCGCTCCGTCCCGCTGGTGTTCCTGCAGAACATCTCCGGGTTCATGGTCGGCCGCGACTACGAGGCGGGCGGTATCGCCAAGCACGGCGCGAAGATGGTCACCGCCGTGGCCTGCGCGCGCGTACCCAAGTTCACCGTGGTGATCGGCGGGTCCTTCGGCGCGGGCAACTACTCGATGTGCGGCCGCGCGTACTCACCCCGCTTCCTGTGGATGTGGCCCAACGCCCGCATCTCCGTGATGGGCGGAGAACAGGCCGCCTCGGTGCTGTCCACCGTGCGCCGCGACCAGAAGGAGATCCGCGGCGAGGAGTGGTCGGCCGAGGACGAGGAGGCCTTCAAGGCGCCCATCCGCGACCAGTACGAGGAACAGGGCAGCCCGTACTACTCCACCGCCCGCCTGTGGGACGACGGCGTCATCGACCCCGCCGACACCCGCGACGTGCTCGCCATGGCCCTGTCCGCCGCCCGCCACGCGCCCCTTGAGCCGGTCGGCTACGGCGTCTTCCGGATGTGAGGAACCCTTGACCACGACGCCAAACAGAACTTCGACCGAACCCGGCACAGCCGGTACAGCCGACGGTCTCGGCCCGACCACCGTGCTGGTCGCCAACCGGGGCGAGATCGCGCTCCGGGTGATGCGCACCCTGCGCCGCACCGGGCTGCGTTCGGTCGCGGTGTACACCGACGCCGACGCCGCCTCCCCGCACACCCTGGCCGCCGACGAGGCCTACCGGGTGGAGCGCTACCTGGACGCCGACGCCATCGTCGCCGCGGCCCTGGCCGGCGGGGCCACCATGATCCACCCCGGCTACGGATTCCTGTCCGAGAACGCCGACTTCGCCCGGGCCTGCACCGACGCCGGTCTGGTCTTCGTCGGCCCGCCCGCTGCCGCGATCGAGGCGATGGGCGACAAGATCCGCGCCAAGGACACCGTGGCCGCCGCGGGCGTACCGGTCCTGGGCGGGTTCACCGAGAAGCCCGGCCAACCCCTGCCCGACGACGAGCTGCTGCGCGCGGCCGCCGAGACCGGGTACCCGCTGCTCATCAAGCCCTCCGCCGGAGGCGGCGGCAAGGGCATGCGGGCCGTGCACTCACCCGAAGCGCTGGTGACCGACGCCGCGTCCGCCCGCCGCGAGGCGCTGGCCTCCTTCGGTGACGCCACCCTGCTGGTGGAGAAGCTGGTCCAGCGGCCGCGCCACATCGAGGTGCAGGTCCTGGCCGACGCCCACGGCAACGTCCTGCACCTGGGCGAGCGCGAGTGCAGCCTGCAGCGCCGCCACCAGAAAGTGGTGGAGGAGGCACCCTCCCCCCTGCTCAGCGAGGAGCAGCGGGCCACCATGGGCGAGGCCGCGGTAGCCGCCGCCCGCTCCTGCGGTTACGTGGGCGCGGGCACGGTGGAGTTCATCGCCGAGACCGGGGCCGACGGCGAGCTGTCGTTCTCCTTCCTGGAGATGAACACCCGCCTACAGGTGGAGCACCCGGTGACCGAGGAGGTCGTGGCTGTGCGCGGCGAGCGCGGCGTGGACCTCGTGGAGCTCCAGCTGCGCGTGGCCGCCGGTGAGCCGCTGCCCTTCACCCAGGACGAGGTCTCGTGGGTCGGGCACGCGGTGGAGACCCGGATCTACGCCGAGGACGCCGACCGCGGCTTCCTGCCCTCGGGCGGTCCGATCCTGGCGCTGCGCGAGCCCTCGGGCCCGGGCGTTCGCGTGGACTCAGGGGTGGCCGAGGGCGGCAAGGTGACCTCCGACTTCGACCCCATGCTGGCCAAGGTGATCACCTGGGGTGCGGACCGGGCCGGGGCGCTGCGCCGGATGGACGCGGCGCTGGCCTCCTACACGCTGCTGGGCTGCGTGACCAACACCGCCTACCTGCGTAGGCTGTTGCTGCACCCGAGAGTGGTGGCCGGTGACCTGAGCACCGACCTGATCGCCCAGGACCCGCCGCCCGCCGCCCCCGAGGGCGTGCCGGAGGAGGTGTACGCGGCCGCGGCCGTGGACCACCAACTGGACCTCGAAGGTCCGCCCGGCCCCGACCGGTTCGCCGTACCCGACGGCTGGCGGATGGGCGGCCCGGCCTGGACCCCGTGGCGGCTGCGCGCGCCCGGGCAGGAGGCCACCGTGGTGCGGGTCCGCCGCGACGGCGCCGCCGGGCGCTACCTGGTGAGTGTGGACGGCCCCGGCTCCGAGCCCGGCTCGGGAACCGAACCCGTCACCGGAGAGCACGAGGCAACCGGCCGGAAGCCCGTGCGGGTCAACGCCCGGCGCTCCGCCGACGGCACCCGGCTCACCGTCACCACCCCCGACCGGACCCGCACCTACCTGCGCGCCGACGACCCGGCCACCGCCCACCGCTGGCTGGGCGCCGAGGGCTCGGCCTGGACCCTGCACGAGGAGCCCGTCACCGCCGCGCTGCGCGAGGACGACGCCGCCGCCGACGGCACGGTGCGCAGCCCCATGCCCGGAACCGTGCTCGACGTCCCGGTCCGGGTGGGCCAGGAGGTCACCGCCGGGACCACCCTCGTGGTGGTCGAGGCGATGAAGATGGAGCACTCCGTGGCCGCGCCCGTGGACGGAACCGTCACCACCGTGGCGGTCCGCCCCGGTTCCTCCGTGCCCATGGACGCCGTCCTGGTCACCGTCGAACCCCTCACCGCGTCGGCCGAGAACCCGGCCGGCACCCCTTCCACCTCCACCACCGAGGAGCAGCAGCGATGAACCGCCACGAACTCTCGACCGAGCACGCGGACCTGCGGGCCGCCGTGGAGACCTTCGCCCGGACCGAGGTCGCGCCGGTGATCGGCGACTTCTACGAGCGGGGCGCGTTCCCGTACGACATCATCGCCAAGATGGGCCAGATGGGGCTGTTCGGGCTGCCCTTCCCCGAGGAGCACGGCGGCATGGGCGGCGACTACTTCGCCCTGTGCCTGGCCCTCGAAGAACTGGCCCGGGTGGACTCCTCCGTGGCTATCACCCTCGAAGCGGGGGTGTCCCTCGGTGCGATGCCGATCCACCGCTTCGGCACCGAGGAGCAGAAGAAGACCTACCTGCCCAAGCTGACCTCGGGCGAGGCGCTCGGGGCCTTCGGCCTGACCGAACCGGACGGCGGTTCGGACGCGGGGGCGACCAAGACCACCGCGCGCCTGGAGAACGGCGAGTGGGTGATCAACGGGACCAAGTCGTTCATCACCAACTCGGGCACCGACATCACCGCCCTGGTCACGGTGACCGCGGTGACCGGCAAGCGCGGGGACGGCCGCCCGGAGATCTCCTCGATCCTGGTTCCCAAGGGCACCCCGGGCTTCTCCGTGGGCCAGAAGTACTCCAAGGTCGGCTGGAACGCCTCGGACACCAACGAGCTCGTCTTCGAGGACTGCCGCGTCCCCGAGGCCAACCTGGTCGGTGAGCGCGGCCGCGGCTACGCCCAGTTCCTGCGCATCCTCGACGAGGGCCGTATCGCGATCGCCGCGCTCTCCGTCGGGCTCGCCCAGGGCTGTGTGGACGAGAGCGTGCGCTACGCCCACGAGCGCCAGGCCTTCGGCCACAGCATCGGCGCCTACCAGGCGATCCAGTTCAAGATCGCCGAAATGGAGTCCCGCACCTACAGCGCGCGTCTGGCCTACTACGACGCGGCCTCCCGGATGCTCGCCGGAGAGCCCTTCAAGAAGGAGGCGGCGATCGCCAAGCTCATCGCCTCCAACGCCGCGATGGACAACGCCCGCGACGCGACCCAGGTCTTCGGCGGCTACGGATTCATGAACGACTACCCCGTGGGCCGCTTCTACCGCGACGCCAAGATCCTCGAGATCGGTGAAGGGACGAGCGAGGTCCAGAAGATGCTCATCGCGAGGGAGCTCGGCCTGCCCGCCTGACTCGCGCACCCCACAGAACCGCGGCCCCGGACAGCGTCATCGAAACCCAGATGGAGTTCCCGGGGCCGCGTTCTCGTGTCCGCGCCTCAAAGGGATCCGTAGCACGATGAGACACGCGGCGCTACGTTTGATATATGAAGACGATCACGCAGAGGGAGTTCCGAAACAAGGCCGCCGCTGTCATGGACGCGGTGGAGGCCGGGGAAACCTTCCATGTCACGCGTAACGGGGTGGAGGTTGCCGAAGTAAGGCCTATCGCCCGCAGGCGCAAACTCAGCGCACAGGAACTGGTTGAGCGCCACCAGCGCCTGCCCAGGGTCGACCATGCAGAAATGAGGGACGAAGCCGAGGATTTCTTCGGCGACGAAGATCTGGGCGGCGAGGACGAACATGCCTGAAAGCCACGCATCCGGGGTCCTCGCCACCTGCGCCTTCATTGATCTACCTGTTCTCGACCCCGCGGTCCTGCCGGACTTTCCCGAGATCACCTCCGTCACCATGGCTGAACTCCATCAGGGGATCGCCATGGCGAAGGAGCCCGTGGCCAGAGCCGCGCGCACAGAACGGCTCCAGGCCGCGGCCGTGGATTTCGTGCCGCTGCCGTTCGATGGTGAAGCTGCCGCACGCTACGGCACCCTGGTCGCCTTGACCATCGCGGAGAACCGCAGCCCGAAACCGCGCAGGATGGATCTGATGATCGCCTCGATCGCCTCCGTTCACGCGCTGCCCCTCCACACACGGAACGCGGAGGACTTCAAGGGCCTCGAAAGCGCCCTAGAGGTCATCGCGATCTGAACTCGCCTGCGTCGGCACGGTCGAGGCGGCTGCGTCGAGGCCACCGAAACCTCCGGGGTTGTCAACTCAGGGACACCGAGCACCGGGAGCTGGGCGCGCGCTCCTTCTCTTCCTGGGAGCGGAATACCTACCTCTCCACCACCCGAAAACCGGCAGAGACCCCCTGCACCGCCGAACTTCTCGGGGTTCAGGCGCGTCGGACACACCAGAGCCTCTCGCTGTGTGACGACTCCGTCACCGGCCAGGGCGGCGGTACCCCTCCGACCCCCTAACCCCCGCGAGGTACTGACGCCGTGTTCACCTCCCCACGCCGTTCCCTGCCCGCGTTCACACCCCTGGGCGCACACGACCCCGCCCGGTTGGGCCCGCACCGGCTGCTGGGGCGTCTGGGGTCCGGCGGGATGGGCACCGTCTATCTGGGCCGCTCCCGGTTCGGGCGTTTGGTCGCGGTCAAGGCCGTACACCCGGAGTTGGCCGACGAGCCGGAGTTCCGGGCCCGCTTCGCCCGTGAGGTCGGATCGCTGCGCCGCGTCCGCAGCCGCTTCGTGCCGCGCTTCATCGGCGCCGCGCCCCGGGCCCGGAGCCCCTGGTTGGCCACCGAGTTCATCCCCGGGCCGACCCTGCAGGCACGGGTCAGGGGCACCGGCCCGCTGATCGGCCGCTCCCTGGCCGGGCTGGCCGCCGGGGTCGCCTCGGCGCTGGCCGACATCCACGCCGCCGGGATCGTGCACCGCGACCTCAAGCCGAGCAACGTCATCATCTCCCCCGACGGCCCCCGCATCCTGGACTTCGGAATCGCCCGTGCCCTGGACAGCACCCTCTGCCCCCCGGCGGGTCACGTGTACGTCCCGGGCCGCGGCGGGCGTTCCGTGGACGTCGCCGCCAACACCCGGGCGGGCGGGGTGGCGGGCACCCCCGGCTGGATCGCGCCCGAGCGGCTCCTGGGCGCGCCCGCCACCACCGCCTCTGACGTGTTCTCGTGGGGGCAGCTGACCGCCTACGCCGCCACCGGCCGTAACCCCTTCGGGCGCGGGAGCGTCGGCACCGTCACCCGTCGGGTGCTGCGCGGTGCGGCCGACCTGGCCGGGCTCCCATCGGAGTTGGTCCCCCCGGTCCACGCCGCGCTGACCGCACCCGCCGCCTACCGGCCCACCCCGGAACAGATCCTGCGCGACCTCCACCTGAATCCGGCGACTCCCTGGCCACTTCCGGACAACAGGAAGCCCGCATTCACCTGATCACTCTCAGTATTCGCTCTGTGTGGTTCGCCCCGGCGATGAGTTCGGAACCGACGCCCGCCAGGCCCCCGAGAGCCGAGCATTCGCGCTGCTGGGAGCCGCTCCAGGCCGGTGCCCGCGGTCCGTCGGGGAGGGCCGTGGGACAGCCGGGGAGAGGGGCCCACCGCAGGGTGCACACCTGCCCAGTGTCACCGAGAGACAACACCGAGGGGTGACAAGCACCACTTATCGGAACAGAATGGACCCATACGGCCAGTGCGGGCCCCCTGATTTTCGGGCTCACGGCGCCCGGCCCGCGACGCGGGACAGCCACGGGCCCCTGGCCCTCATATTTCCCCACCGGAGGAGAGACCGGATGGAAGGCGCTCTGTCCCTGATCGCCCTGGTCACCGTGGTGGTGTCGGCCGGGGTGATCACGGTCGCCGCGCATTTTCGCAAGGAACGGGTCAGCGAGCTGCGGCACTGGGCCGACGAACACGGCTGGCACTACACCGAGCACCATCCGCGGCCGCTGGAGGAGGCGACCCTGCCCCCGGCCCTGCGCGGGCGCGACCCGCGGGTGCGGCACGTGCTCACCGGCCGACGCGGCGCGCACCTGGTCACGATGTACGAACTCAGCCACAGCGCCCCCGCGGCCGAGCGGCGCGGCACCGGACGGGCCCGGTACACCCACCGCGTCGTGGCCGTGCACACGCCGAGCGCCGGAGCCGAACTGGAGATCCGCCGCCGCGACCTGGCGCGTACCGTCTCCCTGGACGGCCGGGGCGGCCCGGAGGAGGTCGACCGGGCCTTCACCGAGGCCTTCCACACCGTCAGCTCCGACGACCGCTTCGCCCGCGCCGTCCTGGACCACGGCACGGTCTCCTGGCTGCTTTCGGACTGCCGCTCGCGCTCCCTGCCGGTGCGCTTCACCGGCGGCCACGTCATGACCTGGGCGGCCATGCGCCTGGACCCCGACCGCGCCCTGACCGCGGCGGACTACCTGATCGACCTGGTGAGCCGGGTCCCCGACCAAGCCTGGGAACGCGACCCCACGGGGTCCTGAACCCCGGCACCGATCACAGCACCACGGGATCGGCGAATACGCACCCGTCATCTACGGACAGAGCACAACCGTGGGTATCCGACCCCGAGCGTACGGTTCCGTCAGACGAGGCGGATAAAATCCGGCGTACCCCAACGCACGAGGAGCAGTACCCCATGAGCGACCCCAATGCCACGCACCGCATCTCGCGCGCGGACCTGTTCCGCGACGACGAGGAGGAGACCGCGCCGGACCCCAACGCCACCGCGAAGATCTCCCGCGAGGACCTCTTCAAGGACGACAAGGACGACAAGAGCCCCCGTGAGCGCGGCTGATCCGGCCCCTCCCGAATCGGCGAAGCGCCCGCCCCCTGCCGGGGACGGGCGCTCTTCGCGTGTAGGGGGGCGCCGAACGCGCCTCGGCTGCCGCCCCTACGGGCGGCGCTCGCGGACGGCGGCGACGATCTCGGCCACCGCCTCGTCCACCGGCACACCGTTGTTCTGCGAACCGTCGCGGTAGCGGAAGGACACCGCGTTCTTACTGATGTCCTCGTCACCGGCCAGCAGCATGAAGGGGACCTTCTGCTTCTGGGCGTTACGGATCTTCTTCTGCATGCGGTCGTCGCTGGCGTCGACCTCGACCCGGATCCCCTCCGCGCGCAGCTTGGCGGCGACCTCCTGCAGGTACGGGACGTGCTCGTCGGCGATCGGGATGCCCACCGCCTGGACCGGGGCCAGCCAGGCCGGGAACGCGCCCGCGTAGTGCTCCAGCAGCACGGCGAAGAACCGCTCGATCGAACCGAACAGCGCGCGGTGGATCATCACCGGGCGCTGACGGGTGCCGTCGGCAGCGGTGTACTCCAGGTCGAAGCGCTCGGGCAGGTTGAAGTCCACCTGGATGGTGGACATCTGCCAGGTGCGGCCGATGGCGTCCTTGGCCTGCACGGAGATCTTCGGGCCGTAGAAGGCGGCGCCGCCCGGGTCCAGGACCAGTTCCAGGCCCTGCTTCTCGGCCGCCCGACGCAGGGTGTCGGTGGCCTCCTCCCAGTTGGCGTCGTCGCCGATGTACTTCTCCGGGTCCTTGGTGGACAGCTCCAGGTAGAAGTCCTCCAGGCCGTAGTCGCGCAGCAGGTCCAGCACGAAGGTGAGCAGCGAGTCAAGCTCGTCCGCCATCTGCTCCTTGGTGCAGTAGATGTGCGCGTCGTCCTGGGTGAAGCCGCGGGCGCGGGTCAGGCCGTGCACCACACCGGACTTCTCGTACCGGTACACGGTGCCGAACTCGAACATGCGCAGCGGCAGCTCACGGTAGGAGCGCCCGCGCGCGTCGAAGATCAGGTTGTGCATCGGGCAGTTCATCGGCTTCAGGTAGTAGTCCTGACCGCCGTCGAGCTGCATGGGGGGGTACATGCCGTCCGCGTACCAGTCCAGGTGCCCCGACTTCTCGAACAGGGCGCTCTTGGTGGCGTGCGGCGAGTAGACGAACTCGTAGCCGCCCTCCTCGTGGCGCTTGCGGGAGTAGTCCTCCATCACCCGGCGGATGATGCCGCCCCTGGGGTGGAAGACGGCCAGGCCGGAGCCGATCTCGTCCGGAATAGAGAACAGGTCCAGCTCGGAGCCGAGCTTGCGGTGGTCGCGCTTCTCGGCTTCCTCCAGGAAGGCCAGGTACTCCTTGAGCTTGTCCTTGGACTCCCAGGCGGTGCCGTAGACGCGCTGGAGCTGCGGGTTGGTCTCCTTGCCGCGCCAGTAGGCGGCGGCGGTGCGCATCAGCTTGAAGGCCGGGATCGCCTTGGTGGTGGGGATGTGCGGACCGCGGCACAGGTCCTTCCAGCACAGCTCGCCGGTGCGGGAGTGGATGTTGTCGTAGATGGTGAGCTCACCGGCGCCGACCTCAGCGGAGGCGCCCTCGGCGGCCTCGGCGGCGCCGCCCTTGAGACCGATCAGCTCCAGCTTGTAGGGCTCGGTGGCCAGTTCGGCGCGGGCGTCGTCGTCGGAGACGGCGCGGCGGTCGAAGCGCTGCCCCTGCTTGATGATCTGCTGCATCTTCTTCTCGATGCTCTTGAGATCGGCGGGGGTGAAGGGCTCGGCGACGTCGAAGTCGTAGTAGAAGCCGTTGTCGACGGGCGGGCCGATGCCCAGCTTGGCCTCGGGGAAGAGCTCCTGGACGGCCTGGGCGAGCACGTGCGCGGTGGAGTGGCGCAGGATCGCCCGACCCTCCTCGGAGTCGATCGCGACGGGCTCGACGGCGTCGCCGTCGGAGAGCTCCCAGGCCAGGTCGCGGGGCTCACCGTTGACCAGGGCGGCGATCACGGTCCTGCCGTCCGCCTCCAGCGCCTGCCCCGCGGTAGTCGTGGCCGCCACCGCACGCGGGGTTCCGGCGAGGGTGATGTGCAGCTCAGACGCGGCGGACACGGTGACTCCTAGGGATTACGTCGATGTCGTGGATGCGAACCGGCCGGTGGCCGGGCCAGTGACCGGCACTTCGAGGCCAGGCGTTTCGCTCCCCCGATGCTATCGGCTCCGGGGTGGCGGTGCTTCTGGTTGTCCACAGGGGAGCGGCCGGTCTGCCCGAGCGGCGCGGGAGAGGCCCTGAGGCGGCGGCAGCGGCCCCGCGGCTTCAGGCAGCGAGGCGAACCGCCCTGATTCGGCCGGGGGGATTCGGCCGCGCTGGAGCATCGTCGCCCGGTTCTTCGTCGTACCCGCGAAGCTCACTGGAGAGGCCAGAACGGCCGACACCGGAAGGTTCTGTCATAGATCATCACCTTTTCCGGTGGTTCTCCGCGCCCCCTGCGGGAACCATTGATCAGACCAGCGGGATCGGTGAGAATCAGCAGACACCCGATCACGCCCATCAAGCTCGACCTGAAAGCATCCGTCGCATCGACCGAATACTGTGAGCGCATGTCACCGAGCCCACCCAACGGGCCCCCGGCCCCGGAGACATCCCCCACTCGCCATGCCCGCGTACGACGGTGGAGGCGCCTGCGCGCACGGCTCCGCCTGTTCCGAAAACGGATGCACACCCACCCTGTCCTGCACATTCCCTGGCGCGTCCTGGTCGGCACGGTGGGCACCGTCGTCGTCCTGGCCGGGATCGTCATGATGGTCCTGCCCGGCCCCGGGATCGCCTCGGTCCTCCTCGGACTGCTCATCCTCAGCACCGAGTTCCGCTGGGCCCACCGCCTGCTGCGCCCCGCGCGCGTGTGGGCGCGCCGGAGCGAGAAGTGGGCGGTCAAGACCAAGGACGAGTATCTGGAGCGCCGCCGCGAGCGCAGGGCCGCCAAGGCCGCACGCCGTGGACGCGCCTCCGACTCGGGCTCTCCTCCTCCAGGCGCTCCGACCGAGTGAGGGCGTCGACGGGGTGAGCGGAGCTCTCCCGCGGGGACCTGCTGAGGGACGGGACTTATGGGCGGGAACTTTTTCCGTTCCGACCCGACGCCGAAACCTGCCCCCGACCGCATACCCGCACGTTGCCCGAGGTTGGCCGGACCAAAACAAAAAAAGAGGGACCCAGTCCGTGCGATACGGAATGGGTCCCTCTGTCATGTGGGCGATACTGGACTCGAACCAGTGACCTCATCGGTGTGAACGATGCGCTCTAGCCAACTGAGCTAATCGCCCCTTTGGGCTGCTGCCCCGTCCGGCCTCGTCGGCCTGACAAGAAAAACTCTAGCGCATGTTTGAGAGTGGTCGACGCACCCGACTCCGCCCAGCGAACCCAGAGTCGTGTGATGGAGGTCACCATTGCTGGCCGGCGGGATCCCACAGGATTCCTTTGCCGACCACGATCCCCGCAATGAGTAGGAGTTCCCGCACCCGTGGACCCTCCCGAAGCGACCGCGGATTGACCTCCGCGTGACACGGGCCACTCATCATGGGGAAATCTTTGGTTTCCCCTGGTCATTACAGTGACGAAGGATCGTGGTGCCGCGACACGGCGCGCTGACACCGCTGGGCGGGCAGCGAGACCTCCGGTCCCACCGACCAAGAAATTCTCCGTACTCACGTCATAGTCCGCGGCCAGCCGCGTTGGAGCGAGTGAGACGGCAACCCGGCCCGCGACCCAGGACTCTGGGCCGGACGAGAAAAGGTTTGGCGAACATGAACAGTAGTGACACGACTGCCACCGCCGAGCTGGGCCTGCGACTCGTGGTCCCGGAGCGCACCGCGGTTCCCCTGGTCGCACGACTCGACTACAGCGCTGACGACCCGTACGCGATCCGCGTCGCCTTCCACACCGGCGAGGACAACCCCGTCGAGTGGATCTTCGCGCGCGAGCTCCTCACCGTGGGCATCGTTCGCCCCGTCGGCGAGGGCGACGTCCGCGTGTGGCCCTCCAAGGACGAGAGCGGCGACCGTTCGGTCAGCATCGCGCTCTCCTCGCCCTTCGGCCAGGCCGAGTTCGACACCCAGGTCTCCCCGCTGGCGGAGTTCCTCCACCGCACCTACGAGATCGTCCCGGCCGGCCAGGAGGCCCAGTTCGTGGACCTCGACGACGAGATCGAGCAGCACCTCCACTCCTGAAGGGCACGCGCGCTCCTGAGCCGCCCTCAAGAGCACACACCTGCCGGAGGGCACTCGCCCCCTCTCCTCCAGGAGCGGGCACAGCCGAGAAGCCGCAGGACCATAGGAGACGGAGAGGGGACGGCGCCTGGGCGCCGCCCCCTCTCCTGTCGTCTTCCGCACGTGTTCCCGTACGCCGTCAACCCGTCACGGGTCGATGTCGGCCGCCGAGCGCTCGGCGAACACCGCCATCGCCTTCGCCGTGACCGGCCCCGCCTCGGCCGACACGCGCTGGTCGTCGATGTTGAGGATCGGCTGCACGTCACGGCCGGTGGAGGTCAGGAAGGCCTCGGAGATCTCCGGGAGCCGCTCCATCGGAACGTCCTCCTCCTCTCCGCCGAACCACTCCAGGACCAGTTCCCGGGTGATGCCGGCCAGCGGACCTGCCGACAGCGGCGGGGTGAGGAGTTTGCCGTCGAGCACCACGAAGATGTTGCTCCCGGTTCCCTCGCAGAGGTTCCCGCTGATGTTGCGGAAGATCGCCTCACTGCCCCCGCGCTCGCGGGCGTAGGCCAGGGCGCGCACGTTGTCCGCGTAAGAGGTGGTCTTGAGCCCGGCCAGCGCTCCGAACTCGTTGCGCGGCCAGGGAGCCAGGGACACGTCCGTGGCCGGGGCGATGCCGGGGAAGGCGCCCAGTGCCACGATCGCGGTCTGCTCACCCGTGCCGCGGTCCGAACCGAGCGGCCCGGCCCCGTCCGTGACGGTGATGCGCACGCGGGCGTCGGTCAGCTCCGGGTTGGCCGCGATCGCCTGGGCCACCCCGTCCCCGATCAGTTCCAGGTCGGGCTCGTCCATACCCAGCCCCCGCGCGGAGCGGGCCAGCCGCTTCAGGTGCCGGGTGAGCGCGAACGGCCTGCCGTTCCGCGCGCGCACCGTCTCGAAGACGCCGTCCCCCACAGTGATCCCGTGGTCGACCACCGGGATCCGCGCTTCCTTCTCCTCCAGTACGGCGCCGCGGCCGTAACCGGCGCCGGCGATCCACACCCTCATTCCAACCCCCCAAGTTCTCAAGGGCCCTGGTCGGGCCGGTGACGCCTCGAATCCTCCCACCTCGAACCGTTCCTCAACAGTGTCCAGGAGTGACAGCTGATGCCACTCCCGAGCTCTGCGCGCGCCCCGAACGGTGTTGGGTGCGCTGGTCCCCCGCGTTCTCGTGCCCTGGGCCCGGGTGCGCGCATCGGGTGCGCGCTCCGGGCCGGGGTGGCGGGGTCCCTCACGCCCACGGGTTGCTGGTTCGGTCTGGACGGTCCGAGGCCCGCACCCATCACTCCGGTGGGTGCGGGGCGGTGCCGTCCGACGCCGGACCGGAAACCCCTGAGCGCGCCGCCCGATCGCGATGCTCGCCGCATCGCGGGCGGGAAGTCGTACGTTTCTTGCTGGTGGTGGGTTTCTGCCAGTGCTGCACGCCCCACCGCGAGGTGTAGGCCGCATCCACCGCGATCGCCCGCACCCCACAGGCCTGGGCCCAGCGCAACAACCGGGAGAGTGCGTGCCGCACCTGGGCATCACGATGCTCGGCGGTGCCGGACAACTCGTAGTCGAAGCGGCGCGGATCCCCGACCGGGTTTCCGTGGGTGTCCAGGTGCCAGGCGGCCAGGTGATCAGCGCTGGTGTCCACACCCACCACACCAGCGGCGAGCGCGGCCTGGAGCGGGATTTCCGGGGTGGTCGGGATCTGCCAGGGCGCCGTGAGGTACCAACGTTCCCGCTCCACGTCGTAGCCGATGCGGTAGGCCACCTGACCGCGTCGGGCCAGCGCCCACTGGTCATGGGTGGCCTTGGTGATCGCCCCCGCCCACCGCGCCGACGACTCAGGTGTCAGCTCGCGCTTGCGCGCCGACCAGGTGTGCCGGTCGTGGTCCAACCCGTGCGCGCAGCGGGCTTTGAGATCGGCGCAGGCCAGTGATCCCAGGTGGGCGCCGACCAGCCGCAGCACCCGCTCATCGCGTTCGGTGAGGCCTTTGAGGCGGATGCGCACAGCCACCCCGGTCGGGCCCGGGGCCGGGTAGGGGTCCGCGATCGGCCGCAGACCCTGCTTTGCCTGCTCTTTGGTCTTTGTCACCGGTTCGCTCACCCCCACCCCTGTGGTTCGTTTGTGTGTTCGAGGGCAACGCTAGCCGCCTCCGGGGGCATGTGTGGGGGAAACCGGGAAACTCCTCCAAGCGAGGTGGGGACGGACGTCTCTGGCCAGGACGCTCGTCACCAGGGAACGGTGTGACCTGTTCACTCATGCACGCTCGTGCGCGCTCATATGACCGCGTCCACGAACAGATAAGACCCCCGGTCTCGCCTGGAGATCCTCGAAGCCCGCCGTACCGCCGGGGCGGGACCTTGACAAGTCCCCTGTCCGGCACCGGCCGCTGGTCCGGTTCCCCAACTCTTCGCAGGACCGAGTCACCACTGGTCAGAACCGTTGGCCACCCGGGGTGGCCCACCCGGAGCCGATGGCTAGAGCCGGACAGATAAGTTACGAATGACTATCATCTGGGCAACGCTTACGCGGGACCGGTGGCAGCCTCCCCCAGCCGCCTCCGCAGTCCGGTGCACGCGAAGCGCCCCGCAGCGCGCGTGTCCCGCCACGCACGACCACACCAGACACAGCAAAGAGAGACATGACCCCACCGAGCACCGCCCGCGGCGAACTCAGCTGGCTGCTGGACGACCTCCTCACCCGCGCCTCGGGCACACAACACGCCATCGTCCTGTCCACCGACGGCCTCCTCATGGCCACCTCCAGTGGACTCGACCGTCCCGCCGCCGAGCACCTGTCGGCCATCGCCTCCGGTCTGCACAGCCTCGCGGGAGGAGCGAGTAAGCAGTTCTCCGCGGGGAACATCCGACAGAGCATCATCGAGATGGACCGCGCGTTCCTCTTCGTCGCGGCCGCCGGCGAGGGCGCGTGCATGGCCCTGATGTCGGATGCCGACAGCGACGTGGGACTGATCGCCTACGAGATGAACAAGGTGATCGAGCGGGTCGGCCAATACCTGTCCGCCCCTCCGCGCCCGGACATGCCGTCCACCCCCGCGCACGTGGAGAAGTAGCTCCTGCCGCCGCGGCGGGCCGGCCAGGCCTGCCACGGCAGGGCGCGCACAAGACCCCCGAGCAGCCCCCACACAATCGATTTCGCACTTCCCCCAACCTTCCGCTAGAGTTCTTAACGCAGCGAGGGACGCGGCGCCGGTGAAAATCGGAGCCACACAGAATCTCGCCGCGCGGACGTGGCTCAGCTGGTAGAGCATCACCTTGCCAAGGTGAGGGTCGCGGGTTCGAATCCCGTCGTCCGCTCGAGCGATTCGCTTTAGGCCATCACAAGTGGCACAATCGGATCAGGCCTGGGGGAAACCCCGGACCACACGCGGACGTGGCTCAGCTGGTAGAGCATCACCTTGCCAAGGTGAGGGTCGCGGGTTCGAATCCCGTCGTCCGCTCGGAGAAAGGCACGCATGGGTGCCACTCGGTTCCCCCGTGCTTCTGCAAGCCGGAGTGGCCGAGTGGTTGAGGCAAGGGACTGCAAATCCCTGCACACGGGTTCGATTCCCGTCTCCGGCTCCATGCGCACCACATTTCCATAAGGGCGATTAGCTCAGTTGGCTAGAGCACTACCTCGACACGGTAGGGGTCACAGGTTCGAGTCCTGTATCGCCCACTCGATTCAAGGCGACCCTGTTGATCGTGTTCACGCGATCACAGGGTCGCCTTCGTCATTCCCTCTGGGGGACGCCCCCAGACCCCCTGTGGGGCGAAGCCCCACAGGGACGGGTCACCGTTACGTTTTCCAGGGCCCGCGAACAGGGACCTCGCGGTCGTTCGACGACCGACCGCGAGGTCCCTGTTTCTTTTCGGGGAACCAACCGGGTGAGAGCCCTACCCGGCGGCAGCCTGCTTGGTCTTGGCTCCGTGCACGCCGATCACGGTAGCAACCAAGGCGACCAGGGTGAACGCGCTGCCGACCAGGAACGCCGACGAGATGCCCTCGGTCAGCACACCAGCGCTGTCCGCACCGGTGGCCTCCGCCGCGCGGCTGGCCGCGCCGAACACCGCCACGAGCACGGCCAGGCCCAGGGCGCCGCCGATCTGCTGGAGTGCCTGGAGCAGGCCGGAGGCCGCACCGGAGTCCTGTGCGGGCACACCGGAGACGATGATCATGTTGAGCGGCACCACACTGAACCCCACGCCGATTCCGAACAGCAGCATCGGGCCCAGGACCCCGGTGAGGTATCCCCCGGCGGGGTCGAGCAGGGTCAGCCAGAGCGCGGCCAGACTGATCAGCGTCACACCCGCGGCGGCGATCGGCTTGGGTCCGAGCTTGGGCACGAACTTGAGAACGATCTGGGCTCCCAGGAACACCGAGACCGCCATCGGCAGGAACGACAGGCCCGCGACGATCGGTGACTGGCCCAAGACCTCCTGGAGGTACTGGACCAGGAAGAAGAACATCGCGAACAGGGTCGCCGGCACCAACAGCATGTTCAGGAAGGCCGCGGCCCTGCTGCGCTCGGCGAACAGGCGCAGCGGCATGATCGGCTGGCCCGCCTTGCTCTCGATCAGGACGAAGACCGCCAGCAGGGCCACACCCGCCACGAAACAAGCGATGGTGACCGGGTCGGCCCACTGGCCCTCGGCGGCGCGCAGGAACCCGTAGACGAGCGCGACCAGGCCAGCCGTGGAGGTGAGAGCGCCACCGAGGTCGAACCGTCCCTGGTTGCGCTGCGCCTCCCGCAGCGCGAGCGGCGCCAGGACGGCGACGGCGATGCCGATGGGGACGTTGATGAGCAGCACCCACCGCCAGGACACCAGGAAGGTGATCACACCACCGACCAGGAGCCCCAGGGCCATGGCCGATCCGGTGACCGCGGAGTAGACCGCCAGGGCGCGGTTGCGCGGCGGCCCCTCCTCGAAGTGGGTCATGAGCAGGGCGAGGGTGCTCGGTCCGGCGAGCGCGGCGCCCACACCTTGGAGGGCGCGTGCGGCGATGAGCATCTCGGCGGAGACCGCCAGCCCGCCCAGGAGGGAGGCGAAGGTGAAGATCAGGACCCCGGCGACGAAGACCCTGCGGCGGCCGAGGATGTCCCCGGCCCTGCCGCCGAGCAGGAGCAGGCCTCCGAAGGTCAGAGCGAAGGCGTTGACGACCCAGGCCAGGCCGGTGGGTGTGAAGCCGAGGTCTTCCCGGATGCTGGGCAGGGCGATGTTGAGGACGGTCATGTCAAGCATGAGGATCATCTCGACGCCGACGATCACCGCCAGGGTCAGGCCGGGCCAGCGGGGTACACCGGACGGGGAAGCTCCCGTCTGCGCGGAGGATGAGGTTTCTGCGGACACTGTCGTTTTCTCCCAGAGGTGCGCGGGTACAAACCGGACTGCAATAGAGGACATCTTCGTCCACTATATAGTGGACGGATGAGTTCCTTGCAAGGGTTTGTAGGATTGCGTTCGAACACCGACTGCGGAGAGGTGCCGTGCTGATGGGCCAGAGGACCGGGGCGCAGGCCACGGAGGACGCCCCGACGACGCGCCGCAGGGGCGAGGAGCTGCGGCAGGCGATCTTCACCGCCGTCTTCGACGAGCTGCGTACGACCGGCTACGCACGCCTGACCATGGAGAGCGTCGCCGCTACCGCGAGCACCGGAAAGTCCGCGCTCTACCGGCGTTGGCCGGACAAGGAGGCAATGGTCCGCGACGCCTTGCGCAGCACCCTGCCCGACCCGCACGCGGTGCCGCTCACGGGTGACACGCGTACCGACCTCACCGCCCTCCTGAGTTTCCTCCAGACCGTGTTCAACCGGTCCAGCGGAACGGTCTTCCAGGTCGTGGCCTCGGAGGTGGGCGCCGAGACCGGATTCATGCGCTCCCTGGTCAACGACCACGCGGTGGCACCGTGCAAAGAACGCATCCAGGAGGTCCTGCGCGACTCACTGACGCCCTCGGACGACATGAACGCTGACCTGGCCCTGCTGGCCGAGGTCGGCCCCGCGATGCTCACCCACCACTGCCTCACCGGTGAGCCCTCGATCCCCGACGACTACGTGACCGAGATCGTCGATGTCGTCCTCATGCGCCTGACCAAGGCCTGACGCCCGGCCCCGGGCCCGTCCGCGGAGGGAACACCCCATGCCCCGCGCGGACGGACAGCCTCCACGAGGCCTACCGAGGCGGAGCCCCCAGTTCCCGTCCGTTGAGCAACCATGCCAGCTGGGTCCGAGAGCTGATGTTGAGCTTGCGATAGATCCGGGCCAGATGAACGTCCACGGTCCGGGGGCTCACGGAGAGCTCCTGTGCGATGCTGCGCGTCCTACGACCGGTACGGGCCAGCGCGGCGATCTCCCGTTCCCTGTTGGTCAGTCCGGCCAGGATCTCCCTGGTTTCCCGGTCCTCCTCCGTTCGCCGGCCCCGTGTGCGCTCCAACCGCTCGCCGATGCTCGCGACCGTGGCCTCGTTCCCGCACTGGTTGGCCAGGTCCATGGCCAGGAATAACAAGGACTCCACCAGCGCGTGCTCGCCCAGTGTCGCGGCGACGTCGGCCGCGAGGGTCAGGGCCCGGCTCCGGAAACCGATCATCCCGACCCGGGAGAAACCGTCGGCTGCCTCCCGGTAGAGGGCCAGCGCCTGCTCCCCCTGCTCCCGGGCGACCGCCGCGTGGCCCCGGGCGACCATGGCGATGGCATCCAGGTAGGGAAGCCCGAGGCTCTGGGCGCACGCGGTCGCGCGCCGCGCCCACTCGTCAACGTCGGTGTACCCGATCTCGACGTTCACCGCGGCCAGCATCTCAAAGCACGCCGGGCGCAGGATCGGCGGGAACTGGGGCAGCTCCGGCCCGCCGCCCGCGTCCAAGATCAGCATCGAGCAGCGCCGCGGGTCCCCGCTGCTCCACGCGGCGGTGGCGAGGGACAGCTTCGCGCTCAGGCCAAGCCAGGATCCCCCCTTGTGCAGGTTGCGGACGGTACGCTCCGCGAGCGGGACGAGGTCCTGCTCCTTGTTCTCGAACTCCAGCCACATCATCCCCTGTAACTCCAGGGCCAGGGCGATGCTCTCCACGTTCTCGGCCCGTATCCGGTGCGCGTTCTCCCGAGCGTCCTCGATGACGCTCCTAGCCTTGGGGATCAGGCCGGTCCGCCGGTAGACCGTGCTCAAACCGAGGAGTTGGAGCACGAGCACGAGCCGCTGCCCGAACCTGCGGGTGAGCGCGCGCCCCCGGATGAAGTGCCGCTCCGCCGCGTCGAACTCTCCGAGGAACGTCTCCGACCAGCCGAGGATGGCCAGGTAGGCGCCCTTGTGTGCCATGCGCTCGTCGGGTTCGGCATCGATCGTCAGCGCTGACTCCCGCGCGGACTCCCGAGCCATCGCGACGTCACCCTCCAGACTCCCGCAGAAGGCGCGCAGGGCCAGGACCCCCGCGACCGATAAGCGGTCGTCTTCGGCGGTGGCCGTCTGCCACGCCGCCACGATCTCCTCGTCCGTGGGGGGATGACCGTCGAAGAGCGCGACGAGGGCGCGTGAGATCGTCAGTTCGACCTGTGCCATCCTCGCTTTCCGACTAGCGGGAGTGGTTCCGGCTCTGAGCAGGTTCTGGGCCTCGGCGTAGCGTCCCATGAAGCACTCGCTGAGCGCGCATACCGAGGCGGCCTGGACTCGTTGGAAGTCCGGCAGGCTCGTCTCGGTCATGAGCGCCTCGTGCAGAAGGTCGCAGCTCTCGGTGAGGCGCCCCGAGTTGGCCAGCGCGCTCGCCAACATCAGGATCACGTTCCCTCGGGTCTCTCCCGCGGGCGCGGACTTCAGGCCGTGCCTGAGCCAGCGGATGGCGTCCTCGGGAGAACACGCGATCACCTCCTCCGCCGCCTTCAGTAAGACAGACACGTCCGAAGCGGAGGGCACCGCCTGGGCACCCTCGATATGGCGGGCCAGTTCCGTGGCCGCGACCCTCTGTTCGGCGAGGCTGTCGGCCAGTTTCCGGTGGAGCGCCGCCTTGCGCACCGAAGAGACCGCGCCCCGGACCACATGGCGCAGCACCTCATGGCGGAAGTAGTAGGCGGTCCCGGTCTCGTCCGGCCGGAGCAGATCCCGCGCGCACAAGTGACGCAGCGCCCTGTCCCCGCGCTCAGCGGACAATCCGACAGCCGCGGACAGGGCTCCGGGGTCGAAGACCTCCGTACCCATAACGGCTGCGGCGTCCAACAGCAGGGCGGCGTCGGGCGGGAGCAGGTGGATGTCGCCAAGCAATTGGGGGGCTTCCTGCTCGGGCAGGTCGTAATCACGCACCCCGTCCCGTACCGCGACCCGGAGGGCTCGAAGGTACAACGGGTTCCCCTCGCCCCGACGGTGCAGTTCCTCGATCCCGTTCGGACCGAGCTGTCGGGCATGTTCCTCCCCGATCAGGCTAACGGTCTCCTTTGTGTCGAGGGGGCGCAGCTCGACCCGGGTCGCGGTGCCCAGCCTCACGGCGCGCGCGAGTTCGACCTTCAAACCGAGTTGGGTCTGTCGGGGGCGGCGGGCCAGGATGAGGGCGAGGGGGATCTCGGGCGGGCGACGGAGGAGATCCTCCAGCAACGCCGCGGAATCGGGATCGGCCCAGTGTGCGTCATCGACCACGACGACCGTGTCGCGCCGGGCCATCCCCCGGAGCAGTGAGTGCAGGAAGGCACGTGCGCGGAGCAGGCGCTCCGCCTCCCCCGTCGGGGTCAGTGGCTCAGAGCTCCCGCCCTGGTCCCGACTCCACCACGCCTCATCACCCGAGTCGGAGCGCGGGAGCGGGGCAGAGGAGGACGAGAGCCCTCGAAGGAACTGGAAAGCCAGTGCGGAATCGCGTTCGAGCAGATCCGACCTGGCCACTTGATAACGCATCTCGCGGACCGCTTCGACGACGCAGTCCAAGAGGTAGCTCTTGCCCATGCCCGGACCGGCCTCGATGTCGACAACATGAAGCCGCCCCCCGTGATGGCCCTCGATTCGGGAGAGGATGTGCTCGAACTGGTCTCCTCTGAGGAGTGCCCCGACCCTGAAACACCTTGTTCTCGCCCCCGCCATAGGAAGTGGCCTTTCGGCTCCGGGCGGGCACCGGCCAAGATCTCCGTGCGAGAGACACGCCTGGTGCCCGCCTGACTACGACATGTCCACACACCGTATGGCGCCGAAAGGTCCAATTGCCATTGAATTTCCTATATCTGCATGGTCCGGTTCCGGCCACGGGTGTCAATCTTCTCGGCGGCTTCTGAAAGCAGCTGGTAGGAACGCACCCGCGCCTCATGGTCGTGGATCACGGTGAGCGCCATCAGTTCGTCAGCTCCCGTGCGTTCGACCAGTGATTCCACCCCTTCGTGCAGAGTCTTCGGGCCGCCGATGATCTGGGGCCCGAACTGCCTTTGGACCAACAGCTCGTCGCTTTGGCTCAACGTGACTCGTTCGGCCGCCGAGGGCGGTCGGAACGGAGCGTTCTCGGCCATTCCCCGGACGAACGCGACCTTCATTGACGTGCTGTAGTGCTGAGCTAGGTCGTCGGTCTCCGCCGCGATCACCAGTGCCGCTACGATGACGTACGGCTCGGCCAGCTCGCGCGATGGCCGGAAGGCCGAGCGGTACGCCTGGACCGACGCTTCGGTGGAGTCCGGGCGCAGGTGGTGGGCGAAGGCGAACGGCACCCCCAGCGACCCCGCCAGCGCGGCGCTGGAGGGACTGGACCCGAGGAGGAAGACGGGCACGGACTGGCCGCCCGCGGGAACGGCGACGATCCCGCCCCGCTCACCCGCGTCAGCGGACAGATAGCGCCTGAGCTGGCCGAACTGTTCCGGAAAGTCCGTACCCGAGAGCGGATCGCTGGACCGTCGTAGCGCCTGGGCCGTCACCGCGTCAGTGCCCGGGGCGCGGCCGACACCGAGGTCGATCCGGTCGGGGTGGAAGGCCGCCAGGGTCGCGAACTGTTCCGCGACCACCAGCGGGGGGTGGTTGGGCAGCATCACGCCTCCCGATCCCAGGCGCAGCGTGGACGTGGCCGCGGCGAGCCTTCCCACGATCACCGACGGGGACGACGTGGCCAGGCTCGGTGTGTTGTGGTGCTCCGCGATCCAGTACCGCAGGTACCCCTGGTCCTCCACACGCTTGGCCAGATCCACCGCTGTCCGAAGTGACTCGCCGGGGCCTCCGTCCTGCCAGACGGGAGCGGTATCCAGCACGGAGAGCGCGAGGTGCCCGGATGGCGTGGTCATGTGAGACTCCAATTCCTTGTTCTGACGGTTCGTACTGGAACGGGGGGTGTACTCGTCACCCCGCCCACCCGGCCGAGTAGAAGAGCGGGTAGGCCTGGGGGTCGAATGTGAGTCCTCGGACCTCGTCGGTGACCCCCACCATCGGTATATGCGCGTAGGTCGGAATGACGAGCGCCTCCTCGATCACCCTTCGCTGGACGAGCGCGTAGGCCTCCTCCGCCTCAGTGCCCCCGCGGGCACCGTCGACCAGCCATCGGTCGATGTGCTGGTCCTGGACATGGAAGAAATTGGATCCGCCCTGGTCCGAGGTCTGGTCAGAGGAGAAGTAGTAGCCCAGGAGACCGGGATCGGCACGGACGAAACTGGCCGCGAAGATATCGGCGTCACGCCCCAGCACCCGGTCGATGTAGGTCCCCGGGTCCTCCGCCCGGAAGCGGATCTCGATGCCGGCCAGACGGGCGTCGTTCTGGATGCCCTGTCCGAGGACCTCGCGTTCCTCGCGCATCAGCGGGGGCGCGTAGGGCCAGTCCAGGGTGAGGCGTTCGCCGTGGCGGGTGCGGTACCCCTCAGCGTCCCGGCCCGTCCATCCCGCCTCGTCGAGCAGTTCCGCGACCGCGTCGGGATCGTGTTCCCACGTACCCCGGAGGCTCCCGTCGTGACCCGGTGTGGCCGGGCTCAGGAAGCTCCAGGAGCGCTCGTACTCACCGAAGTAGACGGCGTCGACCAGCTCATCCATCCGGATGGAACGCATCAGTGCCTCGCGAACACGCACGTCGGAAAGCGGTCCTTCGGCGTGGTTGAGGAAGAGGGAGTAGACCGCCCCGGGGGCCTCGGACGTGAGCAGTGAGTGGTGATTTCCCGAACGCAGCTGCGCGGCCTTGGCCGG
The DNA here is from genome assembly GCF_024134545.1 of Nocardiopsis exhalans. Classification (GTDB taxonomy): domain Bacteria; phylum Actinomycetota; class Actinomycetes; order Streptosporangiales; family Streptosporangiaceae; genus Nocardiopsis; species Nocardiopsis exhalans. The sequence goes on from NZ_CP099837.1 coordinate 5,502,716, forward strand.
GGGCAGGTCCGCGGCCACGTCGACCTGGCCGCTGGTGAGCATCCCGAAGCGGACCGAGCTCTCCTCGACGAAGTAGACGTCCAGCGTTTCCAGCTCCGCGGGGCCGCTGTGCTCAGCTGTCGCCGGACCCCACTGGTAGTCGGGGTTGCGGCGCAGGACGACGTTGGCTCCTCGGTTCCACTCCTCGAACGTGAACGGGCCCGAGCCGATGGGCGTGACGCACAGGGCCCCGGCGTTGTCGCGCAGCGAGTCGGGTGACTGGATCCCGAGGTAGGCGGTGCTCAGGGCCTGGAGAAAGGAGCCGTCAGTCCGGCTCAGAGTCACCCTCAGCGTAAGGTCGTCCAGGACTTCGGCCTCCTGGTAGGAACGGATGAGGCTGCCCGCGTACGCGGAGTGTGTCTCGGGGTCGACGGCGTACTCGAACGTCTCCCTGACCGCCGCGGCGTCCAGGGGCGTGCCGTCGTGGAAGGTGACGTCCGGCCTCAGGTGGAAGGTGTAGGTCAATCCGTCGTCGGACACGTCCCAGCTGCGTGCCAACCAGGGGTGGAACATTCCGTCGGTGTCCTGGGCGACCAGAGAGTCGAAGATGTTGCGGTCGATGAGCGCCGTCACGTCGAACGGGCTGACCTGTGGGTCCAGGCAGTCCGGTTCGGTGGACACCGCTAAGCGGAGCGCACCGGTCGCCAAGCTGTCCGCGCCCGTCGCGGGAACGCAGGAGGCGGCAAACGCGACACACGCGAAGGCCGAGGCCAGCCGGACCAGGGGTCTGCCCCGTGGACGGGGTGGCACGGGGTTCCTCCTCCCGGAGCGGTCGGAGGGTGTCACCAGCGCACCGGGAGCGTGAAGACCCCCTGGGGGCCGCTGGCACCCTTGACCGGGAGCTGGTCGACGGACTCCGCCAGTTCGATGGTGGGGATCCGGCGCAGCAGCGTCTCCAGAGCGATCTCCAGTTCGGCGCGGGCGAGGTTCTGCCCCAGGCACTGGTGGACCCCGTAGCCGAAAGCGGTGTGGCCCCGCGCGTCGCGGTGAATGTCGACGGTGTCCGCGCGATCGAACCATCGCTCGTCCCGGTTGATCGCGGCGTTCGCGAAGAACACGCCCTCGCCTTCCCGAATAACGTGCCCCTCCGCCTCGATGTCGCGTTTGGCGACGCGGGAGAGGATGTCGGCTGTGGAGATGAAGCGCAGCAGCTCCTCCACGGCTTGGGGGATCAGCTCGGGGTTCTCGCGTACCCGGGTGAGCTGCTCGGGGTTGTCCAGCAGGACCAGGAGGCCCAGGGAGATCATGTTGGCGGTGGTCTCGTGCCCGGCGACCAGCAGCATCAGCGAAGAGGAGACGATCTCCTCGGGTGTGGCGTCCCCGTGTTCGAGATGGTCTGTGATCAGTTCGTCGAGCAGGCCGTCTCCCTCCCCCGGGGCCCTGCGCTTGCGCTCGACGAGCTCGTGCAGGTAAGCGTCGAGCCGGGAGAGGGCAGCGCCCATCTCCTCCGGTGGTGTGCCGGGAGTCACTAGCTTGGCGGCCTCGCCCTCGAAGAAGGCGTGGTCCTCGTAGGGGACCCCGAGAATCTGGCAGATCACCACCGAGGGAACGGGCAACGCGAAGCGCTCCATGAGCTCGGCGGGTGATCCCTTGGCGAGGATCTCGTCGATCAGACGGTCGACGAGATCCTGGATACCGGGCCGCAGGCGGTTGATCCTCTTGAGTGTGAACGCGGGGATGAGCCGCTTGCGGTGGGTGGTGTGCTCGGGGGCGTCCATGCCGATGAGCCACTTGCGGCTCTGGAGGACCCGGCGTCCGGGCGAAAGCGCGGGGAAGCGGGGGTTCCGGTGGTCCGAGGAGATGTCTGGGTGGACCAGCAGAGTGCGGGCCAGGGCGTGCCCGGTGACGATCCAGGCCGAACGCCCGTCGAAGAGCCGTACCCGGGCCAGCGGTCCCTGATCGCGCAGACCCTGGTATCCGGGCGGAGGCAGGTGTGGACACGTCCGAGCCATCGGGAACTCGGGCGGCTCGATCCGCTCTTCCATGGCTTCCTCTCGGGTCGGGTTCGTCGCCCCCGCGCACGGAAACCCGCGGACGGAGGGGACTGCTGCCGTCACAGGGCACCCCAGCCCTCTAAAGGCGACCTAAGGAACGTCCGGCGCGGACCGGTCGGGGCGTGGGCCCCGGAGCGGTGGGACCATCAGCGGATTCGAGACGAAACAAAGCCTAAAAAGCAACTGGACTCGAACTCGAATAAAATTCTTCAATCTGCGATTACATTCCGAACCCGTAATTAGAGCAATATCCAGGAAACATTTCCAGAGACCCCAAATGAGCACACAGTGGCCAGGCGACTACAGTCCATGCAAGAGCATGTGAATTGCATCACAATTGGATCTTATGATGTCTAGTACGTATTTTTGCTGATGTGCAGGGATCAGGCCCTAAAGATACTTGTCAGCATTGGCAGCACCGCTCCAGCGGTATGAGATCTGATAGGAGTCCCGGAGTGCGCTACGAGATCCTCGGAGGTCTGCGCGTTGTCGCGAGCGATAACGTGTGGACCGTCAGCGCTCGAAAGATGGAGACCTTACTCGCGGCCCTGGTCATCCGCTCCGACACAGTCGTTTCCTCCGACGAACTCATCCACGAGATCTGGGGAGAGAAACCGCCTCGGCGCGCCACTGCCACCCTCCACGTGTACGTGTCCCAGCTGCGCAAACTGCTGGCCCGTCACGGAAGCGGCGGCAGCCAGATCATCACCCGGTCCCCCGGCTACACGCTGCGGACCGAGAGTGACCAGATCGACGTCCTCCTCTTCCAGGGTCTGATGAACGACGGCCGGTCCGCGCTACGCACCGGGCGGCTGGAGGAGGCGTCGCGGCTGCTGCGCGAGGCCCTCGGCCTTTGGCGCGGAGCCGTACCCTACGAGCTGCGGGAAGGTCCTATCGTCAACGCCTTCGCCGCCTGGGCCGAACAGGCCCGGCTGGAATGCATCGACCTGTCCGTCGACGTGGACCTGGAACTGGGCCTGCACCACGAACTAGTGAGCCGGCTCTACACCCTCGTCGCCGAGAACCCGCTCCATGAGTCCCTCTACCGGCAGATCATGCTGGCCCTGTACCGCTGCGAACGGCGGGCCGACGCGCTGGCCGTCTACCGGCAGGCCCGCAGCACGCTCAACAGGGAACTGGGGCTGGAGCCCAGCAGAACCCTCCAGGAGCTACACCAGTCCATCCTCAAGCAGGGCGACAGGCTGGCTCTGCCCGCAGCGGTCTGAACTCCGACGAGACAGGACGGAATCCACCACGATGACTGACCGGCACACCATGGAAGCGTGGGTGCGCAGGTTCAACGCCGCGCCCGACCACTCGCCCCGGCCACGGCTCGTATGCTTCCCTCACGCCAGCGGCGCCGCCAGCTACTACCTGAAGCTCTCCCGGCTGCTGGCACCGGAGGTCGAGGTGCTGGCGTTGCAGTACCCCGGACGGCAGGACCGCCGCCACGAACCGCTCATCGACGACCTCCATGTCCTCGCGGACCGCGCCTGCGAAGCGATCGCCCCGTTCATCGACCGCCCCACGGCTTTCTTCGGGCACAGCATGGGTGCCGTCGTCGCCTATGAGACGGCGCTCCGTCTGGACCGCGCGGACGCGCCCGAGCATCTCTTCGTGTCAGGGCGTCGGGCACCGTCCGTCCCCGGCCAGGACGACACCCACCGGCTCTCCGACGACGACCTGATCGCCGTCGTGACCGCCCTGGACGGCACTGACTCCCGCGTGCTCGACGATCCCGAACTGCGCCCCCTCATCCTGCCCACGATGCGCGGCGACTACCGGGCCATCGAGACCTACGCGCCGCGCCCGAGCAGGCCGCTCTCGTGCTCCCTCACCGTCCTGGTCGGAGACAGCGACCCCTTGACGACGGTGGACGCCGCTTCCGCGTGGGAAGCGCACACCACGGGAAGCAGCGAAGTGCAGATCTTCCCCGGGGGCCACTTCTATCTCAACGACCACTGGGACGACTTAGCGGCCCTGGCCAAGACGAGCCTGAGCGCGCACGCCTGATCACGTCGGCTCGCCGCCCCCCGAACGAGGCGGCGGGCCGCCCGTTCACCCCCGCGCACCGCCCGGAACCGTGCTCCTGGGAGGCAGCTCGGGCAGCGCGGCCAGAAGTTCGCGTGTATACGGGTGCTCCGGCTCCGCGAAGACCCTCTCCGTCGGCCCTTCCTCGACCACCCGGCCGTCCTTCATCACCAGGACGCGGTCGCACAGGTGTCGCACCACCCCCAGGTCATGCGAGATGAACAGCACGGCCAGCCCCAGGCGTTCGCTCAGGCGGGCTAGGAGGTCGACCACCTGCGCCTGCACGGTCCTGTCCAACGCGGAGACCGGTTCGTCACAGACCAGCACGTCAGGATCGACCGCCAGAGCCCGGGCGATGGCCACGCGCTGCCGCTGTCCACCGGATAGCTGCGCGGGGTACCGGCCCATCAGCTCCAGTGGCAGCCCCACCGATTCCAGTAGTTCAGCGATGCGCTCCCTGTGCGCGCGCACGTTGTGCCGGGTGGGTCGCCCGAACGCCTCGGCCACGATCCGTTCCACCCTGAAACGGGGGTCGAAGGCGCCCAGCGGATCCTGCTGCACCAGCTGGACGCGGTGCCTGGACGTGCGCCGACGCGCCTCGGAGAGGCCCGACCAGGGCTGTCCGAGCAGGGTAACGACCCCTTCGTCCGGCTCCTCCAGGCCCACAGCCATGTGCGCCGTCGTCGACTTACCCGCTCCGGACTCCCCCACGACACCGAGCACCTCGCCTCCCCGGAGAGAGAAAGACACCCGGTCGACCACGGTACGCCGTGCTCCCCCCGAGCCCGCTACGGTCTTGGTCAGTCCTGCCGCCTCCAGAACCGGCGGTCCCGGGGGGCCGGGGACCGCGCCCGGGCTCCGCTCCCGTCGGGCCCGGGCCGTGGGAACCGAGTCGATGAGGGTTCTGGTGTACGTGTGGCAGGGGTGGGCCAGCACGTCCTCGACCCGGCCCTGCTCCACGAAGACTCCGCGGTGCATGACCGCGATCCGGTCAGCCAACCGGGCCACCGCGGACAGGTCGTGGCTGATCAGCAAAAGGGAAACCCCGGTTCCGCGTAGCCGGTCGAGGTTGTCCAGTACACGCCCCTGGACACGCAGGTCCAGCGCGGTGGTGGGCTCGTCCGCGATCAATATGGGCGGGCCCGCCGACCTGGCGGCGGCGATGAGGGCGCGCTGCCGAAGACCTCCGGACAGCTGGTGCGGGTACTGTCCGGCACGAACCCGCGCCTCGGGGACGTCGGCCTCCTCCAGTAGTCCCACGACCCGGTCGGCCCGCTCGGACCGGGAGCGCTTCCCATGGTTGCGCAGGCCCTCGGCCACCTCGGCTCCCACGGTCCGCAACGGGTCCAGGGCACCGAGCGCGTCCTGGGGTACGTACCCGATCTGGGAGCCGCGGACAGCCCGCCACTCCGATTCCGAGGAGTCGGTCATGTCCCGGCCTCCGACAGAGATCGTGTCGGCCGTGACAACCGCGTTCGGGCCGACCAACCCGAGCAGCGCCCTCGCGGTGACGCTCTTACCGGAGCCCGATTCGCCCACGATGGCGAGACACTCTCCTCGGGCTAGGGAGAAGCCGACGCCCTTTACCGCTTCGGTCACGGTTCCCCGCTGGGTGAACGAAACGCGGAGGTTCTCAACCCGAATGGGCGCATCGGCCTCAGTCGAGGCGTGCATGTGTTTCCCTTCCCTCGAAACGGCGCTGAAGGTCGCGCCCGACCACGTTGAGGCACACCACCGTCATGGTGATGGCCAGCCCGGGGAAGACCGCGATCGCCCAGGAGTGGTCGAGGTAGTCACGGCTCTCAGAAAGCATCGCGCCCCACTCCGCCGCGGGCGGCGGGGGTCCGAAGCCGAGGAAGCTCAGCGCGGCGCTCGCGATGATCGCGGCCCCCGTGTTGGCCAGGGCCAGGACCAGCAGCGGGCGCACCACGTTCGGGACGATGTGGTACATCACCACGGAGAACCGGGAGCGCCCCAGGACGACGGCGGCCCGGACGTATCCGGAGTCTCGGACGACGAGTGTCTGAGCGCGGGCGAGCCGGATGAAGCCGGGCGCGATGGAGCCTCCGATGGCCACGATCCCGCTCAGGGTGCCCGGTCCCAGGATCGCTATGAGCAGCAGGGCGAGCAGCAGCCCGGGGAAGGCCATCAGGACGTCGTTGACCCGCATGACGACCGTGTCCACCCACCGGCCCGCGATCCCCGCGATGATCCCCAGCATTGATCCGGCCACCGCTCCGAAAGCGGTCGCGCCGAGACCGACCGCGAGGGACGTCGATGTCCCGTGGACCAGTCGGCTCAACACGTCCCGGCCGAGGTGGTCGGTGCCCATGATGTGGCCCGGCCCTGGGGCGGCGAGCGCGTTGATCGGGTCGACCTCCGTCGGAGGCGCGCCCCCGAACACGCCCGGCACGAGCGCCGCCGTGGCGATGAGGGCGATACCGGACCAGGCCAGCGCGAGCCCGATCGGGGGTCTCACCCGGGTCTTCCGCGGGTTCGTGACGGTCATGGGCGCACCTCCCGCAGTCGCGGGTCGACCACGCGGTACAGGAGGTCGACGAGGAGGGTGATGAGAGTGACGGCGATCGCGGAGACGACGATCACGCCCGTGATGACGGGGAAGTCCCGCATGGCGATGGCGTTGACCAGCAATCGGCCGAGGCCCGGGCGGTTGAAGACGGCCTCCACGATCACGGAACCGGCCAGGAGGGATCCCAGCACCCACCCGGACAGGCTCAGCAGGGGCACCAGGGTGTGGCGCAGCACGTGGCGGGTACGCACCGCGGTGGGTCCGGTCCCCCGGGCACGCGCGGTCAGGACGAACTGCTCCTCCAGGGTCCGCTCCATCTACGCCCGCATGACCTGGACGAAGACCCCGACCAGGCTGAGCGCGAGGGTGAAGGCTGGCAAGAGGAGTCCGCCGATCCCGGCCCCGCCGACCGCCGGGACCAACTGCCACCGGAAGGACAGCAGGCCCAGGAGGAGAATGCCCACCCAGAACGACGGGGTGGAGATGGTCACCAGTTCGAAGAGCGAAGCGATCCGGCGCAGCACGGGCCGTCGTCCAGCGGTGGCCACGGCCAGGGGGACGGCCATGCACAGAGCGAGGACCAAGGCGGTCGTCCCCAGGGCCAGGGTCCACGGCAGGTGTTCGGCGATGAGTCCGGAGACGGACCGCTGCAACTGGTAGGAGGTACCCAGGTCTCCCTGGACCAGCCGGAGCAGGAACCAGCCGTACTGCACGGAGACTGGTTCGTCAAGCCCCAGGGTATGGCGGAGCGACTCCACGAGCTCGGGTTCGGGCTGGGAGGCTCCGAGCATGGTGCGCACCGGGTCGCCCGGGGCGAGGCGCATGGCGAGGAACCCCGCGCTGGCCGCCCCGAAGACCACCAGCACGCCGATCAGGAGGCGCCGGACGACCTCCCCGAATAGGCGGATCACCGGTGATCCGCCTGGCCGAACCATCGGGCCAGCGCGGTTTCCAGGACTCCGGGGGCGTCCTCGGCGGTACTGACGTGCGCGATGTGGCCGTCCGGTCGGACCAGGACACCCAGGATCTTGTCAGCCGCGGCGTCACCCACGGGTTCGGCGGCGTGCGTCTCGACGCGGTGCGCCCAGCGCGCCGCGGTCTCCGTGTCGGCGGTGCCTCCGGACAGATCCAGGTACAGGCCCCGACCCGAACGTGTCAGGTGGGCGAGGGGCGTGTCTCCCTCGGCTCGGGCCACCACTCCGTCCACCAGCCGGGTGCCGACAAGGGGGTGGTCGCCGTCACGGCCGTAGCGGGTTCCCACTGCCGTGACGAGGCCGAGGAGATGGCGGTGGACATCAGGCAGTTCCAGCAGCCCGGTAAGGACCTCACGAAGCGGCCCCACACGCTCGGGCGGGACCATCAAAGCGAGCTGCGCCCTCGTGTTGTCACAGACCCGCTGCCCGGCGGGGCGCCGCTCGGACTCGTAGGTGTCCAGCAGTTCCGGGGGCGCCCACCCTTGCACCTGGGCGGCGAGCTTCCAGCCCAGGTTCACGGCGTCCTGGATACCGGTGTCCATGGCCTGCCCGCCCATCGGGTAATGGGCGTGCGCGGCGTCTCCCGCGACGAACACCCGGCCCGAACGGTAGCTCTCGGCTAGTCGTGTGGCGTCGTCGATCCGGTACAGCGCCCGTGGTTCGCTCACCTTGATCTCCGCCCCGGTCACCCTGCGCACGCAGTCGATCACCGATTCGAGGGTGACTGGGGCGTCCGATGCCGGATCGGCGCCGAACTCTGTGGCCATAATCCGCAGCACACCGGGTTCGGTCATGATCGCGGCGAACTGGCCGCGCGGGTGCAGCCCCATCGACACCAGGTCGCGCTCGGTGTCGAACCCGGTCACGTCGGCCACGAGCGTGGAAACGGTCGGCGGGGTACCGCCCGAGGAGATCCCCGCGAGTTCACTCACCGTGCTCCGGCCTCCGTCACAGGCCACCACGTACGAGGCCGTCAGATCATACTCCTCCGAACCTGACCGGACCCTCAGCCGCACGGAGTCCGTGTCCTGTGTGAGGCCGACCACCTCGTGGCCGCGGCGGATCGGAACGCCGAGTTCGCGGGCGCGTTCGTCGAGCACCTGCTCGACTCGGCGCTGCGGGGCGGCGACCGTGAACGGCTGTGGCCCGTCCAACTGGTCCATGTCAAGGGGGAAGAGCGCGAAGTGGTTGCCTCGCCAGGTAGGTGTCTCCGGCAGGAAGGCGTCGAGGAGTCCGCGCTGGTCCAGGAGCTCGGCGGTACGTGCGTGGAACCCCATGGCGTAAGAGTGCCGTCCCTGTTCGGGAGAGCGTTCCAGAACGACGGCGCCGATGCCCTGGAGTCCGAGTTCACAGGCGAGCATGAGTCCGGTCGGTCCGGCACCGACGATGGCCACTGGTCGTGTCATAGCAGGCTCCTGGCTGGGAGGGGTAAGGGATTGGACCTGGGTGTGCGGTGGTGAGGCCGGCGCGGTCACACCCGGGCCTTTTCGACGGGAAGAGCGGCCTCGAGCTCGTCGCGCAGGTAGCGCGTCAGAGCCAGCGGGGTCGGGTGGTCATAGGCGACGAGCGGTGGGAGCTCGAGACCGGTCGTGGCCGCCAGATCGTTGCGTAGTTCGAGTGCGGTGAAGGAAGAGAGGCCCGCGTCGGCGAGGGCTTCCTCCACGTCCACGTCGTCGGTGGAGGCGAAGCCGAGCGCGTCCGCGGCCAACCGTCGGACCGTGTCCAGGACAAGGGCGTCCGCGGCCTCCCCGGCCAGGGTGTGCAGGCGCTCTCGCAGCGACGCCGCTCTCTCCTCCACCTCCCGTCCTGGCAGCTGCCGGGACTCCGCGTCGTGGGATCGGGTAAGGGGCGCGGATGCGGCGGTGCGGGCGATCGCATCATCTCCGATGACGCGTTTGTGCCAGTCCGCGAAGTAGGGGAGAAGGCGCCGCAGGGCCCCGCGTTCGTCCGGGGGCAGGCCCAGCCCGCCGGAGACGGCCCCGGCGTCACCTTGGACGATCGCCTCCCAGAAGAGCCGTTCCTCAGGTTCACGAGTATCGGGTCGAGTGGCCTGGAGCCAGTAGCTGTCGTGTTGGAAGGCGTAAGTGGGCAGGTCCCGAACACCAACAGCACCCGGATACAGCGCCGCCCAATCCACCCCAACCCCAGCCGTGAACAACCGGCCCAACACCGAAACCGCACTCACGGCCTCGTCATCACCACGCACCGAGGGGACAACAGCCGTACGGCAGCGAGTAGGAACCGAGGCAACCGACGGCTCAACCTCCTCAGCCGCCAGCACCCCCTGGACCAGGCCGCTCAACACCGTCCCAGGACCCACCTCGACAAAACACCCAACACCCACACCACGAGCAGCCACCACACCATCAGCGAACCGCACCGCCTCACGCACATGACGCACCCAATACCCCGGAGAACTCACCTCCCCTCCCGAAAGAGCACCACTCACATTCGACACCACCGGAATCCGAGCCGGAGCGAACTCCAACCCCTCCACCACCCGGGCGAACTCCGCCAACACCGGCTCCACCAAAGGCGAATGAAAAGCATGACTGACCCGCAAACCCTTCACCCGACGACCACGCCCAGAAAACACATCGGCTACCTGTTCACACAGAGCGGCCTCACCCGAGACCACCACCGAATTCGGGCCATTGACCGCACCAACCCCCACCGGGCCATCCACACCAGAAAGAACCTCAGCCACCTCGACCTCAGTACCCTCAACAGCGACCATCGCCCCACCCTCAGGCAACGCCTCCATCAACCCCGCACGCGCCGCCACCAACACACACGCATCCTCCAGCGAAAGCACCCCAGCCACATGCGCAGCCGAAATCTCCCCCACCGAATGACCCATCACCACATCCGGGACCACACCCCAAGACTCCAACAACCGGAACAACGCCGTCTCAAACGCGAACAACGCCGGCTGAGTGAACCCCGTCCGATCCAACAACCCCGCCTCCACCGTCCCCGCCTCAGCGAAAACCAGCTCAGACAGAGAACGACCCACCAACGGATCCAACACCGCACACACCCGGTCAAAAGCCTGGGCGAACACCGGGAAAGCCTTATACAACCCCCGACCCACCCCCGCACGCTGCGAACCCTGACCAGAGAACACCAACGCCAAGCCGCCATCGACCGGCGAACCCGACACCACACCCGCCGCATCACCAGCACCCTCGGCTAGCGCGGCCAACCCGCGCAGCAGATCCTCACGCCCGGACCCCACCACCGCGGCACGACGACCAAACGCCGTCCGGGCCGTGCCCAACGACAGCCCCACACCGGCCAGATCAACATCCGGACGCTCCCGCACCCAGGACGCCAACCGCTCCGCCTGACCACGCACCCCCGACTCACCCCGAGCCGACAACGCCCACACAAACGGACCCGTAACCGAATCCCGGCTCTCCTCCGACCGCTTCGGTTCCGGGGCGCCCGACAGCACGACGTGGCAGTTGGTTCCGCCCATACCAAACGAGGACACACCGGCGACCGACCCGGAGTCGCTCTCCGGCCACGGGCTCGGCTCCGTCTGGACGCGCAGGTTCCACTCGTCCAGGTGAATGTTCGGGTTCGGATTCTCGAAGTTCAGGCTCGCCGGGATCACCTGCTGGTGCAGGCTGAGCACCGTTTTGACCAAGCCGACGATGCCCGCGCCCCCTTCCAGGTGTCCGACGTTGGTCTTGGCGGAACCGACCAGGATCGGGTGCCCGGTCTCCCGGTCGGCGCCCAGCACCTCACCGAGTGCCTGGGCCTCCACGGGGTCTCCGACGGGGGTACCGGTTCCATGCAGCTCCACGTAGTGCACTTCGCGGGGCCGGATACCGGCGTTGGCGTAGGCAGCGCGCAGCACTGATCGCTGGCCGTCCACACCCGGTACGGTCAGGCCCGGTGTTGCGCCGTCGTTGTTCACGGCGCTTCCCCGGATGACCGCGTAGACGCGGTCGCCGTCGGCGGCGGCTTTGGACAGCGGTTTGAGCAGCACCGCTCCGCCGCCCTCGCCCCGCACGTAGCCGTTGGCCCGGGAGTCGAAGGTGTAGCAGAGGCCGTCCGGCGAAAGCGCACCGAATCGTGCGGCCCCCACCGTGCTCTCGGGCACCAGGTTGAGGCTGACCCCTCCGGCTAGGGCCAGCTCGCTCTCCCCCCGCCTCAGGCTCTCGCAGGCCATGTGCACCGCGACGAGGGAAGAGGACTGTCCCGTATCCACGGTCAGGCTCGGTCCGGTCAGCCCCAGCACATAGGAGACGCGGTTGGCGATGATGCCCTTGTTGAGTCCGGTCAGGGTATGCCTGGTGATGGCGTCCGCACCGCCGTGCTGCTGAAGGCGCGCGTAGTCGTCGCCGATGGCGCCGACAAAGACCCCCGTTGCGGAACCGAGCAGCGCCGCGGGCAGGACCGACGCGTCCTCGAGTGTTTCCCAGGCGAGTTCGAGCATGAGGCGCTGCTGTGGGTCCATGGCTGCTGCCTCACGCGGCGAGACACCGAAGAACTCGGCGTCGAACCCATCGACGCTGTCGAGGTAACCGCCGCGCCGGGGCACGGAGCCCCGCTCCTGCGCATCCGGAAGGCCCCCTGTCCCCCACCGGTCGTCGGGGACTTCGGTGATGGAGTCCAGACCGGAGAGCAGCAGCCGCCAGAACTCTTGCGGGGCCTCGGCCCCGGGCAGACGACACGCCAGGCCCACCACCGCGATCGGCTCGTGCGGTACGGGGGCGGTTGCGGGAGCGTTTTCACTGTTCATCACGGCTGACTGCTCCTGGTTCTTCGGTCAAGAACGGTGGTGGATCGGCGGGCCGGGCACGTCGCATGGTTGAAGAACGATGCGCCACCAGGCTGCTTTCCGAGGCTTAGTAGCGCCTTGTGCATCGCTAAAGCGCCCGGGGGTCAGGGCGGCCACCGGTTCGACCGCTCATCTGCTCGTTCAGCCGCGGTTGGTGATTCTCCGGCGCAGACCCGCCGCGGCCAGGGCGAGCGCGATGGCCGCGCGCTGGGGAAGGCGGCCCCCGTGCATGCGCAGGACACTGGAGATACTCCAGAGGCGGGTTTCGGCGACGTGCCGGGGGGAACCGTGGACGTCGTCGTTCTGCACGACCGATAGCCGGGCCAGGTGGCGGCGGAGGTGAAGGAGGTCCGAACGCGGGATGATCTCGTCACGCAGGCTCGCGGAATAGGCGACCGGGACGGTCACCTCCCCCAGCCGCTGGGCGGGGATCGCCCACTCGGGCAGCCGATCCGGCAGAGTGGGCCGGGAGATCCCGGTGAGATGGCTGAGGGTGTCCAGGGTGACGTCAGGGACTCGGGAGAGCCACTCCCGGTCGGTGAAGAAGTGGTGGACCGGTGCCCCCGCGGTGACTATTCCTCTGATGCGGGGGTCCTCGCCCGCGCAACGCAGGGCCAGGTGGCCGCTGAAACTGAGCGCGAGCGCGTACGTCTGGTCCGTGTCGGCTCTGTCGGCTACCGCATCGATGACGGCCGAGATCATCCGATGGCTCTCAGGGGTATAGGGAAGGGTGTTCTCACCCACGCCGGGAAGCTCGGCGACGACCCCCGCCAGACCGAGCCGACCGATAGCGGTCAGGGCGGGCGCCCATTGTTCCTTGGTACTGACGATGCCGCCCATGAACAACAGAAGCGGTTTGCGATCGGTGGTGGACAAACCGGTCGTCCAGCAGCGGACACCGCCCTCGGGCAGTTCGACCCGCAGTTCGTCGATACCGCCGGTCTGGAGTCGCCAGCTGTCGAAAGCGGCCACGGCGCCGTCAAGGGCTTTCTGCCGGGCCGGACCGTCGACATAGGGGAAGCGCGCCATGGTGAACAGTCGGCTCGCGTCGAGCAAGCGGCCCTGTTCCGCCAAGCGTTCGGCCTCGTCACTCCATTCCCCGACCCAGGAACCCGGATCTCCGTCTCCGTCATGACGGATCCGTTTCAGAACGCGCGGCGCCAGGGAGTCGATGCCCTGCGCGCGGGCGTGCACGCCGACGAAGCGTTTGAGTTCCCCGATGTCGTTCACACAGTGCCCTTCCGTCGGGTGTCCTCGGTGGCGTGCCGACGGGCCGGGGCAGCCGCGGCGGCGGGGCCCTCCGTGTCGAGGTCGCGGGCCTCTTCCAGGTGCTGGCGGACATCGGCAAGGACGTCCGCGGCCTCCGCCCCGTCGATCACCCGATGGTCGAAGGCCATGTTCAGTCTCATGACGGGGGCCACCCCGACTTCACCGGCGCGGACCACCGGCCGGTCCAGGACGCGGCCGACACCGAACGTGAGGGTGGTGCCGCCGACCGAATGAAAGCCGTCGACGGGACGGTGTCCCAGGGAGGTCACGGCGAAGGTGCCGTTGACCTCGGCCCGCTTGCGGAGCGGTCGGACCGCGCCTCGGTAAGCCCATCTGCCCAGCCACAGCGGCAGACGGTGCAGGGCGCGCAGGGAGGAGAACTGGGGTGTGGTGTCCGGCTCGCTGTCACGGGCGGAGTCGACATGGCGCTGGATTTCGGGCAGCGGGGCGTGTTCGAGGCCGTGGAGAACGATAGCGGCGACCGCTCTGTGCCCGCCGATGGTCTTGTCCAGTGTGAGTTTGCCGCTGACCTGATCGAACCGGGCGACCTTGGGTCGGATCCGGCCCGATATGGCGGCGTTGGCCTCGGGGTGTTCGGCGAGGGTGCGCCCGGCGGCGCGCAGGACGTAGGAGACCACGGAGAAGCGTTCGCCCCGGGCTCGTGCGTCCTCCTTGTGAGCCAGGACGCGTGCCATGTCGACCTCGGTGTCGAGGAAGACCGGGGAGTGTGAACGGATCTCCTCCAAGAAGAAAAGGGTGTGGCCGCGTTGCCGGGCCAGCGGGGAGACGTTCATTCAGTCACCGCCAGCTCGTAGACACGCCGCAGGTGCGGCGCCTCTAGGACGTCAGGCAGGGAGACGGGCCTGCCTGTGCTGCCTTCGAGCGAAGTCAGCAGGGTCAGCAGGAGAACCGAGTCCCACCCGGGGATCTCGTCGAAGGAACGGTCGAGGTCGTCACCGGTCACGTTCAGTCCCAGGTCATCCCGGATCAGCGTGAGAAAGTCATCGGAGGTCATACGTGCTTCCCGAAGTCGGTGGTCAGGGTGATGTGGCCGGGCGGCGGAGCGATCACGGTCAGGTCGTGCCGGAAGCGGGTCCAGACGCCGTCCTCCGCCGATACCGAGAACCCTTGGCCGGGATAGAACTCGGCGACCTTGCCGTTCTTGGCGGTCGGCCGGTAGGCGCCGGTGACGGCGCGGGCACCGCTGGCCATCGCGTGGGTGAGCAGCCGGGACACACAGGCCTGTTCGATCCCCCGGGAGAAGACCCGGCAGCTGAGCAGGAAGTTCTCGATGTGCCACTCATCGGTGCCGCAATCGAGGAAGACCGCTCCGACGACGCCGTTGTCGCCGAAGCGGTCGGCTGAGCGGATGACCAGGACCCGGGTGTCTTCGGCGGCCATCCGGGAACGGACGTCGGCTGGGCTCAACCGGACGGTGGTGACGTTGAACTGGTTGGTGCGCTGGGAGAGCTGGGAGAGCCGGGGGACGTCCTTGTCCTCAGCTTCGGACAGGCGCACCTGTACGTGGAGTTCCTCCAGGTAATCCTGGAGGGAGCTGAACGTGGCGAGGAAGTCCTTGCGGTCCAGTTCCTCTCGGTAGCGCGCGGTGCGCTGGCCGTCCTCATTGCTCAGTTCGATCTGGTCGAACCAGCCGTCGCGGAGGAGACTCGCCGTATGCAGGGCGGGTTCCGCACCGATGTCGACAACGGCCACGCCCGGCAGTTCCCGTCTGACCAGACCGCGTTCGAACGGGCTGTCGTCGACGAACACGAAGGAGTCCAGTCCGAGGTTGAGGTCCTCGGCCACATGGATGAGGTTGTCGTGCTTGGGTCGCCAGTTGGCACTGACCCGCACGAAGTCTTTCTCGGCCAGCACCATGCCGGGGTGCCCGGTAAGGGCTTCCGCCACGGGTTCGGGATCGTTCTTACTGACCGCGGCGAGCAGCACCCCCTGGGAGCCGAGTTGCTTGACGGCGCGTTGGAAGGCGGCGAAGGCCGCACCGCGCAGGCCGTCCCCCACTTCGATGCCCTCGACCCCGTCGTCTCCGAGGATGCCGCCCCACAGGGTTCCGTCCAGGTCGACGGCCAGGACCTTGCGCGCCCTCCCCGACACCGCTCTGGCGAGGTGCCCGGCTTCCCGGGCGTAGGCGGCGGTCAGCTCCGGCGACAGGTGGGTGCTGGTGTAGGTGCCGAGCCGGTCGTCAGCGGCCGGAACGCCTTCGGCTAGTAGGGGGTCGAGGTCGATGACGACGACAGAGGGGTGTCGGTCGGAGAGTTCGAGGAGCCGGGCGTTGGCCGTGCGCCACCGGGCGCCGAGTCTGGCCCGGGACCGGTGGTCGAGGAGCTGCGCGGTGAAGCGGCGGGGAAGGGGGAGGGTGTTGAGAACCAGGGTGGCGTCCGAGTGGGACGTGAAACGTGAGACCAGCTGATCCAGGAGGTCGAGTTTGGCGTCGAGGACGGCCTGGACGTCGTCGACCCTCCAGGGGACAGGGACCTCGTCGAAAACGAGCGTGGGGTCGAGTACGCACAGGGCGAGGTCCGGCCGAGCAGAGTAGAAGGCGCTGTCCGGGGTGAGTAGGTCGAACACGTAGGAGTCGAAGTCGGACAGGTGTGTGTCAGCGAGCAGGCCGTGCCGGGCCAGCTCGGCGGTGAGCAGCCCCGGCAGCGCCGAGAGGGTGCTGTGCCCGGTGACGGCGATCCTCACGGCGGGGATGTCAGGGTGAGCCCGCCGCACCTCATCCGGATCAATGCGGGAGAGCTGGGGGGCGGAGCGGCGGATTTCCGCGTCCTCCATCCGGGAGAGGATGCCGGGCAGGCGATGGTAGTCAGAGACCAGGCGCCCCGACCGGTTGAGGTCCCGGAATTCGGTGTCCGGCGAGACCGGCTGTTGGGGCGCGTCGGCGTCATGGGGCGGAACCATTCTCAGACACCTTCCAGTGCTAGGCCCGCGCGGATCCACTTGCTGGATTCGACAGCGACAGCGACAGCGCGTTCTCCCGCCCGCAGCCGGGGCAGGAGTCGTTCGATCTGGAGGAAGGGAAGGGAGTTGCTGGTGTTTCCGGTTTCGCTCACACAGCTGACCTCGGTGGCTGACGGCACCCCGAGGCGGTCCGTGATCCGCCTGGTCATCCGACCGGAGAGCTGCGGGGGCAACAGGTAGTCGAGCTCTTCGCGTTTCCAGCCGAGGTCGTCGACGATGGCGGCGAGCATGTCCTCCGCGAGCTCGGGGACGAGTTCCTCGATCCTCTTGTAGTCCTCGGTGACCGGGGGCCGATCGTCTCCCCGTTCGTGTTTGGTGAACCATTCGAGGACCTGCCCCGGTGTGCGGCCAAGGCCGACGAGCCGCGTGGACACGGGGTGCAGGATCGGGGCCCCGGGCCGGTCCTCGGTGGTGAGGACCGCGGCCCCAGCACCGTCGCCGAACAAGACGATGTTGACCAGTTCCTCGGGGGCGAGGGCGGTCAGGTCGGTGTCGGCGCCGAAGATGCGAGTGCACACGTCCCCGCCGAGGACCAGTGCGTTGCGGTGTCCAGCGAGCAGGGTGTTGCGTGCCACATCGAGCGCCTGGAAGGCACCCGTGCACCCGGACTGGAGCTGGTAGGTGGGGACCCCGTCGATACCGAGTCGGTCAGCGACCATGTTCACTGTGGCGGGCATGAGGGCGTCCGGGGTGGCAGTGCCCATGACCACGACGTCGATGTCCCCGGGGCCCAGGTTTGCCGCTTCCAGAGCACGCAGCCCAGCGGTCTCGGCCAGGTCCGCGAGAGTGTAGAGGAGTCCGCCAGAGTCCAGATCGATGGCCAGGTGGCGGGTATCGGTGCCGATGAAGGCTTCGATCCACTGCTCCCAGACCGCGTCCTGGCCGAAGTGGCGGGCGAGCATGGCGTTGTCAACAGGAGCGCCGGGCAGAGATGTCCCTACCGCCAGGAGACGCACACCGTCGGTGGTCATCGGTTCTCCGTTTCACGACGGAAATCGGGGCACGCGAACTCTTCGCCCCATGTCGACAGCCATACTCAGAGCAAGGGCTAAAGCCCGTCTAAGCCTTGGTCAGCGGTAGAGCCCCAGCAGAATCGCCCACCGCTCGCGGTCGGGGCCCGAACCCGGCAGCCCCGCGGCCCGAGCGACCCGGTTTCCCGGCGCCCTCGATGACGTCCGCGCAGGCTGCCCCTCCCCGGAAAATGTGACCCGACTCCCGTACCTCGGGGTGGTATCCCTGCCCCCACGTGCGAGTACGCTCGTCAGAGGCTTCTGCCGACCCCGCGGCCCGGACGGCTGGATCATCCGCCGTTCGCCCCACGCGGGTTCGGTGTGCGGGTGCCGTACTCCGCCGGTTTCCGACCGTTCCGCGGAGTTCCATTCGCCACCGCGCTTGCTCCCCCCTTGGGATCCGTCACGTTCGCCTTGACACCGACCGGCTGATTCTTCGCACGGCACACAGGTTCTTCGCACAGCTTCGCGCCATCCGCCGTGCGCGCCACAGGCAGGCTCTCCAGCATCCACCGAAAAACAGGCGGTCCACTTCCTTGCAAGCCACCCATGGCCCGAGCACAGACGAACAAGCCGAACCGGACGGACCGGAAGTCACGACCGGAGGAGGAAGGGTCGGGGTGGTCTTCTGGGCCTCCCTGACGCTCTCGGCACTGTTCGTGGTCTGGGGCGTCCTCGCCCCGGAGCACCAGATGGCCACGATGAACGCCGCCCTGAACCGGGTCACCTCCGGCTTCGGCTGGGCGTACCTGCTGCTCCCGCTCATCCTGCTGGCGCTGCTGGTCGGCCTGGCCTGCAGCCGGTTCGGGCGGATCCGGCTGGGCTCGGACGAGGACCGCCCCGAGTTCGCCACCCACACCTGGATCGCCATGATCCTGTGCACGGTGATGGGCATCGGCCTGGTCTCCTACGGCATCGCCGAGCCGATCTCGCACTTCACCGCTCCCCCGCACGGCCTCGCCGAGCCGGGCACCCCGCAGGCCGCGGTCCTGGCACTGCAGTACTCCTTCTTCGACTGGGGCCTGCACGCCTGGGCGATCTTCGCGGTCTTCGGCCTGGCCCTGGGTTACTCGATGCACCGCAAGCAGCGGCCCGGCCTGGTCAGCGCCCTGTTCCGGCCGCTGCTGGGACGGCACGCCGACGGGCCGGTCGGCAAGGCCATCGACGTCTTCACGGTTTTCGCCACCCTGTTCGGCACCACCACGTCGCTCGGGCTGGGGGCCCTGCAGATCGACAACGGTCTGAACCGGATCCTGGGCACGCCCACCGGGACCACCACCCAGGTCGTCATCGTGGTCGCGGTCACGGTGCTGTTCAGCCTCTCGGCCGCCTCCGGTATCAAGCGCGGTATCCGCTACATCAGCGAGATCAACCTCTCCGTCGCCGCGGTGCTCTTCCTGTTCGTGCTGTTCCTGGGCCCGACGGCGTTCCTGATCTCGCTCTTCCTGGAGTCCTTCGGCCAGTACGGCGGCGACTTCCTGCTGATGAGCCTGCGCGGTCCGGCCTTCGGTGACACCGAGTGGCTCCAGGGGTGGACCTACTTCATGATGGCCTGGTGGGTGTCCTGGGGCGCCTTCGTCGGCCTGTTCCTCGCGCGTATCTCGCGCGGCCGCACCATCCGCCAGTTCATCCTGGTCGTCCTCGGCATGCCGAGCCTGGCCTTCTTCGCCTGGTTCTCGGTCTTCGGCGGTACGGCCATCGAGCTGGACATGAACCAGGGCACGGACATCGCGGGCGCCACGGCGGCCGACCTGAACAGCGCCTTCTTCGCCACCCTGGCCGAGTTCCCGCTCCCCGTGGTGACGGCGACTCTGGTGGTGATCCTGGCGGTGCTCTTCTTCGTCTCCGGGGCGGACGCCAACACCTACGTGCTGGGCATGCTCACCACCCACGGCTCCATCCGGCCGCGGACCCCGATCCTGCTGCTGTGGGGCGCGGTGACCGGTGCCCTGGCGATCATCCTGCTGCTCTCGGGCGGCCTGGGTGCGCTCCAACAGACCGTGATCGTGGCCTCGGCACCCTTCCTGGTAGTGATCGTGGGCGTGGTCGTCAGCTTCCTGCGCGACCTGCGCACCGAGCCGGACAGCACCGTGTGCCAACACCACGACCACACCGGGGTACCGGCGGTCGGGGAACCACCCCGGTCGGACTGACAGCGGCTTCCGACACACACCACAGGCGGGCTCCCTCGGGGGCCCGCCGCTGTCTTCACTACCCGGCGGGGGCGAGGTGGGGGGCGGAGGTCGGGATTCGGCACCCGAGAGGGCACCGCCCCACCCGCCCCACCCGACTGACCCCGGCCCCGGGCCGGGCGGCCCCGGGACACGGGACGCAGCACTCGGGCCACGGGAACCGGCCAAGAGGACAGGATCTGACCTCCACCTCTGCGAGGGTGCTCCTGGAGCAACCGGAACAGAGGAACACACGATGCCCACCAAGACTTCGCCCGTGCTGGACGACCGGGCGCTCAACCGCGCCACCCTGGCCCGGCAGGCGCTGCTGGCCCCCACCGACCTGTCACCCCTGGACACCGTGGCCCGCCTCGGCGGAATCCAGGCACAGGAACCGCAGGAGCCGTTCGTGGGGCTCTGGTCGCGTCTGCGCTCCTTCGACCCGGTGGAGCTCTCGGACCTGCTGACCGAACGCCGCGCGGTACGTGTCCACCTCATGCGGCGCACCGTGCACCTGATCACCGCCGAGGACGCCCTCGCCTGGCGTTCGCGGTTCGACGCCATGCTGCGCCAGAAGGTCATGGGCGTGTACCGCGAGGACCTCGAGGACGTGGACCTGACCGAGCTCGCCGCGGCGGGCCGCGCGGTGATGTCCGACGGCGAGCCCCGCAGCATGAGCGAGCTGGTCACCGCGCTCACCGAGCGCTGGCCCGCGGTGGGCAGGCGGCCGCTGGGCGAGATGCTGGTCTCGGCGCTGCTGCCCGTCGCGCAGGCCCCGCCGCGCGGCCTCTGGCGGGCCAGGGGCGGGGTGCGTAACGTCCTGCTCTCGTCCTGGCTGGGCCGGGAGATCGACCCGCTCGCGCCGGAGGGCCCGGAGGGCGTCGACCCGGTCGGCCAGGCGCTGGTCCGGCGCTACCTCGCCGCGTACGGCCCCGCGACCTCCACCGACCTGCGCTCCTGGTGCGGGCTGGCCGGACTGCCCGCGGCGGTGGCCGCGGTCCGCCCCGAGCTCGTCTCCTTCCGCGACCAGCGCGGCCGCGAACTGCTGGACCTGCCCGACGCTCCGCGCCCGGACCCCGAGACCGAGGCCCCGGTGCGCTTCCTGCCCGCCTTCGACAACGCGGTGCCCGGTTACCACTACCGGAGCAGGATCATCGACGACGAGCACCGGGGCCTGTCGGTCGCGGGTGAACGCGTGGTGCTGGTGGACGGCCGCGTCACCGCCACCTGGCGCACCGGGCAGGACGGCGTCGTGGCCGTCACCCCGCTGCGGCCGCTGCACAGGAGCGAACAGGACGAGGTCGTCGAACAGGCCGAGCGGTTGGCCCTGTTCCTGTCCGTGGGCGGGAGCGACCGCGCCTGGATCGACGAACCGGTCGGCTGACCAGGCCGGTCACGGCCAGGGGCCCGCTCGCGGGCCGGACGACTCGGATGACATTTCCTCACCCGGCGGACTTGTGAATCCCTGTGGTCATGACGCATGATGTAATCGTTTTCAACCATGTAAACGTTTCCATGCGGTGCGGCAGCGGCAGGTAGCCGCAGGTGACAGGAGGAGGTGAGCGGGTTTGGTGAGCATCAAGGACGTCGCCACGGAGTCAGGGCTGTCCGTGGCCACGGTCTCCCGGGCGCTCAACGGGCATCCGTCGGTCAGCGACGGAGCTCGGGAGAGGGTCCTCGCGGCGGTCGAGTCGCTCGGCTACCGGCCCAACGTCGTCGCGCGCTCCCTGCGCACCGACCGGACCGGCACCATCGGCCTGGTCATCAGCGACGTCCTCAACCCGTACTTCACCGAACTCGCCAGAGCGGTGGAGGAGGAAGCCCGGGCCCTGGGGTACAGCGTGATCATCGGCAACGCGGACGAGCGGGCCGACCTGGAGGACCACCACGTCCGCGGACTGCTGGAGCGGCGCATCGACGGGCTGCTCGTCTCCCCCGCCGACGGCCGCTCCCCCATGACCCTCGAAGCCGCGGCTGGCCCGACCCCGGTGGTCTTCGTGGACCGCTGGATCCCCGGAGCCGACGCACCCGTGGTGCGCGCCGATGGCCGGGACGCCA
Source organism: Nocardiopsis exhalans (assembly GCF_024134545.1). Classification (GTDB taxonomy): domain Bacteria; phylum Actinomycetota; class Actinomycetes; order Streptosporangiales; family Streptosporangiaceae; genus Nocardiopsis; species Nocardiopsis exhalans. The sequence goes on from NZ_CP099837.1 coordinate 5,524,563, forward strand.
TCCGCGACCTGGTCGACCACCTGCACTCCCTCGGCCACCGCAGGATCGCCGTGATCACCGGGCCCACGGCCACGACCACCGGCCGCGAACGCATCGACGCCTTCCGCGAGGCGCTGGCCGAACACGGAATCCCGCTGCCGGAGGCCTACATCGGGCGAGGCGACTTCCAGGCCGAGAGCGGACGGCTGGCCACCGAGCGGTTCCTGGACCTGCCCGAGCCCCCCGACGTCGTCTTCGCCACCGACAACCTCATGGCGCTGGGCGCCCTCGACGCGATCGCGGCGCGCGGCCTGCGCGTGCCGGAGGACATCGGGCTGGCGGCCTTCGACGACATCCCGTGGTTCTCGCACACCGACCCGCCGATCACCACGATCGCCCAACCCACCGCCGAACTGGGGCGGGTCGCGGTGCGGGCTCTGGCCTCCCTCATCGCGGGTGAGCCGACGTCATCGACCGTGCTGCCCGCCCACCTGGTCGTGCGCCGCTCCTGCGGCGAGCCCGCGACACCGCCCCAGACCGACCGAGCCGCGACCGGAGGAGCCGCACGTGAGTAGTCCGGACGAACTGCTGCGCATCGAGGGCGTGCGCAAGGCCTTTCCGGGGGTGGTCGCGCTCGACGACGTCGACTTCGACCTCCGCCGCGGCGAGGTGCACGCCCTGCTCGGCGAGAACGGGGCCGGTAAGAGCACCCTCATCAAGGTGCTCTCCGGCGCCCACCGACCCGACCGGGGACGCGTCCTGGTGGACGGCGCCGAGGTGGTCATCAAGGACGCCCAGGACGCCGCTCGGCTGGGCATCGCCACCATCTACCAGGAGTTCAACCTGGTCCCCGATGTGACGGTGGCGGAGAACATCTTCCTGGGCCGTCAGCCCCGCCGGTTCGGCTTCATCGACTACCGCCGCATGGAGGCCGATGCCGCCGCGCTGCTGGAGCGGGTGGGTGTGAACGTCTCCCCGAGCGCCAAGGTGCGCGGGCTGGGGATCGCCCAGCTCCAGATGGTGGAGATCGCCAAGGCGCTCAGCCTGGACGCCCGGGTCCTGATCATGGACGAGCCCACGGCCGTGCTCACCACCGGGGAGATCGAACGGCTCTTCGCGATCGCCCGGCGCCTGCGCGGCGAGGGTGTGGGCATCGTCTTCATCACCCACCACCTGGAGGAGATCGCCGCGCTGGCCGACCGTGTGACGGTCCTGCGCGACGGCCGATCGGTGGCCCACGTCGAAGCCGACACCCCCGAGGACGAACTGGTGCGGCTGATGGTGGGCCGCAGCATCGACGAGCAGTACCCGCGTGAGCGCCCCGAGGCGGGCGAGCCGCTGCTGCGGGTCAGCGGCCTGAGCCGCACCGGACACTTCCAGGACGTGGACCTCGAGGTCCGCGCGGGCGAGGTCGTCGGCCTGGCCGGTCTGGTCGGCGCGGGCCGCACCGAGGTCGCGCGCTCGGTGTTCGGCGCCGACCCCTACGACTCGGGTGCGGTCGAGGTCCTCGGCCGCCACCTGCCCGGCGGCGACGTCAACGCCGCCATGAACGCCGGGCTGGGCCTGGTCCCCGAGGACCGCAAGGGCCAGGGCCTGGTCCTGGACGCCTCCGTGGAGGAGAACCTCGGCCTGGTCACCCTGGGTCCGACCAGCCGGGCGGGCTTCGTGAACCGGTCCGGTCAGCGGGCCTCGGCCCTGCGGATCGCCGGTGAGCTGGGCGTGCGCATGTCCGGCATCGACCAGCACGTGCGCACCCTCTCCGGCGGCAACCAGCAGAAGGTCGTGATCGGCAAATGGCTGCTGGCCGACTCCCGGGTGCTGATCCTGGACGAGCCCACCCGCGGCGTCGACGCGGGCGCCAAGGTCGAGATCTACCGGCTCGTCAACGAGCTCACCGCCTCCGGTCACGCGGTGCTGATGATCTCCAGCGACCTCCCCGAGGTGCTGGGGATGAGTGACCGGATCCTCGTCATGGCCCAGGGCCGCGTCACCGGGGAGCTCTCCGCAGAGGACGCCACACAGGACGCCGTGATGTCCCTGGCGCTGGCCGCCACCCCCAGAAGCAACACAGACACGAACGGAGTGGAGGGCCACGATGGCCACTGACACAGCGAAGACCAGCAGCGCGGAGAAGGCCGACGGAGCCTGGCCCGCCGTGCGCCGTTTCCTGCTGGAGAACGGCGCACTGACCGCCCTGGCCGTCCTGGTCGTGGTCATGTCGTTGCTCTCCGACGACTTCCTCACCGCGCAGAACCTGCTCAACGTGGGCGTACAGGCCGCCGTCATCGCGATCCTGGCCTTCGGCGTCACCTTCGTGATCATCGCGGGCGGCATCGACCTGTCGGTGGGTTCGGTCGCCGCGCTCTCCGCGACGGTGCTGGCCTTCCTGGCCACGGTCGAGGGGGTACCCGTCTGGTTGGCCCTGCCGCTGGCCGCCGCCACGGGTACCGCCTGCGGTCTGGTCAACGGTGCCCTGATCGCCTACGGCAAGCTTCCGCCTTTCATCGCCACCCTGGCGATGCTGTCGGTGGGGCGCGGGCTCTCCCTGGTGATCTCCGAGGGCAGTCCCATCGCACTGCCCGACTCGGTGGCCCAGCTGGGCGGCTCGCTGGGCGGCTGGCTGCCCGTGCCGGTGATCATCATGGTCGTCATGGGCCTGATCACCGCCGTGATCCTGCGCCGCACCTTCACCGGGCGCGCGATGTACGCGATCGGTGGCAACGAGGAGGCCGCGCGGCTGTCCGGGATCCGGGTCAAGCGCCAGAAGCTGGGCATCTACGCGCTGTCCGGCCTGTTCGCGGCGGTGGCCGGTGTCATCCTGGCCTCCCGCCTGGCCTCCGCGCAGCCGCAGGCCGCGCAGGGGTACGAGCTCGACGCGATCGCCGCCGTCGTCATCGGCGGCGCCAGCCTCGCCGGTGGTGTGGGTACGGCCTTCGGCACCCTGATCGGCGCGCTGATCCTGGCGGTGCTGCGCAACGGCCTGAACCTGCTCTCGGTCTCCGCCTTCTGGCAGCAGGTCGTGATCGGTGTGGTCATCGCGCTCGCCGTGCTGTTCGACACCCTGCGCCGCCGTTCCGGCGGTGCGGGCGGCGGCTCGGGTGCGGGTGCCGGTGCCTCCGGCGGTGCCGGTGGCAACGGGCGCCGACGCGGGATCCAGCTGGCGGTCGCGGCGGCCGTCACGGCGGCCGTGGTGGGTGTGCTGTGCTTCCTCGTCCCCAACACCTCCTCCGACGGCCCCCGAGTGGGCATGTCGCTGTCCACCCTGAACAACCCGTTCTTCCTCCAGATGCGTGACGGAGCGCAGGCCGAGGCAGACGAGGCCGGGGTGAACCTGGTGGTCACCGACGCCCAGGACGACGCCTCCCAGCAGGCCGACCAGATCCAGAACTTCATCAGCACCGGGGTGGACGCGATGGTGATCAACCCGGTGGACTCCGACGCCGCCGGACCGCCGGTGCGCGGCGCCAACAACGCCGACATCCCGGTGATCGCCGCCGACCGCGGGGTCAGCGGGGCCGAGGTCGAGACCCTGGTGGCCTCCGACAACGTCGAGGGCGGTCGGCTGGCGGCCCAGGCCCTGGCCGAAGCACTCGGTGAGGAGGGCCGGATCGCCGTCCTGCAGGGCACCCCGGGCACCTCCGCCAGCCGCGAGCGCGGCTCCGGTTTCGCGGAGGGCATCGCCGAGTACCCGGGCATCGAGGTGGTGGCCCAGCAGCCCGCCGACTTCGACCGCTCCAAGGGCCTGGACGTGATGACCAACATGCTCCAGGGCAACGGGGACATCGACGGGGTGTTCGCGGAGAACGACGAGATGGCGCTCGGCGCGGCCGCCGCACTGTCCTCCCGGGGTGAGGAGGCCGTGGTGATCGGCTTCGACGGCACCCCCGAGGGTCTGGAGGCGGTGACCGGGGGCACGTTGTACGCCTCCGTCGCCCAGCAGCCCGCCGAAATCGGCCGGGTAGCGGTGCGCAACGCCATCGCCGCCGCGAACGGCGAGAGCCTGGAGGAGACCGTGATGGTCCCGGTGGAGGTCGTCACCGAGGAGAACGTCGAGGACTTCTCCTGACCGGGTGACTGCTTGATCAAGTGACTGGCTGACCGAACAGGGGGTCCGGGGCGCGCGGATGCTGTTGGCGAATCAGCAGCGTTGGGGCCCGGAGAAGCGGAGAGGCTGACATGGGGAGGCTTCTCTGTGTCAGGCTCGGGCAGGGCATCCGGGGTGGGGTCTGTGTACGGCCTGGGCCTGGGCCTGGGACCTGCGGTTCGGGTTGCGGTTCCCCCGTTTCCCGCCGCTTGATGGTGGCCGTCTCCGCTGCGCGCGTCAAGGTCGTTCGTCCTCGCTTCGCTCCGGGCGCTCCACCTTGACCCGCTTCGCTGCGACGGCGGTTGGCGGCTGTCGGGAAACGGGGGAGGTGTGGTCCGGGGTGGCCAACGGGCCCCCAAGGGGCCCAAGGGACCCAACGGCAACTACCTCGGCCTTCGGCCGGTGCCCTCCCCAGCCCGGTGCGCACCGCCTGGCCGTGTCGCGGCCGGTCAAGGTCAGCAACGAAAAGCGGCAGCGAAGACCCAGGGCTCCTCAGGCCTGCGCGGACCGGGCCACGTGTCGCGGCCGGTGACGCCTGCCTACGAACGACAACCGCGCCCTCGCCAGGCCCCCGAGCACAGTTTCGGCCCTCTTTTCAAAGATGATCTTGCTACCAGAAGCGAAATGGGCGCCGAACTTGTTTCTGGTAGCAAGATCATCGGGGATGAGAGGGTTTCGGAAGCAGCGGACAACCTCAGGCGCAGGTTACGGACACCCTGGCTTCCCCAGAGCCAACACCACAGCGCCGAACCCAACCCTCGCCGCCGCTATTGCGTCGGCACAAGTGACCGGCCGCGACACGCGACCCGTTGCCCGCCGGGCTGGGGAGCCCTGGGTTTTCGCTGCCGCTTTTCCGTCCGGGCGAATGACCGGCCGCGACACGTGACCCGATTCGCGCAGAGCTGGGGAAGGCACCGGCCGAAGGCCGCGCGGTTGGTCGTTGCTGTTGGGCCCCTTCGGGGCCCGTTCGCCACCCCGACCACACCTCCCCCGTTTCCCGACAGCCGCCAACCGCCGTCGCAGCGAAGCGGGTCAAGGTGGAGCGCCCGCAGCGAAGCGAGGACGAACGACCTTGACGCGCGCAGCGCAGACGGCCACCATCAAGCGGCGGGAAACGGGGGAACCGCAACCCGAAACCCAGGCCCAGGACCCAGGCCGCACACAGACCCCACCCCGGAATTAACCAACAGCATCCGCGCGCCCCGGACCCCCTGTCGTTGCTGGCGAAGCCGCGTGTGGGGTTCGTGGGTTTAGCGGAGAGCGGTGCGGAGGAAGGCGGACCACTCGGCGGCGGGGAAGGGGAAGTGCCCCTTGGCGGGGTTCTTCGAGTCCCGGACGGCCGCGCCACAGGGCAGGTCGGCGACCTCGACGCAGTTCTGGTCGTGCCCGCTGTAGCTGCTTTTCCGGAAGCCCGCGGGGATGTGCGCGACCTCGACGCAGTCGTTATTGACACCGCTGTAGCTGCTCTTACGCCACATCATCTGGTCGGTCACTGTGCTCACTCTTCTAGCTCTTGAACCCGCTGGTTAAGGAAATCCAGGCTCTGCGCCGGGGTCATAGAACAACTCTGTGTGCTGCCGAACATGTCGTTGTACAGCCTGATTTGCTCATCTTCCTCAAGAAACATGGTAGTGGTGGGGCTCTCCAGGTAGATGACGCTCGCATCCCTCGGGTCCGGGAAGTCCATGATGAGGTACTTGCCCTCGGTAGAGGTGTGAGCGCCCGCAGTGAACGGCAGTACGTAGATGTCAATGTTGTCGCGCGCGGCCATATGCCTCAAGTGGCGTAGCTGTTCGCTCATCACACTCGCTGAACCAACCATGCGGCGAACAGCTGCCTCGTCGATGATCACCAGGTAAGTGGGCGGGTTGGTGCGGTTCAGAATGCTCTGCCGTGCCATACGGGCCGTCACTCTTTGGGCGATCTCGCTGTCATCCCGTACGCGGTTCGCTCGGAAGATGGCATCCGCATACGCCGGAGTCTGAAGCAGTCCGGGGATCACCTGGGCCTCGTAGGTGCGGATGGCGCAAGCTTCAGCTTCGAAGTCGACGAGAGTCTGCGGCATGAGGTCCTTGTACAAGGACCACCAGCCCTTTAGCCCAGCCAGCTTGGATAGTTCGTGCATGGCTGCGCGTACGGGAGGGTCGTCGACTTTATAGAGGTCCAAGAGCTTGTTCAAGGTCGGGGCAGGAACCGTCTTGGACTCCGCCTGTTCGATCTTGCTCAAGTTGGCTCTGCTGATGCCTGTGTGCTTCGCGACCTCGTTGAGAGTCATCCCAGTTTCCGTGCGAAGCCGCTTGAGCTCTGCGGAAAGGCGTCGGCGTCGGACGCTGGGGCTGTAGGGAGCGGCCATGGGAGGAGCCTAACCCAAGTTGTCATAGTTAGTAGAATCCACTTGACGGAGTGGATTCTACTGTCTAGCGTTGTGTGTAGTCGGTGATCGGAGTCTCACAGAGAGTCTCTGGTGCTCAGGCTACTTGTGCCCCTTTCCCTGCGTGGGGAAATCGTGAAGGTCATCGGCCTAGCGGGCACTCCCTCGAACCACTCGCTGCTTCCGCCTGCGTAAGGAGTCTGTCCGTCATGCCCGCACTCGCCCCCGTACCCCCGATGGCCGAGGTGACCATCGCTCTGAACGAGCTGGTGCCGCACGCCTACCGCCACTACTTCAACGGCCGCCCCGACCGCCCCTACTACTCCTCCCGCCGCTACGACTTCGGCTCCTCCCCGCTCCTCCTCCCCCTCGTGCGGGCCTTCCTGGACACCTGCGCGGCCGAGCACAACACCGACTACCGCTACCTGTTCACCCTCATGGGATCCGAACTCGCCAACAACGCCATCAAGCACTCGCGCTCCGGCCTGCCCGGGCGGGACTACCGACTGGTCTGCGAGCGCCAACGGGACGGCCTGCGCCTGACCTGCCGCGACGACGGCATCGCCAACGACCCCACCACCAGCGTCCACGACCGCCGCCACCTCACCCCCGACCCCGGCGGGCTGAACCCCGACACCGACGCCGGACGCGGGCTGGCCATGATCGACGCCCTGGCCACCACCTGGGGCGACAACGGCCGCCCCGGACACCGCGACGTCTGGTTCTTCCTGGCCTACGACCTCAAGGACAGCGCCTGGCCCGACCTGAACCGCTAGCCACCACACAGCAACACCCACGCACGAAAAAAGGGCCCAGGAAAGCGCTGCAACGCTTCCCGGGCCCCCAACAACCCCGAATTCCAGACCTCTCAAAGCCAGAAAGCAGGATCAGTGACACACCCTATCCCCGCACCCCGACCCTCCAGTGACCCTCTCCACCGCACCCCGCCCCGGCGCGGCCCCCTGACCGGCCCCTACTGCACCGCCTGCGAGCACCCCTCCTGCCGCCGACGCCGCGCCCAGCACCTGCCCCGGCTCGGCGGCCACCTGGCCGAGTACCGCTCCGAGCACGTCCTGGCCGCCGCCGTGCAGGCCCGCAACCCGCACCTGATCATCTGGTACGGGGAGAAGACCGGCTCCTACTGGGTGGCCTCCTCCACCGGCCTGGCCGAGATCCCCGACGCCAAAACCCTGGACCGGCTCTTCCCCGCCCTGCTCGAACTCTGGTGATTCTGTCGGCCACCGCCGTGCCGCTGCCTTCTCCGTGAGACCGGACGGGCTCGGCACGGCCGGTGCCGTCAGGAGTCATCCCCGAAACTGCTGCTTGACCCGCGAGGGCCCGGGAGGCTCCGAGGGGGCGGCGTCCAGGTGGATCTGGTTGACGCGGCGGCCCAACCACAGCGATGGGGCCTCGGTTCAGGGCGTGGAGGCGACGGGGTTGGTTTCGCTGTCCAGCCAGATCAGTTGGTGCTCGGCCGACACGGTCAGACCGAACCGGTCGTGTTCGGGGCGGCCTGCCCGTCGCCACCACCGGTAGGCGGCCTCCAGCTCGGCGAACAGCTGTCGTGGGCCGTGTTGGCGGACCTCGTAACCGGCCCCCTGGTGATCCGGGGCCATGTGCCAGGACGCCCAGGAGGCCGTTTCGGGGTCAACCAGATACACCGTGAACCGCTGCTCCTCGCCCTCGGTGAACTCCACCCGGTTCAGCACGCCGGGCATGCGCAGTCCGATGGCGAAGCTCGCGTCGAAGTCACCGATCGGCTCATGCGGATGCAGCTTCGTGCGCGTGCTCTCGAACCCTTGTCGCTCGGGGTGGACGTAGGTCTCGACTACCCGCCTGGGCACACGCTGCTCACGCACCCACATGAAGGCCACGCCACCACCGAAGCGCCCGCACGCCGTGCCGTCCCAGCCGACCTGGAGGTCGGCCAGCACCCCGTTGTGGAAGGCATTGCCCCAGGGGGTGAGGATCTTCCCGCCCGGCCTGGTCTGGGCCACCCAGTGGTAGGGAACCCGTTGGACGGCGGCGGTGCTGATCACCCGGTCGAAAGGGGCCCGGGCGGGCCAGCCCTGGGTACCGTCCCCGGTGACGACCAGTGGTGTGAACCCGGCCGACATCAACCGGATCCGAGCCAGCTCGGCCAGCTCGACGTCGACCTCGATGCTGGTCACCTCACTGTCCCCCAGCAGGTGGGAGAGCAGCGCCGTGTTGTACCCGGTGCCGGTCCCGACCTCCAAAACCCGCATCCCGGGGAAGACGTCCAGGCGGCGGAGCATGTCGGCCACGATCGAGGGTTGGGAGGCGGAGCTGGTCGGGTACCCCGGGCCGTCCTCGGCACCGTCGTCGAGTTGGGTGATGACCGGGATGTCGTCGTAGGCCAGCGTGAGCCAGCGGTCCTCCTCCCTCGCTCGGTCCACGCTGTCCCCGTCCGGGTCAGTGAACCGGTCGGGGAGGAAGCGGTGCCGCTCGACCTGTTCGAACGCGGTCCGCCAGTGCCGGGGCAGGTCGCCCGCCTGCACGAGGTGGGCGACCAGCTTCTCGTGTGGAGGGATCACTACTTGTCGTCCCTCTCGTGCTTGCCTCCGCCGGACCCGCTGTCGTCGAGTGTGGGCGGAGGGACGGGCCGGTCGGGTTTGTGTTCGTCTGCGGTGGAGTTGTCGTCGTGCTTGCCGTACAAGATGGCGGTGATGAACACGGGCGCTCCAGAGGTGGGGGGCGTCGCTTCTGTTCGCAGAGCCAGATGAGGGAGCGGTCAGAGCGGGTGAAAGCGGAATGCGCGACTATACGGGAGGAAACGGTGGTGGTCGGGCACGGGTGGATAGATGCTAATACGCCTGCCTGTTCTCCGCCCAGGGAATCGATCGCGCGCAGGACCAGGGAACGGGCCTCCGGCCCGTGGCTGGCGCTCTGCGCGCACAGGTCGAAGGCCCGGACGTACTGCTCGACCGCCGGGTGGTGGCGGGGAGCCAGCGGATGTCCTCCCCGGCCTCGTCATTGAACCGGGTGGCGGCGCGCTCCCAGCGGATGTAGTCGCTCAGCGGTTCGCTGACCCCGAGGACCCGCGCCCTATTCTGGGCGCGGACCACAACGAGAGGCACACATGTCGCACACCCCCCACGACGCCCTGAACACCGCCGAACCGCACTCGGCCCGCATCTACAACTACTGGTTGGGCGGCAAGGACAACTACCCGGCGGACCGCGCCATGGGTGACCAGATCCTGTCGGTACTGCCGATGATCGGTGAGATGGCCGTGCAGAACCGGGCCTTCCTCCAGCGCGCGGTGCGGTACCTGGTCGAGGAGCAGGGAATCCGCCAATTCCTGGACATCGGCACCGGGCTGCCCACCGCGGACAACACCCACGAGGTGGCCCAGCGGGCGGCCCCGGACGCGCGGATCGTGTACGTCGACAACGACCCGCTGGTCCTGGCGCACGCCCGGGCCCTGCTGACCAGCACCACCGAGGGGCACACCGCCTACGTGGACGCGGACCTGCGGGACCCGGCCGTCATCCTGCGCGCGGCCGCCGAGCACCTGGACCTCTCCCGGCCGGTCGGCCTCGTCCTCCTCGGCCTGCTCTTCCACATCCCCGACGAGTCGGTCTACGACATCGTCAGGGAGCTGGTGGCGGCCCTGCCCTCCGGCAGCCACGTGGTGATCACGCACTCCACCAACGCCGCCACCGGTGAGGCCATGGAGGAGGCTGTGCGCCAGTGGAACGAGGCCTCCCCCGTTCCCATCGTCCTGCGCTCCCCCGAGGAGATCGAGCGGTTCTTCGAGGGCCTGGAGCTGGTGGAGCCCGGTCTGGTGTCGATCCCGATGTGGCGCCCCGCCCCCGCGGAGGTCGGCGAGCCGCAGTTCATGGACGAGTTCGGCGCGGTCGCCCGCAAGCCATGAGTTCGGAGGCCGGGCTCAGGGCAGACGGTGGCCCGCCGCTCGGAACAGTTCGTACCACTCGGGGCGGGTCAGCGGCAGGTCCGAACCCTGGGCCGCCCCGGTCACCCGTTCGGGGGTGGTGGTGCCGAGCACGACCTGCATGCGGGCCGGGTGCCGGGTGATCCACGCGGTGGCCACGGCGATCGGCGGCACACCGTACTTGTCGGCGATCCGGTCGATGGCGGCGTTGAGCTCCGGGTACTCGGCCGAGCCGAGGAAGACCCCGTCGAAGAACCCGGCCTGCAACGGCGACCACGCCTGGACGGTGATGTCGTGGAGTCGGCAGTAGTCCAGGACCCCGCCGCCGTCGAGGGTCACCGCCCCCGGCTCGTCGACCATGTTCGACGCCAGCCCCTGGGCGATGATCGGCGCGTGGGAGATCGACAGCTGCAACTGGTTGACCACGATCGGCTGGCGCACGTGGCGGCGGAGCAGGTCGATCTGGCGGGGCGTGTGGTTAGACACCCCGAACGCGCGCACCTTGCCCGCGGCCTCCAGGTCGTCGAAGGCCCGCGCCACCTCCTCGGGTTCGACGAGCGCGTCCGGCCGGTGCAGGAGCAGCAGGTCGACGCGGTCGGTGTCCAGCGCCCGCAGCGAACCCTCGACCGACGCGACGATGTGCTCGTAGGAGTGGTCGAAGTAGGACCCCTCCGGGCCGGTGACGATACCGGCCTTGGTCTGGAGGGTGACGGCGTCCCGTTCGGCGGGGGTGAACCGCATCGCCTCGGCGAAGCGCCGCTCGCACTCGTGTGTGGAGCCGCCGTAGATGTCCGCGTGGTCGAAGAAGTCCACACCGGCGTCCCGGGCGGTGCGCACCAGGGCGCGGATCTCGTCGTCGCTCTTGTCCGCGATGCGCATGAGGCCGAGCACCACGTTCGGGGCCGCGATGTCCGTTCCGGGCAGGTTGAACGTCTGCACAGTGGAGGTTCCTTTCCGAGGTCGCGCTCACGCTAGGGCGCTCCGGAGACGAAGTCCACCGGGGCGCGCACCGGCGCCGTACCCGTGCCCGGCATACTGGGGGCGTGTCTGCACAGGTGAGAACCCCACGGCTGGAAATCGAGTACTGCACGCGCTGCAAGTGGCTGCCGCGCGCGACCTGGATGGCGCAGGAGCTGCTCACCACCTTCGAGGCCGAACTCGGTGAGGTGGCGCTGATCCCCAGCACCGGGGGCGTGTTCGAGGTGCGTGTGGACGGCGAGGTCGTCTGGTCCCGTAAGAGCGACGCCGCGTTCACCGACGCCGCCGACATCAAGAAGCTGGTCCGGGACCGGATCGCCCCGGACCGTCCTCTCGGCCACTCCGACCGCCGCCCCTGACCCCGGCCTCCGAAACCCCCGTGATCTTGCTACCAGAAGCAAGTTCGGCGCCGATTTCGCTTCTGGTAGCAAGATCACGCTGGGAAGAGGGGGCGAAGCGGGGTCATTCCCCCGTGAACGTGGGCCTGGTGCGGTTGAGGGAGGCGGTGACCCCGGCCTCGTTGTCCTTGGTACCGAGCAGCTTGGTCTGCTCGATGATCTCCCGGTCCAGGGCCGCGGGCAGTTCGGCGAGAAGGTCGGCGCGCATGGTGGCCTTCATCGAGCGCACCGCCAACGGGGCGGACAGGGCGATGCGGTGCGCCTGGCGCACGGCCTCCTCGCGCAGGTTCGGCTCGTCCACCAGCAGATCGGCCAGGCCGATGGCGTGCGCCTCGGTACCGGTGACGCGGCGGGCCGTGTAGAACATGTCGGCGGCCTTCTGCTGCCCCACGATCCGGGGCAGCGAGGCGCTCAGACCGAAGCCCTGGTGCAGGCCCAGCAACCCGAAGTTGGCGTGGAAGCGGGACGAGGGGGCGGCCACCCGGAAGTCGGCCGCGCAGGCCAGGCCGAGCCCGCCGCCCACGGCCGCGCCCTGGACGGCGGCGATCACCGGGACCGGCAGCGAGAACAGCCGCAGCCCCTGACCGTAGATGGCGCTGAGGGTGTGGACCGGGGTGTCGCCCACGCCGCCGGAGGCGAAGTCCACCCCGGCGCAGAAGTTCTTGCCCTCCGAGCACAGCACGAGGACACGGGTTCCCCCGGCGGCGAGCTCCTCGGCGGTGTCCGCCAACTCGGTGAGGACGTCGAGGTCGAAGTGGTTGTTCGGCGGGCGGTGGATCTCCAGCACACCGACGTGACCGTCGACGCGGACGGACAGCTCCTCGCTCATAAGAGTGCCTTCCAGGTTGTCTGCCAGGGTGGTCGGTGCGACCGGCGACGAGGCTACCGGGCGGTCACCCCGTCCGATTACACCGGGCACCGCAAGAGCCGCACGTCGCCCCGGGCGTGGTTCCCTCCCGGTCACGGAGCCAGTGGGTAGCGTGCTGCGCATGAGCAACGAGATCGACCCGACCGCCCCGCCCAGCGGGGAAGGCTGCCAGGAGTGCCTCGCGGGCGGCGGCTGGTGGGTGCACCTGCGCCGCTGCGCGGCCTGCGGACACGTGGGCTGCTGCGATTCCTCGCCCGCCCAACACGGCAGCCGCCACTTCGAGTCCACCGGCCACCCGATCATCCAGAGCTTCGAGCCGGGCGAGAAGTGGTTCTACGACTTCCGCACCAAACAGGCCGGTCAGGGCCCCGAACTGGCGGCGCCGACCTCACACCCCCAGGACCAGCCGGTTCCCGCCCCCGCCGAACGGGTCCCGGCCAACTGGAGGGAACTCATCCACTGACCACGGTTGCGTGAGCATCGGCCGGTCGTCACAGGTGGGGCGGTCATCGTCTGTGAGCCGTGATCACCGTTCGGCGGGCAGCGGCGGTGCGGCGCGGCCCGCAGTGACGAAGGCGATGACGCCTTCCGGCTCGGGGAGCGCGGCACCGGCGGTGGTGGAGGCCGGGGGCGGGGTCGGCCGGTGCGAGGGTGCGAGGGGTGCGAGGGGTGCGAGGGGTGCGAGGGGTGCGAGGGGTGCGAGGGGTGCGAGGGGTGCGAGGGGTGCGAGGGTGAGTGTGTCCGTCTGGGTGCCCGGGGCGGTTTCGGGTCCCCCTCCTCCCGGGGATTTGGTGGTTTGGGAAGCAACGGACACCCCTGGACGCGGGGTTAAGGACACCACACCCCTGCCGAGCCGGATTCCCCAGGACCGCCCCCAGCTCAGCATCCGGCACTCGACTGCTGGCCCCGAACACACGGCCGCCACCCCTCCGACACGCGGGCGCGGGCGCGACCGGGCCCCACCCGCACCCCTCCGACACGCGGGCAAGGACGGGCACGAGCCCCATCCGTCACACTCCCGGTCGGCCGAATCCCCCGGCTACGGACGGCAAGTCGGAGGCAGTAAAGCCGGACGTATCACGCTTTCGGCCTGGATACGGCCCCGAAGAGCGCCCGGAGCTGGTCTGCGGCCGCACGCCTACCTACTGTGGTGCCTCGGTCAACCACCAGGAGCGTGATCGCTGTGACCCGCACCGGCAAGGCCCCGGACCTGATCTCCCCCGAGTTCGCCGCCGACCCCTACCGCGCCTACTCCCTGCTCCGCGAACACTCCCCGCTGCTCTGGCACGAGCCCACCTCCAGCTACGTACTCTCCCGGTACGAGGACGTGCGGCGGGTCTTCCAGGACCGGGAGGGCGCCTTCTCCACGGACAACTACGGGTGGCAGCTGGAGCCGGTCCACGGGCGGACCATCCTCCAGCTCGACGGGCGCGACCACTCGACCCGCCGGGCCCTGGTCGCGCCCGCCTTCCGCGGCCGGGAACTCCAGGAGCGCTTCCTGCCCGTGATCGAGCGCAACAGCCGCGCCCTGATCGACGGCTTCCGCCACCGGGGCCGGGTCGAACTGGTCTCGGAGTACGCGACCCGGTTCCCGATCAACGTCATCGTGGACATGCTCGGCCTGGACCAGAGCGACCACGACCGCTTCCACGACTGGTACAGCGCGATCATCGCCTTCCTGGGCAACCTCAGCCAGGACCCAGGGGTGACCGAGGCCGGGCTGCGCACCCGGGACGAGTTCGCGGACTACCTGCTGCCGATCATCGCCGAGCGCCGGGAGAACCCCGCAGGCGACCTGCTCTCCAAGCTCTGTCAGGCCGAGGTCGACGGCACCCGGATGACCGACGAGGAGGTCAAGGCCTTCTGCAGCCTCCTGCTGGCCGCCGGCGGTGAGACCACGGACAAGGCCCTGGCCAGTCTGTTCGCCAACCTGATCACGCACCCCGACCAGCTCGCGGCGGTCCGGGAGGACCGTTCCCTGATCCCCCGCGCCTTCGCCGAGTCGCTGCGGCTGACCCCGCCGGTGCAGATGATCATGCGCCAGACCACCCGGGACGTGGAGATCGGCGGCGGCACGGTACCCGCCGGGGCCACCGTCACCTGCCTGATCGGATCGGCCAACCGCGACCCCGACCGCTTCCACGCGCCGGAGGCCTTCGACCTGTACCGCTCGGAGCTCTCGGAGACCACGTCGTTCTCCGCCGCCGCCGAACACCTCTCCTTCGCCCTGGGACGGCACTTCTGCGTGGGGGCGCTGCTGGCCGAGGCCGAGGTGCGGGTGGGGGTGAACGACCTGCTCGACGCCATGCCCAACCTGAAGCTGGCCGAGGGCGCCGAGCTGGTCGAACAGGGCCTGTTCACCCGCGGGCTGCGCGAGCTGCCGTTGGAGTTCTCCCCGGTCCCGCGGCCGCGCGGAGCCCGCTAGCCGGGCCACCACCGTCCCCCAGCCGCCGTTGGCCCGCCCTTCACCGCTCACACAGCCGCTAACCCAGCCGCCGCCCCTGGCCGGTACCGCGCCCCTGACCGACGATGGGACTGAACCGGGCGGGGAGTTCGTACAGCCCGCGCATCCACACCGACGGCCGCCACCGCAACCGGTCCGAGGGAACCGCCATCCGCACGTCCGGCAGCCGGTCGAGGAGGGTCTCCACGGCGGTGCGGGCGATCACCTCCGCTGTCTCGGGCGCGGGGAACGGACAGCCGTGTTCCCCGTGCCCGAACGACATCTGCGCCCGGTTGGTTCCGTAGATGCCCAGGTCACCGGTGTTGAGCCGGGGGTCGCAGTTGGCCGCGGCCAAACCCAGCACCAGCAGGTCGCCCCGCTTGATGTGGCGCCCGCCCAGCTCACAGGCCTGAACCGCCCACCGGCCGATGAAGTTCTGGGTGGGGGTGTTCTTCCACAGCACCTCGTTGAGCGCCTCGCCGGAGCTGCTGCGGCCGCCCTGCAGGGTGAGGGAGAAGTCGTCGTCCATCAGCATGAGCCGCAGCGTGTTACCGATCCAGTTGCCAGTGGGCGCCTGGGCCGCCGACATGATCACCAGCAGGTCGATGACCACCTCGTCGTCGGTGAGCCCGGCCGGGTGCAGGAGCAGCCGGGAGGGGACGTCGTCGCGCGGGTGGGCCCGCCGCTCACCGACGATCCGCCGCATCCGGTCCTGGACCCGCTGGTGGGCCGCGCCCGCATCGGCGGTGACGTCCAGCGAGATGAGGATGTCCCGGACCATGTCGGGAACCTCCTGCGCGGGCAGGCCGTACAGCCGGGCGATCACCCCCGCCGGGATGTGGTGGGCGTACTGGCTGACCAGGTCGGCCTCGCCGTCCCCGGCGAACTGGTCGATGAGGCCGTCGGCGACCTGCTGGCACAACACGCGCAGGTCGGCTCGGTCCGTGGCGTCGAGGGCGTCGCCGATCGCCCCGGCCCGCCGCTGGTGTTCGGCGCCCTCGGCGAACATCACCGAGGGGGTCCACATCACGTACGGCATGAGCGGCCAGTCGTCGTCGATGTGGTCCCACATGTTCCAGCGACGGCAGTCCCGGGCGAACCACTCGGGACGGCCGGTGACGTGGTGCAGTTCCCGGTAGCCGAGCACGAACCACGCGGGGATGTCACCGTCCAGGAGGATGGGGGCGACCGGGCCGAAGCGGCGGCGCATCTCCTCGTACAGCGACACCGGATCCCGGGCGATGTCGGGCCCGTAGAAGCGCATGGCGTGCTGGTGCTCGGGCGACAGGGGCACGGGCCCCCGGGCCGGGGGGACGGCCGCCCCCTGGACCCCGGGGGCTCCCACGGTGTTGTTCACGACGACCTCTCCGGTGCGGACGCGGGCGGACGGTACCTGGCCAGGTGGTGGACGAGGGCGATGAGTACGTCGCGGCTGGACTCGCGGCGGCGGGCGTCGCACTCCAGCAGGGGGACGTCGTCGGACAGGTCCAGGGCGGTGCGCACCTCGTCCAGGTTCGGGCCCGGAGCGAACCGGTTGACCGCGACGATGAACGGGGTGCGGTGGTGTTCCAAGCGGTCGATGGCGTACCAGGACTCCTCCACCCGGGCGGTGTCCACCAGGACGACCGCGCCGAGGCTGCCGGTGAAGAGCTGCTCCCACAGGAACCAGAAGCGCTTCTGACCGGGGGCGCCGAAGAGGTAGAGGACCCGGGTGGCGTCCACGGTGATCCGGCCGAAGTCGAACGCGGCCGTGGTGGTGCGCTTGTCCCGGACCGCGCTGAGGTCATCGACCCCGGCACTGGCCTGCGTCATGACCTCCTCGGTGCTCAACGGGCGCATCTCGCTGACCGAACCGACCATGGTCGTCTTCCCCACGCCGAAGCCGCCGACGATGACGATCTTGAGCGCGTTGCTCGCGGTGCTGGCGAGGGGCAGCCGTCCGGTGGCCGTGGCTGCCGTCTGTGCTGGGACTCCGGAGGCGGGGACTCCGGAGGCGGGGACTCCGGAGGCGGGGACTTCAGAGGCGTTGGAGGGCAAGGAGCACCTGCTTCAGGGTGTCGGGGTCGTGCCGTGGCCCGGTCTGGGGGGAGGAGGGCCGGGAGGGGGCGGGTACCGGGTGCCGGGCGGTCACCGCCCCGGTGTCCAGCAGGTCGACGAGGAGGATGCGTACGACGCTCACCGGGAGCCCTAGCTCCGCGGAGATCTCCACCACGGCGACGGGTCGGCGGCACAGCCGGAGGATGGCGGCGTGCTCGGACTGCATGTCGGGCGCCGGTTCGGACTCGGCGACGACGAGGGCGACGGCGTCCAGGGCGGGGTCGTCGGCGTCACCGCGCCCCCCGGTGACCGTGTACAGCCGGTCCGGCGCCTCCGTCCTGAGGGGGTCGCCACCGCGGGGGTCGGTACCGGGGCCGCCGCTGGGGAGGGGGTCCGTGTTCATCGGGACGGGTCCACCCCGTGGGGCCTGCGGCGGGGCCCGGCCGTCAAGTGCACCCCGATCTGCTCGACCAGTTCGTTCATATGGTGGGCGACCACACCGACATCGGCCTCGTAACCGGCGATGACGGCCAGGTGCGCGCCCTCTCCCGCACCGACGATGAGCAGGAGCCCGCCGCCGTACTCCAGCATCGCCTGGCCCGATCCGGTCGCGTCGCCGAACTCCGCGGAGGCGCTGAGGGAAAGGCTCTGGATCCCGGCGGAGATCGCGGCGAGCTGGTCGGCCCGGTCCATGTCCAGCTCCCGGGTGTGGCACATCTTGAGCCCGTCCCTGGACAGCACCAGGACGTGTCGGATGCCCGGTGTGCGGTGCCGTAGGTTCTCCAACAGCCAGTCGAGGCCGGCGTCCGTGGTCGTCATCGATCGTTCGGGCGTGCGAACCCGGCCGCTCAGGGCCGGGCGCAGACGCCCTGCTCCTTCCTGATGGTGGTGGAGGCCGTGCTCAACGCCGGTCCTCCCAGGTGGTGTCCGGGCCGTCCCCCTCGGGTGCGCCGTCGGCGTCACCAGCGTCACGGAAGGCGGCGAACCGGGTGGGGACCTCGTTCCGCGCCCGGGGGTCGAAGGAACGGTGCCGGGTCGGGAAGAGCTGTTCGGGGTTCTCCCGGACCGCTTCGGCCAGGGTGTGCCCGCGACGGCGCTGGGGCAGGTTGACCGGCTGGGCGGGCCGCTCCGCGTCGCTGGCGGCGGGGGCGGGGCGGGCGGCGTCGCGCCGGGCCAGGGGCGGACGGCCGGTGCCCTTCTCGGTCGGCTCCTGCTCGGCCGGGCCCTGGCGGGTCGAAGCGGGTGCGGCCGGACCCTGGTTGGCCGGAGCCTGGAGTGACCGGTTCGGTCCGCTGTGGACGTCCGCGACCGGAGGCGCGCTGTTCGTCGACACCTGGGGTTGGGGTCCGGTCTGGGGTGCGGGCCGGGGCGTGCCGTTGGGCGGTGTGTGGGCCGTCGGCACCCCTCGCGCCGGGGTGCCTTCCGCCGAGTTCGCGGGCGCGCTGACCGGGGGCGGGGTGTCGGCGAGCGGACGGCGTTCGGGGACACGTGGTTCGGTGATGAGGTTGGGCGGGATGAGCACGACCACCCCGATCCCGCCCCGGGCCGAGGGCCGGAAGCTCACCGTGAGGCCGTACTTGTCCGCCAGGCAGCCCACGACCGCCAGCCCCATCCGGGTGCCGGGGAGGGTGGCCAGGGTGCGGGGTTCGGCGATGAGGTTCTCGGCGATCCTGCGTTCCCGGTGACGCAGGCCCAGCCCGCTGTCCTCGACCGTGATGGTGACCCCGGTGTCCTCCTCCTGCACATAGACGTGTACCTCGGTGCCGTTGGCGGAGAAGTTGGCGGCGTTGTCCATGAGCTCGGCGAGTGCCTGCATGACCCCCTCGGCCGCGTAGCCGACCACCGCCACCTTGCTGGTGTAGTGCAGGCGGACGCGGCGGAAGGCGGTGATCCGGCCCATCGCCCCGCGCAGGATGCTCTCCATGATGATGGGGCGGGTCCAGCGCCGCCCGGAGCGCCCCTGGGCGAGGACGACGAACGCGTCCGCGAGGCGGCCGGTGCGGGCGACGTTGTGGTCCACCGCCAGGAGGTCGTGGAAGATGTCGGGCCGGTCGCCGTACCGGTCCTCCAGGGTGCGCAGCTGGGCGAGCAGGGTGGTCAGGTGGGCCTGGATGCGCCCGCCGGAGTTGGCCGCCGAGACCAGCGCGGTGGCGCAGCGGCGCTCCCCGGCCAGGATCTCCTCCAGCACGCGTCGGCGCAGGTGGGCGACGGGCGGGTGGACGTTCTGGAACTCCTGGTTGAGTACCTCGACGGCGATGGTGCGGTCCTGGCGCACCCGGTGCACGATCAGCGGCAGGGCGGCGTTCGCCAGATCGATGACCTCGTTCTCGATCTCCGTGCGCGCCGCCCGGTCCTCGGCGGAGCGCTGCTCGGCATCGGCGACCTGGGTGGCGACGGCGTGGGCGAGCCGGTCGACCGTGGGGTGGGCGGGTCGGGGGTGTGCGGAGAGCACGGTCTTCACCGGGCGCCCCTCACGGGCGGCGTGGGCGAGTGCGGGCAGGAGCGCGTCCACGACCCACCCCGCCTCCTCCTCCAGGGTCCGGGCGCCGCCGCTGACCCTGGTGCTGTGGGCGCGGGCGATACGCGCGACGGCCGCCTGGTAGACGGCGGTGGCCACGGCCGCGCACAGCAGCAGTCCGACCAGACCGCCGACCAGGGCGATGACCGGGCGGGCGGACTCGGGGCTCTCGATCACCGTCCAGGACCAGGCCGGGGCGACCAGGGCGGAGGTGCCCAGGAGAGCGACGAGTGCCTGTTGGCCGGGGCGCGGAAGAGGCCGTTTCCGGTCGGACAGGTGTACTGCCATGAATGGATTCCTCGCGGCGTTTCGTGCGGATGGAGGAGCCGCTTGACGCCTCCCCCGCCGTTTCACGGGCAGGGGAGAACACCCGGGCATCCCGGCGGCGGGACTTTCCGGGGCGGGTGGATTTTACGTTAGTCCACGCCCGAGAGAAACGGGTCCTTTCTCGCAACGAAGGGCTGCTGCCAGCACGAAAACCCGCGAAACACCTTAACCAAAGTCCGCTTTGGAATGATATTTAGCTATTGGCAGTTTTTGTCGAACGGGGGCATTAATGACCCTTTGCGGCTTTCGAGGTTGAGGGAAAGAGGGATCGCTCCTCGGGCCGCTGGGTGACCTCGGAACTCTCCCCCCGGCCGCCGCAGCAGGACTCAGAGTGCAAAAAAGAGGACGAAGGCGACGGTCAGGGCCGAGGTGAACAGGGCCCAGCGCCTGCGGCCGCGCGCGCCCTCGTCCGCCGCGCTCCGGGGCAGGGTGTGCCAGCGGGCCGCCCCGACGGCGAAGGTCACGGCGAGCACGGCGACGTTGACCCACCACAGGGCCGCCGGGATCACCAACCACTGGTTGAGGTACAGCGGGATCACGGTGAACAGGAGCACCAGGGCGCCTCTGCCGAACACACCCGAGCGGTCGGGGAAGGCGCGCGGCTTCTCGGCCTTGTGCCCGTCCCGGAGCAGCTCCCAGGACTGGGACGCCGCGAACAGGGTCAGCACCGCCCAGCTGAGGGCGGGAAGCAGCAGGTCGGTCATGCCTCCTCCAGCAGAAGGTCGACGGCGGCCGAGTACGTGCCGGCGGGGGTGTCCGACAGGATGACCACGGCGCGCTCGCCCTCGCGGTCCAGGGCCAGGATGGTGTAGAAACCGCCGGTGATGCCGTTGTGCCAGGTCACCTCGGTGCCGTCGTGGTCGGTGACGTACCAGCCCAGCCCGACGCCGTCTCCGACCTCGTCCTCCCAGCGCGGTTCCATGGCCACCGCTCCGGGGGCATCGCCGGTCAGCAGGGCCAGGGCGAGGAGCCCCATGTCCGCGCCGGTGGAGTACACCCCGCCCGAGGGCGCCCAGACGGCGTCGGCCACGGGGGCGAACGGGCGGCCGTTGTTGGCGTGCCCGGTGGCGGCTTCCGGGGGCACGTCCTCGGGGGTGGCGGGGACGAGGCTGTCGGTCATGTCCAGGGGGTCCAGGATCCGCTCCCGGACGAGGGTGGGGTAGTCGGTACCGGCCGCGGCGGCCAGAGCCTGGCCGAGGGCGGCGGCGCCGAGGTTGGAGTAGGAGTGCTCGCCCCGGCCGGAGAGTTCGGCGTCGGCGACCATCCCGACCAGGGCGTCGACGTCCTCGGCGGTGTAGGGCTGGCGGTTGCGCGTGTGGTTGACGGCCTGGGCGATCCGGTCCAGCGCCCTGGGCGGGTTGTTGGGCAGACCCGACTGGTGACCGGACAGTTCCGCCAGGGTGACCGAGGCGGCGGGCGCCTCCCCCAGGTCCAGCAGGGAGCCGAGTTCGGTGTCCTCGGTGACCTCCCCGCGCTCGACGGCGTCGGCCAGCAGCAGCCCGGTCAGGCTCTTGGAGACCGAACCGATCTCGTAGCGGGTGGTCTCGTCCGAGCCGAAGTAGGCGCCGCGGATCCGCCCGTCGCCGACCTCCACCACGGCGGCGGTGGCCCGCGGCCCCTCCTCCAGCAGGGGGCGTGCGCGCTCGGCCAGTTCGGCGTCGCCGGTGGTGTCCGGGGACAGGGTCGGGGGCTGCGGTCGCAGGGCGAACCCGGCGGCCAGGACGGCGACGGCCGCGACGGCGGCGCTCACCCTGGCCCGTGTGCTGATGGCCTGTGTGCCGCTGGGCATGGTTTCCTCTCCTCGTCCCGTCCCTGAGCTCAGCCCTTCGCCGCGGTGAGCACCACCATCAGGGGGACCAGCCGTTCCGGGGGGATGACGTAGTGGCCGCGTCTGCGGTTGACCAGCCAACCCGCCGCGACCAACAGGTTGATGTGGTGGTAGATCTGACCGCTGGTGCCGAACTCCGCGCGTTCCTTGAGTTCGGCGACGGTGGCGGTGCCGGAGTGGACGGCCTGGAGGAGGCTGAGGCGGACGGGGTGGCCCAGGGCGTCGAGGTTCCCAGCCAGGGAGGACCAGTCGAGGCCCTCGATGTCGCCGACGGTCCTGCCGTACTGCCACTGGAGCGGTTCGCCGCCCTCGACGGGGACGACACCGGCATAGACCACCATGCCGTCCTCGGGGACGCGCTCCTTGAGCGCCTCCAGGGCGAAGAAGCGCTCTCCGTAGGAGGCCTCGGCAGCCTCGGCGGGGGCGGCGGCAGGCCGGGCCCGCTGTTCCAGTTCGGCGACCCGGGCCTCCAGGTCGGCGAGGCGTTCAGCGGCGGTTCGTTCAGGCTTTGGTTCTGACACGGAACCACGATACATGATTCTACGTTCTTACGTAAAAACAGACATCCCATCTCCGGGAGGACACGAACGGGCTTTGCCGGATCCGGGTGAACCGCTGCCGTGCCCCTTACGTCATGTGCCCGATGATGAAGATGCGGCGTACGGACCCGCCTGCTCGTGACACCCGAGAGGTCACCCCTGTCAGACCTGTCGGTCTCCTGGGTGACCGGTAGAGGAGCACCCATGCAGACACAGCCCAACGGTTGGCAGTACTTCGTCTCGACGCTGCTCATCGTCACCGGCGCGATCAACGTGATCCAGGGTCTGGCGGCGATGTTCACCCCCGATTTCTACATCGCCAGCGAGACCCAGATGCTCGTCCTCGAATACGGCGCCTGGGGCGTCCTGCTCGGCCTGTGGGGGGTGGTGCTGGTCGTCGCCGGTCTGGCGATCCTCTCCGGCAGCGCCTGGGCCCGGGCCTTCGCCATCGTCCTGGCCGCCATGAACGCCATCGCCCAGCTGGCCTTCCTCATCGCCATGCCGCTGTGGTCGGTGGTGGTCATCGCGATCGACGTCCTGGTCATCTACGGCCTCACCGCGGCTTGGCCCGCCGCGATCCGCGGTGAGGACCCCGAGAGCTCCCGGGAATCGGGCCACCGGTCGAGCTACCGCGCCGGCTACCAGGCCGCCCACGAGAAGCCCACCGCCACGCCCCGTCCCACCGCGTCCCCGGAGCATGGATCCGCGCAGGGGCAGGGACCCGCGCGGGGCCGGGGCCAGGGCTCCGGTTCCGGGCAGCACCAGCAGCCCACCAGCTGATCCTGGTCGGACGTCTTCGAGCGCCCCGGCCCGCGTCGACGGGACGGGGTGCTCGCGTGTCCGGCCCCGATGAGCGGCGGGGCACAGGCTCAGGCTCGGGCCCGAGAGCTCTCGGGCCACCGACCCGTGCCTGTGGACAACCGGTTCTGTGGGGACCAAAAGCTTAGGATCGGAAATATGCACGCCCCCCAGAGCCCCCAGAGCATCCGTGTGTCCGCCTCCGTGATGTCCCACCCCTCCCGCTCCGACTCGGCCGGACGGGTCGCCGAGCGCACCGGCCTCCCCCTGGCCGGGCTGGCCCTGGACCCCGAACCGGACGGCCCGCCCACCGCTCTGCGCAGCGCGACGGTGGCCTTCGGCTCGGCCGCCCGGTACGACACCACGCACCACCTGGTCCTGCAGGACGACGCACGACCAGCCGAGGGATTCGCCCGGACCGTTCAGCGGTACCTGAGCGCCCACCCGGAGGCAGCGGTGTCCTTCTTCGTCGAGTGGGGTTCGCGCACCGCCACGCTGGCCCGCTGGGCGGTGTTCACCGGAGCCGGAGCGGTCCCGGTGGTCAACCCCTACGTGCCCACGGTGGCCCTGGCTCTGCCCTCGGAGCTGTCCGTGGCACTGGGCCGCTTCCTGGCCGAGGAGGGGCAGGCGGACGAGCCCGACGACCGGGAGGTACTGCGGTTCGTCCGACGCGCCGGGGTGTCCGCGCTGGTCGCCGTGCCCAACCCGGTGGAGCACGAGGAGCTGCCCAGCCTGGTCGGCAACGCCGGGCACGGGGCACGGCTCTCGGTGTGCTTCGCCCCCGAAGCAGGGGCGGCCCCCGACACCTCGGTGCTGGAACCGCCCCGGCCGCTCCCCCACCTGAACTGGACCACCGGGGCGCCCTCCCTGATCGACCTGGACAACGACGTACCCGAGGCACACCTGCCACTGGCCCGGGGCCTGGCGTCCTGGGGCGCCGACGAGGCGGGACTGGCCTTGGGTCTGGCCGCCGCGCTGGCGGCCCGCACCGGAGCGGATTCGTTGCGGACCCTGCTGCCGCAACCGCACCTGACCTCGGTGTGGTACACGGCGGTGGCCAACGGGGCCGTCCTGGAGGGCCGCTGGCCGGGGGTGGTCGGCGGGCTGCGCGCACGGCTGGGCGAGCCCGCGGTGGAACGGGCGCTGGCCACGCTGGTGCCCGGCGCCCTGCGCACCCGCGTGGACGTCACGGCCCTGGAGGAGCACCGTTCGGAGGTGGTCGGGCTGACCCTGGCCGCTCTGGAGTACGGGGCCGAACACTGCCCCGCCCCGAAGGAGGCCCTGTGAGCGCGGGCGTGCGGATCTCCTGCGCGGTGATGACCCACCCGCGCCGGGCCGAGGCCGCCCGCCGCCTGGCCGGGTCCCTGCCCGAACTCGTACCGGCGGTGGTCGTGGACCCCTACCCCGAGGGGCCGCCGTCCACCCTGCGCACCTCGCTGGCCGCCTGGGCGGGCGGGGGAACAAGGGGAGGTTCGTCGGGCTGGACAGCTCGGCCGCGGCTCTGGAGCGGATCAGCGAACGCGGCCAGGCCGGCCCGGTGCTGGCCGACGCCATGGACCTGCCCTTCCCCGACGCCTCCTTCGACGCCGTCACCGCCCGGCACATGCTCTACCACGTGCCCGGTCCGGACCGGGCGCTGCGAGAGGCCCGACGGGTGACCTGTCCGGGCGGGCGGGTACTGGCCACCGTCAACCACGGCGCGGGGCTTCCGCACCTGGTCGCCATGGTCAAGGAAGTGGTGGGCGGCCTCGGGCTGGACGCACCCGGCTACCGCGGGCTGGCCAGCAGCGAGGACCTGCCCGGGCGGATGCGGGAGGTGTTCGGAGAGGTGTCGGTGACCCGGCGCGACAACGCGCTGGTCTTCGCCGAACCCGAGCCGGTGATCCGGTACGCGGTGTCCGTTCTGGCCCTGTACGGGCTGCCGCCGGGGGCCGAGGGGTACGCGGCGGCAGCGGAGCTGGGCCACCGGACCAGGCGGTGGTTCGAGGAGAACCAGGGGCCGTGGCGCGACCCGAAGGGATACACCGTGTGCGTGTCCGAACGCAGTTGAGCCCGGACTCGGCCTTCCGTCGGTGGCCGGAACAGGCCACCGACGGAAGGCCGGGCAGGAGCGTGTGGCTAGCGCTCCTTGGGGTGCAGCTGGCTGGTGACAGCGAGACGGTTGTAGAGGTTGATCATGGCGATGGCCGACATCAGCGCGGCCAGCTCCGTCTCGTCGAAGTGCTCGGCGGCCTCCTCGTAGGCCACGTCGGACACCCCGGTACCGCCCAGCTCGGTCATCTCGTCGGTCAGGGCGAGGGCGGCCCGCTCGCGCTCGGTGAACCGGTCACCGGCCTCGTACCAGGTGGAGACCAGGAAGAGCCGCTGCTGGGACTCGCCCTCCTTCAGGGCCTTCTGGGTGTGCAGGTCCACGCAGAACGCGCAGCCGTTGAGCACGGAGGCGCGGAGTTTGATCAGTTCCAGCAGATGGACGTCCAGGTGGTCAGCGAGGATGAGGTCGATCTCGTCGAGCTTCTTGTAGACCTCCGGCAGCTTCTTCGCCCATACAACGCGCTTTTCGGCCATGAGAGCCGTCCCCTCGTCATCGAACGCAGTGTCGGATCAGACACTACTGACCGCTCGCCTCCGGCGGCACCCAACCCCCGAGGAGTCTTCCCTCCCTATGTCAGCCACCCCGGGTTCCGCCCAGACCCCCCAGGTTCCACAGGGCCCCGCTGAGTCCCCCGAGCTTCCGAAGGAGCCGGGGCTGATCGCCCGGCGGATCGCGGGCAAGGCGCTACCGCTGTACCTGTCCATGCTGTCCACCCTGATCGGCAGCGCGGTCACCGCCGCGGTCCTGGGCAACACCAGCACCGTGGAACTGGCCGCCTACGCGCTGGTGCTCGCCGTGTTCAACCCGATGATCATGGTCGTGCACGGCACCCTGCGCGGGTCGATGCCCTTCTTCGCCGAGAACGAGGACTCACCGCGGGCCCTGGCCCCGGTGGTGCGCGACAGCCTGTGGCTGAGCCTGTTCCTGGGGGGCGTGGGCGGGCTGCTGATCCTCGCCGTGCCCGTGGGCGCCCGGCTGATCGGGGTGGCCGAACCGACCGTGGCGGCGCTCGGCCTCTACCCGCTGCTCATGGCCGGGTACGTCGTACTGGCCTCGGTCAAGAACTCCACCACGGTGCTGATGGTGGCGCTGGGACACACCAAGGCGGTGCTGGCGCTGTCCCTGACCGCTGTGGCACTCAGCCTGATCCTGACCCCGCTCCTGGTCCTCGGGCTCGGCCCCTTCCCCGAGCTGGGTCTGCTCGGCGCGGGCCTGGCGATGCTGAGCATGAACGTGCTCACCCTGGGGCTGAACTTCGCGGTGGTCAGACGCGTGACCGTCCTGCGCGGTCACCGGATCGGCTTCGGGCGGCCCCGCTGGTCGGGGATCGGGCGGATGGCGAAGGTCGGGCTGCCCTCGGGGTCCACGCTGCTGATCAAGTCGGGTTCGCTGAGTGTCCTGGCCGTGGTGGTGGCCCGGATCGGCCCCCAGGAAGCCGCCGTGCACCAACTCGTGGCGGTGCTCCTCGGGATGTCCTTCATCTCCTGCGTCGCGGTGGGGCAGGCCACCGTTCCGTTCACCGTGCGGGCGTCCAGAGCACGGTCCGGGACGCTGGTCGTGCGCACTGTGCTGGCGAGCTATCTGGTTTCGGTGCCGGTCGTGCTGATCAGCGGAGCACTGCTGTGGTGGGCCGCCGGGCCCCTGGTATGGCTGTTCACCGATGACCCCCGGGTGCACGCGGGGGTCGTCGCGCTGGTGCCGCTGCTGTGCCTGGTGGGGCTGTTGGACGCCCTGCAGTCGGCACCCAACTCGGGGATGCTCGGGCTCAAGGACACCCGGCCCGCCGTGTACGCCTTCGCCTTCAGTTACGGGCTGCTGGCGCTGGTCTCGGTTCCGGCGGTGGAGCTGGGCGGGCTGACCGGCCTGTGGTCGGCTTCCGCGGCCGCCGTGGCATCACTGGTCCTCCTGCAGTGGATCTCGTTCGGCCGGATGTGCCGCAAGGTCGGCCCCTCGGTCACGGAGAACCCGTCCACTCGTTGAGAGCGGTGCGGACCTGGTCGGCGGAGGGGCGTTCACCACTCCAGGCGGCGTAGCCGTCGGGACGCACCAGCAGGACGTCCGCGCCCTCGGACAGCTCAGCCCGCACGTGCAGGGCGCGGACCCGGTCGGCCCAGGGTTCGGCGGCCTCGGCCGGATACCCGGCCTCGGTGGCGTCCAGCAGGGTGAACCGGGTGGGGTCCGCCAACTCGTACAGCCGGGTGCGTTCGCCGTCGCTGACCAGGGGGAGGTCGTCCACCCGCTGTCCCACCGAGACGGTGTCCGCCACCTGCACGGGGCGGTCGTAGCGCACGCCGAGCCCGGACATCAGCCTGCGTACCCGGTCGGAGACCTTCCGGTTCCGGAGCAGCCTGGGGACCACGTGGGGTCGGATCGCCCGGATCGGGGCGGGGGCCACCGCCATGCGCAGGATGAGGTCGGTGAGGCGCAGGGTCGCGCGGCCCACCGGGTGGCGTTCGTCCTCGTAGGTGTCGAGCAGCCAGGGCGGCGCCCAGCCCCGTTCCACGGCGACGAGCTTCCATGCCAGGTTGGCGGCGTCCTGGATACCGGTGTTCATGCCCATGGCGCCCATCGGGGAGTGCACGTGCGCGGCGTCCCCGGCGAGCAGGGCCCGGCCCACGCGGTAGTGGTCGGCCTGGCGGCGTTCGCTGAGGAAGCGGGTGGACCAGCGGGTCTCGGCGACGCTGAGCTGCCCTCCGGTGATCCTTCCGAGGGATTCGTTGAGCTCGTCCGGAGTGACGGGATGGTCGAGGGGTACTGCCTGACGGGTCTGGTCCCAGACCGTGGCGCGGAACCAGCCGTCGCCGTAGGGCGGTAGCAGGGCGACCCCGTCGGAGCCCATGAAGGGGTTGACCGCGCGGGGCAGGTCCTGGTCCAGGCGCACGTCGGCGAGGATGATGTGCGTGTCGTAGCTGTGCCCGCTGAATCCCACCCCCAACTGTGCGCGGACGACGCTGTGCGCCCCGTCGGTACCGACCACGTGGGTTGCTCGCTCGGTGCGTTCGCCTTCGCCGGTGCGGACGGTGAGGGTGACCCCGTCCTCGTCCTGGTCGAGGCCGGTGACCTCGGCGCCGCGCTGGATCCGCACGCCCAGGCGCTCGGCCCGGCGTTGGAGAAGGACCTCGGTTCGGGCCTGCTGGACGGTCAGCACGTACTTGAACCGGCTCTCGGGGTGGTGCATGTCCAGCACGGCCTCGCGGCCGCCCATGGTGGCGCGGACCCGGGGCACCTGGTAGCCCTGCCCGACGATCTCGTCGGCGATTCCGCGCATGTCGAACAGTTCCAGGGTGCGGGCGTGCAGGGCGAAGGCACGGGTCAGGTTGGACTCCTCGGCGCGCTTCTCCAGAACGGTGACCTCGACCCCGGCCTCGGCCAGGTCTCCCGCGAGCATGAGGCCGGTGGGACCGGCTCCGACAACGATCACGCTCATGGCGCTTCTCCTTGCGGATACATTCCGATACTCTGAATACCGGAACTCTTAGTATCGATACTATGAGTACCGCAACTGTTGTCAAGACCCCGGGGAGAAGAAGATGACCAAGGGACGCGGCGGCCGCCGCCCCGACCCGGCCGTGGACGAGGCCGTCCGGCGGGCCGCGGTCGAACTCCTCCTGGAACAGGGTTTCGAACTGACCTTCGACGAGGTGGCCGAACGCGCGGGCGTGGGGCGCACCAGCGTCTTCCGCCGCTACGCCACCAAAGAGGAGCTGGTGCTGTCCGCCGCCGAACAGCTGACCATCGAGCGAATCGAGGTACCCGACACCGGCTCGCTCCGCGGCGACCTGACCGCCATGGTCCACGCCGTCTACCGGGTGTTCGGCGAGACCGCCACCCAGACCCTGGCCAGGCACGCCCTGGTGGCCGCGCTCCGGGAACAGGCCGGCGCGGCGATCATGCACGCGATCCTGGACCGCAGGCTGGCCCTGGTCACCGGGCTCCTCCAACGCGCGGTGGTACGCGGTGAACTCACCGACACCACCCGGGCCCGACTGGTCGCGGACCTGCTCTCCGGCGTGATCATGGCCAGGATGGCCACCGGCCTCCCCCTTCCCGGGTCCGACGAGGCCCGAGCCCTCGCCGAAGCCATGGCCACCGCCGCGGGCACCTGATCCAGCCGTCCGACCCGGCCGTCTTCGGAGGTCTCAGTCCTCGGACCCGTGGGCGTCGTGGGTGAGCAGAGCCAGCTGGATGCGGCCGGACAGGTCCAGCTTGGTGAGCGCGCTGGACACGTGCGCCTTGACCGTGCCCATGGACATGTACAGGCGGTCGGCGATCTCCGCGTTGGACAGCCCCTCCGTCACCGCCTCGGCCACGTCGCGTTCCCGGTCCGAAAGCAGGGCCAGCCTGGCCCGGGCGCGTTCACGGCGGGTGGGCGCCGCGGAGCGCTCCACAGGGTCGGCGCCGGCCACCTGATCCATCAAGGCGCGCGCGACGCTCGGCGACAGCACCGGTTCACCCGAGGCCGCGCGCAGCACCGCCTCCACGATCCGGGCCGGGTCGGTGTGTTTGAGCAGGTAACCGGCGGCTCCCGCGCGCAGGGCGCGCACCACGGTGGCGTCGGCGTCGAAGGTCGTGAGCACCAGGACCTGCGGCCCGGTTCCACCGCCCGGACCGTTCGGTCCCGAGACCGCGCCCGAACGCAGTTCCTCGGTGGCGGCGATGCCGTCCACCCCCGGCATTCGCACGTCCATGAGGACCACGTCGGGCCGGTGCTCGGCCACCGCGGCCAGCACCCCGGCGCCGTCGTCCGCCTCCCCCACGACCTCGATGTGGTCGTCCCCGGAGAGCATCAGGCGCAGACCGGCGCGGACCAGGGCGTCGTCGTCCACGAGCAGGACCCGGACAGGAGCGTTCACGGCCACCACTATGACACCTTCCGACGATCGTCCCCGGCGGCCCCCGTAGCCTGTTCCCCAGGCCAGGGAAGCACGGCGGTCAGCCCGAACCGGCCACGCGCGGGACCGTGCCGCAACCGGCCCCCGTCGAGCTCCACACGTTCGGCCAACCCCGCAAGACCGGCCCCAGCTCCGGGGATCTCCTGGCCGGCCTTCCCGACCGGGAGCACGTTGCTCACCGCCACCACCAGGCCGCGCCCCGGAGCCCCGGACACCGTCACCGCTACCTTCGCCCCCGGAGCGTGTTTACGGGTGTTGGTCAGCCCTTCCTGCACCACCCGGTAGGCGGTGCGCTGCACCTGCTCACGAGGGGCGGTCCCCTCGGGCAGGTCCGAGGTGTAGGACACCTTCTCCCCCGCCGCGACCGCCTCCGCCACCAGCCGGGGCACGTCGGCCAGCCGGGGCTGGGGCACGGCCTCCTCTGGCTCCTCCCCGGTGAGGTCCCCCGAGCGCAGCACGGTGAGGATGTCGCTGAGCTCGTCCAGCACCCGGTGGGCGTTGTCACGGATCACTCGGACCGCCGCGCCCACCTCGGCGGCCTTCAACGGTTCGGCCTGCCCGGCCTCGGCCCGCTCGGTGCGGTAGGCCAGCGCCCCGGCGTGCACGGACAACAGGGACATCCGGTGGGCGACGACGTCGTGCATCTCGCGGGCGATCCGGCGGCGCTCCTCCACTCGCGCGGCGGCCAGCCGCTCCTCTCGGAGTTCGCGTTCGCGCCGCACGTCCTCCCGCAGGCGCTCGACCAGGCGCCGCCGGGAGCGGATGGCGGCGCCCCAGGCGACACAGACACCGATCATCAGGACGATCACCAGCCCCGTCACGATCGCGTCGAAGACGGTGGGCGGGACGAGCAGCAGCCAGGGCAGTGACAGCACGATGGTCAGCAGAGCCATGGCGGCGGCCTGGACGAAGGGCCGGTGGACGGCCAGCGAGATCAGGGCGACGATCAGCGCGCCGACCACTGCGACGGAGAAGGTGGCGACCAGGACGACCCCCGCGGCCACCGCCAGCGGGTGGCTGCGGCGCCACCACAGGGCAGCGCAGGCCGGTGGGAGACAGGCCAGGTCAAGCCACAGGACCCAGGTCGGAACCCGGTCGGGCGGGTGCAGGTCCAGGGAGTATCCGGTGAAGGAGATCAGCCCGTAGACCACCGCGAACAACGTCAGGAGGACGTCGACGACGACGTCGCGGCGACTGCGGCGCCTCGGCTCCATGCACCCCTCCCCCTGTTCGCGGTCCTCCCCGGATTCCAGCCTAGAACGGCACCCCAGTCCAGCGCCTCCATCACCAGGCCAGCGGCCGGGCTGAGATGCTGGCCGGTCGGCCAGGGACTCTGTCCGGGTGGCCGATGCGCGCGGGGCGGAGCTCACGGAACATGGATGCCATGACTAGCCCCGACCTACCCGCAGCAGCCGAACCAGCGCTTGAGCTGGACGGACTCACCAAGACGTTCAACGAGACCCGCGCCGCGGACGGCGTGAGCCTGGCCGTGCCGCGCGGCGCCATGCTGGGTCTCGTCGGCCCCAACGGTGCGGGCAAGACCACCTCCCTGTCGATGGCGGTGGGGCTGCTGCGCCCCGATTCCGGGACCGCCCGGGTCCTCGGCGTGGACGTGTGGCGGGATCCGGTCGAGGCCAAGAAGCGGCTCGGGGTGCTGCCGGACGGTCTGTCCCTGCCCGAGCGGCTGACCGGTGGCGAACTGCTCGACTACTGGGGGCGGCTGCGCGGTCTGGGCCGCGATGTCACCCGCAGCCGTGCCGAGGAGCTGCTCAAGGTCCTCGAGCTGGACGGGGCCGAACGCGACGGTGTGCTGGTCGCCGAGTACTCCACCGGTATGCGCAAGAAGATCGGTCTGGCCACAGCGCTGCTGCACGCGCCGGAGGTGTTGGTCCTGGACGAGCCCTACGAGGCCGTGGACCCGGTGTCGGCCCGGGTGCTCACCGCGATCCTGCGCCGGTTCACCGACGGCGGCGGCACCGTGATCATCTCCAGTCACGTGATGGCCCTGGTGGAGCAGCTCACCGACCGGGTCGCGATCATCGCCGAGGGCCGTGTGCTGGCCGACGGTTCACTCGACCAGGTGCGCGGTGTGGACGCCACCCTGGAGGACACCTTCGTCCGGCTGGTCGGGGCGCGCGAGGTCAGTGAGGAGGACCTGACGTGGTTGAACTCCTGATCCGGCTCAAGTTCACCCTGGGGCGGCACTCCTTCGGCGGCGCCCGGTGGTTCACGCTGTCGGTGATCGCCCTCGGCGCCGCCCTCACCTGGTACCTGGCGGTCACCGCCGCCTCCGACCAGGTCCGGTCCGGTCTGCTGATGCTCGTACTGGCGGTGTGGGCCGGGGCCTGGGTGCTGGGGCCCACCATCACCAACGGTGTGGGGGTGCTGCGTTCGCAGTACTTCACCCTCCTCCCCCTGGACCGGAACCGGGTGGGCGCCGGCCTGCTGGTGACCATGTTCGTCGGTCCGGGCACGCTGCTCACCCTGGTCGTGGCGGCATCGGTGGCCTGGCACGCCTGGGCCTCCGATCCGGCCACGCTGTTCCTCGGGCTGCTCGGCATGCTGATGCTGGTGGTGTTCATGGTGTCGCTGTCCCGCCTGGTGTTCCGGGCGTTGGGCGCGGCCATGCACAGCCGGCTCGGGATGGAGATCGCCTCGGTGCAGTGGGGGCTGATCGTGGCCGGTCTGATGTTCGGTTGGGTGGCCGTCCAGCCCGCCCTGGCCGCGATGGGCAGCCTGCCCCAGACCGGTGTCCAGGGCACGGCGGCGACCGTGCTGTCGCTGATCCCGACCTCGTGGCCGTTGCTGGCGGTGGACGCGGCCGCCGCGGGGGCGTGGGGCGCGGCCTTCGGCTGGCTGGGCGCCTTCGGTGCACTCACCCTGGCCACGGTGCTGGTCACGGTACGTCTGCTGGCTCCGAGTGTGGCCTCCCGTGGTGTGCGGCGGCGGTCCCGGCCGCTCGGTTCGCGCGTGTTCGACGGCGGGCGTTCGTTCCTGCCGGACACCCCGCTGGGCGCGGTGGTCGGCAAGGAGCTCCGCCAGTGGTGGCGCGACCCGTGGCGGGGACTGGAGTTGCGTTCCTCCCTGTACGCGGGCCTGTTCATCGGTCTGCTCGGGCTGATCAGCTACCTTCCCCAGATCGCTCCCTTCTCGGGGGTCGTCGCCGTGCTCATCATGGGCATGGCCAGCTCCAACCTGTACGGGCACGACGGCACCGCCCTGTGGATGACCGTGGTCGGCCAGGGCCGGGACACGCACCGCGCCGAGATCCGGGGACGGCAGATCGCGATCGCCGTCCTCATCGTCCCGCTCGCCGTGCTGATGAGCGCGGTGATGGTCTTCGCGACCGGTGAGTACTGGGCGGTGCCGTTCGTGCTGACCGGCCTGGTGGTCTTCGTCGGTGTGACCAACGGACTCGCGGTGCTGTTGTCCGTGGTGGCGGTGACCCCCGGGGTGGACCCGCACCGGAGGGTGGACGCCAACGACACCGGGGACAACCAGCTCCAGGTGTGGTTCTCGATGGCCGCCTTTCCCGTGCTCTCCGCCCCGACCATCGCGGCCACCGTGTGGTTGGGCCTGCAGGGGATGCCGTGGCTGGCGCTACCGATCGCCCTGGCCAACGGCGCGCTGGTCTCCTGGCTGCTGGGCAGGATCGCCTACCAGCGACTGGAGCGGCGGCTCCCGGAGATGTTCACCCGCATCCGCTACGGCAAGGACATCGCCGCCCGGGCCGTGCCCGAGTCCGGGGGCAGCCTGTTGGACCAGTTGGAACGCGGCGCACTGGCCAGCAACGCGGAGACCAAACCCACCGGCTCCTGACCCCTCACGGTGACCAGCAGTACCAGCCGGTCACCCAACCACCCGGTGCTTCCGAAACCACCAAATCCCCGGTGATCTTGCTACCAGAAGCGAAATCGGCGCCGAACTTGCTCCTGGTAGCAAGATCATCTTCGGACAGGGCGCCGAAAACGTGCTCAGGCGGTCACCATCGAGCGGCGGGCAAACAGAGGAAGCCCTGCGGCAGACCATTGCCTCTCCGGATCCTCCGTTCAGGTCCCACCTTTGCCCCTCTGCCCCGGTCCCGGACCGGGTCTCCCTCTCCGCCGCCTTCCGCCGCCCGGCGTGACCGGCCGCGACACGCGACGCCTTGCGCGCGAGGCTTGACCTGGAGTGCGCTCCAGCTCCTAGCGTGGTCCGCATGACCACGGAACAGAGCAAGATCGGATCCGGCTTCGGTATGCGCAGCACCGCGGCCGAGGTCCTCGACGGCATCGACCTGACCGGCAGGACCGCCCTGGTGACCGGCGGTTACTCGGGGATCGGGGTGGAGACCACGCGGGCCCTCGCGGGGGCGGGTGCCCGCGTGGTCGTCCCGGCGCGCAGGCCCGAACAGGCGAAGGAGGCGCTGACGGAGATCCCGGGGGCGGAGGTCGCCGAGCTGGACCTGGCCGACCTGGAGAGTGTCCGGTCCTTCGCTGGCTCCTTCCCGTACGAGCGGATCGACCTGGTGATCAACAGCGCCGGGATCATGGCCAACCCGCACACCGTGGTCGGCCCCGGCTGGGAGTCCCAGTTCGCCGTCAACCACCTGGGGCACTTCACCCTGGTCAACCAGCTGTGGCCCAAGCTCGGCGAGGGCTCCCGCGTGATCTCGGTGTCCTCAGCCGGGCACCACGCCTCCGGCATCCGCTGGGAGGACCCGTGGTTCGAGCGGGGCTACGACCGCTGGCAGGCCTACGGACAGGCCAAGACCGCGAACGTGCTGTTCGCCGTGCACCTGGACCGGCTCGGCCGCGAGCACGGGGTCCGGGCCTTCTCCCTGCACCCGGGTGCCATCCTCACCCCGCTCCAGCGGCACATGACCACCGAGGAGATGGTCGACCGCGGCTGGATCGACGATCGGGGCAACACGGTCAACCCCACCTTCAAGTCACCTGAGCAGGGCGCCGCCACCCAGGTGTGGGCGGCCACCTCTCCACGCCTGGCGGGCCTGGGCGGGCTGTACTGCGAGAACAGCGACATCGCCGAACTCCCGGAGAAGGCCGACCCGGCCCGGGGCGAGGGCGGGGTCGCCGCCCACGCCACCGACCCCGAGCAGGCCGAGCGCCTGTGGGCCTGGTCCGCCGAACTGACCGGCGCGGACGCCTTCGCCCGCGACTGACGCCGCACCGTCCTCGGCGTCTAACGCACCTTGGCCCGGGTCACCAGCAGGGCCAGGACCAGCCCGGAAACGGCGAACAGGGTGGCGGCCGCCGGTACCAGTCCGGTGCCGGCGGCCACGGCGAGCCCGCCGACCACCCCGCCGAGTGCGGCACCCACGTACACCGCGCTGCTGAGCACCGCCACGGCCTGGGTCGCGGCCCGTTGCCCGACCCGGGCCAGGGTGAGCGCCTGCACCGTGGTCGGCACCGCCCAGGCCGTGGCGGACCAGCACACCAGCAGCGCTGCGGCCGCCCAGACCGGGACCGGCGCGGCCAACCACAGGAGCGCGAAGGCGGCCATCGTCAGGCAGAACGCCCCGCAGACCAGCCCGAACGCCGACCTGGCGCCGACCCGGTCCACCATCCGACCCGCGTACCGGGTGCCCGCCACTCCGCCGATCCCGGAGGCGACCAGCAGCGCGGCCAGCTGGTGCGGCCCCACCCCGGCCAGCCCGGCGAGGAAGGGCGCCAGATAGGTCTGGAAGGCGAGGTTCCCCGCGACCACCAGCACGGTGACCACGAGCAGCCCCACGACGGCCCGGTTCAACAGCGGCCGCAGGGAGGCCCGCAACCCGGCACGGACCCCCGTCACCGCACCAGAACCCGTTTCTTCCGCTGAAGAGCTGGAGCGTCCTTGATGCCCGGGGCCTTCCGCTCCGTGCGCCTCCGACCCGGTCTTGGGCTCCCCCGACGGCGGCCCGATCTCCGACACCGCGCGGCCGGTCAAGGGCTGGTCCTGCCCGCTCCCCGCCCCGGGTGTTCCACGTGCTGCCGCCCCGGGTCTGGGCAGTGACCGGGCCGCCAGAACCAGTGCGAGCGCTCCGAGCAGGCCGCAGAAGACGAACGTGGCCCGCCAACCGAAGGCAGCGCCGATCCAGGTCCCGGCGGGGACCCCCAGCAGGATCGCGCCGGTCAGGCCGGTCATCACCGTGGCCAGGTAGCGGCCACGGTGTTCCTCCGGGGCCCGGGTGGCCGCCGCGGCCAGCGCGGCGGGCAGCACCACGGCGGCGGCCAGGGCCGCCACCACCCGTAGCGCCATCAGCGCCCCGAACCCCTGCACCCACATCACCGCCAGGTTGGCGAGGGTGAAGACGGCCAGAGCTACCGGCAGTATCCCGCGTGGTGGAAACCGGGCGAGCAGCACCGCCCAGAGCGGGGCGGTGAGGGCGTAGACCAGCGAGTAGACGGTGACCAACTGGCCCGCCGCGGTTTCGGAGACTCCGACATCCGAGGCGAGGGCGGGCAGGACGCCGATGACGATGAAGTCGTCGGTCTGCACGGTGAACGCGGCCAGGGTGAGCACCAGCAGCCAGGTGGGGAGAGCACGCATCCAATAAAGGTAACACTTGTTACCCAAACTCTTGTGCCAGAGTTGGGGACGGGAGGAGCAGGAGGTACACATGGCTCGGAAGGCCGACCCCGCAAGGCGCCGCGAGGTCCTGGACGCCGTGATCGAACAGCTCGCGCACACCGGGATCAGCGGTTTCACGCTGCGCGGCCTCGCCCAGGGGCTGGGGCAGAGCACGCGCGTGCTCACCCACCACTTCGCCGACCGCGAGGACCTGCTGTCGGCGGTCCTGGCCCGGCTGGACGAGCTCCAGCACCGGTCCCTGCTCGCCACCCGGGGCTGGGAGGACCCCGCCGTCCCGGTCAGCGACATCGTCCGCGAGGCCTGGCGGCGCAACCTCGGCGACGAAGAACTACCCATGACCCGGCTCATCCGGGAGATCGAGGGGCTGGCCGCCGCGGGGCGCCTGCCCGCCACCGGTGCGGGGTTCGTGCGCGGGCGCGCGGAGTTCGTCGCCTCCTGCCTGACCCTGCGCGGGGTGCCCGCCGACCGGGCCCTCACCCTGGCCACCCTGCTGAACTCGGCCTTCTCCGGGCTGGAGACCGACTACCTCGTCACCGGCGACCGGGGGCGCGGCGAGACCGGCCTGGACCTGCTGTGCGCGTGGATCGACTCCATGGCGCCCGCCCACTGACCTGGTTCTGTCCCCGCTGACCGGCCCGCGACTCCCCCGGCAGACCGGCCTCCCGGCTGGCCGATCGGTCAGGGCTCAGCCCTCGGAACCGGCCCGGACCTTCTCGTAGACCGGGACGAGCCCGTCGAGGAAGGCCGTCAGCGCCAGCTCGAAGCTGTCCTGGTCGATCTCGGCGGCGACCTCGGCCAGCCGGTGCGCCTGCGACAGGTTCGGGTAACGGTCCTGGTAGACCCGCACGTCGTCATCGAACCCGCGCGCGAAGGAGTTGGTCGCGGCGCCCACCACCAGGTACTTGGTGGAGGCCCCGATCATCGTGGCGTAGCGGGGCGGCCAGCCTGCACCGACGAGCCCGCCGTGCACGGCGTCGGCGCGGCGCAGCGCCTCCTCTCGGCGGCCGGGTCCGGCGGAGATCACCGGGAGGAGGTTGGGGTGTTCGGCGAGGGCGTCACGGTAGGAGCGCGCCCACACCGCCAGCCCCTCGCGCCAGTCTCCGCCGTCGAAACCGGAGACGTCGATGTGCGTGGTGACCTCCTCGGCGACCTCGCTGAGCAGCTCCTCCTTGGTGCGGTAGTGGCTGTACAGCGAGGCTGCCTGCACGGCGAGCTCCTGGGCGAGCTTGCGCATGGACAGCTTCTCCAGCCCGTCCCGGTCGATGAGCGTGAGTGCGGCCTCGCGAATCGCCGGTTTGCTCAGGATCGGTGTCTTGGGTCGGGCCACGGAAAGGCTCCCCTTCTGCGCTGTGCCGTCGTGCACTGCTGTGCCGTCGTGCACTGCTGTGCCGTCGTGCGCCGGTCCGTCCGGCACCCGCTGCCGGGGTCACCCGGCGTCCGCGCTGATCATCGCACGGTGGCGCTGCGTGTCCGGCCCGGCATCGGTGATTCCACCGCAACCTCACACCGTTCGGTTCCACCCTTGCGCGGACCGTCCGGCCCAACGTACCCTGAAATAACCGAACAGCGTTAGGTTACTTGGGAGCAGCCGTGATCGATTTCTCACTGAGCGAAGAGCAGCGCGCCATCCAGAGCTGGGTGCGAACCTTCGTCGAGCGGGAGCTGATGCCGCTGGAGAACGAGGCGCTGCGCCGCGAGCGCGAGGGCCACCCGCCCGGTCTGACCCGGGAGGAGAGCACCCGCCTGCGCGCGCTCGCCCGCAAGTCCGACTTCTGGGGTGTGGCCACCCCCGAGGAGTACGGCGGTATGGGTCTGGACCCGATCACCGAGGCCCTCATCGAGACCGAACTCGGCCGGACCTTCCTCACCTTCAAGTTCGGCGGCGAGGCCGACAACATCCTCTACTACGCCAACGAGGAGCAGAAGCGCACCTACCTGCTCCCCACCATCGAGGGCGAGCGCAAGTCCTGCTTCGCCATCACCGAACCCGGCGCGGGCTCCGACGCCAAGGCCATCCGCACCAAGGCCGTGCGCGAGGGCGACGTATGGGTGATCAACGGCGAGAAGACCTTCATCACCGGCGGTGAGGAGGCCGACTTCGCCATGGTCTTCGCGGTCACCGACCCCGAGAAGGGCGCCAACGGCGGTGTGACCTGCTTCCTCGTCGACCGCGACATGGGCTGGACCTCCGAGCCCATCGACACGATGGGCGAGCGGCGCCCGGCCGCGCTCATCTTCCAGGACGTGCGCGTCCCGCACGAGAACATCCTCGGCGAGGAGGGCCAGGGTTTCGCCCTCGCCATGAAGTGGATCGGCAAGGGCCGCTACCTGCTGCCCGCCAGAGCGCTGGGCGGCTGCGAGCGCCTGCTCGACATGGGCATCGAGTACGCCAAGACCCGCGAGACCTTCGGCGCTCCCATCGCCGACCGGCAGGCCATCCAGTGGATGATCGCCGACTCCCAGACCGAGATCGAGGCGCTGCGCCTGCTGGTGCTGCACGCCGCCTGGCAGGTCTCCCAGGGCAGGGACTCCCGGCACGCGCAGTCCATCGCCAAGCTCTTCGGCGGCGTGAAGGCCAACGAGATCGTCGACCGCGTCATGCAGATCCACGGCGGCATGGGCTACACCCGTGAGCTGCCCATCGAGCGCTTCTACCGGGACCTTCGGCTGCTGCGCATCTTCGAGGGCACCGACGAGATCCAGCGCCGCACGATCGCCCGGGACCTGCTCAAGGGCCATGTAAAGGTGGGCGCAACCCTCGGGTAGGCCACGGGAGTCAGAAAGGGCCCGTGCCGCGTGTGTGAGCAGTTCAAACAGCTCAGTGCGGCACGGGCCCTTGTGTTCGCTACGGGGCTCGGCGGTTACCGAACCTCGTGACAAGACCTGACGAGGCCTGACGAAACCTAGTTGACGCCGACCAGGTCGACGACGAACACCAGGGTCTCCCCCGGCTTGATGACGCCGCCGGCGCCGCGGTCACCGTAGGCCAGGTGCGGCGGGATGACCAGCTGACGGCGGCCGCCGACGCGCATGCCCAGGACACCCTGGTCCCAGCCGGGGATGACCTGACCGGCACCCAGCTTGAAGCGGAGCGGCTCGCCGCGGTTCCAGCTGGCGTCGAACTCCTCGCCGGAGGAGTGCGCGACACCGACGTACTGGACGCTGACGGTGTTGCCGTGCCCGGCCTGGTCGCCCTCGCCGACGGTGAGGTCGGTGATCTCCAGGTCCGCGGGCGCCGGGCCCTCGATGAAGTCGATCTCGGGACGCTCAAGCGCCATGGTGGATCCCCTTAAGTTACTGACGTGAACAGAGGGGCCCAGGCTATCGCTGATGACCGGTACTGCCCGCGCTCCCCTGTGACCAGCCGAGCCAGCGGGTGCGGCTGGCATTCAGTTCAGAAAGCAGGTGTTCAGAAAGCAGGTGTTCAGAAAGCAGGTGTTCAGGAATCCGTCGCGGCCCGGTCGGACTCACTGCGCAGAACACAGAACTCGTTGCCCTCCGGATCAGCGAGGACCGCCCAGCCGGATCCGTCAGGGTTACGGTGGTCACTGACGAAGGTGGCGCCGATGCCCAGCAGCCGCTCCACCTCCTGCTCACGCGAGGTCTCGGGGCGCAGGCACAGGTGGATCCGGTTCTTGGACCGCTTGGCCTCGGGCACCTGGTTGAAGTGCAGCACGGGGCCCTCCGCCAGCAGCACCTGGGTCTCGTCGTCACCGGGTTCGGACTCCGGGTGCAGCGGCCGTCCGCTCACCCCGCTCCAGAACAGGGCCAGTTCGTAGGCGTCCGCACAGTCGATCGCGACGTTGAGCACAGTTGAGGTCATACGCGCCAGCATTCCCGACGCCCGCGCCGAACGCCATCGGTTTACGCCCGCGCCAGCGCGTGATCGGCCCGGGCGACCAGCCCGTGAGCGCCGGGGTTCTCATCCGCCCTGGTGGTCCCCGACGGTGGCGGCGACGACGTGGCCGTGGCCCTCCACCTTGATCGGGCCGCTGTCGGCCTGGATGAACACCGACTCCCCGCCGCGCAGGGTGACCCCCTCGCCGACCTCCGCGACCAGTTCCACCGTGCCGTGCAGCGCCAGGACCACGGTGGGGCCGTCTCCCGGCAGGTGGGCGGTGATCCGGCCCGGGCCGATCTCGTGCAGCGCGAACTCCGGGGCGGCCGGGCGGAACTCGCGGCGCCCGTCGAGGAACCCCGGCTGGGCGTACGGGATGGGCAGGACCGAGAAGTCCACCACGTCGAGGAGTTCGGGGGCGTCCACGTGCTTGGCGGTCAGACCCGCCCTGAGCACGTTGTCGGAACTGGCCATCACCTCGACGGCGGTGCCCTGGAGGTAGGCGTGCAGGTTGCCCGCCGGGAGGTAGAGCGCCTGGCCCGGCCAGAGCGTCACCCGGTTCAGGAGCAGCGACGCGACCGCGCCCGGGTCCCCGGGGTAACGGGCCGCCAGGTCCACGACGATCTCGGCGTGCGCGCCGCGTCTGCCTCTGCCCGACCACTCCCGGACGAACTCGTCGATCATCCGGCACCGGTCCGAGGCCGGAAGGCTCAGCAGACGGGTGAGGGCGGCCCGGAGCGCGG
Source organism: Nocardiopsis exhalans (assembly GCF_024134545.1). Classification (GTDB taxonomy): domain Bacteria; phylum Actinomycetota; class Actinomycetes; order Streptosporangiales; family Streptosporangiaceae; genus Nocardiopsis; species Nocardiopsis exhalans. Next base: position 5,565,785 of record NZ_CP099837.1, read on the forward strand.
CGTGGGTGTCGGTGGCGGACAGGTCCTCGCGCAGGGCGTTGGCGAGTTCGTTGTCGAGCCCGATGAGGTCGGCGACGGTGGCGGCGGGTTCCCGGAAGCCGCACAGGGCCTCGAAGGGTTCGAGGGCCAGGAGGAGTTCGGGCTTGTGGTGCGGGTCGCGGTAGTTGCGGTGCGGCGCGTCCACGGGGATGCCCGCGCGCTCCTCGGCCTCGTAGCCGGAGCGGGCGCGGTCGGCGTCGGGGTGCACCTGGAGGGAGAGGGGGGCCTCGGCGGCGAGGTACTTGAGAAGGTAGGGCAGGCGGGCGCCGAAGCGTTCGGCGGTGCTCACTCCCAGGACGCGGTGGGGGTCCGCCGCGATCAGTTCGGGCAGGGATTTGGAGCCGTCGTCGCAGTGCGCGGTGCTGGGGGCGCCGTGGTGGGCGCCCAGCCAGAGTTCGGCCTGGGGGGTACCGTCGGGTTCGGTGCCCAGCAGGCGAGGGATGGCCGTGCGTGCTCCCCAGGCGTACGGTCTTACCCGGTTGGTGAGCCTGTGCATCCGCTCCCCGCTTTCCCGTCGGCGTGTTCTCACCCCGTGGACGCTCCGGCGAGGTAGGAACAGTCTTGCCAAGAGAAGCCTCCCGGTCGACACGGCACGCCCCACATCTCGCGGTAGTGCACACCTCACCTCGCCAGATGGGCAGGCGCCCTGTTCCAGCGCCCGGTAGCGGCAACGAAGTTACTGGGAAGTAAACCACGTTCCCGGGCACGTGAACAGCACCACATTGTCACCTTCCAGAGACAACCGACGGTGCCCTCGGGAAGGACTGTCGGTGCCTTGCGGATGACGATCGAATCCCTGACGGCCGCGCGGGGAACACGCGGGAACCACGCGGGGACCCAGGAGCCGTCGGCCCCTTCCGGGTCAGCGCTCTCTTCGCACCTTGTCCGAGGCCTCGGCCAACCGTTCCATCACCTGCCGGGTCAACTCCGGGTCCGGCTGCCCGAGCCCCGCGATCGAGGACATGTACATGCCGTCCCCGGCCAAGCGGATGGTCTCCGCCAGCACCGGGTCGGTGAGCTCGGCGTGCAGAAGCTCACCCCAGCGGTCGAACAACCCCTTGACCATTTCGGCCGCCTCCGAGGGGATGTCCTCCTTGCTGCGCAGCGCGGCGATGACCGCCCAGTACAGCTCACTCTCCGCCGCACTCTGCGGCAGTGACGTGCGCAGGAAGTAGCGGACCACGCCCTCCTCGCTCACCACCGCCTCACGGAACTCCTCCTCCGCCAGCGCCCGGATGCGCTCCATGAGGCCGACCATCATGGCCGCTTTGGAGGGGAAGTGGTAGAGCAGCCCTCCCTTGGACACCTCGGCGGTGCGGGCCACCAGTTCCAGGGTCACCGAGGAATAGCCGTCGCTGATCAGGATGTCCTGCAGGGCGTCGAGGATGCGGTCGCGCGTATTCGATGTGCTCACGATTGACACTGTACCGGCTGGACGGTACTGTACCGGCTGGACGGTTGAAGAGTCCCGGGCTGCGCCCGTACCCCGAGTTCCACTCGCGGCTGCCGCACCCCGGTCGACCAGACTTCCCGCCCGCAAAGCCCGGCACGACACCAACTCCCCCACCGGGCCCGCGCCCTCACACCGAGCGGCGCGCAACCCACCGATCGATACGAGGGAAAGATGAGTTCCGCCAAGGCCGGAAACGGCGCCACCCGCACGAACGGTGGCAACGGGGGCCCGCCCGCACTCGCGGGTCCCCGCGAGTGGGCCGCACTCGCCGTCCTGGTCCTGCCCGTGGTCCTGATCTCGGTCGACATGACCGTGCTCGGCTTCGCGGTCCCAGCCCTGAGCGAGGCGCTGAGCCCCACCTCCGGTCAGCTGCTGTGGATCATCGACATCTACGGCTTCATCCTGGCCGGCCTGCTGATCACCATGGGTTCGCTCGGCGACCGGATCGGCCGACGACGCCTGCTCATGATCGGTTCGGCCGCCTTCGGCCTGGCCTCACTGCTGGCCGCGTTCTCGCCCACCGCCGAAACCCTGATCTTCGCCCGCGCCCTGCTGGGCGTGGCGGGGGCCTCGCTGATGCCCTCGACCCTGTCCCTGCTGCGCAACATCTTCCTGGACCCGCGCCAGCGCCTGCTCGCCATCGCGATCTGGGCCTCCGGGTTCTCCGCCGGCGCCGCGCTCGGACCGATCCTGGGCGGCTGGCTCCTGGAGCACTTCTTCTGGGGCTCGGTCTTCCTGATCAACCTGCCTGTGATGGCGCTGATCCTGATCCTGGTACCGCTGCTGGTCCGCGAGTCCCGCAACCCGGACTCGGGCCGGATCGACATGCTCAGCGTCGTGCTGTCCATGGGCGCCATGCTGCCCGCCGTCTTCGGCGTCAAGAAGCTGGCCACCGGTGGCCTCGACGTCCTGCCGATCCTCTCCCTGGCACTCGGCCTGACGTTGGGTTACCTGTTCGTGCGCCGCCAGAGCAGGCTCGAGGACCCGCTGATCGACGTGAGCCTCTTCCGCTCGCGGGTGTTCAGCGTGGCCGTGCTCACCAACCTGATGATCGTGTTCTCGATGGTGGGGTCGCTGTTCTTCCTCACCCAGTACCTGCAGCTGGTGCTCGGCATCTCGCCGATGCGCGCGGGCATCGTGCTGGTGCCGGGCCTGGTCCTGTCAGTCGTCGCCAGTCTGGTCGCCGCCCGGCTGGCCCGCCACCTGAGCCTGGCCGCGATCATCGGAGGGTCACTGATCGTCACGGCGACCGGGTTCGGCACGCTGGTGTTCACCCCGGCCGATGACGTCACCCGCGGCGTCGTGCTCGTGGTCACCGCCTTCGTGCTCATCTCCCTGGGCGTCGGCTTCGCCGAGACGCTGACCAACGGCGCGATCATGTCGGCCGCCCCGCCCAAGCGCGCGGGTGCCGCCTCGGCGATCTCCGAGACCGCCTACGAGCTGGGCGGTGCGCTGGGCGTCGCGGTGCTGGGCAGTGTCCTGACCGCCTTCTACCGGGGCCACCTCACCGAGGTGGACGGGGTCCCGGCCGCCGCGACCGAAGCCGCGAGGGAAACCCTGGGCGGAGCCGCCCACACCGCCGCAGACCTGGGCGGTGCCAGCGGCGCCGCGCTGATGGACTCAGCACGGCTGGCGTTCACCGACGGCATGCACCTGACCTCGGCCATCGCCGTGGTGATCGTGCTCGCCGCCGCCGTCCAGGCCTGGTTCCTGCTGCGCGGCCACGGCAACCCCGCCGTGGAGAACCAGGAACCCGTGGTGACCCACCACGAGGCCGCCGAGGCTCCTCGGGCCTCTGAGGGCGCTGAGGGGCCCGAGGTCTCTCGCGAGTTCCCTGCGGCCTCCGAGCCCGCGAAGTAGTCACAGAAAGCCCGTGTGGCCGCGACGCCCTGGTTACCAGGACGTCGCGGCCACCGTCGCGTCGTGCCCCGCGTACGGCCGAAGGCCACGGCCGGCGCACTCAGGGCAGGCGCAGGAGTTCCACCTCACCGGCCCCGTCCCACCCCGGAGGCACCACGGCGTAGGCCTCCGCCAGGGCGGCGCCGCGCAGACTGCCCGGCCGGTCGTGGCCCACCGCCTCGGCCCGTCCCTCCCGCAGGCGCACCGCCACCAGGCAGGTGTCATCGGGTCGGGAACGCACCTCGCCGACCAGCGGAAGCCTCCCCGGACCGAGCGACGGATCAGACCGTCCCGACATCGCGCTCAGCAGCGGCACCAGAAGAGTGAGCGATGCCACCAGCGCGGCGTTCGGGTTTCCCGGAAGCCCCACGAACACCGTGCCGCCCGCGCTTCCATCCGCGGATCCGCCCGTGTGTGCGAGCAGCTGCGGGTGACCCGGACGGCAGGCCACCCCGTCCACGACCGTGCGCGCGCCCATCGCCCCCAGCACCCCGCGCAGATGGTCGGCGGGCCCCTTCGAGGAGGACCCGCACACCACCACCACATCGCTCCCGGCCGTGGCCAACGCCTCAGCCAGGTCCTCGTAACCGTCACCCAGCGTGCGAACCCGGTCCAGGCGGGCACCCGCCCAGCTGACCACTCCGGGCAGCAGCGGACCGATCGCGTCACGCACCACGCCCTCGCCCGGAAGCCCGTTCGTGGCGATCTCGTCCCCGGTGACCAGCACCGTCACCGTGGGCAGACGCACAGCCAGAGCGTCATGGCCCAGGCTCGCCGCCAAACCCAGCACCGCCGGGGTCACCTCGGCCCCCGCCGCCAGCACCGTCTCCCCCGGGGCGGTCTCCTCACCCGACCAGCGCACGTGCCGACCCGGCAGGGCCTCGCCGCGCACCCGGCCCTCCGCCACCTCGGCCAGTTCGTAGGGCAGGACCGCCTCGGTCCCCTTGGGTACCCGGGCACCCGTGGCGATCTCCACGGCCTCGCCCGCGCCCAACGAGAGCCCGGCCACCGGAACCCCGGCCAGCTGGGTCCCCACCAGGTCCCAGGGCCCGGGCCCCGCCACCGCGAACCCGTCCATCGCCGAGGCGTCGAAGGCCGGCGACCCCACCAACGCCCGCAGGTCACCGGCGAGCACACCGCCCAGCGCACGCCCCAGCGGGAGTTCACGCACCGGAGAACCCGACTCCTCCCCCAGCAGCCGGGCCCGCTCACGCGCCCGCGCCCAGGAGGTCGCACCTCGGTGGCCACCACACACCGAACCGTCCGTCACGGGGATGTCCATGCCGCTCCACTCCACACTTTCAGGGTGTGCCCCTGTGTCTACCCGGGTCACATGACGCGGACGCTACCGCCTGCGCACACCCTCGCCGAGGACCAGCGCACCGCCCCCGACGAGCTCCGATTTGCCGTCTGTCGAATCTCCGCTAAAGTCTTTATCAGCAGCAAGGCGGGGCCAACGGAAACGGGGTCCAGGCCAGGCAGCAAGCGGACGTGGCTCAGCTGGTAGAGCATCACCTTGCCAAGGTGAGGGTCGCGGGTTCGAATCCCGTCGTCCGCTCGGAGGAGACGCGGGGCGAGAAATCGTCCCACGAGTACTCGGTGGAGTGGCCGAGAGGCGAGGCAGCGGCCTGCAAAGCCGTCTACACGGGTTCAAATCCCGTCTCCACCTCCCAGTTTCACTGGGGCGATTAGCTCAGTTGGCTAGAGCACTACCTCGACACGGTAGGGGTCACAGGTTCGAGTCCTGTATCGCCCACAAGAAGCACGTAAGGCCAGATCTTCGGATCTGGCCTTACGTGCTTTCCAGGCACTTGGAGCGCAGGCACCCGCGCCAGGCAACTGATGCTGTTCGGAAGGCCGGAGACGGACCCTGGATCCCCGTTCCTGGAACAGGGCCGATACGGTCTGGCGCAGGCACGGGGTGCCCCGGTGGACGGTCGGGGCTGAGATCACACCCGTCGAACCTGATCTGGACCGTGCTTGCGAAGGGATCGCCTGATGACTGGTTTCTGTGCCCGGGTATGGGAGGAGACCGCGTCGACGCGGGACGCCATCGACGCCCTGCCGTTCGTCCGTGGAATCGGGGACGGCAGTCTGAGCCGGGAACGGTTCGACTACTACATGACCCAAGACGCCCTCTACCTGCGCGGATACGCGCGCGCCCTGGCCTCGGCGGCGAGCCAGGCCCAGACCAGCGACGAGATCGCGTTCTTCGCCAAGGCAGCGCACGGCGCGATCGTGGTGGAGAGTTCTCTGCACGAGGGCACCGTGGGCAGTGTTGGAGAAGAGGTCCGGCCCTCGCCGACCTGTACCGCCTACACCTCCTATGTGCTCTCGCTCGCGCACACCCAGGGCTACCCCGAACTGGTGGCCGGGATCCTGCCGTGCTTCTGGATCTACACCGATGTCGGAGAGCGCCTCACGGCCAAGGCCGGAGACCTCACCGAACACCCCTACGGCGAGTGGATCGCGACCTACGGCGACGAGGAGTTCGCCAGGTCCACCGAACAGGTGAAGGCGATCGCCGACCGGCTCGCCGAGGGTGCGGGTGAGGCGACGGTGGCGCGGATGCGCGAGGCGTTCGTGCGGGCCACGGCCTACGAGTGGATGTTCTGGGACGCCGCCTGGCGCCAGGAGACCTGGCCGCGATAAGCAGGGGCGGCCCGACCACAACCGGTCTCCGGTGTCCGGGCGGTTCGACCGACCAGACGGGAATCGCTTGCGTAGGCTGGTGCGATGACCGAGCTACCGCGCAGCTGTGACGTCGTCATCGTGGGAGCGGGGCCGGCCGGCCTGGTGGCGGCGGCCGACCTCGCGGACGCCGGGCTGGACGTGACCGTCCTGGAGGCTGAGGACAGAGTGGGCGGCCGGGTCGGCGGCACCGTGGTGGACGGGTACGTCCTGGACCGCGGTTTCCAGGTCCTCAACACCGGCTATCCGGCCGTGCGCCGTCGTCTGGACCTGGAGGCGCTGGACCTCGCGGCCTTCCCCAAGGGGATGGCCGTGCGCACCGACCGGGGACTGCTCAGGCTGGTCCCCTCCCCTTCGGCTGCCCTGTCCGCACTGTCGCTGTTCTCCGGTGACACCGTCCGGGCCTCGGACCTGTTCCGTCTCGTGGGTATGGTCGCGGAGAACGCACTGCTGCCAGCCGAGCGCCTCAAGCAGCGCCCCGAGACGGACATAATCACCGAACTCCAACAGCGAGGTCTGGGCAAGCGGGCGGTGAACACACTGATACGCCCCTTTCTCAGAGGTGTCTTCCTCGACGAGGACCTCTCGACCTCCAGCCGGGTCAACAGCTTGGTCTGGCGTTCCTTCGTCCGAGGCACCCTGACCGTCCCGGCCGCGGGCATGCAGGCCGTTCCGGAGCAGTTGGCCCGCAACGCCGCCGGAGCGTCCATCCGGCTGGGAACCCGGGTGCGCTCGGTGGCCCCCGGCCGGGTCGAGACCGAGGAGTCCACCGTGCGGGCACGAGCCGTCCTGGTGGCGGTGGGCCCGTCACAGGCCCGGCGGCTCCTTCCCGCCCTGGACGTGCCGCGTACCAACGCGACTACCACCTACTTCCACGCCCGGCCCGTCACCGCCCACGAGGACCCGCTCCTGCACGTCGACGGGCGCACCAGCAGCGGAGGGCTGCGCCTGTCCGGCGTCATGGTGATGACCGCTACCGCGCCCGCCTACGCCCCGCCGGGAATGTCGCTCATCGCCTCCTCCGTCGTGGGATCCCAACAGCCGGACGAAACCGTGGTGCGCGCTGAGGCCGCCCGTGTCCTCGGCACACACCACGGCCACTGGAAGCACATCCGCACCGTCCACGTCCCGGACGCCCTGCCCGCGGCGCCCCCGCCCCAGGGGGATCTCCGACTCCCGGTGCGGTTGGGCGAGGGCATCTACGTAGCCGGTGACCACCGCGACACACCTTCGCTCCAAGGAGCCATGGTCAGTGGGGAGCGGGCCGCCGCAGCGGTCCTGGCCGACCTGGCGGGCCGCCCGGCGCCGGGCTGAGCCGGGAGTGCGGTGTCATACCGGCGAAGAACGCGCGCGTAGGTGTCGCTCCAGCACACCCGTTCGAGCACGGGCCAGCCCGATAGCGGATCCGGCGGTTCTCACGCCTTCCGGGGCGCGTGCACCACGGCGACCGGGCAGCGGCTGTGCGAGATCACACTCCGGCTGACCGACCCCAGCAGCAATCCCGCGAAACCGCCCCGGCCTCGGGTTCCGACGACCATCAGGTCGCAGTCTTCCGACAGCGCGGACAGCACCTGCGCCGGGTGCCCCGTCTCGACGACCTCCTCGACCCGTACCCGCGGCCAGCGACCGCGCACTTCGGAGATCAACTCCGACAGCGCCCCGCGTGTGCGTGCCAAGGTCTCCTGGACGGGACCCGCCTCCTCGTCGCCGTGCTCCCGAAATCCGAAGGCCTGCGCTTCCCGTTTTTTGGCAACCGACACCGCGCGCAGTACCGACTCGCGGCTGTCGGCAACCGCCAACGCCCATTCCGCGGCCGCACGGGCGTTGGCCGACCCGTCGAGGCCGACCATGACTCGTCCGGACACGGGGCCGGGTTCGCGGTCGGGCACGACGACGATCGGGCACGAGGCGGCGACCAACAGTGCCATGGCCAGGGATCCCGGCAGCACCGTGTCAACGGCGTTCATCCGACCGGCACCGACGACGAGCGTGTGCGCGTGGTGTGTCTCGAGCAGCAGAGTCGCTTCGGGGTCCGCGGTGAAGTACTCCGCTTCCACCTCCAGTTCGGGCACGCGCTCCAGTGCCCGCTGCCGTGCCCGGTCGATGACACGGCGCGCGTACTCACCCGCGTCGAACCCGGGCAGACCACGGGGTAACGCGTGATGGAGCGGCCAGGTGAAGGCGTAGACGATGCGGAGAGGCAGTCCTCGCCACCGCGCCTCGTCCGTGGCCCAGTCCAGGGCCCGTTCGCTCGAGGGCGATCCGTTGAAAGCGGCCACGACGGCCGCACCTGTTCGCGGAGCCATTCCTTCTCCCCAGGGTCGTGCGCACCTTACGCCTGATCCTAGGAGCGTGCGGAGCTCCGGAACAGAGGCTGACGTCCCGCCTTTGCTGGGCCGTGGTCCCGCGAGGGCCGCGGCCGCCCCTTAGCCCGTACAGCCCGCTCCCCGTACCTCCTGGTGGGTGCGCAACGCTTCTGGTGGGAGACTGCGGAAGGGACCGCAGGGTCCCCGGCGCTGACGGAGGAGAGTTGTCGATGGTGAAGGACGGAATGGCTGAACCGAAGGTGACGGTAGGGGTCGACGGGTCACCGACGGCCTCCGCCGCCCTGCTCTGGGCGGCGGCCGAGGCCGACCGGCGCGGCTGGCCTCTGCACGTGGTGTACGCACTGGCGATGCCGCTGGTGATGTCCGTCTACGCGGGACCCACCCGGTTCCCGCCGCCGGAGGAGGTCACCGAGCAGGGCCGCCGGGTCCTGACGGAGGCGGCCGGGCACGCGCACGGTGCGCACCCGGAACTGCGGGTGGAGGAAGTCCTGGCGTTGGAGGACCCGGCCACCGCACTGTTGCGTCGGAGCTCACCGGAAGACCTCCTGGTCGTGGGTTCGCGCGGCCTGGGCGCGGCGCGCTCGGCGCTGGACGCCTCGGTGAGCGTCAGGCTGGCGGCGCGGGCCGACTGCCCGGTGGCGGTGGTCCCGGGCACCGGAGCGGCGAAACCCTCTGGGCCTCCGCGCCGAATCGTCGTGGGGGTGGACGGTTCCGAGAATTCCCGACGTGCGTTGGCTTTCGCCCTGGCGGAGGCCTCACTGGTGGAGGACGGCTCGGTCGTGGTCGTGCACAGCTGGCAGGTACCGTTGCCGTTCGACTCCGCGTCCTTGGCCAGGGGTGGTTGGTCACCCCCGGACGAGCTTTTGGACCAGCGCTCCCAGGAGATGGTCGCGGACATGCTGGCCCAGGTGACCGACGGCCGGAGCGAGAGTGTGGGGGTCCGCGTCCTGCGCAGCGCCAAGGACCCCGCGGAGTCCATCGTGGAGGCGGGGACGACAGCGGATCTGATCGTGGTCGGTTCCCGGGGGCGGGGAAGCGTACGCGGCCTGCTCCTGGGTTCGGTGAGCCAGGGCGTCCTGCACACGGCGACCGTACCGGTCGTGGTGCTGCCCAAGCACCCGCGCCCACGACGCTGACACTCCCTCCTCGGCCCCGGAACCACGTGAACGGTTCCGGGGCCGGCTTTCCTTCACCCTCAGATGGTCCTGCGGTACCGACGGGTCGGGCCGGCCGCGCCCGTGACGTCGGGCTCTCCGATTCCGGGGAACGTAACCGGACACGAGGGAGTTCTTCTGTGTGAGCGGGGCGCGCAACCGAAAACGGACGACCTCACTCGGGCGACCGCCCACTCGTGTCGGCTCCGACCCGGCCCCGTTCGGTGAACGGGGAGGGATCCGCCGTCCCCCGCCACCATCCGAGGAACCCGATGCCCCAGCTGCACCCCGACCTGTCCCCCGCCCGGTTGCTGCCAGCACTCTCCTTCGGGCCGCGCACGGCACGTGTGGCCCAGCGGCTCACCGACCGGATGCGACCGGGACCAGAACCCGCCGATCTTTCGATCGAGGAGCACACCGCCCCGGGCCCCGAGGGCGCGCCGCGGCTCAGCCTTCGGGTCTACCGCCCCCGCTCGTTGACGGCCGCCTCCCCAGCGCTGCTGTGGACCCACGGCGGCGGGTACCTCTTCGGCAGTCCGGTGCAGGACGAGCGGGGGAGCATCGAGTTCGCGCGGGAGCTGGGCATCACCGTGGTCTCCCTCCGGTACCGCAAAGCGCCCCGGTACACGGCCCCGGCTCCGGTCGAGGACGCCTATGCCGCCCTCTCCTGGACGGTGGACAGCGCCGACCGACTGAGCGTCGACCCCGGCCGGATCGCGATCGGCGGGGCCAGTGCGGGCGGCGGCATCACCGCGGCCCTGGCCCTGATGTGCCACGACCGCGGCGGCCCCGGGCCCGTCTTCCAGCTGCTCGTCTACCCGATGCTGGACGACCGCACCGCGCTGCGCACCGACCTGGACCGGCTCCCGACCCGGCTGTGGTCGGTGAGCAGCAACCGGTACGCCTGGCGTGCCTATCTCGGCGAGGATCCCGGGGGCGAACACATCTCCCCCTACGCGGCCCCCGCCCGGCGCGAGGAGCTGTCCGGTCTGCCCCCGGCCTGGATCGGGGTGGGTACACTCGACCTCTTCCATGACGAGGACCTCGCCTACGCCGATCGCCTGCGCGCGGCCGGGGTGCCCTGCCGGACGACCGTGGTACCGGGGGCCTTCCACGGATTCGAGGCGGCACTGCCCCGGGCGGGAGCGTCCCGCGAGTTCCGCCGCGTGCAGACCGAGGCGCTCCGTTCAGCCTTCGAGGAGAGCGCTCCACCCGAGCTCTGACCTCGCGCCCGCCACCGCTCCAGGCAGGCATGTCGGTAAACGCGGCGAGTATTCGAAACAATACGATCTGCCATCGGCTGTCTGGGTACGCGCGCCTGCCACACTGCCCCGTGGGTATCGCCGCCCAGCAGCCGCACCTGCGCGATCGCCTGCCCGTGGCGGAGGCGGCCGGGCGCCTGAACCGGTTCCCGCGGTCGTCGGTGGAGCTCGTGCAGGTGATGGCCCGGGCCCGCGGTCACGACCACCTGGGCAAGCTCGGCCAGAACGACCTCGTGACGTGGAAGCGCGAACTCGCTGACCTGTCCGGGGTCGCCTACCGCGGTGTCAGCGCCTGGCCCTTGCCCCGCCCCCGAGACCCGGCGTCCCATCTTATGGAAAACCTGGCCGACCAGCGTCTCACCCAGCGAGAAACCCGGCCACCGGGCGGCCGGATACCTCTCGCCCCCGCAAACCAGGCCAGCCTGACCCTCCGGCCAGACTCACCAGGTCCGACAGCACGCCTCACAGTGGCACAGGGCACCGCACAGAGATGCAGAGCGATACCAACCAGACCCGGCGGTACAAAAAACCCTTCCCCTCCGTGTCTCCCGCGGCTACTGTGGCGCCGCCTACCCCGGCTCTCCCCCGGTCTCATCGGAAGGAACCCATGCCACGGGACCCCGAAACCCAGCACACCTCCCCCAGTACCCCGGGCACACAGCCCCCGAGCACCCAGACCCCGGGCGCACAGACCCCCGCCACCCGAACCCGCTCCGCTCCGCCGTCCCCGGATCCCGAACCGGTCAGGTTGGACGCCGCCATCATCGGGGCCGGGTTCGGCGGTATGTACGCCCTCCACCGCCTGCGGGACGACCTCGGCCTGAACACCCACGCCTTCGAGGCCGGGGAGGGGGTCGGCGGTACCTGGTACTGGAACCGCTACCCGGGCGCACGCTGCGACGCGGAGTCGGTCTTCTACTCCTACTCCTTCGACGCCGACCTCCAGCAGGAGTGGGTCTGGAGCGAGCGCTACGCCGCCCAGCCCGAGATCCTGTCCTACGCCGAACACGTCGCCGACCGCCTGGACCTGCGCCGCAGCATCACCTTCGGCACCCGGGTCACCGCCGCGCACTACGACGAGAGCCGCCGTCTGTGGCTCCTGACCACCGACACCGGGCAGCACGTCGAGGCCCGCTACCTGGTCACCGCGCTCGGCTGCCTGTCCGCGGCCCAGGCCCCCGACTTCAAGGGGCTGGAGGACTTCCGCGGCGAGATCCACCACACCGCCCGCTGGCCGCACGAAGGGGTCGAGCTGGCCGGGAAGCGGGTGGCGGTGATCGGCACCGGTTCCTCCGGGATCCAGTCCGTGCCCGAGATCGCCCGCCTGGCCGAACACCTCACCGTTTTCCAGCGCACCCCGCACTTCACCATCCCGGCCCGCAACCAGCCGTTCACCGAGGCGGAGTTCGACGACATCCGAAGCCGCTACCCGCAGCTGCGCGCCCAGGCCCTGGAGGACGGCGCGGGGCTGCCCCTGGACCCGGCGCACGGCAACGCCGCCGACCTGACCGAGGCGGAACGGGCCGCCGAGCTGGACCGCCGCTGGCAACAGGGCGGCCTCGCCTTCGCCGCCACCTTCGCGGACCTGCTCACCGACGAGTCCGCGAACTCCATCGCCGCCGACTACGTGCGCGAACGCATCGGCGAGACCGTCCAGGACCCGCGCACCGCGGAGCTGCTCACCCCCACCGACTACCCGCTCGCCACCAAGCGCATCTGCCTGGACACCGGTTACTACGAGACCTACAACCGGGAGAACGTCACCCTGGTGTCGGTCCGAAACACCCCGATCGAGCGGATCACCCCCACCGGGATCCGGGTCAGCGCTGCCGACCACGAGGACGGCGCGGACAACGGGGACGGCACCGACCACGAGTTCGACGTGATCGTCTTCGCCACCGGGTTCGACGCGATGACCGGCTCCTACACCCGTATGGACCTGCGCGGCCGCGACGGGCGCGAGCTCGCGGAGGCCTGGCGGGAGGGTCCCCGCACCTACCTGGGGTTGGCGGTCTCCGGCTTCCCGAACCTGTTCACCGTCACCGGCCCGGGCAGCCCCTCGGTGCTCGGCAACATGATGGCCTGCGTCGAACAGCACGTGGACTGGATCACCGGCTACATCGACCACCTGGAGAAAACCGGTGTCGCGGCCGCCGAAGCCGAGGAGGGGGCTCAGGACTCCTGGGTGGAGCACGTCGCCGAGGTCGCCTCCGCCACCCTCTACCCGAAGGCGGGCTCCTGGTACATGGGAGCCAACGTCGAGGGCAAGCCGCGGGTGTTCATGCCCTACGCGGGCGGCCTGAACCTGTACCGGCAGCAGTGCGACGAGATCGCCGCCCAGGGCTACCCCGGGTTCTCGCACACCAGCTGACGCACCCGTCGGATCAACACCGGTCAACCCGCCCGTTGACGTCCGACCCCCGCCCGGCGGCCAGCGCTCCACACCGCCCGGCGGGGATCATCCCCTCGTGCTCCTCTTCCTGACCTTCATCGCGCTGCCCTGCTACACCACGGTCGTGGCGACCCAGTGGCGGGGGCTCCGGTGGATCGCCCGGAACTCCGAGCGGGCTGAAGGGGAGCACCGGTCGTTCTTCTGAACTGGTCGGTTTCCCAGGCAAACGCACGGAATCTCCCGGAACCGCGCGGTCCCGTGCGGGCAACCCCAGCCGCACGGGACCCCGGCCCCTCTCGTTAGGGTTCCCATGGCCCCACCTCCGGGCATCACTCCCTGTGAGCGACGCCCGGGCACGGCCACCCGCAACACCGGGCAGTACCGGCAACGGCGCCGGTCACGCCACAAGCGCACGACCGAAGCCAGGAGGCATCCGGCATGTTCGAGAAGATACTGGTGGCCAACCGCGGTGAGATCGCCATCCGCGCGTTGCGCGCGGGGCACGAGCTGGGGGCGCGCACCGTCGCCGTCTTCCCCCACGAGGACCGCCACTCGCTGCACCGGCTCAAGGCAGACGAGGCCTACCAGATCGGCGAACCCGGGCACCCCGTCCGCGCCTACCTCTCGGTCGACGAGATCGTCCGCGCGGCGCGAGAGGCGGGCGCCGACGCCGTCTACCCCGGGTACGGCTTCCTTTCGGAGAACCCCGAGCTGGCGCGGGCCTGCGCCGAGGCGGGCATCACCTTCGTGGGCCCGCCCGCCGAGGTACTGGAACTGACCGGGAACAAGGCGACCGCCATCGCCGCCGCCAAGCGGGCGGGCATCCCGGTCCTGGACTCCACCGATCCCTCCACCGACGTGGACGGACTGGTCGAGGCCGCCGAGGAGATCGGTTTCCCGGTCTTCGTCAAGGCCGTGGCCGGCGGCGGCGGCCGGGGCATGCGCCGGGTGGACACCCGCGCCACCCTGCGCGAGTCCATCGAGGCCGCCATGCGCGAGGCCGAGACCGCCTTCGGCGACCCCACGGTGTTCCTGGAGCGCGCCGTGGTGGACCCGCGCCACATCGAGGTGCAGATCCTCTCCGACGGCGAAGACGTCATCCACCTGTACGAGCGCGACTGCTCGGTGCAGCGCCGCCACCAGAAGGTCGTGGAGCTGGCCCCGGCCCCCAACCTCGACCCGCAGCTGCGCGAGCGCATGTGCCAGGACGCCGTGCGGCTGGCTCAGGAACTGGGGTACCGGAACGCGGGCACGGTCGAGTTCCTGGTGGGCCGGGACGGCCAGCACGTGTTCATCGAGCTCAACCCGCGCATCCAGGTGGAGCACACGGTGACCGAGGAGGTCACCGACGTCGACCTCGTGCAGTCGCAGATCCGGATCGCCTCCGGTGAGAGCCTCGCCGACCTGGGCCTGTCCCAGGACGCGATCGTGCTGCACGGCGCCGCCCTCCAGTGCCGCATCACCACCGAGGACCCGGCCAACGGGTTCCGGCCCGACACCGGGACGATCAGCGCCTACCGCTCCCCCGGCGGCTCGGGCATCCGCCTGGACGGCGGGACCGCCGCGGCGGGTTCGGAGGTCAGCGCCTACTTCGACTCCCTGCTGGTCAAGCTCACCTGCCGGGGCCGCGACTTCGCCACGGCGGTGAGCCGCGCCCAGCGCGCGGTGGCCGAGTTCCGGATCCGCGGCATCTCCACCAACATCCCCTTCCTCCAGGCGGTGCTGGAGGACGAGGACTTCCGTCAGGGCCGGGTGACCACCTCGTTCATCGAGGAGCGTCCCCAGCTGCTGACCGCGCGACCCTCCGCCGACCGGGGCACCCGCCTGCTCACCTACCTGGCCGACGTGACGGTGAACAAGCCGCACGGCGAGCGCCCGCACCTGATCGACCCGGCCGCCAAGCTGCCCGCCGTGGCCGAGGGCGACCCGCCCGCCGGGTCCAGGCAGCGCCTGACCGAACTGGGCCCCGAGGGGTTCGCGCGCTGGCTGCGCGAGTCCGACACCCTGGGGGTCACCGACACCACCTTCCGCGACGCCCACCAGTCGCTGCTGGCCACCCGGGTGCGCACTCAGGACCTGCTGGCCGCCGCGCCCGCGGTGGCGCACACCCTGCCCGAACTCCTCTCCCTGGAGTGCTGGGGCGGCGCGACCTACGACGTGGCGCTGCGCTTCCTGGCCGAGGACCCGTGGGAGCGGCTCGCCGCGCTGCGTGAGGCCGTGCCCAACGTGGCCCTGCAGATGCTGCTGCGCGGCCGCAACACGGTCGGGTACACGCCCTACCCCACCGAGGTCACCAACGCGTTCGTGCGCGAGGCCGCCGCGACCGGTGTGGACGTCTTCCGGATCTTCGACGCCCTCAACGACGTCGAGCAGATGCGCCCGGCGATCGACGCGGTCCGCGAGACCGGCACCGGGCTCGCCGAGGTGGCGCTGTGCTACACCGCGGACCTGTCCGACCCGGCCGAGAAGCTCTACACGCTGGACTACTACCTGAAGCTGGCCGAGCGGATCGTGGAGTCCGGCGCGCACGTACTGGCGATCAAGGACATGGCCGGACTGCTGCGCGCCCCGGCCGCCGCCCGGCTGGTCAGCGCGCTGCGCAGTGAGTTCGACCTGCCGGTCCACGTGCACACGCACGACACCGCGGGCGGTCAGCTCGCCACCTACCTGGCCGCGGTCAACGCTGGCGCGGACGCGGTGGACGGCGCCGTGGCGTCCATGGCCGGTACCACCTCGCAGCCGTCGCTGTCGGCGATCGTGGCCGCCTTCGACCACTCGGCCACCCCCACCGGGCTGTCCCTGGACGCGGTGAACGAGCTGGAGCCGTACTGGGAGGCGGTGCGCCGGGTGTACGCGCCCTTCGAGGCGGGCCTGGCCTCACCGACCGGCCGGGTCTACCACCACGAGATCCCCGGCGGTCAGCTGTCCAACCTGCGCACGCAGGCGATCGCGCTGGGGCTGGGCGACCGCTTCGAGGACATCGAGGCGATGTACGCCGCGGCCGACCGCATGCTGGGCCGCCTGGTGAAGGTGACCCCCTCCTCCAAGGTGGTGGGCGACCTGGCCCTGCACCTGGTGGGAGCGGGGGTCTCCCCCGAGGAGTTCGAGAAGGACCCGGACCGGTTCGACGTGCCGGACTCGGTGATCGGCTTCCTCCGCGGCGAGCTGGGGGTTCCTCCGGGCGAGTGGCCCGAGCCGTTCCGCACCAAGGCGCTGCGCGGGCGCGGTGAGCCCCGGGCCACCGCCGAGCTGAGCGAGAAGGACCGCGCCGGGCTCGCCGAGGAGCCGCGCGCCACCCTGAACCGGCTGCTGTTCGCGGGCCCCACGAAGGAGTTCGAGTCACACCGCGCCGCCTACGGCGACACCAGCGTGCTGGACAGCAAGGACTTCTTCTACGGTCTGCGCGAGGGCGAGGAGCACGTCGTGGACCTGGAGCCGGGTGTGCGTCTGCTCATCGGCCTCCAGGCGGTGAGCGAGGCCGACGAGCGCGGCATGCGCACCGTCATGACCACCCTCAACGACCAGCTCCGGCCGCTGCACGTTCGGGACCGGTCGCTGGCCTCGGACGTGCCCGAGGCGGAGAAGGCCGACCGCAACGACCCCGCCCAGGTCGCGGCGCCCTTCGCCGGTGTGGTGACACCCGTGGTGTCCGTGGGTGACGAGGTCAAGGCCGGTGACACGGTCGCCACGATCGAGGCGATGAAGATGGAGGCCTCCATCACCGCCCCGCAGGCCGGTGTGGTCTCGCGGGTGGCCGTCGACGGCGTTCAGCGCGTGGAGGGCGGCGACCTGATCGTGCACCTGGGCTGAGGTAGTCCGTAAAGCCCCCTGCCCCGGGCGGCCGCCGGTGACGGCACCGCCCGGGGCACCTCCCGGCACCACACCCCGACCCCACCAGCCAGAACACGCGAAACCTTACGCAGCAGGCGTTTCCGAACGAATATCGGCACCGGCGAAGGGCTTTGCGAACGCAAGTCCCGTCGGCCAGACTGGTCCCGCCCACCCCCCCCGGCCCGGATCGGACCACCATGAGCACCCCCTCTGTCCCCGCAGGCGTCGACCTCTCCGCCCCGCACTCCGCCCGCGTGTGGAACTACTGGCTCGGCGGCAAGGACAACTACCCCGTCGACCGGGAACTCGGCGACCAGATCCTGCGCATTCACCCCAAGATCGCCGTCGACGCCCGCGCGGGCCGCGCCTTCCTCGTGCGCACCATCACCCACCTGGCCCGTGAGGAGGGCGTCCGGCAGTTCCTGGACGTCGGCACGGGGCTGCCCACCCACCAGAACACCCACGAGATCGCGCAGGCCGCCGCACCCGACTCCCGGGTCGTCTACGTCGACAACGACCCCATGGTGCTCGCCCACGCCCGCGCGCTGCTGACCGGCACCGCGGCGGGCGCCACCGAGTTCGTGGACCACGACCTGCGCGACGCCGATCAGGTTCTGGCCCGGGCCGGTGAGCTCCTCGACCTCGACCGGCCGGTGGGGCTGTCCGTCATCGGCACCCTCGGCCACATCCCCACCCTGAAGGAGGCCGTGGACATCGTCGGCGCCTACCTGGCGGGGCTGCCCTCCGGCAGCTTCCTGGTGGTGGCCGACGCGGTCCTGCCGAAGGAGGGCAGCGCCGCGGACGCCCTGGACGAGTGGAACAAGGAGGCCGCCCTGGCCTACCGGGGGCACACCCTGGCGGAGTTCGCGTCCTACTTCGAGGGCCTGGAACTGCTGGAGCCCGGAATCGGCCCCAGCCCCCTGTGGCGTCCGGAGCCGGTCGACGTCGGCAACACACCGGACACCGACATGTACGGCGCGGTCGCCCGCAAACTCTGACCGGCGTCGCCGGGCGCGTCGACGCCTGGGCGGTCTCCGGTGCGGAGGGGGTCCGCAAACCGGATCGGCGGCTGTTCGAGATCGCGGCGCGGCGGTGCGGGGCAGCGCTCGAAGGCGGTGGGTGGATGGTCGGCGACAGTCCGACGGCGGACGTGGTCGGCGGACGAGGGGCCGGGCTGCGCACCGTCTGGATCGATCGCGGACGCTCCTGGCCCGAGAAGCTGCCCGCACCGGACCACTCCGTCACCGACGTGCGAGAGGTCTTCGCTCTGCTGTCCGGGTGAGGCCCGGGTGCGGCATCGGGCGCCTGGAGGGGTTCATACGATGGTGGACGACCTCAACCCCGCGGGAAGGCCCGCTGTGAAAGGAGTTCCGGTGACTGACGCGCCCGAACGCGCACTGGTCGTGATGGCCCATCCCGACGACGCCGACTTCTCCTGTGCCGGGACCGTGGCGCTGTGGACCGAGGCCGGGACCGAGGTGGTCTACCTGATGGTCACCGACGGCGAGGCGGGTGGGGACGAGCTCACCCTGGACAGCTCGGAGATCGCGGCGATGCGCAGGGAGGAGCAGCGGCGGGCCGCCGCCGAGGTCGGGGTCAAGGACGTGCGTTTCCTCGGGCACCCGGACGGGAGGGTGGTGTCCTCCCTCGACCTGCGCCGCGACATCGCCCGGGTCATCCGGCAGGTCCGACCCGAACGCGTGGTCACCCTCAGTACCGAACGCGACTGGGACAGTATCGCCGCCAGCCACCCCGACCACATGGCCACCGGGGAGGCGGTGATCAACGCGGTCTTCCCGGACGCGCGCAACCCGCACGCGCACCGCGAGCTCCTCGCCGACGAGGGCCTGGCACCCTGGACGGTCGCCCAGGTGTGGGTCGTCGGCGGGCCCGAGCCACACCACCCCTCGGACATCACCGACGTCTTCGAGCGCAAGATGGCGGCGCTGGCCGCGCACGAGAGCCAGATCGGGGACATCACCGAACTGGAGCCGATGGTGCGCCAGTGGATGGCCGCCAACGCCGCCGAGGCCGGACTGCCCGCGGGCCGACTGGCCGAGACCTTCCGCATCGTGCACACCGCCTGACCCGCTCCCGGCGCCCCGGGGGATCTCGGGGCGCCGGGAGCCTCGGAGCGCACCAGCATTCGCCCAGTTCACAGCCGTGGCCTTCGGGTACCAGCCCTGACCGACCCACTCCGAAGTGAGCATTCACCGATCAGAGTCGCGCAACACACCCAATAGTGACCGCCCCCACTTCACCCGCATTCTCTGGGTGACGCACCGCACACATGGTGCGGCACCGCCCCCGGAGAAAGCAGGAACACCCCGTGAGCAGAACACCCCGCAACCGGCGCAGCCGGTCGAGGACACCGAACCGATTCAGGGCTCGGGCGGCCGCGACCTGTACCGTCGGAGCACTCGCCGCCGGACTCTTCGTGTCCGCGCCTTTCGGTGAACGCGACAGCGACACCGAAACCGAGCTCCTCAGCACCGAAGAACTCTCGGACGCGACCTCATCCCAGGCACTGTGGGATCAGATCGAACAACCCGGCCCCGAGCACCTCAGCGCCGAAGACGAGGAGTTCTTCGAGGCGTCGAGCCCGCTACCCGAGGGGCAGCCCGGCGACATCATCAGGGCCGAACCCGCCGACGCCTACACCGACGCCCTGAAGGTCGGCCACTTCCCTGCCGACGTCTGGCGGATCATGTACCTGTCCACCGACGCACTCGGCGAGCCCATGGCGGTCAGCGGCACCGTGATGGTTCCGCACGCCGAGTGGACGGGCGAGGGCGAACGCCCGCTCGTCGCCTTCGCGATCGGCACCCACGGGCTGGGCGCCCACTGCGCCCCCTCCATCGGCCTGGAGCACGGCCTGGAGTATGAGGCCTCCCTGATGGAGCGCGTCGTCGACGACGGGTACGCCCTGGCGATCTCGGACTACCAGGGCCTGGGTACCTCCGGCGACCACACGTTCATGGTCGGCCACTCCCAGGGGGCGGCGGTGCTGGACTCCCTGCGCGCCGCGACCCGCCTGCCCGAAGCCCAGCTGCCGGAGACCTCCCCGATGGGTGTCACCGGCTTCTCCCAGGGCGGCAGCTCCGCGGTGTGGGCCGCCCAGATGCATCCCGAGTACGCGCCCGAACTCCCCCTGACCGGTGTGGCCGCGGGCGGTGTACCCGCCGATCTCAACCCGGTCGCGGAGAACCTCGACGGCGGCCCGTACTTCTCCCTCCTGGCCTTCGCCACCCACGGGTACAATTCCGCCTACCCCGAACTGTCTCTCGACGACCACCTCACCGAGAGGGGCGCCACCCTGTTCGACGACGTCCGGAACCGGTGCGTGGTCGACGCCGTACCCAGGGGCATGTTCCGGAGCATGGACGAGGCGTTCACCTCCGACCTGCTGAACTCACCCGAGTGGCAGGAGCGGCTGACGGCCAACAAGCCCGGCGAGAGCACGCCCACTGTGCCGCTTTACCTGTACCACTCGGTCCTGGACGACGTGATCCCGATCGGCCAGGCCGAGGAGCTGCGCGACACCTACTGCGCGGCCGGTGTCGAGGTGCAGTGGAAGCGGACCTTCTCCGGGCCGCATGTCGCCAGCCTGTACCTGGACAACCCGGGTGCCCACAAGTGGATGGGCGATCGTTTCGCCGGCAAGCCGGTGAACAGCACCTGCTGACCACCGGGCGCATACACGCTCTCCCTGACCACGGGCGCGCCGGGTGACCGTGACGTGTACTCAGCCCACGGGCCCCGTACTGTCGCCGGTACGGGGCTCCGACTCCTCCCAACCGGTCAGAACCCGCACCCGCAGTGCCGCCTCCAGCTCGAATCGGCAGTCCGCGCTGAACAGGCGGGCACCGAAGAGCTCCTCCAGCTGGCGCAGCCGGTACCGGACGGTCTGCGGGTGGACGTGCAGCTTCTGCGCCACCTGCTTGGCGTTGAACCCGCACTGCAACCAGGCCAGGAGGGTCTCGGCGAGTCGCTCCCGCTGCACACTGCGCAGTTCGATCAACGGGGCCAGCCTGCGGGCGACCATCTCCCGCATCAGCTCCTCGTCGCGGAACAGGAGTGCGGTGATGAGGTGGTCGGCCCAGCGCACGATCTGTTTCCCCGGGATGATCCCAGCGTTGACCAGGGACAACGTCTCCCTGGCCCGGGCCAGGGAGGAAGGCGCCTCGGTCACGGACACCGTCGGGCCGACCGCGACGTGCCAGCCCCGCAGCGCCGTGCCCAGGGTACGCATCCGACCGGGCCCATCGGGGTCGGGGACGATCAGGCGGGGTTCGATCCGGTTGAAGTCGCTCAACACGTCCGAGGGCAGCGCGGCCGGCGGCGCGGTCTCCACATCACGGCCCCCGAGAACGACGACCGCCACCGCGGCGGGCGGTCGCCAGTCGGCGGCCAGCGCCATCTCGGCGACGGCCTCCGAAGCTGGCCCCGCCTCGGACAACAGCAGGTCGACCAGCCTGCCCCGGCGCCGCCGCACCTCACCGGCGACCTGGACCTGGGCCTGGTTGTACCCTTCCGTCGCCGCCCCGGCCAGTTCCTCCAGGAACAGGAACAGCGCCTCGGCCACCGGCCCGACGTACCGCTGCGGGAACACGTCCGGCTCGGCCATCTGGACCTCGCTGATCCGCCGCCACATCAGGACGACGGCGGTACGCATGGCCACCTGGAGGCTGTCCAGGCTGCGTCCCTCATGCGCCTCGCCCGCGCCCAGCGTACGAAAGCGTTCACGGAAGCCGTCGTCGGCCGGGGCGGTGACTCCGATCCGCGCGAGGAACCCCTCGAAGCCCTCCTCGACCGCCTCCCTGGTGTTGGTGAGGTAGGTGCGGTTGCCCGGTCGGGCGTACTCGGGCACCTTCTCCTGGATGCGCCGGACGACCATGTCCACCATGGAATCGAAGTGCGGTCGCAGCCGGTCAGCGACCTCATGCGGAAGGGGAGCGAGCGGGTTGGTCTCGGCGTACCCGAAGTCCGCTGTCACGGACACCTCCTGTTACACGGACACCTGACGGGGATGACAGCTGGCGGTTCAGGGCAACTGGTGGGTCGGAACGGCCGGCAGGTCGGAACAGCTGGCCGCCTGACCATGGTTGGGGCTCCCGCGGGCAACGCATAGTGACACGTGCCGCAGGAGCCCGTTCCCGCTTTTGTCACCGCGATGACAACGGAAGGGGATCAGTCGAGTTCAACCGACGGCGTGCGACCTCCCGCCGATCCGCCGGAAACAGCCCCAGGCAGCAGAGCGCGAACGTACACACCGACGGGATCGTACGCCGAAGAACCACCGGGGCTATCCCGGAAACCACCTGCGCGTTGCCGACCAGTTCCACCACGCAGAGGCAGGGCGAGGACCACCGCCATCGCCACTCCCACCGCCGGACCAGGACCCAGCAGTCCGGAGATCGGGACGAGGAACAAGAGCAGGTTGGCCAAGAGCACCCGGAACTGGTGGGCGGTGGCCACTCCCCATCGGAAGGGGCGCGGCACCGCGACATATCCTCGAACCGTGACGAACACGCTCCACGCGCACAGCCCCAGCGAGGCCGCCGCCCGGGTACGTGAGGTCCTCGGCGCGGGTCCGGTGGTGGCGCTGACCGGCGCGGGGATCTCGACCGACTCGGGCATCCCCGACTACCGGGGCCCGGACTCACCGCCCCGCACACCCATGACCTACCAGGAGTTCGTCGGCGACGCCGTGTTCCGACGCCACTACTGGGCCCGCAACCACATCGGCTGGCGCCGTGTGGCGGAGACCAGTCCCAATGACGGCCACCGCGCCCTGGCCGACCTCGAACGCGCCGGGGTGGTCTCCGATGTGCTCACGCAGAACGTCGACACCCTGCACGATGCGGCCGGCAGTGTCCGCGTCATCGACCTGCACGGCCGCTACGACCGGGTGATCTGTCTCGGCTGCCGTGCTGTGACCAGCCGCGAGGCGCTGGCCGTACGCCTCACCGAACTCAACCCCGACTTCGCCGACGAGGTGGCCGACGTCGAGGTCGCACCGGACGCCGACGCCGTCCTGGCCTCCACCGAGCACTTCCGGGTGGCCGACTGCTCCTCCTGCGGCGGGGTTCTCAAACCGGACATCGTGTACTTCGGCGAGAACGTCCCCAAGCCCCGCGTGCTGGAGGCCTACTCGATGGTCGACCAGTCGGCCGGACTGTTGGTCGCGGGTTCGTCCCTGACGGTCTTCTCCGGGCGGAGGTTCGTCAAGCACGCCGCAGGCCAGGGCAAACCGGTGGTGATCCTCAACCGCGGCGCGACGCGCGCCGACGACATCGCGACCCTGACGGTGGAGCACGGCTGCTCGGAGGTCCTGCGCGCACTGGTGGACGCCTACCTCACCCAGCGGTGAACAGCCCTCGGTGAACGTCGGCCGACAGGCCCCTTCCAGCACACCGCCACCTACCAGAAGGTACAGTTACGCTACGGCGGAACACGCGCCGGGAAGTTCTCCGGCGCCCGCGGCCCACCTCCGACGGCGCGTTGCCGCCAGGCAGGGCACCGAGCGGGAGATGCTCGAACGGCCCTGGTCCGGACCGGCTCCCTCGCCCCACCGGCGCGCCGCCCCGCGGGCACGCCCGTGGCGGGCGGACCGGGAGGACCACGGCTTACGCACACACGGAGGTTCGCGTGCCCATCAGCAACAGGAACGTCCTCGTTTCGGGGGGCGGTGTGGCCGCAAGCGCGCTCGCCGTCTGGTTGGCTCGACGGGGTTTCGCTCCCACCGTCGTCGACCCCGCCCAGGCGGCACGGTCGAAGGGTGCCCATGTCGAGGTCTCCGGCCCGGGGATGGCCCTCCTGGACCGGATGGGGGCGGGCGAGGCGGTCCGCGCGCTGGGCGCCCCCGTCGCGGAGGTGCACACCCACGTCAGCGGACGCCGGGAACCGGTGCGGGTACCCGGCGAACCCGGGTGCCTGACCGTCCGCCACGACCACCTGGTCGGTGCCCTGCGCGAACAGGCGGAGAGGACCGACACCGGCCAGGTCAAGTACCTGCCCGGGGACACCGTCACCGCGCTGGAGCAGGACGAGGAGGGTGTGGACGTCACCTTCGCGAACTCGCCCGGCCGCCGTTTCGACCTCGTCGTCGGTGCGGACGGGCCGCACTCCCCGGTCCGGGCCCTGGCCTTCGCCGGACCGGACGCGAACCACCTGCGCTACCTGGGCGCCAACACGGCGGTCTTCGAGACCAGCAACATCCTCGGCGCCGACAGCGCCATGGCCTGGCACATGTGGCCGCACCGGGGCTGTGTGGTCACGACCCTGCCCGGCGCGGACCGCGCCGAGGCGGTGTTCCTGATGCGTGACCGCTTCCCGGTCCGCGAGGGCTCCCTGGATCGGGGTGCTCGCCAGAGGCTGGTGGAGGAGTTCTTCGGCCAGGACGGCTGGAAGGTGCCCGAACTGCTGCGGGCCATGGGTGAGGGCGACCTCGAGATCGCCCCGGCGACGCAGGTCAGGATGGATGTGTGGGCACACAACCGGGTGGTGCTGGTGGGCGACGCCGCCTACGACCCGAGCCCGTTGAGCGGGCAGGGTCCGGCGATGGCTCTGATGGGGGCTCTGGCCCTGGCCGGGGAGCTGGTGGCCGCGGAAGGTGACCATGACCGCGCCTTCTTCTCCTATGAGGCCGCGGTGCGGCCCTCGGTGCGCGAGGCCCAGGCCGTGGCCCCGTACGTGATCGACAGCGTGGCGCCCGAGACCGGCCGCTACGAGACATGGATCCGGGAGCGGGCCGAGGTCGCTCTGGCCAGGGGCACCCGGCTGATGGGACGGTTCGGCCTTCGCCCGCCCCTGGACACCACGGGCCGGGAGTTCGCCGTGGAGCGTTACGCCGGCATCCTCGAGGCCTGAGCCCGACAGCCCTGGTTTCCGGGGATTCGGAAGACCTCGGCAGAGCGCCCTCCCATGGCCCGCCCACGTGGCGGACCTCCGGAGTTTCCCAACGCTAGTCCCCTGGTACAGGCGCTTGTGGAAGGTACGAGCCGGGCCCTGTTCCCAAGTGCCGCGCGCATGCGTTACGGTAATGGTTATCGTTTTCATTAATGGGAGGGTCTTCCCCGATGAAAGAAGTGACCGCCCCCCTGCGCGTGGTCGTGGTCTCCGGGCTGCACCGGCTCGCCCGGCGCAGCACCGTGGACGACCTGATCACCGATGTGCCGGGGTCCATCGCCATCCACCACGACCTCGACGGGATCGCCGAGGGCATCGTCCACCGCGTCACCCGTGACCGGTGGGGGGCCCTCGGCCATCACCGTGTCGACCTGGACCATCTGTGCGCCTCCTGCACGCTGCGCGAGGACCTGATCCCCACCCTGCTGGACCTGGCCGAACGCGGCGAACACTCCCTGTGCGTGGTGGAGACCTGGGACGGGGTCGAGCCCCGCTCGGTGGCCGAGATCGTCGCCTCCCGTACTGAGCTGCGTCTGGCCGCCGTCGTCACCGCGGTGGACTCCGAGCGCCTGCTCCCGGACCTGTCCTGCCACGACGACCTGGCCGACCGGTCACTGGACATCGCCGTGGAGGACGAGCGCACCGTCGCCGAGGTCCTCACCCACCAGGTCGAGTACCCCACCGTGCTCACCCTGCACGGGGCCCGCCACCGCGACGAGGCGAGGGCTCTCATCGAGCACCTTAACCCTGCCGCCGTGGTCATCCCGCCCGGTGGCGGACTGGTCGCCCTCACCGAGGGCCGTTTCGACCCCGAGAGCGCCGCCAACCGGCTCAACCCGGCATGGGCCCAGTACACGGACCTGACCGACGATCGGGTGAGCACCCTCGTGTGGACCCGCAAACGCCCGCTGCACCCGGTCCGCCTGCACGAGTCCCTGGAGCGGATCGTGGCTGCCGGAGTGCGCGGGCGGGGCCGGATCTGGCTGGCCAGCAGGCCCGACACGCTCCTGGTCTGGGACGCCTACAACGACGCCCTGCTCCTGGAGAGCGCCGGCCCCTGGCTGGGCGCGCTGCCCGAAGCCGCCCTCGACATGGTCTCCGAGACCCGCCGCGCCTCCGCCCTCCTGGACTGGGACCCGGTGGTCGGCGACCGCCGCCAGCACCTGGCCTTCACCGGGGTCGACCTGGACGCCGAACGGCTCGTGGAAATCCTCGACTCCTGCCTGCTCACCGACGCCGAAGCCGGGCGCCCCCTGGTCGAGGACCCCTTCGCCGACGCGATCTGAGCCGCACCCCGGCCCCGTTGACACCCCGCACCACCCAAGACCAATCGGAGGAGAACTCCCTTGCCACCGAAGACCCACCGCGCCAAGGCACGCACGACCACGCGAAAGTTCGCCAACCCTCTGGGCGAAGCCGACCACGTCGACTACAAGGACACCAACCTGCTCCGCAAGTTCATCTCGGAGAAGGGCAAGATCCGCAGCCGCCGGGTCACCCGGGTCACCGCCCGCCAACAGCGGCTGATCGCCGCGGCGGTCAAGAACGCCCGTGAGATGGCCCTGCTGCCGTACCCGTCCTCGACCAAGCAGAGCTGACCTCACGGCGAGCAGGAACCGACACCACCACAGAAACCACAGAACAGGAGGAGAACAACCGTGTCCCGTGTATGCCAGGTGACCGGGAAGGCGCCCAGCTTCGGCAACGCCATCTCCCACTCCCACCGCCGCACCAAGCGCCGGTTCGACCCCAACATCCAGAACAAGCGCTACTGGCTGCCCAGCGAACAGCGCTTCGTGAAGCTGCGGCTGAGCGTCAAGGGCATGCGGGTCATCGACGCCCGCGGCATCGAACGCGTGGTCGCCGACATCCGTGCCCGAGGGGAGAAGGTCTGATGGCCAAGAAGAGCAAGATCGCCCGCAACGAACAGCGCAAGGTGATCGTCGCCCGCTACGCCGAGCGCCGCGCCGAACTCAAACAGCTGATCAAGAGCCCGCACACCGGCGAGACCGAGCGGGCGGCCGCCGTCGCCGAGCTGCGCCGCCAGCCCCGCGACGCCAGCGCCACCCGGGTGCGTAACCGCGACGCCGTCGACGGCCGTCCGCGCGCGCACCTGAGGAAGTTCGGCCTCTCCCGGATCCGGTTCCGGGACATGGCCCACCGAGGCGAGCTGCCCGGGGTTACCAAATCGAGCTGGTAACCAGCCCGAAAGCCGGGCCGACCGTCTGCGATCCGGTCGGCCCTCCCGGGTTCCCGGGGCTCTCCCTCCCCCGGGATCCCCTCCCCGCCCCGGGAACCCACCCACCGGCCCCAGGCGCCCGCGCGCCCCGAGCAGCCGGGGCGACTCCACCGGAAGACCCAGAGAAGTCCTGCCCCGCCCCGGGACCTCAGGAAACCGGTCGGCAGAGGCGCCAGGAGCGGCTCAGACGCGCTGCTCGCCCCGCCCCGCACGGAAAACGGCGGGACCGCGCCTCGCGCCGCCTGGACCACTTCCCGAACCAGTCCCTGACCGCGGCCACGAACAATTCGACCTGGACGGTCAGGAAGATCACGACCACACCGGAGACCGACAGCTGACCGAGGGCGGCCACCGTCGCCATCACGAGTTCGCGCCCCGTGCCCCTGGCGCCGGGGACGTGCGCCTCGTCGACGCCCGTAGGGTCCCAGCGGCTCTCCGTCGCGGGCACCAGTCGAGCGCCACCGTGAACCTCCCCCGGCACGCACTCCCCCGGTCCCTCACCGGCCGGAGTCACTCCTTGGGCGGGGCCGTGCTGTCGCGCTGGATCAGACGGGTGGCCAGTTCCACCCTGGTGGTCTCGGGCTCGTTGCCGTTGATCAGGTCGAACAGCATGCGGGTGGCCATCTGCGCCATGTCGCGCAACGGCTGCCGGACGGTGGTCAGCGGCGGGGTGGCCCACTCGGCTTCGGGGAGATCGTCGAAACCCACCACCGAGACGTCGTCCGGCACGCTCAGGCCGCGCTTGTACAGGACCTCGTAGGCGCCACGGGCCATCTGGTCCGAGCCCGCGAAGATCGCGGTGGGGGGTTCGGGCAGGTCGAGCAGCGCCTCGGTGAGGTCCTTGCCCGTCCCGGCCATGAAGTCGCCGTGGGTGACGTAGCCGTCGAGCACCGGAAGCTCCGCGTCGCGCATGGCGCTGCGGTACCCGTCCACGCGGGCACGGCTGCACATGACCTCGGACGGCCCGGCGATCATGGCGATGCGCCGGTGGCCGAGGCCGATGAGGTGCTCGGTGGCGGTGAGCCCGCCGTCCCAGTTGGCTGCGCCCACCGCGGGGACCTCGCGCGCGGGGTCGCCGACGGGATCCACGGTGACCACGGGGATCCCGAGGGCGTCGAGTTGGGCCTGCTGCTGGGAGGAGAGTTCGGACAGCACCAGGACGACGCCGTCGGAATGCCTGGCCTGGAGGTTGTCCAGCCACTTGCGGCCCGGCCTGCTGCGTTTGCGGTCGTGCACGGCGGAGACGACGATCCCGAAACCGGCGTCGTGCGTGACCTCCTCGACCCCGGTGAGGATCTCCATCGCCCAGGGGCTGCCCAGGTCCAGGAAGACGAGGTCGATCAGGCCGACCGGGCGGCGTTCCCGGTGGCGCCTGGGCTGGTAGCGGTGCTGTTCCAGGAGCCGTTCCACCTGGCGCCGCGTGTCGGCGGCGACGTCGAGGTGACCGTTGATCACCTTCGAGACGGTGGAGACCGAAACCCCCGCATCACCAGCGATCTCGGCCAGGGTGGGGCGTCGCTTCGCCATGTGCCTCCTCGTCGTAGGGGGAACCCGGTTCCCCATGCTCCACTGCGCTGGATTCTATCTCGAAACTTTTCGAGGTTCACACCGCAACCTTCTCGCAATCAAAAGGCCTCTTGACGTGGGGGGCCAGGAGAACCTAGCGTCAGCCTTCCCGAAAGCTATCGGAAACATTTCGAAAGCTTTTGCTTCCCCCCGGACCAACGGAAGAACGGTGTACACGCCATGAGTCGCACCCACCGGATACGTGTGATCGGCAGTAGCTCCCTGGCCCTCTCCCTCCTCCTCGCCACCGGCTGCGGGACCTCAGGCCCCGGTGGCGGCGACACCCTGCAGGTCTGGGCGCTGGAGGACGCCCTCGTCAACGAGATCGTCGAGCGCGGCATCGAGGCGCACAACGAAGCGCAGGACGTGCCCGCCGAACTGGTCACCTTCGTCAACGACGCCTACAAGCAGCGCCTCCAGGTGGCGCTGGGCTCCCCCAACGCTCCCGACGTGTTCTTCAACTGGGGCGGCGGGAACCTGGCGCAGTACACCCAGCAGGACCAGGTCCTCGACCTCACCCAGACTCTGGAGGACAACCCCGAGTTCCGGGACTCCTTCCTACCCAGCGTGCTGGACGTGGCCGAGATCGACGGCTCCTACTACGGGGTCCCGCTCCTGGGGGTCCAGCCGGTCGTCATGTACTACAACAAGCCCGTCCTGGCGGAGGCCGGCCTGGAGCCGCCGGAGACCTTCGAGGACCTCTACGAGGCGATCGACGTGCTCCAGGAGGAGGGCGTCACCCCGATCGTCCTTCCCGGCGCGCAGGGCTGGACCCAGCTGATGTGGTTCTCCTACATGGTGGACCGGGTCGGCGGTCCGGACGTGTTCCAGGCGATCGTGGACGGAGAGGAGGGCGCCTGGGAGGCCCCCGCCGTCCTGGAGGCCCTGGAACTGTGCCAGGACCTGGTCGACCGCGGGGCCTTCGGCAACAACTTCACCTCCGTCGACTACGACAATGGGAGCGCTTCCGCGCTGCTGGCCAACGGTGACTCCGCGATGTTCCTGATGGGCAGCTGGGAGATCTCCCGGCAGCTGGAGGACAGCCCCCAGTTCGTGGAGAACGACGAGCTCGGCTTCACCTCCTTCCCCGTGTTGGAGGGCGGCGCGGGCGAGCCGAACGCGATCGTGGGCAACCCCAGCAACTACTTCTCGGTCAACAGCGACAGCCAGCACACCGAGGCTGCGATCGACTTCCTCGTCGAGACCCTGGCCTCCGACGAGTACGTGAGCGACCTGATCGACGTCGGCCAGGTGCCCCCGATCGAGGGCATCGAGGACCAGCTCCAGGAGAGCGACCACGCCGAGTTCGCCACCTTCACCCACGGACTGGTCTCGGACGCGCCGACCTTCACCCAGTCCTGGGACCAGGCGCTGGACCCGGCCGCGGCCGAGGCCATGCTGACCAACCTCCAGCTGATCTTCCTCGGTGACCTCACCCCGGAGGAGTTCGCCCAGGCCATGGAGCAGACCCGGTGAGGACCTCCGCCACGGAGCGGCCCGGCTTCGTCTGGGTCGCTCCGGCACTACTGTTCTTCGGCCTCTTCGGGCTGGCACCCGTGGTCGTCGTCGGCTACCTGAGCTTCACCTCGTGGAGCGGGCTGGGCAGCCCCCAGTGGGTGGGGCTGGCCAACTGGTCGGCGCTCCCGGGCGACGGCCAGGTGCGCGGCGGTCTCGTCATCACCCTGACCCTGACCGCTCTGTGCTGGGCGACCCAGACCCCTCTCGCCCTGGCCTTCGGGGTCTGGTCAGCAGGTCATCAGCGCGTGCGGGCGGTGGTCAGCGCGGTCTTCTTCCTGCCGCTGTTGCTGTCCACCGCCGCCATCGCCCTGGTGTGGAAGGCTCTGCTCGATCCGAACTTCGGGGTCCCCGCACAGGTCAGGGAGTGGTTCGGGCTCAGCCACAGCAACGTGCTCGGCCACCCGACGCTGGCGCTGTACGCGATCGTGTTCATCGTGCTGTGGCAGTTCCTGCCCTTCCACATGCTCCTCTACCAGGCGGCCGCGAGGCAGGTTCCCCGCTCCCTCTACGAGGCCGCCGAACTCGACGGGGCCTCGGGGTTCCAGCGCTTCCTGCGCATCACCGTCCCTCAGCTCCGCCACACGATCATCGCGTCATCGGTGCTGATGCTGGTCGGGTCCATGACCTACTTCGAAACCGTCCTGCTGCTGACCGCCGGCGGCCCGGGCAACGCCACCCGCATCCTGCCCCTGCACATGTACAACCAGGGCTTCGTCGCCTTCGAGATGGGCTACGCGAGCGCCATCGCGGTGCTGCTGGTGGTCCTGGGAACCGGGTTGTCGCTGCTGGTGGTACGGGTGACCGGTTACTCGCGCATGACCAGCCAGAGAGAGGGGATGTGACATGGCCACCGCAACACGGCACAGGACACCTCCCGAAGCACCGCGGAACGGGCGCACCGGCAGACGGGTCAGGACACGTAACACCAGGCGTCCGGCCTACGGTGCCGGCATCGGCGCCGCCCTGTGGCTGCTGGTCGTGTGCGTGCCCCTGTACTACCTGGTCGCCACGAGCCTGCGCGGCCCGGGCGACTACATGTCGCAGGGCCCGCTGTCACTGCCCCAGTCCCTCACTCTGGACAACTACCGCAACGTCTTCGAGGTCGGGTTCCTCGGCTTCCTGGCCAACAGCCTGATCGTGGCGTTCGGCGCGATCCTGCTGGTCCTGCTGGTGGCGGTACCCGCGGCGTTCGCGATCGTGCGCAGCCGCAGCCGCGCGGTCCGGGTCAGCTTCCTGCTGTTCCTGCTGGGACTGGCGGTACCGGCGCAGGCGGTGATCATCCCGATCTACCTCATCATCACCCGCCTGCACCTGTACGACAGCCTGCCCGCGATCATCCTGCCCACCGCGGCGTTCACGCTGCCGATCTCCATCATCGTGCTCACCAGCTCGCTGCGGGACGTGCCCGGGGAACTGTACGAGGCGATGGCTCTGGACGGGGCCGCCACCTGGCAGGTGTTCCTGCGGCTGGTGCTGCCGCTGTCGCGCCCCGGTGTGGTGACGGTGGCGATCTTCGTCGGCCTCAACGCCTGGAACAACTTCATCTTCCCGCTGGTGCTCACCCAGAGCGCGTCCAACCGGGTCCTGCCGCTCGGGTTGTGGGCGTTCCAGACCCAGTACGGAACCGACGTGCCGGGGCTGATGGCCGCGGTCGTGCTGTCCACCATCCCGATCCTGGCCCTGTACCTGTTCGGGCGCAGGCACCTGCTGAGCGGGCTGGCGGCCGGTTTCGGCAAGTAGCCGCGATGTCCCGGGGCGGCCGGGCCGGGACCGACACCGTCCGCCCCGATCACCCCTTCGGTCCTTCCCTACCCCCGGGGTCCGGCTCCCCTCCCGACTCCCGTGCCGGGCCCCGGGCCCTTCCATGCCACACCCCAGAAAGGCCGTGATGACGACCGCTCCCGCCACCGGCAGCCGTACCGGAACCCTCACCAATCCGGTCCTGCCCGGCTTCCACCCCGACCCGTCGATCCTGCGGGTCGGCGAGGACTACTACCTGGCGACCTCGACCTTCGAGTGGAGCCCGGGAGTGCTGCTCCACCACTCCCGGGACCTGGTGCACTGGCGCCCGCTCGGCGGGGTCCTGTCCGAGGACCGGCTGCTGGACCTGACCGGACACCGCGACGGCGCGGGCGTGTGGGCGCCCTGTCTGTCCTACAAGGACGGGACCTTCCATCTGATCTTCACCGACGTGGAGAACTACGCCGAGGGTTTTTGGGACACGCCCAACTACGTGACCACCGCCCCCTCGATCGAGGGCCCCTGGAGCGACCCCGCGCCGATCCACGCCAAGGGGTTCGACCCCTCCCTGTTCCACGACGAGGACGGCCGGAGCTGGGTGCTCAGCAGCCTGATGGACTGGCGGCCGGGGCGCCACGACTTCGCGGGGATCGTGCTCCAGGAGCTGGACACCGAGTGGATGCGCCTCCTGGGCGAGCCGAAGGTGATCTTCGAGGGCACGTCGGTGCGGGTCACCGAGGCTCCGCACCTGTACCGCGAGAACGGCTGGTACTACCTGGTGACGGCCGAGGGCGGGACCCAGTGGGACCACCAGGTGACGGTCGCCCGGTCCAGGGAGGTCACCGGCCCCTACGAGGCGGACCCGGCCGGACCCACGCTGTCCTCGCGCGAGCACCCGTCCCTGCCCCTGCAGAAGGCCGGGCACGGAAGCCTGGTCAGCACCCCCGGCGGCGAGTGGTTCCTGGCCCACCTGACCTCGCGCCCGCTCACCGAACGCGGTCGTTGTGTGCGCGGGCGCGAGACGGCCCTGCAACGGGTGGAGTGGGTGGACGGCTGGCCCCGGATCGAGGGCGGGGTCCCGCGGGTGCGGGTCGACGGCCCCGACCTGGAACCGCATCCCTGGCCGGAGGTCCCCGCCCGCGACGACTTCGACGCCCCGCTGCTGCGCCCGGAGTGGAGCACGCTGCGGCGCCACGTGGACGAGGAGTGGGTCTCGTTGACCGAACGCCCCGGCCACCTGCGCGTCCAGGGCGGTCAGTCCCCCTCCGGAACCCGCAAGCCGAGCCTGGTGGCCCGCCGGGTGCAGCACGAACGGTGCTCGCTGGAGACGGTGATGGAGTTCTCCACCGACACCTTCCAGCGGATGGCGGGCCTGACCGCGTACTACAACATGCGGCAGTGGCACTACCTGCGGGTGGGCTTCGACGAGCGGGACGGGCTGTTCGCGGGTGTGCTCAGCTCCGACCGCGGCCGGGTGCGCGAGGCGGGCGACCGGGTGGACGTTGGAGGGTGGGAGCGCTTTCACCTGCGCGCGGAGATCGACGGGGCGGAACTGAGGTTCGCCCTGTCCCCGGACGGCCGGGAGTGGACCCCCGTGGGCGGGGTGCTGGACGCGAGCATCCTGTCCGACGACTACGCCGAGGAACGCTCGGCCGACGGTGAGACGGCGACCCTGTGGGGTTTCACCGGCGCCTTCCTGGGGTTGTGGGTTCACGACCTGACCGGCACGGGCTGTCACGCGGACTTCGACTTCGCTACCTATCAGGGCTCCGACGACTGAGAAAGAGGATTCAGAAAGCCCAGGCCTTTACTACGTAGATCCTTAGTAGTTTCGTTGGTGGGGGTCGGCAGGGGCTGACTTGGGTCGTCTGCTGCGACCACACCTGGCATAGTCCCCACCATGGTGTTGGACGAGCTACCGGACTGGCTGCCGCCGTGGTGCCTGGAACACCTGGGTGCGGCACCCGTGGCGCAGTTGTTCCGGATACGGCGGATTTCGACGGTGTTCGGCCTCCGACTGGCCAACGGCGGCGAGGCCGTGGTCAAGGCCCGCCCGGACGACGGGCGGGCCGACGCCTGTGTAGCGGCTCAGGCCCGACTGGCCGAGCGCGGTTTTCCGTGCCCCCGACCGCTCACACCGGTGGTCCGGGTCGGTGCCCTGGCCGTGCACGCCGAGGAGCACCGGCCCGGCGGCGCCATGCTGCACGGGGACTCACCCGAGGCGGCCGCGCTCTACGCGGAGGTGTTCGCCCGGATCATGACGGGCCTGGACGGGGCAGACGCCCAGCGAAACTACTGACCCTCTCTACTGCGTGATCTTGCTACCAGGAGCAAGTTCGGCGCCGAACTTGCTCCTGGTAGCAAGATCACGCGGGATATACGGGTGTTGGTTCCCAGGGTCGCAGAGAGCGCCCTCCCGTGTTCAGGCGCCGAGGGCGAGACGGATGCCCAGGGTGAGCATGATGACCGCGATGACCCCGTCCAGCACCCGCCAGGCCCCGGGCCGGGCGAAGACCGGGCGAAGCAGGCGCGCGCCGAACCCCAGGGCGAAGAACCACAGGAAACTCCCGGTCACGGCGCCGCCTGCCCACCACCAGCGGGCTTCACCGACCTGCTGGTTGGCGACCGACCCGAGGAAGAGCACGGTGTCCAGGTAGACGTGCGGGTTGAGCCAGGTGAGGGCGCAGGCGGTGAGGACCGCCGCTCTGAGGCCGGTGTGCTCGCGGGAGGCGACGGAGGTGTCGGCGCTGACAGCGGTTGCCAAGCCGGTGGAGGCCGCGTCCGAATCGGTGGCCGGGTGAGTCGCGGGGCTGGCGTCCGTGCGGGTGTCCCCCGTCTCGGATGAGCTCTCCGCGGGCACCAGGACCTCCGCGCGCCCCGGGCGCAACGCCCGGTAGGCGGCGAACAGCCCGTACACCACGAGGAAGCCCGCGCCGAGCAGGCGGATGACCACCATCGCCGTGGGCAGGGCTTCGAGCAGGCCGCCGATGCCCACGACACCGGCGGTGATGAGCAGCGCGTCCGACACGGCGCAGACCAGCACCACCGCGAGGACCGTGGCCGGTCTGCCGTCGATACCGAGCCGGAGCAGGTAGGCGTTCTGCGCGCCGATGGCCATGATGAGCGCCAGACCGGTACCCAGACCCATCAGCGCGGGGAGAAGAGTTTCGTTCACGGAGAGAAGCCTCCCCCACCTGCGACTTGCAGTAAAGCTAAACTTTTTCAGAACCCCTAAGAGTTGCTTATGACCACATGTCAGGAGCTTGCGGATGCCCTTCCAGTTCGACCACCTGCGTACCCTGACGGCCCTGATCGACGAGGGCACCTTCGAGGCGGCCGCCCGCCGCCTGCACGTGACCGCCTCGGCGGTGTCGCAGCGGGTGCGGGCGATGGAGCAGACCGCCGGCAAGGTACTGGTCCAGCGCACCAACCCGGTGGTGCCCACCGAGGCCGGCGACGCGGTGCTGCGTTACGCCCGGCAGGTGCTCCTGCTGGACCAGGACGTGCTCTGCGCACTCCAGGCCACGGGGCGCGAGGGCGGCTGGGCCCGGGTACCTCTCGCAGTGAACGCCGACAGCCTGTCCACCTGGTTTCTGGAAGCGATCTCCGAGCTCCCTCCGGAGCTGGAGGCCGCCTTCGAGATCCACCGCGACGACGAGGAGCACACCACGAGCCTGCTGCGCTCGGGGGCGGTGATGGCGGCGGTGACCTCCACCCCGGAGGCCGTCCAGGGCTGCTCCGTGGAAGGGCTGGGGATCATGCGTTACCACGCGGTGTGCAGCCCGGCCTTCGCCGAGCGGTACGGCAGCGGCGACCCCGAACTCCTCCTGGACGCGCCGGTGGTGAACTTCGACCGCAAGGACGACCTCCAGGACCGCTTCCTGCGCGACCTGGCCGGAAGCCCCTCCCGAGGACCCCGGCACTACATCCCGGCCTCGGCGGACTTCGCCCGCACCGTGCTGCTGGGGTTCGGCTGGGGCGTGGTCCCCGAGCACCAGTGCTCCCGGGACCTGGAGTCGGGTCGCCTGATCGCGCTGGCCCCCGGACGCCCCGTGGAGGTCCGACTGTACTGGCAGCGCTGGAACCTGAGGTCACCGCTGCTGGACGAGGTCACCGAGTGCGTCCGCGCCGGAGCCGCCACCCGCCTGCACCCGCTGTAGGGCCCGGATCGACGCCGCACCCCGCGCCGGCGCCGGGAAAAGGGCTCGCGGCCCGCGGCCCGGCCGCCTAGCGTGTGGGAACGACCCCCGTCCCCGACCCGACCTGGTGGGAGAGCATGAGCGAGAGCGAGCGGCTTCCCGCGGACGTGACCGACGCGCTCGAGATGATCCTGGAACCGGGCGATCCGGTGCATGCCGCGCTCCGGGAACAGGTTCCCCATCTGCGCCTGCACTCCCGCTGCACCTGCGGGTGCGGCACCGCCTACTTCGAGATCGACACAGAGACCGTGGAACCGGCTCCGATCAACCCGGGCAGCCCGGTGGTGGCCGCCGCCCCGCTCGTCACCGAGGACGGCGAGTGCCCCGGTGAGGTCCTGGTCTTCTCCTACGGCGGTTACCTGACCAGCCTGGAGGTCTGTTCCTGGGGTGAGGACATCGAACCCACCCTGGCTGACGCGCGCCGCTGGCTGCGCTCCTACGACTGATCCCCGGGCGGGGTCTCCCGGCACGACCATGCTGGCGGAACCGGATGCTCACCGTGAACCGACGCTGACCCGCGCCGCCCGAAACCGCGAGCGTGCGCCCGGCGGCCTGTGGACAACCCCGTTTGCCGCCTCGCCTGGCTCTCCTCCTCCGGCCGGTCGTCTCAGGTCCTCGGACCTGGAGGGCTGGTGGAGGGCGTCGACGGGGTGTTGGTGCGGAGCCGGTTCAGCCGGGGTCGCGGTTCCGGCTGAACCGACCCGCACCTTCGCCGTGCCGTCGTCGGCACGACACCACCGGGGTGCGGAGCTTGTGTGCGCGTGTGAGCACGGTGTCGGGTTCGAGGACGTGGCCCGCAGGCCTGACGGGTCACGTCCTGCGCCCCGTTCCCTCCCTGACCGCTCCCGGCGGGCTCGCGCCCGGGTTCGCAGGGGGCGCGTATGACCATGCTGCGGGAACCGGTCCCAGAGCGCTATCCGAGACCTTTCGGGGTGTCGTTCTCCTGGTCGAGGATCACGAGGTCGCGTTCGGTGACCACCCCGAAATAGAGCGCTTTCTCGATGAGCACCTGTGCGCGCCACCCCTGTCCGTGGCCACCGCCCTCCAGCTCGACCTTGAACTTGTCCTTGAGCAGGTAGTCGACGTGGGCGTTGACGGCGGCCGTGCCGATGTTGAGGCGTTCGGCGACCTGCCGCTGGGTGGGGACGGGCGGTGTGACGTCGCGCAGCCGGGGTTCGCAGTAGGCGACCAGGACCCGGTAGTAGGTGTGCCAGCGGTCCATACGGAAGCTGTTGGCCTCGGTGCGTTCGCCGGTGCTGTCCTCCCAGCCGTCGGTGTCCTGCAGGTCGCCGCCGGGGACGAGGATGGCGCTGCACGCCGCCGGGGCCATCACCAGGAAGCTGTGCTCGCCCTCGGCCCCGGGGATGCGTACCCGGGAGGTCTCGAAGGGCACCAGCATGCCGTGGGTGTTCGGGGGGACCTGGACGAACCCGGCCAGCCGCTCGGTGTTCTCCACGATGTAGGACTTGTTCGGGCTGAGGTTGCTGATCCGCCAGTGGTCCCCGTGGGAGATGATGTCCCCGGCGTGCCGGTGCACGGCACGGTCTCCAGCGGCCAGCCGCATGTCCACGTCCCGGTTGCGGCCGCCCCGGCCGAAGGTCCGGGTCTGGCCCGGAGCCAGGTGGTAGGTGTCCATGGGTGTGCCGCTGTCGTAGTCCTGCTGGACCGTGACGACCTCGTCGGCCTCGTCGATCAGGAGGGGATGCACGCTCATGCCGTCTCCAGGGGGTGAGGAGATGCCCGCGGGGAGGGGCCTGCTCCCGCAGGATACTTCCTGTCGCCCTGCCGGAAGACGAAGTCGCGGTTACGCCGCTCGCCGCGGCCACGGCGAGGGTTCGACCGCTGTCCGGTCTCCCGCCGTAGGTTGGTGGCGGTACCTCCCCCGCGCACTGACAGCACCGAGGACACCAAGGAGAAGCCATGGGTCTGGACGCGACACCGGTCGACCTGGGCAGGTACGGCGTGTGGCTCCGTCACCAGGACCTCGACGAGGACGTGGCCGCCGAAGTGGAGCGTCTGGGCTTTGGCACGCTGTGGCTCGGCGGGTCACCCTCAGCCGATCTGGAACCGGTGGCCACGGCTCTGGCTGCGACGTCGCGGCTGGCGGTGGCCACCGGGATCGTCAACATCTGGGCCGAGTCCGCCGAGGAGGCCGCCGAAGCCTACGGCCGCCTGGAGTCGGCCTACCCGGGGCGTTTCCTGCTGGGGATCGGGGCCGGGCACCGGGAGGTCGACGGCCCGGAGGCGGTCACACCACTGCGGGGGATGCGGGACTACCTGGACGTGCTGGACCGCGGAGGTGTACCGGCCGACCGGCGGGTGCTGGCAGCGCTGGGGCCGAGGATGCTGGAGCTGAGTGCAGAGCGCGCCGCCGGTGCCCACCCCTACCTGGTCAACCCCGCCCACACCCGGATGGCTCGCGGTGTGCTCGGGGACGGGCCCCTGTTGGCGCCGGAGCACAAGCTGGTGTTGGGCGCCGACCCCGAGGTGACCCGTCGGCAGGCCCGGGAGGGGATGTCCTTCTACCTGGGGATACACAACTACGCGGCCAATCTGGAGAGGTTGGGGTTCAGCGAGGCGGACCTCGCCGACGGCGGTAGTGACGCGCTGATCGACGACCTGGTGGCGCGGGGCGGCCCGGAGGAGGCCGCGGCCTTGCTGCGGACCCACCTGGACGCGGGAGCCGACCACGTGGTGGCCCAGCCGCTGCCCGGGGAGTGCGGTCTGCTCGGGAGCCTGGCCCGGCTGGCCCCGGCGCTGATCACCTGACTCCCCGGGGCACCGCGATTCGGGCGGCGCCCCGGTTCGATCAGCGGTGGTGGCGGGCTGCCCCGGCAGGGGAACTCAGTCCTGGTAGAGCGCTTCCAGGTCCTTGGTGTAGCGGTTCACGACCACACGGCGGCGGAGTTTGAGCGAGGGGGTCAGCTCCCCGGTGTC
Source organism: Nocardiopsis exhalans (assembly GCF_024134545.1). GTDB lineage: Bacteria > Actinomycetota > Actinomycetes > Streptosporangiales > Streptosporangiaceae > Nocardiopsis > Nocardiopsis exhalans. The sequence continues at coordinate 5,604,943 of NZ_CP099837.1, forward strand.
AGGGCCCCACTCACCGGACAGGACCCGGTGGCGTTTGACCTGTTCGGGTCGGCTGAGCCGGGCGTTGGCCGCCGCCACCGCGCGCTCGACCTCCGCGAGCACCTCGGGGTGGGTGGACAGGTCGGCGCCCTCGGCGTCGATGCCCCGTTCGCGGGCCCACAGCGGCGTCATCTCGGGGTCCAGGACCAGTAGCGCCACCAGGAAGGGCCGGTTGTCGCCGTGCGCGAGGGCCTGGCCGACCAGCGGGTGTTCCTTGAGGGTGTTCTCCACCAGCGCGGGCGAGACGTTCTTGCCGCCCGAGGTCACGATGATCTCCTTCTTGCGGTCGGTGATCCACAGGAAGCCGTCGTCGTCGACCCGGCCCACGTCACCGGTGGGGAACCAGCCGTCCTCGTCCACGGCCGCGGCAACGGAGCCGTCCGCCCGGAGGTAGCCCCGGAACATCGAGGGGCCGCGCAGGAACACCTCGCCGTCCTCGGCCACCCGCATCTGGACCCCGTCGACGGGACGGCCCACCGAACCCAGGCGGTGGCGGCCCGGGGCGGGGTTGTTGAGGGTGGCCACGCCCACGGACTCGGTGAGGCCCCACACGTCCATGATGTTGATGCCCAGGGAGGACCAGAAGCGCAGTACGTCCACGGGCATGGGCGCGGAGGCGCTGGAGGGCAGGACCACCCGGTCCAGGCCCAGCCGTGCCAGCAGCGGGGTGAGCACGGACTCCCGGACGCCCCGGTAGCGCTCCTGGAGTTCGGCGGGGACCTCCTCGCCGCGTTCGAGGTACCCGTTGTACTCGGTGGCGACCTCTCGGGCGGAGTCGATGACGGTGGCGATCTCCTCGGGCAGGGCCGCGAGGGAGGCGCGCACGGCCGTGGCGAGTTTCTCCCACACGCGCGGCACCCCGACGAAGTGCGGGGGCCTGACCTCGGGCAGGACCCCGGCCAGGGCGGCGGGGTCGGCGCACATCCACACGTGCGAGGCGCGGAACAGCGGCAGGTAGAGGGTGAGCAGGCGTTCGGCGATGTGGGCCAGCGGGAGGTAGCAGACGTGGCTGGGGTGGTCGGGCAGCTCCACGGCGGCGTCGAGGGAGGTGGCCTGGGCCAGGACCTGGCGATGGGTGATGGCAGCGCCCTTGGGGTCGCCGGTGGTTCCCGAGGTGTAGACGACGGTGACGAGGCGGTCGGGAGTGAGATCGTGCCAGCGCTCGAAGGCCCCGGCGGGCACGGTGTCGGCGAGACCCGTGTAGGGGGTGTGGCCGCGTCCGGGGTCGGGCTGGTCCACGACCACGAGGGTTTCGAGGGGGGTCCGGGGGTCGTCGAGGAGCTTCTCCCAGTGGGACGCCACGTCGGCGTCCTCCACCACGGCCAGGCGTGCGCGGCTGTGCCGGCAGATGTAGCTGATCTGTTCGGGGGCGGCGGTGGAGTAGACGGTGGTGGGGACGGCTCCGGCATGGACCAGGGCCATGTCGGAGAGCCAGTGCTCGGGCCGGTTGCCCATCATGAGCAGGACGTGGTCGCCGGGGCGGACGCCGAGCGCGGCGTAGCCCTCGGTGAGTGCGGCGACGGTGTCGTGGGCCTGGGACCAGGTGAGGGTGGTCCAGTCGGTGGTGCCCGGTTCGCGCCAGGACAGGGCGGGCAGATCGGGGTGCTCCCGCGCGTTGCGCAGGAACAGTTCGGGAAGGGTGCGGTTCGTGGGGTCGTCCGCGGTGCCGGGAACGGAGGTCATGTGTACTCCTGGGGCAACTTCCTCGACGGTGTGATCTAGAACACAAGGGAGCCTAACATTCCGGTTTCCCGGAAAAGGGTTTCCGATTTGTGCTCCCCCGGGAAACCTGGGCAGGGTGCGCCGGGAGGGCATTCGGGAAAGCGGTGGAGCGCCCTCCGAGCGCACCACGACACCGCGGCCGAGAGCCGGGATCTCCCCTCAGGAGGGGCTGACCACCTCACCGGCGACCCCGCCCCACCGAACACGCGCTTTCCGCGGGTGAATTCCGGGGACGAATACCAGAACCCGGTTTCCGCCCAGCACGCCCGCGGCCCGACCCGCACCGCGACCGCCGCCCAGGGGCCGCCAACACCTGGACAGTTCGGAAACCCAGATGCTACTCATGGGTAATACTCATGGGTAACCGCCGGTAACACCCAAGCCATCCCCTCGAACCCGCAACCCGGCACCGGTACCCCGCCCGATCTCCCGCGTCCCAGCACGACCCGGGCCCCGCACGACCCAAGGAGCCATCCCCATGCCCGACTTCTCCCTCCAGCTCCCCGAAGAGATCAGCGACGTCCGGGACTGGACCCACGGGTTCGCCAAGGACGTCATCCGCCCCGCGGGCGCCGAGTGGGACGAGCGCGAGGAGACCCCCTGGCCGATCATCCAGGAGGCCGCCAAGATCGGCCTGTACTCCCTGGACTTCTTCGCCACCCAGGCCTTCGAGGAGAGCGGCCTGGGCATGGCGGTGGCGATCGAGGAACTGTTCTGGGGCGACTCCGGCATCGGCCTGTCCATCATGGGCACCGGCCTGGCCGCCGCCTCCCTGAGCAAGACCGGCACCCCCGAGCAGATCGGCGAGTGGGCCCCGCAGATGTTCGGCACCGCCGACGACGTCAAGCTCGCCGCCTTCTGCGCCTCCGAGCCCGACGCCGGTTCCGACGTCTCCGCCATCAGGACCCGCGCCGTCTACGACCAGGCCAAGGACGAGTGGGTGCTCAACGGCGTCAAGACCTGGGCCACCAACGGCGGTATCGCGAACGTGCACGTGGTGATCGCCTCGGTCGACCCCGAGCTGGGATCGCGGGGCCAGGCCTCCTTCATCATCCCGCCGAACACCCCCGGCCTGTCCCAGGGCCAGAAGTTCCTCAAACACGGCATCCGCGCCTCGCACACCGCCGAGGTCGTCCTCGAGGACGTGCGCGTGCCCGGCTCCTGCCTGCTGGGCGGCAAGGAGAAGTTCGACGAGCGCCTCGCCCGCGCCCGCGAGGGCAAGCGCTCCAAGGGCCAGGCCGCCATGAAGACCTTCGAGGCCACCCGGCCGACCGTGGGCGCCATGGCCGTGGGCTGTGCCCGCGCCGCCTATGAGTACGCCCGCGACTACTCGGTCCAGCGCGAGCAGTTCGGCAAGCCCATCGGCGACAACCAGGGCGTGGCCTTCCTCCTGGCGGAGATGGCGACCAGGATCGACGCCGCCCGCCTGCTGGTCTGGCGCGCCGCCTGGATGGCCCGCAACGGCAAGGACTTCACCAACGCCGAGGGCTCCATGAGCAAGCTCTACGCCTCGGAGACCGCCACCTTCGTCACCCAGAACGCCCTGCGCGTCCTGGGCGGCAACGGCTACACCCGCGAGTACCCCGTGGAGCGCTGGCACCGCGACGCCACCATCTACACGATCTTCGAGGGCGCCAGCGAGATCCAGAAGCTCATCATCGGCCGCACCGTCACCGGCCTGCCGGTCCGCTGACCCCGACAGGCACTCCCCCGCAGGGGTGAACCCCCGGGTGAGCGGGGAGGTTCAAGGGTGAGGAGGTGAGGCCGGTGTTCGAATGGCCCGCACTCGGTGCCCTGATCGCCGTGGCCGTGCCCGTCGGGATCATCTTCCTGGTTCTGGGCGTCTTCAGGATCGTCCAGCGCCAGGCGGAACGAGCCGTCCGCTCACCCGAGTACTGGGACGAGGTCCCCGACGGCAGGCGCTACCCGACCGGCTGGGGCGAGGACGACCCTGCCCGGGAAGCCGGGGAGGAGCCTGCCGATGACTCCGAGGAGGGCTCTGCGGGAACAGCGGCGCAGAGCCCTCAGGCAGGGGAGGGGGGACAGGACCCGCCCCGTACGGACGGCCGGTAGCCGACCGGCCATCGGCCGCGCCACCCACGGCGCGCAGGCCGATCAAGCGGCCCCGGGGGGACGCTCAGGCAGATCAGACCGCTTCAGACGGCGCGGGCGACGGTGATGATCTCGCCGCTCGCGTCGGTGAACGGTCCCCGTTGCCAGTCCCCGTAGCGTTCGGCGGTCTCGAACCCGGCCCCGCCCAGGAACCGGTCGATCTCCCCGGCCGAGGTGAACCGCAGCACGCCCCGGTCCACCCGCAGCGGTCGGCCGTCGCGGGTGGCGGTGGTCTCGGTCATCGTGACCACGCCGTCCGCCACCGACTCGATCCGGTGCTCCACTCGCAGTTCCCTGCCGTCGTGGTCCACCATCTCGGCGGCGTTCTCCGGTGTCCAGCTCTCCCAGGCCCGCGCTTGCGGGTTACGGGTACCGAACACGAACCACCCGCCAGGCTTGAGCGCCGTGCGGATCGCCGCCAGGGAGTCCCTCAGCTCGTCGTCGGTGACGAACACCTGGAAGGCGTTACTGGCCATGAACGCGAGATCGAACCCGCCCTGCCACCCACGCTGCCGGGCGATGTCGACCGCCTTGCCCTCCACCCACTCCACGTCCTGGCGCCTGCGCGCCCGCCGCAGCGAGGGCGGGGCGGGGTCGATCCCGCAGAGCCTGCCACCGTGCCCCTGTTCCCGGGCCCGGTGCAGGATCATCCCGGTCCCGCACCCCACGTCCAGCACGGCTTCGGCGGCCATGACGCGGGACAGGTAGAAGTCGTCACAGGGCGCCCAGGTGTTGAGGGCGTCGGAGAGCGCGGCGAGATCGTCATCCGAGTACATACGGGGCAGTATCGCCGCGCTCTCCCCCGACCGCACCCCGTTTCCGTTCACGCGGCAGCGGTTCGCGTTTCCCGTGCTGAGGCGTGCACACGGTCCAGTTCGCGTGCGCGGAACCGGAACGGGGCCTCTCCCGGTTATTAAGCGACCCCTTAGGTCCGCGTTGACCTCCGCCCATGACTGGGTGTGCACTGCCTCACACCCAACGCGAAGGAGTCGTGCATGCAGGTCCCAGCACCGTTCGAGTACGAACGCGCGACCAGCGTCGACCACGCGATCGGTCTGTTGGACCGCTTGGGTGAGTCCGCACGGTTGGTGGCGGGCGGCCACAGTCTGCTGCCGATGATGAAACTCCGGCTGACCGACCTGGAGTACCTGATCGACATCAACGAGCTCCACGGGGAGCTCGGGTACGTACGGGTCGAGGAGGAACAGGTCCGGATCGGAGCCATGACCCGGCACCGTGAGCTCCTGGAGTCCGAAGAGCTCCACGCGGTCTTCCCGGTCTTCCGTGAGGCCGAGCGGGTGATCGCCGATCCGGTCGTGCGCAACCGCGGCACCCTCGGCGGTTCGCTCTGCCAGGCCGACCCCTCCGAAGACCTCTCGGCGGTGTGCGGCGCCCTCGGGGCCGTGTGCGTGATCCGAGGACCCGAGGGTGAGCGTCTGGTCACCATGGACGAGTTCCATCGCGGCCCCTACGAGACGGCCGTCGGGCACGGGGAGATGCTCGTCGAAGTGCGATTCCCCTTGCGGGCCGGGGGTTTCAGCACCTTCGAGAAGGTCGAGCGCCGCGCGGGCGACTGGGCTGTGGCCTCGGTGGCCGCGGCCGTGTGGCTGGACGGCGACACCATCACCGACGCCGGGGTCGGGCTGGCCGCCGTGGGCCCGCACACCGTTCGGGTCGACGGGATCACCGAGGCCCTGCGCGGCCAGCGCCCCTCGGAGGAGTTGTACACCCGGGCAGGCGAGATCGCCGCGCGGAGCTGTGACCCCGCCACGGACACACGGGGCAGCGCCGAGTACAAGCGTCACCTCGCCAAGGAACTCACCCGACGGACGCTGCGCCGCGCCGTCGCCCGAACCGGGAAGGTCTGAGCATGCGCGTCACCATGACCGTCAACGGCGAAGAGGTCAGCAGGGAGATCGAGAGCCGTCTCCTGCTGGTGCACTTCGTCCGGGACCACCTGGGACTCACTGGCACCCACTGGGGGTGCGACACCAGCAACTGCGGCACCTGCGTGGTGTGGATGGACGGCGAGCCCGTCAAGTCCTGCACCGTGCTGGCCGCGATGGCCGGGGGCAAGGAGGTACGCACCGTCGAGGGTCTGGCCACCGACGGCGAGCTCGACCCCGTGCAGCAGGGGTTCATGGAGTGCCACGGCCTCCAGTGCGGCTTCTGCACCCCCGGGATGATGATGACCGCCCGCGCTCTGCTGGACCGCAACCCCGACCCCACCGAGGACGAGGTGCGCGAGGCGATCTCCGGGCAGATCTGCCGCTGTACCGGTTACGCGACCATCGTCCGCTCGGTGCGCTGGGCGGCGGAGCACGAGGCCGCCGCCAACGGAACAGCCGGGAACGGAACGGCCGGCTGTCCGGCCCACCCCGAGGGCGGGGCCGCCGCGGACGGCGCCAAGGAGGAGGTTCGATGACCGCGGTGAACGACCACAAACCCGTCGGCCACGGCAGGATGCTCCGCAAGGAGGACCCCCGTTTCGTGCGCGGCCGGGGCCGTTACGTGGACGACGTCCAGCTCCCCGGGATGCTGCACCTGGCGATCCTGCGCGCCCCGATGGCGCACGCCCGGATCGTGTCCGTCGACACCAGCGCCGCGGAGGCGCACCCCAAGGTCAAGGCGGTCGTGACCGGTGCGGCCCTGGCCGAGAAGGGTCTGGCGTGGATGCCGACCCTGTCCAACGACGTCCAGGCGGTCCTGGCCACCGACAAGGTGCGTTTCCAGGGCCAGGAGGTCGCCTTCGTGGTGGCCGAGGACCACTACTCGGCCCGCGACGCCCTGGAACTCATCGACGTCGAGTACGACATGCTCGATCCGGTGGTCAACGCCCGCACCGCCCTGGCCGAGGGCTCCCCGGTGGTCCGGGACGACCTGGAGGGCAAGACCGACAACCACGTCTTCGACTGGGAGACCGGGGACGAGGCCGCCACCGAGGCGGTGTTCGCCAAGGCCGACGTGGTGGTCACCGAGGACATCGTCTACCCGCGTGTGCACCCGGCTCCGATGGAGACCTGCGGGGCGGTCGCCGACTTCGAATCCGTGGAGGGCCGCCTGACCCTGTGGTCCACCACCCAGGCCCCGCACGCACACCGCACCCTGTACGCGATGGTGGCGGGCCTGCCCGAGCACAAGATCCGGGTCATCTCCCCCGACATCGGCGGCGGTTTCGGCAACAAGGTGCCCATCTACCCCGGGTACGTGTGCGCGATCGTGGCGTCCCTGGTGATCGGCAAGCCGGTCAAGTGGATGGAGGACCGCTCCGAGAACCTCATCAGCACCGGGTTCGCCCGCGACTACATCATGCGCGGCGAGATCGCCGCCACGCGCGAGGGCCGCATCCTGGGCATCCGTACCAACGTGCTCGCCGACCACGGCGCGTTCAACGCCCAGGCCGCGCCGACCAAGTACCCGGCGGGCTTCTTCGGGGTCTTCACCGGCAGCTACGACATCGAGGCGGCCCACGCCAAGATGACCGCCGTCTACACGAACAAGGCCCCGGGCGGCGTGGCCTACGCGTGCTCGTTCCGGATCACCGAGGCGGTGTACCTGGTCGAGCGGATCGTGGACTGCCTCGCCTACGAGCTGGAGATGGACCCGGTCGACCTCAGGTCGAAGAACCTGATCCAGCCGGACCAGTTCCCGTACACCACCAAGACCGGGTGGGTGTACGACTCCGGCGACTACGAACCCACCCTGCGCGAGGCGATGCGCATCGCCGGGTACGAGGAACTGCGCAAGGAGCAGGCGGACAAGCGGGCACGCGGCGAGCTGATGGGGATCGGTGTCTCCTTCTTCACCGAGGCGGTCGGCGCCGGTCCGCGCAAGAACATGGACATCCTCGGCCTGGGCATGGCGGACGGCTGTGAGCTGCGCGTCCACCCGACCGGAAAGGCCGTGGTGCGGCTGTCGGTGCAGTCCCAGGGGCAGGGGCACGAGACGACCTTCGCGCAGATCGTCGCGGAGGAGATCGGTATCCCGCCGGACGACATCGACGTCGTGCACGGCGACACCGACAACACCCCGTTCGGGTTGGGCACCTACGGCAGCCGGTCCACCCCGGTGTCGGGCGCCGCCGCTGCCGTGGTGGCGCGCAAGGTGCGCGACAAGGCGCGGATCATCGCGTCGGGGATGTTGGAGGTGTCGGTCGCGGACCTGGAGTGGACCAAGGGGGCGTTCTCCGTCAGGGGCGACCCCGAGCGGTCGGTGACCATCCAGGAGATCGCGTTGCGCGCCCACGGCGCCGGTGACCTGCCCGAGGGGATCGAGGGCGGCCTGGAGGCCCAGGTCTGCTACAACCCGGAGAACCTCACCTACCCGCACGGGGCCTACATCTGCGTGGTGGACGTGGACCCGGGGACGGCGCAGGTGAAGGTGCGCAGGTTCGTGGCGGTGGACGACTGCGGTACCCGGATCAACCCGATGATCATCGAGGGCCAGGTGCACGGCGGCCTGACCGACGGGGTCGGGATGGCGCTCATGGAGATGATCTCGTTCGACGAGGACGGCAACTGCCTGGGCGGTTCGCTCATGGACTACCTGCTGCCGACCGCGTTGGAGGTTCCCGACTGGGAGACCGGTTACACGGTGACCCCGTCCCCGCACCATCCGATCGGCGCGAAGGGTGTGGGCGAATCGGCGACGGTGGGCTCTCCCCCGGCGGTGGTGAACGCGGTTGTGGACGCGCTGAAGCCGTTCGGGGTGCGCCACGCGGACATGCCGCTCACCCCGTCCCGGGTGTGGGACGCCATGCGCGGTCAGGCCGGTCCCTCGTTCTGAGGCCGGCCCGGGACGGCCCTCACGGGCCGCACCGAAGCAGTGGTGCTCCGCCCAAGCGGGGAGGCACCACCGACAGCAGCATCCAGAAAGGGGTGGGCCACGCGATGGCCGCCGTTGACCTGTCGGACCGCGGGCGCGAACTGCTCGCCGACAGAGTGCCCTTCGTCGAAGCGACCGTGGTCCGGGCGCAGGTCCCGGCCTCGGTCCGGCCCGGGGACGGGGCGATCGTCCTGTCCGATGGTTCCATCGAGGGTTTCGTGGGCGGGCAGTGCGCGCAGGGTTCGGTGCGCGCCGCCGCCCTCGGGGCGATCCGGGACGGCCGCAGTGTTCTGCTTCGGGTGCTGCCGGGTGAGGAGGAGCCCTTCCCGGAGACCCCGGGCGCGCACGTGGTGGTCAACCCCTGCCTGTCCGGCGGCGCCCTGGAGATCTTTCTGCGGCCCCGTCTGCCGGATCCGGTGATCGGGGTGACGGGTGACTCCCCGATCGTATCCGCGCTGCGGGAGCTCGCACCACCGTTGGGGTTCGTGATCGCGGCGGGTGCGGGAACCGCCGTGGTGACGGGTGCGACCGCGGTGGTCGTGGCCAGTCACGGTGGCGACGAGGCCGCGGTCATCCGTGCCGCCCTGGACGCCGGGGTGGGGTTCGTGGGATTGGTGGCGTCGCGGCGACGAGGCGCCGCGGTGCTGGGGTCCATGGAGCTCGGCCACGGTGAACGGGGACGGGTGCACTCCCCCGTGGGACTGGACATCGGGGCGAGCACACCGGCGGAGATCGCGCTGTCGATCCTGGCCCAGCTCACCCGGGAGATCCGGGTGGAGGGCCTGGCCGCCCCGCTCACCCTCCCCTCCTCACCCGTGCCCTCCCCGCCTTCGCCAGCCGCGGAGAGCTCTGTGCCGAACCACGGGGGCACCAGCCCGGACACCCGGGCAGGGGCCGCCGTGAAGAGCGCGGTGGACCCCGTCTGCGGGATGACCGTGACCGTGGGGCCCACGACCCCGCGGTTGGAGGTCGGCGGCCGGGAGTCGTGGTTCTGCTGTCCCGGTTGTCGTGACCGGTACTCGGCGGAGGTGTAGCGCGTGCTGGATACGGAGGAGGTCCGGCGGCGGCTGGACGAGCAGGACCACCTGGTGGACGAGGGCACCGCCACCGCTCTCTTCCTGGCCATGGCGCTCGGCCGTCCGCTGTTGCTGGAGGGTGAGCCGGGCGTGGGCAAGACCGCCGCGGCCAAGGCGCTCGCCCGGGCCCTGGGCGCGCCGATGATCCGCCTGCAGTGCTACGAGGGGCTGACCGCGGGTGAGTCCCTGTACGAGTGGAACCACCAGCGGCAGCTCCTGGCGGTGCGGTTGGCGGAGTCACGGGGTGAGCGGCTGGGCGACGGAGACCTGTTCACCGAGGAGTACCTCCTGGACCGGCCGATCCTACGGGCGGTGCGGCAGGAGGGCCCGGTCCCGCCGGTGCTGCTGATCGACGAGGTGGACCGGGCCGACGACGAGTTCGAGGCACTACTGCTGGAGTTCCTGGGTGAGGCGTCGGTGACCGTGCCCGAGCTGGGCACCTTCACCGCCGAGCGTCCACCGCTGGTGGTGCTGACCTCCAACCGCAGCCGTGACCTGCACGACGCCCTGCGCCGCCGCTGTCTCTACCACTGGATCACCTTCCCCGCCCCGGAGCGGGCCGCTGAGATCCTGCGCCGCCGTGTCCCGGAGGCGGGCGAGGCACTGGTGGGTTCGGCCACGGAGTTCGTGGGCCGGGTCCGGGGACTGGACCTGGACAAGGCCCCGGGGATGGCGGAGGCCATCGACTGGGTGTCGGCCCTGGGCGCTCTGGGCGTGACCGAGCTGGTCCGCGACGACATCGTGCGGACGCTGTCCGCTCTGACGAAAACCCCTGACGACCGCGAAACCGTGGTCTCCGCGCTGAACGACCTCGGCCATGGCCCGCCGGGGTCGGAGCGCTCCCCCAGGGCCCGAGCGGAGACAGCCACGTGAGGATCGACAACGAGTTCAGCGTCGACGCGCCCGTCGAGCGGGTGTGGGACCTGCTCACCGATGTGGAGGCGATCGCGCCGTGTCTGCCGGGCGCGCGTCTGACCGGTGTGGAGAGCGGCGCGGACGGGGACGTCTACTCGGGAACGGTGCGGGTGAAGGTGGGCCCGGTGGTGGCCGCCTACGAGGGCACCGCGCGCTTCAGCCAGCTGGATACCCGGGCGCGGCGCGCGGTGATCGAGGCCAGGGGGAAGGCGAGCCGGGGCGCGGGCAACGCGTCGGCTTCGGTCACGCTGGATCTCCGTGAGCGGGACGGAGGCACCACGGTCTCGGCGGGCACGGATCTGAAGGTCACCGGCAGGCTCGCGCAGCTGGGCGGCGGGATGATCAAGGACGTGTCCGAGCGCCTCCTGGGGCAGTTCGTGGAGAATGTGGAGGCCGAGCTCGCTCGCGCGCAAACGGAGGAACCTGCCATGGCGCCGGGCGAACCCGAGCCCGCCGAGGGCATGGTGAGCAGCGGAGGCGAGCAGGTCGAGCCGCTGGACCTGGGCAGGGCCGGCCGGAAAGCCTTCGTCCAGCGCCTGTGGCCGGTGCTGGCGGTGGCGGTCGTGGCACTGGGGCTCCTCCTCGGCTATGTGGTCTTCAGCTGACCCGGCGGGATTCGTTCCGCGTCGTTCGCGGTGGCCGGGAACGTCCCCCCTGCCGGGCGTGGACCGGGCGGCGTTCGCCATCGGCCTCACCGAGCGTCTGCGCGCTCACGGTGTCCGGGTGGACCTGGACGCCGCGGCGACCCTGAGCCGCGCGTTGGCGGTGGCCCCGCCGAGCGGACTCGACGGGCTCTACTGGACGCTGCGGGTGTGCCTGGTACGGCGCAGGTGCGACCTCGCCGCGTTCGACTCGGTGTTCGCCGCCGTGTTCGGGGACGGTGTGCCGGAGGACGAGAGCACGGCTCCCCTGGCGGCTCCCCGGAGCAGGGCCGACGGTTCCCCCGACCCCGCCCCGGGACCCGAACAGGAGGGAACGGTCGGCGCCGGGCTGCCGTGGGTGACCCTGCCACCGGCCTCTGGCGGGCCTCAGGAGAGCGCTCCCTCGACCACTCTTCCAGAACTGCTTCCCAGCGAGCTCGAAGCCCTCGCGAGGGCCCCGTTCGACCAGCTCTCGGAGACGGAGACCGCCCAGCTGGGAACGTGGTTGGAGCGGCTGGGCCCACGTCTGCCCCGGCGCCGTGTACGCAGACGGGCCGCGGGGCGCTCCGGTCACGGAGTGGCGCTGCGCCCCACTCTGGCCCGGGCCCGCCGTACCGGGTGGGAACCGCTGGAACTAGTGCGGACCCGCCCTATGACCCGCCCGCGCCGGGTGGTGGTCCTGTGCGACGTGAGTGGTTCGATGCGGGCACAGGCATCGGCCTACGTCCACCTGATGCGGGCCTTCGCGTTGGCTGTGGAGACCGAGGCCTTCGCCTTCGGCACCCGCCTGACCAGGCTGACCCCGCTGCTGCGCGAGGGCACCGCCGAGGCAGCGGTCGCACGTGCCACCGGCGCCGTGGACGACAGGTTCAGCGGGACCCGTATCGCCGCGAACCTGCGGACCCTGCTCGCCTCCCGGCACGGGGTGGCGGTACGCGGCGCGGTGGTGGTCGTGGCCTCGGACGGCTGGGACGGGGACACCCCGGAGGCGATGACCGCGGCCATGGAGCGGCTGCGGCGGCGCGCGCACCGGGTGGTGTGGGCCAACCCCCGGGCCGCGGCCCCGGGCTTCGAACCTACGGTGTCCGGGATGGCCGCGGCCCTGCCGTTCTGCCACGCCCTGCTCCCCGCCCACACCTTCGCCGCCCTCAAGGACGTGGTGGAGGCCGTGGCCCGGGAGAGCTCTCTTTCGAGGTCAGGGGGCAGGCAGGCGGGGGGCGGTGTGGTTCCAGAGGGTGACGTGGACTCCTGAGCGGAAGCGGCCCCGGTGGACGCCTGAGCCGCGCAGCATGGCCTGGGTGGCGCGCGGGGTGGTGGCGAAGCGGATGAACTCCGCGGCCGGCCCCGCCTCGTCCCTGTCGGTGAGTGCGGTCGCGGACCAGCTGCCCCCGGTGCGGACCGGAGGTCCGGAAGGGACGAGCAGGCGACCGGTGGAGAGGTCGTGGGAGATCGCGTATCCCAGGGCCAGACCCACGCCGCCGCCCTTCTTGACCTCGTCGAGGGCGCAGGCGTGGCTCTGGAACACCCGCTGGCGCGCCTCGGGTACGTCGAAGCGGCGGAGGACCGCGGGGACCAGGCCGGTGTGGTCCAGGGCGGAGGGGCCCAGCAGCCAGGTCTGTTCACGGAGGCGTTCGGGGGCGGTCCGGCCGCTCGCGAGGGGGTGGCCGGGGCCGACCACGGTGAGCAGTTGGTACCTGAGGATGCTCTGGGAGGTCACCCGGGCGGACCCGGCGGGCTCCGTCTGTTCCCGGGCGGGCCCGATGGCGACGTCGACAGCGCGATCGCTCAGCAGTTCCTCGAACCGGCTGGGACTGTGCACGCTCAGTTCGACGTCGAGGTCGTCGGCACGGCCCACGAAGAGTTCGATGAGGCCGGGGGCCGCGTACTCGACGAACAGGCTGGAGGACGCGATACGGAGCAGGCGGGTGCCGGTCCCCGCCTGGCTGACCTCGCGCAGGGTGCGGTCCTGGAGGCCGAGCAGTTCGGTGGCGCGTCCGGCCAGGCGCAGGCCGCCGGGGGTGAAGGCGAGCCCGGCGCCGGTCCGGGAGAAGAGTCGGTCACCGAACAGTTTGCGGAGTTTGCCGATGTGCAGTGAGACGGCGGCCTCGGAGACGTCGAGTTCGCGAGCGGCACGTTTGACCGATCCCAGGCGGGCCACCGCGGAGAACGCTCTCAGCTGGGTGGGGGTCACCGGCCACCCCCGCTGGCGGGAAGGGCCGCTCGGAGACTGGCGGGGAAGGCGGGCGGGAGGGGAGTGGTGGCCGGGGGAAGAGCGGGGAAGAACGTCCGGTGCCGGGGGGCAGGCATGGCGACCTTTCGGACAGGGGGATCGGGGCCAAGCTAGGGGACGCCTGACCACCCCACAAGGGACCTCTGCCCCTAAAGGAACAAAACGCGCAAAGGTTTCCCTATGGCCGCTTGAGGCACAACCGGGAACTCTCCGGATCCGGGGCGCCGCCCGTCCCGTACACGCTCCGCCCGGCGACAGCCGCGATCAGCCCTCGGCGCGGCGGCGCCGGACCGCCATGCGCAGGTCGTCCGGGGAGACCTCGCGCCCGTCCTCGGTCAGATACCCCACCCGCACCGGCGCTCCGGTGTCGTCCTCGACCAGGGCCAGTGGCCCTCCGCCCTCCTGGAGGTGGGTGTCGCCCCAGTCCTTGAGCGCGAAGACCGCGGGCATGAGGTCGGCGCCCATGTCGGTGAGGACGTACTCGTGCCGGGTACGGCTGCCCGGCTCCTTGTAGGGCTCGCGGCTCAGCAGCCCGGCCTCGGTGAGCTGTTTGAGCCGGGCCGCGGCCACCGCCTCGGTGACACCGACCCGTTCCACGAACAGGTCGAAGCGGCGCGTGCCGAAGAAGGCCTCGCGCATGATCAGCAGCGCCGAACGCTGTCCCACGATCTCCAGCGCCTTCGAGATCGAACATTCCCGGGGCTTCCAGGAACGCAGATCGGCGAGCACGGGATCGAGTTTGATCGGCATACCGCCAAAGTACCCGCTCGTCCCGCGCCCGAACGGAAGACCGCGACCTCCGCCCGCGTGCTCCCGGCGGTCACTCCTTGGAGGCGGTGGCGGCCCACCAGATATTGACGTCGGAGTCGACCGCCCACCGGTCGATGTCGCGCAGTTCCTCCTCGGAGAAGTCCGTGTTCTCCACCGCCTTGAGGTTCTGTTCCAACTGCTCCGCGCTGGAGGCTCCGACCAGCGCCGTGGTGACGGTGCGCGGCCCCTGGTCCCGCAGAACCCAGGAGAGGGCCATCTGCGCCAGGGTCTGACCGCGCTCGGCGGCGATCTGGTTGAGCGCCCGGGCCCGGCCGAGCACCTCCTCGGTGAGCATGTTCTCCCGCCAGCTGGGCCGCCCGATCCCGGCGCGGGAGTCAGTGGGCACGCTTCCGTCCAGGTAACGGGAGGTCAGCAGGCCCTGTGCCAGGGGTGAGAAGGCGACCACACCCATGCCTTCGTCGGCGGCCGCCTCCAGCAGCCCGTCCTCCACCCAGCGGTTGAGCATCGAGTACGAGGACTGGTGCACGATCAGGGGCGTGCCGAGGTCGCGCATGATCGCCGCCGCCCGGCGGGTCAGCGACGGAGCGTAGGAGGAGATCCCCGCGTACATGGCCCGCCCGGACACCACCGCGTGGTGGAGGGCCAGCATGGTCTCCTCCAGCGGGGTGTCAGGGTCGGGCCGGTGGCTGTAGAAGATGTCGACGTAGTCCAGGCCCATACGCTTGAGGGACTGGTCCAGCGAGGACAGCAGGTACTTGCGCGAACCGCCCCGCAGGTGCGGCCCGGGCCCCATGACGTACCCGGCCTTGGTGGTGATCACCAGCTCTTCCCGGTAGGGGCCGAAGTCCTCGGACAGGATCCGGCCGAAGTTCTCCTCGGCCCTGCCCGGCGGCGGGCCGTAGTTGTTGGCCAGGTCGAAGTGGAAGACGCCGAGGTCGAAGGCGCGGCGCAGGATCCGGCGCTGCCCTTCCAGGCCCCGGTCACCACCGAAGTTCTGCCACAGTCCCAGCGACAGCCGCGGCAGCCTCAGGCCGCTCCTGCCGCAGGTCCGGAACTCCAGGGAGTCGTACCGGTCCTCGCTCGCCACGTACGTGCCCAAACGTCCGCTCCCCTTCAGTCTGTCCAACCCGTTCAGCCGGTCGAAACCGGACCGCGGTCTCCGGTCGCGCCGACGTTACCCGTCGATCGTGAGTTCGCCCATGCGGTCCCAGCCCTCGCCCTCGACCTCACGGCTGACGATCAGCGGGGTCTCCTTCAGCAGCGGCTTCATGGCGGCCAGTCCGGCCTTGAAGTGGTCGCTGGTGACGTGGGCCTCGGCCGCGCCGTCCTTGAACGCCTCGACGAGCACGAACTCGTCATCGCGCTCGACGCTGCGGGACCACTCGAACCACAGGTTGCCGGGCTCGGCGCGAGTGGCCGCGGTGAAGTCGGCGACCTCGTCGAGGAAGCTGTCCGTAGCCTCCGGCCTGGTCCGGAACTTGACGACGATCAGGATCATCCCGCATCTCCTCCGTGTTGTGCCACGGGGCACGCGGTCGTGCCGTGCCCCACGGCCCCCACTCTTCCAGAGCGGAGACGGGCTGGACCTCACCAGACCGTGCGCACGGGTGTTCGTCGCCTCACGGGGTGCCGTGGCCGGGGCCGCACCGGGCCAGTGTGTCGGTGGATCCCCGACGCCCTCGTGGACGCGCAGGGGGTCGTCCCCGAAGTGGTGCGGCAGGCCGTCGTCCACCGGGCCGCCGGGCTCGGAGTCGCTCTCCAGGCGGCTACGGGGAGGGCCGTGGGGGTTCGCACGTTGCGCGATCCTGGTACCCACGGCCGCTCCCCCACTGATCGGGTCGGTGCTCAGGCGCCGCCGAGGGTGGTGCCGGGCAGGCGGGTGGCACGCCACTCACCGTCGTTACCCTGCCGGACCTCCAGGGCGCCGGGGGTCTCCTCGGCGTGAACCAGTTCGACGTTGGCGATGAGTGTGTCGCCGTCCAGGTCGGTGCTGACGGTGACCTCACCGACCTCGATGGCGTCGGCGCCGGGCACGTTGGCGACGTACTCGGGGAAGGCCTCCGCGCAGTCTTCCGCGCCCTCGCTCTGGGCGATGATCGCGGCCTGGGCGCTCTCGTCGACGAAGGCGCAGCCCGCCTCGCCGTCCAGGGCGGCGAAGGAGGCGAGGAATCCCTCGGCCACGGCCTGGGCCGCCGCGGCGGCCTCGTCCTCGCTGGGCCCTTCGGCGCCTTCCTGAGCACCCTCGGCCGCTTCCTCGGCGGCGGTCTCTTCGGGGGTCTCGTCGTCGCCTCCGCAGGCGGTGAGGGCGAGGAACAGGGGCAGGGCAGCGCACAGGAGGGTACGTCGCATGGGGGTTGCCTTCCGGGAGCGGGTTGGGTCGGCCGACGGCGGACGCCGGTGGCGTCAGCGCCGTCGAGGCGATCCGTGACGCACCATTGTTACCGCATTCACCCGTTTGATGACTACGCGTACCCACTTTTTCCTTCCCTGTGCTCCGCGAACCAGGAAAATCACGGATTCGGATGCGGAAACAACCCTCCGATCCCAGCGAGAAGCGGAGCGGGAGGCCGCGCTCCGGTCCTCCCATGAGGGGGCGGGGCTTGCCCGTGGGTGCGGCCTCTGGTGATATGGGTGGGGGTGACCGAAATCACGGCATCCACTGGCGCACAAGGCACGCGCGGGCGTGCCGTAAACGGAACCGTGCACGCGCGGGCGGGCTGTCGACTCGGCGCACGCGTGAGCGTGCCCGAGGAGGCTCTGCACGCCGACGCGTGCCGGAGGGGTTCCGCCGTGCGTCCGCGCCGGAGGTGACATGTCGTACCGACTACGGGAGGGCGCCCCGGGCACCCTCGTCGCGGACCTGCCCCCAGGGCTCGGCGCCAGGCTCCGCCCGCTGGTCCCGTACCTGGTCGAGGAGGCCGTGGAGGGCATCGCGCGCCGGGCCGAGGCACACAGCCAGCCTCTGGAGGCGGCGCACGTGGACTCGGTCCGGGCCGCGATCGACACCGCGGTGCACGCCTTCCTGGACCGGCTCGAGGCGGGCCCCGGGGCCGAGCGGGCGGACTCCGTCGCCCGCACCTTCCGCGCCTTCGGGGAGAGCGAGGCCAGGCAGGGGCGCACCCTGGAGTGCCTGCACACGGGTATGCGCACGTCCGCGGCGGTGGCCTGGCGGCGGCTGGCCCGGGCGGACTCGATCGACCGGGACCAGATGGCCGCGCTCGGCGAGGCGATCTTCGCGTTCCAGGAGGAGATCTCCACCGCGGCCGCCGAGGGCCACGTCCAGGTGCGCGGAGCCGGGGTGGAGGCGCTGCGGCGCAGGCGGGCCCGGCTGTTGGAGGTGCTGCTGGCCGAGTCCGGGACGGAGCCGGAGGCGCGGGCGCTGTCGACACTGGCGCGGGCGGCCCGGTGGCGCGTGCCCGAGCGGGTGGCGGTGGCGTTGCTCTACCAGGAGCCGACCCACCAGGAGGGGGCGGGGGTTACGGTCCACCAGGAAGGCGCGGGGGCGTCGGCTCCGGTGCTTCCCCCGGACGTGCTGGTCGACCTGGACGGGTTGGAGCCGTGCGCGCTGGTGCCCGACCCCGAGGGGCCGGGGCGGCTGAGGTCGTTGGAGCGGTCGCTGCGGGGGTGCGGTGCGGTGCTGGGCCCGACGGTGCCGCTGGAGGAGGCTCCGGCGTCGTTGTCGCGGGCGCGGGAACTGGCGGAGCTGGTGCGCAACGGGGTGGTGGCAGGGCCTGGGGTGCTGAGGTGGAGCGACCACCTGCCGGAGCTGTTGCTCTCACGGGACACGGCGCTGGTGGCCGAACTGGCCCGGGTCCGACTGGCCCCGTTGGCGGGGATGCGGACACCGCAGCGGGAGCGGATGGCCGACACCCTGTTGGCGTGGTTGGAGTCGGGGTTCAACGCCAACGAGGCGGCCGAGCGGCTGCGCATCCATCCGCAGACCGTGCGGTACCGGATGCGGCAGTTGGAGGAGCTGTTCGGGTCCAGGCTGCGGGAGCCGGGGGCCCGGTTCGAGTTGGAGCTGGTGCTGCGGGCGCGCAGGCTGCTGGGTCCGCTCGGCCCGGAGTGAGGAACATACCGAACGGTCGGGATGTCCCCCGTGCGGTGATGCGCGGGGAACATCCCGAAGGGGTCGGTCAGCGGCGGGGCGCCAGGGCACGGATCACGTCGGCCGGGTCCAGGCCGGGCGGACCGATCGGGGCGATCACCGGGGTGCTCACCCCCGCCTCCACGTAGGCCTCGATCCGCTCCCGGCAGTACTCGGCGGGGCCGTGCACGATGAGCTCGTCGATGACGGAGTCCGGGATCGCGGCGAGCGCTCCCTTGCGGTCCCCGTCCTCCCACGCCTTCCACATGGGGCCGAGCTCCTCGCGGCCCAGCCACTCGTGGAAGGCCCGGTAGACGGGCACGTTCAGGTAGGCCGAGATCGCCCAGCGGCCGATCTCGCGCGCGGTGTCGGGATCGGTGTCGGGGATGGCGAAGATCCGCGCGACGACCTCCTTCTCCGCCCCGAACTCACGCACGATCGGGGCGACCGTGCGCACATCCTCCGAGGACAGCCAGTTGACGATCGCTCCGTCCGCCTCGCGACCGGCCAGGCGCAGCATGCCCTGGCGCAGCGCGGCCACCAGGATCGGCGGCTGCTGCTGGGGGACGGCCCCGAGCGTGAACCCCTTCACCGAGAAGGTGTCGTAGTCGGCCTTGATCTTCTGCCCGGTCAGCGCCTCACGCAGGAAGCGCACGGTGTCGCGGACCTTCTTGTAGGGCTCCGTGAAGGGAATGGAGTTCCAGCGCTCCACGATGACGTTCGAGGAGGTGCCGACGCCCAGCGTGAAGCGGCCCGGCGCGGCGGCGGCCAGCGTGGCGGCGCTCATCGCCAAAGTGGCGGGGCCGCGCGTGTACGCGGGCACGATCGCGGTGCCCAGGCGCAGTTGGGGCGCCCACACACTGGCCAGGGCCAGCGGCGTGAACGCGTCCGTGCCGTTGGCCTCGGCCGACCACGCGTCGGTGTAGCCGAGGTCGGGCAGGGCCTCGAAGAGGGAGCGCTGGTCGGCCAGGGGGATGCCTTCGAAGGGGACGGTGATGCCCCAGCGATCGGTCATGACGGCTCCTGTCGGTGGACCGGCCCGGCGACGGGACCGAACCGGATTCTTGTTCGGTGTCGGCACGACCGTACCTCGCGGCCCCGGGCGCGCAGTAGACCGCATCCGACCCTTCGGGGCTCGCGGGGCGTATGTTCGGGTGCAGTGCCCGCCTGCGGCGGGCCGGTACGGACATCCACGAGAGCGAAGGAGGCCATCGCCGTGGCCACGCCACCCTCCCCTTACGACTTCCTGCCCCGGGTCGACTCGTTCACCGTCGTCAGCGACGACGTCACTGACGGCAAACCCCTGCCCAGGGCGCAGGTCAGCGGGATCATGGGCGCCGGAGGCGAGGACGCCTCCCCGCACCTGTCCTGGAGCGGGTTCCCCGAGGGGACCCGGAGCTTCGCCGTCACCTGCTTCGACCCGGACGCACCCACCGCGAGCGGGTTCTGGCACTGGTCCGTCTGCGACATCCCCGCCGAGGTCACCGAGTTGGCGACCGACGCCGGGAACGGTTCCGGTCTGCCGAAACAGGCCGTGACCCTGCGCAACGACGCCGGGAGCCACCGTTACATCGGCGCCGCGCCACCCGCGGGGCACGGCCCGCACCGGTACTTCTTCGCGGTGCACGCGGTGGACGTGCCGAGCCTGGGTGTGGACGCCTCCGCCAGTCCCGCGTTCCTCGGCTTCAACCTGTTCTCGCACACGCTCGGCCGGGCGCTCATCATCCCGACGTACGAGCAGAAGTAGGGGTTCTCACCCCGCCGCCGGAGGGCGGGTGGCGCGCTCACCCCGCCACCCGCCCTCTGCCCTTCCTCCCGGGGCCGATGGATACACGCGCGAGGGGCCCTTCCGGTTCACTTGGCAACCGCATCTGGCCATTCACGAGCCCAAAGGCCACTCCGGCGTCTAGGCTCGGTCCATCCCCCGGCCCACTCGGAACACGCCTGGAAGGGTTCAGCCGGTGCCACAACCGTCTTCGAGGAAACCGACCGTCGTGGTCACGACAGCGGGTTCCGCTCCGACACCCGGAACCATCCTGCACCTGCGCCAGAACGGGTTCCGGGTGGTGGCCACCGATGTGGACCCCGCCGCGCCCGGCCTGTACCTGGCCGATCGCGGTTACCTGGTGCCACCGGGCGACAGCGAGGCGTTCCTGCCCCGGATGCGCTCCCTGTGCGCCGAGGAGGGGGCCGTGGCCGTGGTCCCGCTGGTGGACGAGGAGCTCGTCCGGGTGGGTGGGCTGGCCAAGGACGGGGTGAAGGTGCTGCTGCCCCACCTGGATTTCGTCACCACCTGCCTGGACAAGTACGTGCTCATGCAGCAGCTGGAGGATGCCGGGATCGGTGTGCCCCGTACCTGGCTGGCATCGGAGTGGCCCACCGACGCCGCCGACACCTCCTCGGGCGGCCTCATCGTCAAACCCCGTATCGGGCGCGGCAGCCGCGGGGTGCTGATCATCGACTCCGCCCGGGACATGGCCCGCGTGGTCTCCGAGAGCGGCTACGCCGCCGACGAGCTGATCGTCCAGGAACGCATCACCGGCCCCGAGTACACCGTCTCGGTCGTGGCCTGGCGGGACGGCGAAGTGCAGGCGGTGGTGCCCAAGGAGGTCCTGCTCAAGCAGGGCGTAACCAAGTACGCCGTCACCCGGCGCAACCACGAGGTCATCCGTACCTGCCGGGCGATCCAGAGCGCCCTGCGCGCGGACGGGCCGTTCAACGTCCAGCTGTGTCTGGACGGCCAGGGGCGGCCCAGGGTCTTCGAGATCAACCCCCGTTTCTCGTCCACGGCGGCGCTCACCGTGGCCGCGGGGGTCGACGAGATCGCCGGGCTGCTCCGGCAGGCGATCGGCGACGGGCCGAAACTGACCGACGACTGGCGTGAGGGTGTGGCGATGGTGCGCCGGTGGACCGACGAGTTCCTGCCAGAGGAGCAGTTCAACTCGCACGGGATATCCCCCGCCCCGGCCACCAGCTCGCACGGTGAGGGCTTCGCCCTGCCCGGGGCGGTGGCCGCCGGAGGGCAGTCACCGATCATCCCGGTGCGTGCGCGGTGAACGCCCAGCACGCGCTCTTGAAGGCCGTTGCGGACGCGGTCGTCGAGGTCGGCGCCCTGCTGCGTGAGTGGCGTTCGGACCCGGCGGTGCGCAGCGGGGTGTGGGAGGGGAGCCAGTTCAAGGCCGAGGCCGACGCGATGGCCCATAGGGCGCTCTCCCAGCGGCTGACCGCGATCGACGCGCAGATCCCGGTGGTGAGCGAGGAGGACCCGGCATCGCTGTCGCGGGAGCGGCCGCCCCGGTACTGGCTGATCGACCCGATCGACGGGACCGCCAGCTACGTGCACGGCTTCGCCGGCTACGTCACCCAGGCCGCTCTGGTCATCGGGGAGAGCCCCGAGGTGGCAGCGGTCTTCGCCCCCGAGAGCGGGGTTCTGTACACGGCCGTTCGCGGCCAGGGCGCCCGCCGGGACGGGGTCCCCCTGCCCGGGCACCCGCCCACCCTGGCCGGCCACGGGGTCCTCACCGACAACACCCCCGAACCCGCGGGGATCGCCCGGCGCGTGTACGACCACTTCGGCTACGGCGAGTACCTGGAGAGCGGCAGCATCTCGTTGAAGCTGTGCCGGATCGCCGAGGGTGCCGCCCACCTGTTCGTGAAGGACGTCCCGGTGCGTGACTGGGACGTGGCCGCGCCCGGTCTGGTCCTGGCCGAGACGGGGGGTCTGGTGACCCGGCTGGACGGCGCCGCGTTCACCTACCGGGGGAGCTTCGAGCACACCGGCCTGGTGGGCGCGGCCGATCCGTCGACGTGTCGCGCGGTGGCCCACTGGTTAGCTCCCTGAACTGGGGTGACAGCAGGTCGGAGCGAGCTGTTCCAGGTGTGTGCGAACTGCCCTCGACAATCCCTTTCGCGCACCCCGCACGACGCGTATCGTGTGGTCAAACTCGCGCCTTTGGGGGTGGGAAGTGGAGGCCCAACGTCTGCCGCTGAACCAGATGCGCGCCTCGGACACCGAGCGGGACCTGACGGTCGACCGCCTCGCGGTGGCGTTCTCCGAGGGCCGTCTGGACCACGAGGAGTACGAGCGCCGGGTGGGCGCCGCACTCACCTCGGTCCTGGTCGGTGAGCTCCGCACGCTCACCGCCGACCTCCCCGGACCCGAGAGCCCGATCCCGCTGCCCAGGCCCCACCGCGAACGCCGCGCCGCACCCGAGCCGAGGGGCGCTCCCGTGCCCTGGGAGGATTGGGGTGACGAGTGGCGCTGGTGGCTGGGTGTGGCCGGAGTGCTGACCGGCGTGTGGGCCGTGGCCAGCCTGCTCGGCGGTGAACTGGTGCCGTACTGGCCACTGGTCCCCCTGGGCATCTGGGCGGCCGTGCTGCTGGCCTCCGCTATCTGGCCCAGCGAGGAGAACCCGCCCTGAACACCGCCCCGCGCAGGCGGGGCCCGGCCAGCCACCGGCGGGTGCCCGGAACCCGGTGCACCCCCCGGTCAACGGCGGTCAGCCCACGGCGTGGAGCCAGCGGACGGGTGCGCCGTCGCCCGCGTAGCGGAAGGGTTCGAGCTCCTCGTCCCAGGCCCGGCCGGTGAGCCGGTCGAGTTCGGCGGCCAGATCGGTGCCCTCGGTCGCGGCGGTGGCCATGGCCGCGCGCAGCCGCCCCTCCGGCACGAGGACCTCTCCGGCCGCGCTGGTGATGGCGGTGAACACACCGAGCGAGGGTGTGTAGCTGTAACGCATACCGTCACAGCCGGGCGACCCCTCCTCGGTCACCTCGAAGCGTAGGCGCTGCCACGCGTTCAGCGCGGAGGCCATCGCCCCCGCGGTCCCCGGCTTTCCCTGCCAGTTGAGCTCGGCACGGTGGTGGCCGGGTGCCGCCGGCTGGGCGACCCAGTCGAGTTTCACGGGTACTCCAACAACACCCGCGACCGCCCACTCGACGTGTGGGCACAGCGCCGCGGGCGCGGAGTGGACGTACAAGACGCCACGTGCGGACACCGAACCTCCTGATACGAACGAGTGCGCTTCCCCGACGCCCTCGTACCCGAGAAGGTTGCATACCCGCCTGAATGCCTTTTGCCCCATTGTGCCCCAAGGGCACCCTGAGAACCATCTCGCACGCTGGTATTTTCCAGCGTTCCCACCGCACCCGGAGCGACCAGAGATTAGCGTGTACCACAGGCGACGACAGGGAGTCTGATCATAGTGGTGGCGGATGTGCCAGACCAGCCGCATGATGACATCCAACCTCCGGAACCACAGGAGGAAACCACCCATCCGGGCAGTTCAGGGTATGTATCCACCTCTTTTTTGCCAGTTCCGGCCACAACTGGCCCCGAGCACTCCCCAGCGCCGGAGCAGACCCCCGCACCCGAACCCTCCTCGCTGAGTGACACCGACCTCGTCCGGGCCGCCTGCCAGGGGAGCGCGGACGCCTGGGAGGCCATCGTCGACCGCTACCTGAGCCTGGTGAACGGCATCGCCCGGTCCTACCGGCTCTCCCAGCAGGACCGCGAGGACGCCACGCAGACGGTCTGGCTCACTCTCAACCAGAACCTGTCCCGACTGCACTCCCCGCAGCAGCTCGCCGCCTGGCTGCACCGGACCACGCGCTCCGCCTGCAACCGCCAGCGCGCGCAGCGGCAGCGCTTTCCACCGTTCGACCCCCAGGACCTGGACGAGCGCCCCCAACACCAGGACGGCCCCGAGGACCAGTACCTCGCCAAGGAGACGCACACCGAACTCTTCCAGGCCATCCGGGAACTCCCCGATCCGGCCGACCGCCGGGTGGCACAGCAGTACCTCGACGACTCACCCGATGCCGCGCCGATCTCCCACCGGACCACCGCGAGGGAGCGACGGCGACTGATCCGTCAGCTGCGCCGCTCCCTGCGGTAGATCCGCGGAGCGCAAGAGAACAGCGAACCAACCGAAAGGCGTGCGTGAACCGTGCGGAACAAAGACGCGGACCCCACCCAGGACCGAGCCGGGCGAGCCGCCGCCCTGGCCGCCTTCGACCGCTCCGTGGACGGCGCCCGTCCGGCCAGAACCGCCAGATACACCGTGCCCTCCCCCGAGCAACCGCTCCATCGTGATCACGACGGCATCGCACCGGTCGTCCTCCGGTTCGACCTGGAAGGGGTCCACCTGGACCTCCAGGTCCAGCCGTGCGGCGACCACAGCGCACTCTCCGGTCTGGTCAGCGGCGACTTCGACCACGTGGAAGTCCACCTGAGGCGCCCCGACCACACACTCCGCCTCTTCGTCGGAGCCGACGGCCGGTTCAATGCCGCCGACCTCTCCCCCGGGCCGCTGTCCCTGGCGGTGGAGCGCCCAGGACACCCCCTCACCGTGACCGAATGGTTCACCACCTCGGTCGCCCAGCCGCAAACGCTCTGAGAGAGCGCTCTCCCGGCTCGCCCGTGCCTGTGACACGTCCGGCCGCCCCAGGGGCAGGAGGGTCGCGGGTCGCCTCCTCCCAGCCCTGCCAGGCAAGTTCCGGGGCGGGCCCCTCGGGAAAGACCCACGCCCCACACCCGTGTCGGCCGTACCCGCGCCCGCAGTGGCCGCGCAGCCCACACCCGCACCAGTGCTGGCCGCACCGCTCATGCTCCCGTGCCGGCCCGCCTCCGCGCTCACCGCTCCCGTTCCCGCACCGGCCGCACCCGCGGCCGTGCGCACTGCCTCT